>NZ_CP119075.1:57500-709596 GCF_029023725.1 Synoicihabitans lomoniglobus
TGGTTCAAATCCATCTGGGCCCACCATGGTTATGTGACCATACGGTTGGACGGAAGGCATTGAAGATGAACAATTTTTGTTCTTTGACAGTTCAGGATTATATATCCAAATATAATTTAAATTAAATATGTGTAAGTGGGTAAGATAAACGCCTAGAATAACGAGCGTTTGCATAAACCAGTTACAGCCATTGGTGGATGCCTTGGCGTCATATGGCGATGAAGGACGCAGCAAGCTGCGATAAGCTTCGGGGAGCGGCACGCACGCTTTGATCCGGAGATTTCCGAATGGGGAAACCCAATGCCGGTAATGCGGCATTACTCCCAGCTGAATATATAGGCTGGGTAGAGCGACACGCGGTGAAGTGAAACATCTCAGTAACCGTAGGAACAGAAAGAGAATCGATTCCGTAAGTAGCGGCGAGCGAAAGCGGAACAGCCCAAACCAGAAGGATTTATCCTTTTGGGGTTGTAGGACCACAACATGGGGAGCAACGGCTAGAAGAACACTCTGGAAAGAGTGACCAAAGAGGGTGACAGTCCCGTAATCGAAAGCCCGCGCCGACCTAGTGGTATCCTGAGTAGCACCGGACACGTGAAACCCGGTGTGAATCTGCGCCGACCACGGCGTAAGGCTAAATACAATATGACGACCGACAGTGAACTAGTACCGCGAGGGAAAGGTGAAAAGCACCCCTGTTAGGGGAGTGAAATAGTAACTGAAACCGATGGCTAACAAATCAGTAGGAGCTCCCTTGTGGAGTGACTGCCTGCCTTTTGTATAATGAGTCTGCGAGTTAATGTCCGTAGCAAGCCTAAGCCGCTCAGCGGTGGAGGCGCAGCGAAAGCGAGTCTGAATAGGGCGTTCAGTTGCTGGCATTAGACCCGAAGGGGAGGTGATCTAACCATGACCAGGTTGAAGCGTTAGTAAAATAACGTGGAGGACCGAACCGGTGTATCTTGAGAAATGCTCGGATGAGTTGTGGTTAGGAGCGAAAGACTAATCAAACCCCCTGATAGCTGGTTCTTTCCGAAATATATTGAGGTATAGCGTCGAGCGCTGACCTGTGGAGGTAGAGCACTGAATAAGCTAGGGCCCCTACCGGGGTACTGAACTTTATCAAACTCCGAATGCCACAGGGTGAAGCTCGGCAGTCAGACAGTGGGTGCTAACGTCCATTGTCGAGAGGGAAACAACCCAGACCATCGATTAAGGTCCCTAAATATGGCTCAGTGGTAAAGGATGTGATTTTACTTAGACAATGGGGATGTTGGCTTAGAGGCAGCCACCATTTAAACAGTGCGTAATAGCTGACCCATCGAGTGAAATTGCGCCGAAAATGATCGGGACTTAAGCCATATACCGAAATCGTGGATTTCAGATCTTTAGATCTGGAGTAGTAGGAAAGCGTTCCAAGTGCAGCGAAGGAGAAGGGGCAACCGATTCTGGAGCGCTTGGAAGTGAGAATGCAGACATGAGTAACGATAAAGATGGTTAAATTCCATCTCGCCGTAAGGATAAGGTTTCCTGGGGAAGGTTCGTCCGCCCAGGGTTAGCCGGGAGCTAAGACGAGGCCGTAAGGAGTAGTCGATGCACAGGAGGTTAATATTCCTCCGCCGGCTTGCAACTATCCCTAGAGTGCTGATCGAGGGACCCTACAGACCTGTTATGACAAGGCACTGCAAAGCTACGGCTGAGTGGGTGTAGGGAAACAAGGTTACAAGAAAAGCTCTAGGATTACTATGCAGGTCGCCCGTACCGCAAACCGACACAGGTATCCGGGATGAGTATTCTAAGGCGCGCGAGTTAAATCTCTCTAAGGAACTCGGCAAATTAGCCCCGTATCTTCGGTATAAGGGGTGCCCTCTTCGGAGGGTCGCAGTTAATAGCGTCAACCGACTGTTTAGCAAAAACACAGCTCTCTGCTAAGTCGCAAGACGACGTATAGGGAGTGACACGTGACCAATGCGAAAAGGTGAAAACCTGAGGTGCAAGCTTCGGGTCTAAGCCCTCGTGAATGTCGGCCGTAACTATAACGGTCCTAAGGTAGCGAAATTCCTTGTCGGGTAAGTTCCGACCCGCACGAATCGTGTAACGAGTTGACGACTGTCTCGGAGAGATGCTCGGTGAAATTGTAGTAGCGGTGAAGATGCCGCTTACCCGCAGCAGGACGGAAAGACCCTATGCACCTTTACTGTAAGCTGTTATTGTCGCTTGATTTTCATTGCGTAGAATAGGTGGGAGACGTTGATACTTCACTCCAGGGTGAAGAGGAGTCACAATGTGAAATACCACTCTTTGTTGGTTAGGCGTCTAACCTCTTTCCATTATCTGGAGGAGGGACAGTGATAGCAGGTCAGTTTTACTGGGGCGGTATCCTCCCAAAAAGTAACGGAGGATTTCGAAGGTTCCCTCAGCCCGGTCGGTAATCGGGCTATAGAGCACATGAGTATAAGGGAGCTTTACTGTGAGACCTACAAGTCGAGCAGTTGCGAAAGCAGGATCAAGTGATCCGGTGGTTGAATGTGGAATCGCCATCGCTCATAGGACAAAAGGTACGCTAGGGATAACAGGCTGATCGCGCCCAAGCGTTCACAGCGACGGCGCGGTTTGGCACCTCGATGTCGGCTCATCACATCCTGGGGCTGGAGAAGGTCCCAAGGGTTCGGCTGTTCGCCGATTAAAGTGGTACGCGAGCTGGGTTCAGAACGTCGTGAGACAGTTCGGTCCTCTATCCGCTGTGGGCGTTTGAGACTTGAGGGGTTCATTCTCTAGTACGAGAGGACCGAGAATGACGAACCTCTGGTGTTCCGGTTATCACGTCAGTGGTAGCGCCGGGTAGCTAAGTTCGGAAAAGATAAGCGCTGAAAGCATCTAAGCGCCAAGCTGTTCCCAAGATAAGGTCTCAATCTGACTTCGGTCAGTGCAGGGTCCGGGTAGACCACCCGGTTGATAGGGCACAAGTGTAAGCATGGTAACATGTTCAGCGTAGTGCTACTAATGACCCTGCCGGTTTATGCAAATATAGCGCTTGTTGTTCTTAGGCGTTTATTTCACCTACTTACAGAAATTTAATTTAATCTGAACTGATACAATTACCCAATCATCGATTGGGTTCCCCTTCCTGGTGGTCATATGCCGGGGGCTCCACCCGTTCCCATCCCGAACACGGCCGTTAAGCCCCGAGCAGCTGATGGTAGTTGGACGTAAGGTCCCGCGAGAGTAAGTTGTCGCCAGGTTTTTGACCCGGATGTTGCGAAAGCAGCGTCCGGGTCTTCTTGTATTCGCACTCGGAGCTTCGCTAAAATACCGCTTTCAAGATCGAAGTCTTATTTCGCTTCTAGAAATACTTTAATTGCGTCTGCACATTTGAGGCCATCCATCGCAGCACTTACGATTCCGCCTGCAAATCCCGCTCCTTCTCCGCACGGATATAATCCTTTAAGTTGATCGTTTTGAAGGGTCTGACTATTTCGTGGGATTCGGACTGGTGAACTCGTGCGCGTTTCAAATCCTATGAGTTGGCATTCGTCTGAGACATATCCCGGCATGCTTTGAGCAAATTTTTTCAATCCTTGCTGCAGACGCCAGGTGATAGCATTGGGAAGGATCTTATCAATCCGTGCAGCTGTCAGACCTGGAAAATAGCTGGTTGGGATTAGTTCGTTAGATGATTTGTTTTCTAGAAAATCCCTAACAAGTTGTCCGGGAGCTTTTTGTCCGCCTCCGCCAGAGTCTTTAGCGGAAATTTCCAATGCTTTTTGATAAGCGACACCAGCGAGCACACCGTGAAGCTCCTGAAAGCTATTGGTATCTTCGGGTTCTACGGTAACCACCAACCCGCTATTGGCGAAGGGCGAGTCTCGTCGTGAGAGACTCATTCCATTTACCACAACTTCGTCATTTTCGGTCGCTGCTGGAACGATGAATCCACCAGGGCACATGCAAAATGAATGCACGCCTCGATTTTTTATTTTGGTGGCAAGGCGGTAACTCGCCGCGGGGAGCATCTCGTCGCGAGTTTGATTGCGCGGGTAATGGTATTGTTGCGAATCAATGAAGCTTTGAGAGTGTTCGATTCTGACTCCGACCGCGAATGGTTTGGGTTCTAACACAATTTGTTCATCGCGCAGCAATCGATAAATGTCTCGGGCACTGTGTCCGGTGGCCAGAACTACGGCTTCACCTAAAATTTCGGTTTGGTTGGAATCGGTGACTCCTATAATTCGGTCCGCCCGACACAAAAGTCCGGTTACTTTGGTTTGAAACCTTACCTCACCGCCGGCCGCGATGATGCTTTTCCGCATCGCCATGACGACGCTGGGCAAAAGGTTCGATCCGATGTGTGGGTGTGAATCCACAAGAATTCTGTCAGGCGCACCATGTGCGACGAATGTTTCGTAAATTTGAGCAACGGGTCCTCGCTTAGTTGCTCTAGTGTAGAGTTTACCGTCAGAAAATGTTCCCGCGCCGCCTTCCCCGAAACAGTAGTTCGAATCTTCCACGATGGTTCCTTTTCGCAGAATAGGAGCTAGGTCGAACCGTCGACTGGAGGCATCTTTTCCACGTTCAATCACGATGGGTTTGATGCCCGACTCGATGAGCCGGAGGGCGGCGAATAGCCCTGCCGGTCCGGCTCCGACCACAATTACTCGCGGTGCGTCGTCTGCGACATCGGGGTAATGAGGCGAGGGGAGTGATTCCTCTTTTAGTGGTCCATCGATGGCGACTTCGAATCGGAGCAAGACTTTGATATCCTTCTTGCGGGCATCAATTGAGTGTTTGCGCAGTTTCGTGCCCTTGATGCGAGCTGGTGAAATTCCCAACTTGCGTGCAATCGCTGCCGTTTGAGCATCTCGGTTCTCGGACTTCGCCAAGGGCAGAATGACATCGATAAGTTCCTGACGGGTCGTCGTATGCAATTTAGTAGATTTGAGTTTGTGGATTCTGTTTTCCGTGTCGTGAAACGAATTCAAACGGAGAAACTGGCCGAAATGTTATTTTTGAAAGAATCAGCCGAAGTCAGGCGTTTCAGTAACCATGGCTCATCTCCAAGCAACCGTTCCGATGAATTTCCGGCCACACTTGGCGAGAACTTTCGCTCCAGAGGAACTCTGGTTTCGGGAACTTATGGAAGCGGACTCGGCGGTGCGACCGTTTTTGCTGAAGCAATGGCTGCAGGAAAATCCAGAATGCGGGAAAAGGGTGGAAATGCTGTGGCGGGCTTTTGGCGAAAGCGGAGAGTCTTAGGGAATGGCCCGCTTGTTCCGTGAACCGGAAATCAAGCGACGGGGCGCCGGAGAATACGGGTCTCCATCAATTTCGACCTCGGGGAGCATCTAATATCCATCGTTTTGTGGGGTTGGCCTTTGCTTCTTCCGCGCGAATGGCGTCTTAAGTTAATGTGGCCAACAGACTGTCTCGATCTCTCTCTCCCTACCTACAACAACATGCGGAAAATGAAGTTGATTGGTTTGAATGGGGCGCGGAGGCGTTCGAATATGCGCAAAGTTCCGGGAAACCGATATTTCTGAGCATCGGCTATTCGGCCTGTCATTGGTGCCACGTCATGGCGCGCGAGTCGTTTTCAAACAGCGCGGTGGCCGCTCAATTGAATGCGAATTTTGTTTCAATCAAACTCGATCGAGAGGAGCGCCCGGAAGTTGATCGGATCTATATGTCCTACGTTCAGGCGGTTTCCGGACATGGAGGTTGGCCGTTGTCGGTTTGGCTGACGCCGGAGTTGAAGCCTTTTTTTGGTGGAACGTATTTTCCGCCCGAGGAAAAAGCGGGGCGGCCCGGGTTCCGCACAGTTTTGGACTCAATTGCTCGCGGTTGGGCGGAGGATCGAGAAAAGGTTGTGGCGGAAAGTGAGCGCGTCGTTCGATCACTGATTTCCCATCATGAGGAGGCCCCGCTGGGGGATGCGTTGCCTGATTTCACGGAGCCGGCCGGGGAGGCTTACGAGCAATGCTACACCTATTTGTTCGAAAATTTCGATGCAGCGTCTGGTGGCTTCGGAGGTGCTCCTAAGTTTCCCCGCCCCGCCAATCTCACTTTCCTTACTCGTTGTGCGGTGATTCAGGGCTTGGATTCAGCCTCGGGGCAGGAGGCGATGAACATGGTCGTTAAGACGTTGATGGGTATGTCGATGGGTGGTATTCATGATCACGTTGGTGGCGGATTTCATCGTTATGCGGTGGATGAAGGCTGGGGTGTGCCCCACTTCGAAAAGATGCTCTACGATCAGGCGCAGATTGCGGTCAATTTACTCGATGCGCTGGTGGTTTCGGGAGATGAGCGCCTAGGTTGGACGGCTCGCGGTATATTTGAATACGTGCTCGAGCGACTTCGGCATGGGGCAGGCGGGTTTTTTGCGGCGGAAGACGCCGATTCGGTTCGGGCCACCAGCGAAGGCGAGACGCTGCGGCAGGAAGGAGCCTTTTATGTTTGGTCAGTCGATGAGCTGAATATGCTTTGGGGTGGTGATGCGGAGTGGATCGCTGACCTCTACGGCGTCGAAGTCTCGGGCAATGTGCCGGGCCAAAGGGATCACCAGCAGGAGCTCCGCGGATTCAATGTTTTGAAGCAGCAAAAATCGCTCGGGGAAGTCGCGGAAAAATTAAGCCGTAGTCCGAGCGAAGTGGCCGAGTCTTTGTCGCGAAATTTGGTCAAATTGAAAACCCAACGTGAGCGTCGACCACGGCCGCTTCGGGATGAGAAAACCGTTTCCGCTTGGAACGGGTTAATGATCGGCGCGCTCGCCCGGGCATCATGCGTTGATGCGATTGCATGGGTCGATCAGTGCAATCGATACCGCGAGGCGGCGGTGGCGGCGGCCGCTTTTGTGAAAAGTGAAATGTGGGACCAAGCGACGCAGACGCTGGTGCGCTGTTGGCGCGACGGCCGCCAATCGCCGGTGGGGTTCGCGGAAGATTACGCCGCGATGATCTCGGGACTGCTTGATTTGTATGAGGCCACGTTCGATTCGGCGTGGTTGCGTTGGGCGGACGAGCTGCAGATCTCGCTGAATGTCCACTTTTGGGACGATGCCGGGGGAGGATATTTCCAAGCAAACGCCGCGGATAAATCGGTCGTGTTGCGCTTGAAGGATGATCAGGACGGAGCCGAGCCGTCGGCCAATTCTCTGGCGGCGTCAAATCTGTTCCGGTTGGGCGCGATGTTGCGCGATGAGTCTTACCGCGAGCGGGGCCTTCGCGTGGTTCAGGCGTTGCGGCCGGTGTGGTCGAAGACGCCATGGGCGTTGCCCGCGCTACTGAGTGCGATGGAGTGGGCGTTGGGCAGTCCGTATCAGATCGTGCTGAGTGGTGACGTTCGCAAGCCGCGTTGGGAAGAACTCGCGCAGGTTGCGCGCAATGCCGGAACCAAGCGACGGGTGGTCATCGCGGTGGCTGATATCGACGGCGATGATTGGTTGGTGCAGCGGGTTCCGGAGCTGGTCGGAGTCGTCGGACGGGGACGGGAACCGAGCGCCCAAGTTTGCCGTGGTTTTCAATGTGAAACCCCGGTTTCCACGGCGGCAGAACTGGTCGGTTTGTTGGATTAAGTGTGGTCGAGATTTCGGCGGGGAGCATCGGCCGGGAGTTGACGTCGGGCCTCGAATGCCAGTTAGCTGCGTTGCTGCCGCCGATACTATGTGGCACAACTGAATTCACACCTTGCAAATCCTCGCCGTCGAAGATGATCCGGTTGCCCGTCGCGTGTTGCGGCAGGCTTTGAAGAAACTTGGCCATGAAGTCATCGAGGCGGAGGATGGTGAAGCGGGGCTGGATGCGTTGGAGCGGGAAAAAGTGCGGGTGATTGTGTGTGATTGGATCATGCCGCAGATGGACGGATTGGAGTTTTGTCGTCGGGTGCGCGATCGGCCTGCGGAGGACTACGTTTATTTTATTCTGCTGACGAGTCGCACGGCCTCGACCGAGAACGAACGTGAAGCCGCCGACGCCGGCGTGGATGATTTTTTAAGCAAGCCGCTCGATGTGAATGAGCTTTGGATGCGGCTGCGCGTGGCGGAACGTATCCTGCAATTCGCTACCCAGGTGCGGACGTTGGAGGCATTTTTGCCGATATGTTCCTACTGCAAAAAAGTTCGCGAGGATTCGAATTACTGGACGCAGATCGAGAGCTACATCAACACGCGGACGGGGACCGATTTCAGCCATTCGGTTTGTCCGGATTGTTATCAATCGGTCGTGGTGCCGGAACTGAATAAACTGAAAGCCGAAGCGGCGGCTCAGCGTGAAGCTGATGCGGAGGAAGCCCGTTCGATGTCGAAGAGTGACGCGGAGAAAGTTTGATGCGATCGCAAGGTCGCATCTCAGTTATCACAGCATGCAAAACGACGGAGTAGCCCGATTGGAAGAGCGGATGGCTTGGCTTGAGCGTCACGTATTGGAACAAGACAAAGTGATGCTGCAGCAAGGCGATGCCTTGAAAAAACTGAGTGATGAACTCGCCGCCCTGCGGGAGCGCATGGCCGGGCGGGAGGCACCGCTCGATCCGAACGAGCGGCCCCCTCACTATTAACCGGCACTGGTTCGATCAGTTGCTCGCCCCCGGCAATGTGCCGGCGCGCACCAGCACCATGTCAGCGGGATTGAGATGCCGTTTGATGGCGCGATTTACTTCCTGAAGCGTAAGCGCCTCGATGCGGTCGGGATAGGTATCGAGGGACTCCAGAGTATCGCCTCGCTGCACGGCCCGCAATATTGACTGGGCCAAGCCACCGGTGGTGGCGAGTTGCAGTTTGAATGTGCCGATAAGGTTTGTCTTCCGTTCGGCCAGTTCCTTCGCCGTGACCCCGTCGTTATACCATGCTTCCAGTTCGCGACGGGTCGACGCGATGCCTTGCTCAAGCAACTCGGGCGCGAACGTGCCTTTGATATACCATTCGCCGTCGTTGTAGGTGTCGTTGGTGGCGTTGGCGCCGATGCCGTAAGTGAGGCCTTCCTGGTCTCGAATCTTGGCGAGCAAACGACCAGTGAACCCTTGGCCGAGGATGGCCGTGCCGACGTCGAGCGCCAAGCTGTCCTCGTCGGTGTAGTGCAGGCCGGACGCTTGGCCCCACGCGATGTTCACGCTGGTTTTGTCGGCGACGTTGACATTCACAACGGTGCCACGATCGGTGAGTTCGGTGGCGGCGACATCGGTTTTGATGATCGCACTGCCGCCCGTCCATCCTGTCGTGGCGGTGCGGATGGTGGTTTCGACTTGGTCGGCTGCAACATCTCCGACGAGCACCAACTGTAATCCGTCGGGACCGTAGTGGCTGGCATGAAAAGTCTTCAGCTCGTCCAGCGTAGCCTGACCCACCGCCGCGATGAATGCCTTGACGGGCGTCTGATAGTTGGGGTGGTCGACCGGGTAGATGGCGTTATTGAAGGCTTCATTGGCGATGGCGCTGGTGCTCTCGAGGGAGCGTTGCAATCCGCCGATCAAACGGGTTTTGACGCGCTCGAGATCCTCGGCGTTGAAGGCCGGTTCGCGGAGCTGTTCGAAGAGCAGACTGAGCACGACGGGCAGGTCTTTTTTAAGACAACGTCCGGAGATGTTGAGGGTGTCATTGCCGACCGAAAAACTCAGCTCCGCGCCGACGGATTCCAACTGATCGGCAATGGTGAACTTGTCTTGTCGGGTGGTGCCTTGGTCGAGCATCTCGCCCACGAGTGTTGCGATCGCAACATTCCCGCGACGCGCGGCGGCGTCGCCGGCCGGCAGGCTACCGGCGATGGTGACAACATCGCGCACCCCGGTGGGGAGAACATACAGATTGATTTGGTTGACGGAGGACTGAACCACCCGGGGCGCGATCTGAGCAGTGACGTGGATGGCGCAGACGACGACGGTCAGGGCGAGTGCGAGAAGGGAACGAGTTTTCATAGCGAAAGGATCTTAGGTTGCACGAGTTACTCGGTCGGGAGCTGAGGCACGAACCAGCCGGTCGTGCTGCTGTCCTCGATGAAATACAGTTGGGCCACGCGTTGCACATCGGCCGGGGTCACGGCCTGAGTTTTTTCATCCAGGGTATAATAGGCGGCCCAATCGCCGACGGCGATGTGCTCGTTGAGCACGCCGGCGACGGCAAACGAGCCGTCGCGGGAGAAGGCGGATTCTGCCAGTATCTGACTCACGGCGGAGGAAACCTCGGCGGCGGTCACGCCGTCGGATTTGATTTTTTCGATTTCGGCCAACGCCGCGTCTTCGGCGGTCTGGTGTTCGATCCCGGGGGCGAGCGGGATGAGGGTGTGATGCAGCGTCATGTCCCGATTGTAGAACGGGAACGCGTTGGTGCCGGTCGACAGGCCTTGGTCGGTCAAGGCGCGATAGAGGCGGCTCCCTTTACCCGACGATAGAATACGACTGAGCACCGTTACGGCCGGATAGTCGGCATGTGTGCCCGGCGGAATTTTGTGGGCGATGTCAATCAACCCGAGTTGTCCGGCGCGTTTGACGATGAGGCGGCGAGGACCGTCCTGTTTGGGCTCTTCGGTGTAAACTTCCGGAATGGCGTGAGGAGAGTGCGGCAGGACCCCGAAGTGTTCGCGAATGAGCGCCAAAGCCTGCGCGGGCTCGAAGTCGCCGATCACCGACACGGTGGCGTTGTTGGGCCAATAGAAGGTATCGTAGAACTCGCGGAGCTTTTCGATCGGCACGTTTTCGATGTCGCTGCGCCAACCGATGGTGGAGTGGTGATAGGGGTGGGCAATGAATGCGGCCGAACCGACTTGATCCAGCAATACGCTGAACGGGCTGTTTTCGCCGCGCTCGAACTCATTGCGCACCACCGTCATTTCGGGTTGGCGGTCGGACTCGCGCAGCAGCAGGCCCCGCACCCGATCCGCTTCCAGGGCGATGATCGTCGGGAGGTGATCGTTGGGCGAATTGACGTAGTAGTTGGTGCGGTCGAGCCAGGTGGTGGCGTTGTTTTGAGCGCCCAAGGGATCGAGGGTCTGGTCGTAGCCATTGCCATTCTCTTGATTGAATTTGCTGGATCCCTTGAACATCAGATGCTCGAGCAGGTGGGTGGCTCCCGTCGTTCCGGTCACCTCATTGCGGGAACCCACCAAGTAGGTCACCATCACGGTGACGACCGGCGAGGTATGCTCCGGCAAGAGCAGCACCTTGAGGTCATTTTTTTCCAAGGTATAGGCGGAGATGTCACCGACGGTGCGATCGTAGTGGAATCCCGGGATGTCTTGCGGGACTTCGGCCATGATGACGGTCGCGAACAGCGATGCCATCGTCGTTAAACGGGTTATCATGGGAAGGTATTTGGGTGAAACCGCGAAGTAGCGCCAGCTCGATGGTTCGAAACCCTGCGCGCGGGCGAAATTTCCCTGATTTAGACCCCCAAAACGTAACAAAACTCTCCTTGGTTTATGTGACGTAAACGTTACGGTGTAACAATAACGTCACACAGCGGTGCAGCCGGCACCCTATGAGCCTTTAACCCCCATTTGTCCCATGAAAACCAAACTCGTGATTTCCTGCGCGATCGCCATCGCGCTTTCTGGTTCCTCCCTTGTAGCGGCGGATCAAGCCACGGCCCGTTCCCCTGAAGCCCGCGACGGCGGCGTGTCCAAGGTGGCTCACATCAAAGGCATGGATCAAGCGCCCGTCATTGAGACTCGAGTCGCCCCAGTTTATCCCCGCGAGCTGCGGGAAAAGGGTATCCAAGGCCTCGTGACGGTCGAAATGCTGATTGATTCGACTGGTCGTGTGGTCGAAGCGAATGCGGTTCGAGCGACCGCCCCGGCCTTTGCCAACCAGGCGGTGGAGGCAGCCCGTCAATGGACCTTCAAACCGGCTGAAGCGAAGGGGCAGAAAATTTCCACGCGCGTGCTCGTGCCATTCGAATTCGTCATGCCGCAGATCGCGGCCTGGGAAGCAGATTCCCGCTAATTGCCGCGTCGCGACCGCCTTGCGGTCGTCATGACGTCGTTTTTACCAGCCCGCCTTTCGTGACCGATCGGCGGGCTTTTTGACGCTTACTCTTGTGATCATCTGGCGGATGGATCATCTCTGGTAGTCGGCGCCGCATCTTGTGCAACGAGCTACCGGTTCATGAGTTGTGGTTTGGCCCTCTACTAATTTTATAAATTTCTGATTCCGTTTCGCATCGGCCATGAATGATTCCACTGAAAACCTCGACGATCTCTGGGAGCTGAGCGAGCTCGAGCAGCGGATCGCCACGCGTCCCACGGCGGAGGATATGGAGCGACTGGCGGACAAATACGATCAACTCGGTTGGGACAAGGAGGCGGACAAGCTGCGCGAACGCGCCGCGGAGACGAAACAGAACCCGCACAATCAAGAATCAGTGCGGCTGGTGGGATCCTTCACGCCGATTGTCTTGGTCGAGCTCCTCCGGGTGCTTCATCTCACCGGCAAGACCGGGGAATTGTTGCTCGAGTCGGCCAATGGCATGACGGCCGCTGTGACAGTGTCCGACGGAGTGCTGGTGGACGCGCAGGCGGCCGATGAGCCGCCGGGGATGCCGGCCTTGCGGCACGTGTTGACCATGCCGGGCGGGCGTTACCAATTTCTCCCCGGCACGATGCGGGCCGCTTTTCAGTCGTTGCCCGCAGACAGCGCCGCCTTGTTGATGCAGCTTTCTGAAGAATTTGTGGAAGAATGAAGACCTCGCCGATAATCGCGATCCTGTCGCTTGTTCCTGTCTGGTCGTCTTTATCCCACTCCTAAGCCATGGCCAAGATACTGATTGTTGAAGATGATCGCGCGACGGGACAGCTCATGTCCACGTTGGCGGAAAGTTTGGGCCACGAGGTCGATCTGGCGACCGATGGTGAATCTGCGTTGGAAGTGGTGGCCCGGAACCCGCCCAAGATGATCATTTCCGATGTGCTCATGGCGCCGATGGACGGGCTCAAGCTGTTGGAAATCGTGCGCAAGGAGCACCCGGAGATTGCGGTGGTAATTTTTTCCGCCTCGCGCGACCCCGACGTCCAAATGCGGGCCTTGAAGCTCGGTTCGGTGCAATTTCTCTCCAAGCCTCTGCGGATCGAGCAACTCAAGAAGGTGCTCGAAAAGACCGTCAATGAGCCGAAGTCCGGTTCCAGTGCGCCCATTGAGACGACTGCCGTGCGGGCGCCTGTGCGTGAAGTTACGGTGGAGGGCTTGGAGGAGGCTTTGCGCCCCTACCTGCCGGGGACGCGTTTGCGCGATACTCGATTCCGCCTCGCGCGTTTGGCCAAGGTTCGCAATCGCGTGTTGGTTGAAGCCGGGGAGGGCGTGTTTAACGCGGATATTCTCCGCCTGTTGCACCGACACTCTCACCGTGCGGCCGGTCCGCTGAAGATCGTTGATTTCGGAGCTGACGATGCGGCCGAAGCCATTGAGGCCTGGGGGCGGCACCCGCAGGCATGGTTACAGCCTTTTGCCGGTGGCATGTTGGTGTTTCTGCAAATCGAAGCCTTGTCGCTCGATGACCAACTCAAACTGGCGGACTTGATCCGCGAGGTGAAAGACATCCGCGTGGTGGCAACGACGCACACCGATCCCGATTTGCTCCAAGCTGAGGGCAAGTTGGACGAAAGCCTTTATTTCCGACTGTCGCTTTTTTCGATGCGAATTCCGCCGGTCATGGATTTGGGGGCTGATGTGCCGGAGATTCTCCTCGATGCGATCACTGCCAGTGCGGGCTATCCCAGTAAGGTGCGCCCCGAGTTGGATCCCGTTGCTCGCGAAGCATTATCCGCCTACACATGGCCCCGTAATTACACGGAAGTGCACCAGATCGCGGATCACGTCGCATCGCGACTTTCCGAACCGAAATTGACGCTGCAGGAATTGCCCGAGGCGGTGGCGGCGGCTCGTTGGCCTTCGCTGCAGTCGCACATCGAGCGCGCCGCGGAACTGCACATTGATCGCGTCATTCGCACGACTTCGAATCTCGCCCGCGCCTCGGCGGCACTCGGCGTTCCGGAACGAAATCTGCGGGCGTTTCTGGACGACCGGACCCACAAACTTGTGCCCATGCTGGGGGCCGCTCAAGAAACGGCGCCGGCCGAAATTTCGCAGTCCGAGCGCGTGTTGATTATCTCACACGATGAACTCTGGCGCACGTCGGCGGCGGCGATGGCCGTAAGGCCCAACCGGAGTGTCACCGCCGTGGCCGATGGTCTCGCGGCCATTTCCCACATTCTCATGGCTCCGGACTCCGTCGACGTGGTGCTGGTCGCACCGCCGCTCGACGTGTTTACGCCCAGCGAGCTTGGGCGCCAACTTCGTCGCCTTTGTCCGGGGGCGATCCTCGCCTTGCTCGAGGCCTTTCCCGACCCGGACGAATGCGAGCCCTTTCACGAAATCAACGAGAAGATCGATGAAGCCGATCGATTTGACACATTGCTCACTCGCCTGCTCGACGAACGGCAAGCCAGCCGCTCGCACTAATTTTCCTCGGATGTCGCCTCGGTGGTGACCGCCCGACCGAGATTTCCCTTCTTTCCCGCCCATGGCCTCCACGCCCGTCCAGTATTTCAATCGTTACACGCAGCAGCTTGAGACCGAGCAGATTTATGGTGAGCGCTGGTTGCGCTGGGCCTACGAGTCCGGGCTGGGGCGGGCCACCACGGCGGTGCTGCTGAAACGGTGGTTTTTCTCGTGGTATTACGGTCACCGCATGAACCGCAAATACAGTGGCAACAAGGTGCTGCCATTTGTCGTCGACTACGATCTCGATGCCGACGAATTCGGGAAACAGGCGTGGGAATACAAGACGTTCAACGAGTTTTTCGCGCGTGCCCTCAAACCCGCCGCCCGCCCGATCGCCGCCGGCGATGATGTCGCCGTGCTGCCCGCCGATGGCCGCCACCTGGCGTTTGCCGATGTGGATGCGGCCGAAGGTTTCTACGTCAAGGGATCCAAGTTCACGCTCGCGGAGTTGTTTGGGAGTGCGGAGCTGGCCGCACCTTTCGCCGGGGGCACCATGGTCATTTCCCGGCTTTGTCCGGTGGATTATCACCGTTTCCACTTCCCGGTCGCGGGCACGCCCGACCATACGACTTTGATCAAGGGAGCGCTCTACTCGGTCAACCCGATCGCGTTGCGCCGCAACGTGAAATACCTCGTGCAAAACAAACGCATGCGCACGTTGCTCGATTCCGAGCGCTTCGGACAGGTGGCCATGTTCGAAGTCGGGGCCACGTGTGTGGGCACGATTCGGCAACTTTACGTGCCGGATCGCGTTAACGCGAAAGGCGAGGAAAAGGGGCTTTTCAAATTCGGTGGCTCATGTGTGATCACCGTTTTTCAAGCCGGTCGGATCGAACTGGCCGAGGACTTGAAAACCCAGGGGGCTCAACAGCGCGAAGTCTACGCGAGAATGGGCGATGTGTTGGGTCGGGCGACGACGGGTTGAGTCAGGTGCCGTCCTCGATCCGCGCGGCGATGTTCCAGACGTGACCTTCGGGGTCCACGACACGGCCCACACGGTCGCCCCAAAACTGATCGGCGGCCGGCAGCACTACGCGGGCTCCGGCGGCGATGGCTGTTTCGATTACGGGGTCCACGGTCTCTCCGTAGAGGTAGATCACCACGGGCGAACTGCCGTCCGGTGTCGGAGCGTCGCTCGCCAGATGTTGCGACACATCATGCACCATGATCAGCGATCCGTTGATCTGTAGGGTCGCATGCACTACACGGCCGTCCTCGGTCTCGCGGCGGGACAGTTCGGACGCGCCAAAGGCGCGCTGGCAGAATGCGATCTCCGCCCCGGGATCGCGGCAAACCAGCATCGGCACGATCAGATGGGGACGCATTGGGACGGGGCGGCGAATCGTTATGGCTGGCGAGCGTTCGCCTGGGCTCCGGTTGGATCTACGGTAGCTCCGCCGCGATGGCTTCGGCCGCGGCGGCGACGGCGGCGCTGAGTTGCGCGACGAGGTCGCCGGAATCGCCGGTCCAGGAGGTCGCCGGCGCGATGAACTTGCCCTGTTGCTGGAGCTCGCCACTGGGCCGCGTGAGCGTGTAGGCGATGGAGAAGCGGATCGGACCGTTCTTCACCCCGGTGCATTCCAGCACGCTGATGCTCAGTTCGTAGTCCCGGGTCAGGTTCAGCGGGAATGGCGGCATGACCACCCGGTTGATTTTGTCGCTTTGCACGAGAGCTCCGCGCAATACGCGGGTCACTCCTTCGTCGAGCGGCTCGGCCCAACGGTCGAAGGTGCGGTAAGTGATTTCGTGGTTCGCCGTCATGACCGCGATGGCGCGGCTGTCGAGCAGGTAGGCCGGCACCTCGATCGGGAGCAGCCCGATGGCGACACCCGCGGGCGCGGAGCTGGAGGCCGCGGTCGAAGCCCCATCTTCCAACACGAAGAAGCGGGTGGGGTCGGGTTTGGCGGCGGGAATGACGTTGCACCCGGTGGTGAGCAGGAGCGAGACGGCGGCGAGACAGAGTTGAAGACGGACGCGCAGGTTCATCGGGAAAATCGGGGGGAGGTGGCCGGACGGGACGGCGGGCACGGGGCGTTATTTGTCCTTCGCTCGACCCGTGAGCAAGGCGCTGGGATTACGTTCGAGGAAGTCGGCGAGTTGGGCGATGGCTCGGGAAGCCTCGCCGAGTTGTCGCAGGGCGGCGGCGGCTTCGGCGCCGATGCCGCTCTGGGCGGAGATGAATTGATTGGTGGTGGCCGCAACCGCATCCAACGCGGCGAGACTGGTGCGGGCTTGCTGCAACGTCTCGGCGAGTTCGGTCACGGTCGGGTCGACCGCTCCATCGACACGTTGCAGCGTGGAACGCAGTTCGCCCAGCGCACCGTCGAGATTGGCGAGGGCGGAAGGGATCGCCGGATTGTCCGTGAGGGTGCGAATCGACTTCGCCGTGGCGGTCCACTCCTGGCCCAGAGCGGCGAGATCAATCGATTTGATCTGCTTGCGACTGTCGGCCAGCAGGCCCTGGAGTTCGCGGGCCATGGCGGAAAAGTCGATGTCCTTCACGTTGGCGAGGATCTCGGTGAAGGTATTTTGAAACTCTGAAATGGTCGAAGGCACCGCCGGCACCACGGCGTGCTCCACCGGCACGAGATGTCGGCGGGGCACGGGGTATTCCAGCGGGTCTTTGAAATCGAGTTCGACGTAGAGCAGGCCGGTGGCGAGGCCGATCACCCCGAGTTGGGCACGGAGGCCGTCTTCGATGAGTTTTTCGATTTCGGCCCGGTCGGACACATCAATGAGCTCGCCGTTGAGGTCGGTGAGCACGGCGCGATTGAGATCGCAGAGCACGGCGACCACCGATTTTTGCGTGGCGTTGTTGTAGGTGAGACTGACCTGGGACACACGACCCACGCGCACCCCGCGGAGTTTTACCGGCGAGCCTTCATCCAAGCCCGAAACCGACTCGTCAAAATACACCATGAAACGCTGCGGCTTGCGCAGAAAGTTGAGGCTGCCAAACGAGAAGAGCCCGATCATGCCGATGATCATCGCGCCGATGACAAAGAAGCCGACTACCGTGGGGCTGACCTTGGTCTTCATGAGGAGGGAGTGAGGTGGTTATCGATCACGATTACGAGCGCGGAGGGGAGAACGGGTGGCGGTTGTTCGATTTACGCCGGTTTGATCACGTCGCCGCGATGGAGGAATTCGAGCACGCGAGGGTCGCGACTCGTGGAGGCCAGTTCCTTGGGAGGACCGGTGGCAATGATGCTGCGAGCCTGTTTGTCCAAAAGGATCACCCGGTCGCCGATGGCGAAAATCGAAGCCAGTTCGTGCGACACGATCACACAGGTGGTGCCGTAGGTATCGCGCACCTGGAGGATCAGTTCGTCCATTTCACGCGAGGTGATGGGATCGAGTCCCGCCGAGGGTTCGTCGAAGAACACGATGTCCGGGTCGAGCGAGAGAGCGCGGGCGAGACCGGCCCGTTTTTTCATGCCGCCGCTGATTTCGGCGGGATAGTAATCGGCGTAGCCGGTCAATCCCACTTGGGCGAGTTTGAGGCGGGCGAGTTGAGCGCGTTCGCGTTTGTTGAGGTCGGTATATTCCTCCAGCGGCAGGGTGATATTCTCCGCGAGTGTGAGCGACGACCACAGCGCACTGCTTTGATACAACACGCCGAAGGTTTTGAGAAATTGGCGACGGCGCTCGGAGTCGGCTTTCACGAAGGATTCGCCGAAGATGCGCACGTCTCCCGCGATGGGTTGTTGCAGCCCGATCAGGTGGCGCAGAAGGGTGCTTTTCCCGCACCCCGAGCCCCCGATCACGAAAAACACTTCGCCTTTCGCGATGCTGAAATCGAGGTGCTCCATGAGGGGCACGCCGTCGTAGCCCACCGCCAGGTCCTCGGCGACAATGGCGGGCAAAGCGTGATCTTGAGCGGGGGATGTGTTCACCAGCCGAGGATGTTGAAGACGACCGCGTAAACCGCGTCGGAAACGATGATGAGCAGGATGGCCGTGACCACGGCCGACGTGGCGGCTTGGCCGACGCCCGAGGCGCTGCGATCGGCTTGGAGGCCCCGCAGGCAACCGGCCAGACCGATGATGGCGCCAAATGTAGCCGCTTTGATGATACCGGTCATCAGGTCCGACGTGTCGACGATGGTCAACAGCTCGACCCAGTAGGCGGTGGGCGGGATGTCGAGCAGGCCCCACGCAATCATCATGCCGCCGAAGATACCGAGTGAATTGGCGTAGACGGCGAGCAGGGGCATCATGACGCCGAGGGCCACGATCCGGGGAATCACCAAAAAATCCACGGGCCGGATACCGAGCGTCACGAGGGCATCAACCTCTTCGTTGGCCCGCATGTTGCCGATCTCGGCGGCAAAGGAGGCACCGGTGCGGCCGGCCACGACAATGGCGGTCATCATGGCACCCATTTCGCGCGTCATGGTCACGCCGACCAGATCCGCCACCCAGATGTCGCCGCCGAACTGGCGCAAAATCACCGCGCCGGAATAGGCGAGGATCACACCCACCAAAAACGCGATCAAACCGGTGATGGGCAGGGCCATCGCACCGCAGCGCTGCATTTCGGCGATACAATCGCGCCAGCGAAATTTCTGCGGATGCCGCGCAAGGTAGCCGCTGCTGATCACGCACTCGCCGACGAAATTGGAATACTGCTTCGCCTTCTCCCACAGATCGATGGTCGCGTTGCCGACCGCCGAGAGAAAATCGGGCGGGCGTCCGGTGGGGATCGGATGGCAGGTGCGGTCTTCCAGACGTCCCACCAGTTCGCCCAGGGCCGCGGGCAGATCGGCCTGGTTGCAATAAACGCCGTGGACCCGGCACCAGTTGCTGGCGGCCCAGATGAAAAGCACCAGCGAACTGTCCCAACCTTGCAGGTCGCTCGTTTCAAAATCCACCCGGGCGGGTTTGGTGTCTTTCACCAACTCGTCCCAGCGCGGCGCGGAGACGGTGATGCGCCAATCACCTCCCAACTGCACCCGCAAGTTGTCCGCCGATACGTCGAGCCTGGCGGTGGGGGCAGGTTGGTCGAGCGGGGAGGACATGGGCGCAAACCATCGGTCGTCGGATCGTCGGTCGCAAAACCTAATTTCTTGCGGCGATCATGGCGTCCGGGCGACCGTATCATTCCATGCGTTTCCGCACCGTCCTTTTTGACCTCGATGGCACGTTGATCGAGCATCTGCCCGCGATTCATCGTTGCTACGTGCACACCCTGCCGCAGCTCGGCTATCCAGCGCCTTCCTACGAGGAAGTAAAACGAGCCATCGGTGGCGGGCTGCCGCGAGCGATGGGTAAATTCGTGCCGCCAGAGCGGGTCGACGAGGCGCTCGCCATTTACCGTCCATACTGGGACGAGACGATGCTGGAGGGCGTCGAACTCATGCCGGGGGCGACGGAGATCTTGCAGGCGTTGCAGCGGACCGGCGTGCAGGCCGCCGTCTTCACCAACAAACACGGACCATCGGCCCGACGTATTTGCGCGCACCTCGGGGTCGAACCGTTGCTGGCCGATGTCGTCGGAGCCGGGGATACCGACTGGCTCAAGCCCGAACCCCGCTTCGCGGCTTGGACGCTCGCACGATTGGACGCGGCGGCGGCGGATACTTGCTTGGTCGGCGACTCACCGTTTGACGTCGCGGCGGCTCAGCAGGCCGGCATGGCCTTCGTGGGCGTAACGACCGGCACGCACACGGAAGCGCAATTGCGTGAGGCAGGGGCCACCCACGTGGTGGCCGACTTGGCGTCGGTCGCGGCGGCGTGGGCACTCGAATCGAGCGGGTAGGGCGGTTTTGCGGCGATCGCCGGCGCCGGCTTCGGTGGCAACGCCGTTACTTGGCGTTGGTGTCGGCCGTGGCGGTGTCGAGTTTCCGATAGTCCCGGTAGAGTTCGCGCATGGCATCGGCGGCGGCGTCTTCAAACGCTTGGGAAAGCGTGAATCGATCCGAGCGATTCCAGGTTGTGGCGTGGCCGTTGAAGCTGCCGAGGTTGATCGACTGGCCATCAACCGTGGTCACTTTGGCGGTGAAGCGGCATTCGACGAAACCGGAACGACGACGTTCCCAATCGGAAAGGCGCACGGTCAGCAGCGGGATGCGGTCTGACACTTTGTCCAGGCGGTCGACGTGCGTGATACGACCTTCAAAGCCACCACGACGAAATGATTCCTGCAGCTGGGCGACCAAGGCATCGGCGATGTCGCTCTCATTCATGATATCAAACACCGTCGGGGTCTCGACCGTCACCTGCAGCCGCGGCATTTCGGTGCTCTTGGCCGATGCGACGGAGGAGAGAAGGATGGAAAACACCACGGTGGTGAAAAGGCGGAGGTAAGGAGTTTTCATAGTAAACTATGAGACGCGTGCCTGCCGCGGGAGTTGCCGAAATCGAGCGGTTTCGGGTGGATTCAGACCGCTTTAATAAACGTAATTTGAGAAAATTATACCTGCCCGGCATCGACTGGAATGACGGAACATTTTGCCGCAGTCATCACGGCCGCTGCTGCCCCGCAGCAGACATAATGTGATGTGAATAAGTTGTCAGCGGATTGGCGTTGCGTTACGCGCTTCCCCAGTATTCGAAATACTTATGGGTTATAAGTGATTTAAAACAAAGATATTGCGTGATATTATTACCCGAATAACGGCGGAATGATGTCACAAATGCGTGGCATTTGCGCTGTTAGTATCCGTGAAAAACTCGGGAAAAACTTAGCCTTGCACTGGATTACTCAGGGTGCCGATACCTTGGATTTCCACTTCCACGGTGTCGCCGTCCTGGAGCCAAACCGGAGGTTTCCGGGCGTAGCCCACGCCGGACGGCGTGCCGGTCAATATGATGGTGCCGGCGGGCAGGGTGCGATCGGTGCTCAGAAACGAAACCAGCGTGCGCACGTCGAACACCATGTCGGCGGTGGTGGAATCCTGCCGCACTTCACCGTTTATGCGAGTCACGAGGCGCAGGTTGTCGGGATCGGTGAGTTCGTCCGGCGTGACCAGCATCGGACCCAACGGGCAGAATGTGTCGAAGCTCTTGCCGTGGTTGAACTGACCACCGCCGAGTTTGAACTGCCAGTCCCGCGCCGAGACATCGATGGCGATGGTGTAGCCGAGCACATGGTCGATGGCGTCTTCCGGTGAAACGTTTCGCGCGTCGCGGCCGATGACGATGACGAGCTCGCCTTCGTAGTCGGTGTTTTCCGTGCAACTGGGCAACTGGATGGGGTCACCGGGATGCTGCAGCGAGCCGGTGGTCTTCATGAACCACATGGGACGCTCCGGCACGGCTTTGCCGCCTTCCTCCGCGTGTTTGCGGTAGTTGAGCCCGATGCCGATGATGTTGGTCGGGGCAATCGGCGCCAAAACCTTCGTCGGAGTGACCGGCGTTTCGGTCACATGATACTCGCCCAACAAGTCGCCCTTCACCGCGCGAGTCGCGCCATCGGGAGTGAGGGCGGCCCAGGCCGGGCCCGTGGAGGTGAGATGTCGAATGAAGCGCATGAGGGATTTGGTTTGAGCGTGAAACGTGCCCGCGAGACGGAGAGGCGAGGATTCGTGCGTTTGTCCTACGCTTCCGCGTAGTTTTCCATGCCGACGCACGAACACACGAGGTTGCGATCGCCGTAGACGTTGTCGACGCGGGCCGTCGTCGGCCAGAATTTGCTGCGGCGCGTCCATTCCGCCGGGAAGGCGGCGACATCGCGCGTGTAAGGATGCACCCACTCGGTGGCTGCGATCATTTGCGCGGTGTGGGGGGCGTTGATCAACGGGTTGTTGGCGGCGTCGGACTCGCCATGCACCACCGCCTGCATCTCGCCATGGATGGAAATCAAGGCATCGCAAAACCGATCCAGCTCAGCGAGCGACTCGCTTTCGGTCGGTTCGATCATGAACGTTCCCGCGACCGGAAAGCTCATCGTGGGCGCGTGAAACCCGTAGTCCATGAGGCGCTTGGCCGCATCCTCGACTTCGAGGCCGTGCGGTTTCCAGGTGCGCAGGTCGATGATGCATTCGTGAGCCACGAGGTTTTGATTGCCGCGATACAGGACCGGGAAAAACGCCTCCAGGCGTTTGGCGACATAGTTGGCGTTGAGGATCGCGAGTTTGGTGGCCTCGGCGAGTCCCTCGGCACCCATCATGCGGATATACATCCACGAAATCACGAGGATGCTGGCCGAGCCATAGGGCGCCGCCGACACCGCGCCGATGGAGCTTTCGTTGCCCCAGTGCGGGTGCCCGGGCAGGTGTGGCTTCAAGTGCGCGGCCACCCCGATCGGGCCCACGCCGGGTCCGCCGCCGCCGTGTGGGATGCAGAACGTCTTGTGCAGGTTGAGGTGGCAGACATCGGCGCCGATGTGGCCGGGGGACGTCAGCCCCACTTGGGCGTTCATGTTGGCGCCGTCCATGTAAACCTGCCCGCCGGCGTCGTGCACGCGCTGACAGATTTCACGTATCGTTGATTCGAATACGCCGTGGGTGGACGGGTAGGTGATCATGAGCGCGCCGAGATTGGCGGCGTGCTGTTCGATTTTCGCATCGAGGTCGGCGAGATCGATGTTGCCCTGATCGTCACACGCAATTGGCACGACAGTCATGCCGCCCATGACGGCGCTGGCGGGGTTGGTGCCGTGGGCGCTGGTGGGGATGAGGCAGATGGTGCGGTGCGGTTCGCCGCGGGCGGCGTGGTAGGCGCGAATGGCGAGCAAGCCGGCGTATTCTCCTTGGGAGCCGGCGTTCGGTTGCATCGAGACGGCGGCGAATCCGGTGATCTCGGCGAGCCACGTTTCCAGATCGCTGATCATGCGGGCGTAGCCGCGGGTTTGCTCGGCGGGCGCGAACGGATGGAGTTGGCCGATCTCGGGCCAGGAAACGGGGAACATCTCACTGGCGGCGTTGAGCTTCATGGTGCACGAGCCGAGGGAGATCATCGAGTGGCACAGCGAGAGGTCCTTGGCCTCGAGTTGCTTGATGTAGCGCAGCAGCTCGTGCTCGGTGTGATGGGCGTTGAAGACCGGGTGCTCGAGAAACGCACTCGTGCGGGCGAATGGCGCGGGCAACGTGACGCGGTCGCGAACGGATTCGGTTTCCGGCACGGTGGCCGATTCATTGAAAAAGCTCAGCAGCGTCTGCACGTCGGCGAGGGTGGTGGTCTCGTCGAGCGAGACGGCCACCGTGTAGTCGTCGACGGTGCGCAGGTTGAACTGCTGGGCCTGGGCGGCGGCGTGCACGCGACGGGCGGCGACACTGCCGACGGTCAGGGTATCGAAGACCGGCGCGGTGTTGACCGTGGCACCGGCTTGGCGCAATCCGGCGGCGAGCAACTCGGTGAGCAATTTGGTGCGGCGGGCAATGCGTTGGAGTCCGGCCGGTCCATGATAAACGGCATACATCGACGCCATGACCGCCAGCAGCACCTGCGCGGTGCAGATGTTGGACGTGGCCTTGTCGCGACGGATGTGTTGCTCCCGGGTGCCGAGGGCGAGACGCATGGCCGGGTTGCCCTGAGCGTCCTTGGAAACGCCCACGAGGCGGCCGGGCATCTGACGTTTGAAGGCGTCCTTGGTGGCGAGGAATCCGGCGTGCGGACCGCCAAAGCCCATGGGCACGCCGAAGCGTTGGGCCGAGCCCACCGCGATGTCGGCTCCGAATTCGCCGGGCGCGCGCAGCAAGGTGAGCGCGAGTAAATCGGTGGCGACGATGGTGTGCGCTTTGACCGCATGGGCAGCGGTGAAAAAGGACTCGAAGTCGATGATGTCCCCCGTGGTGTCGGGGTATTGCACGAGCACGCCGACGGTCTCGGCATCGGGCGCGAAGGTCGTGTGATCGCCGACGGTAACCGACAATCCCAGCGGCTCGGCGCGGGTACGCACGATGTCGATGGTTTGCGGGTGGCATTTTTCCGAAACGAAGAAGGTGGAGCCTTTGCCGCGGCGCAGTCGGTGCGCCATCATCATGGCCTCGGCGGCGGCGGTGCCCTCATCGAGCATCGAAGCGTTGGCGATCTCCAGTCCGGTCAGCTCGGTGACGAGCGTTTGGAAATTGAGCAACGCCTCCAGACGGCCCTGAGAAATCTCGGCTTGGTAAGGCGTGTAAGCGGTATACCAACCCGGATTTTCCAAAATGGTGCGCTGGATCACGGCGGGGGTGGCCGTGCCGTAATAACCCTGGCCGATGAAGCTCCGGAACACCTGGTTTTCGCTGGCGATGGCGCGCAGTTCGGCCAGCGCGGCGGATTCACCCAAGGCGGCCGGCAAGTCGAGCGGACCCCGGCGGATATCACTCGGCACAGCGGCATCGACGAGGGCGTCGAGGGAAGGCAAATCCAAGGCCGCGAGCATGTGCGCCTGGTCGGCGGCATCGGGCCCGTTGTGGCGACGGGCGAAGCTATCGGTAGGAGGAAGAAGGTCGGTGAGCGACGAAACGTCGGTCGCGGAAGCAGGCATAAAAAAGGACGGTAGGCAGGGCCCACCGTCCGGCAAATTCAAAGCAAGGCTCCGAGCGAATTAAGCCGCGAGCGAAGCGGAGCAGCTCCGGCGACGGCGTGAAGCAGCCAAACCGAGCACCGCAAAACCGGCTAAAGTAGCGAAAGAGGAGGGCTCGGGGACCGCGGATAACGATGAAATTGATAGGTTATCGAATGAAATTGTCGCTGCGTTTGCTGCGGTATTGAAAGCAAACTTGAAGTCAGTGAGCGACTGGCTGGCGCTGGTAGCTGTGACCGACGTTAATTCCAAAGTATCGCCAATCCACAAATCATAGGAGTCATTTGCCACAGAAGTCGTCGATGAGTTGGGAGCAGTGTAGTCAAAAGACGAACCAGAATTGTTCACGACCCAAGTAACGGTTTGAGCCCCAATATAGTTGCTTGAAGCTGAACCACCGCCACCAGGTTCAATGGCCCATTGCCCACCAATTTCCGTCCAATTGAACGCGATGCGCGAATGCACTTCGCTATTTGATTCCGCAGTCACCCCAGTTCCAAAGCCCGCACCAACTTGGAGCACTAATTGTGTTCCACTTGTCTGATCGCTGCTGTTCCCAGAAACATTAAACGTGAAACTAAACTGGAGAACGTTGGGGTTCAGACCTATGTCTGTAGTTCTAACAAATCCAGAAGACCCACCTGATCCCGCGACGCTCTTGGTGAAAGTTAGCGTGCCATTGCTGATGGTAGCCACGTTGCTGGCACCTGTGTTTATGTCGTTAAATTGTCCAGCTGACGGACTTTCACTGAAATAGTCCTCGAAGTCGGTGGACGACGTAAAGTCTTGGTTAAACAATACCTGTGCGTGGATTGCCGAAGTAGTCAGACTTACCGTGATTAAACTACGAAAGAGGGGGCGGGAAATCATCATCAGTGATTTTGCTAGTGCGGCTAGTTAGATCAATACACAGGCAGTGTGCATTTGATACGCCAAGCAGGCAAGAAAAGCTGTGTAAACGTTGCGTCACTGGTGGATGATCAGCAGGAGTTTGTCCGATGACCCGTTCCGAGAGAGCCAGTTACGTTTCCGGCCGGTTGGCCGAGCTTTATCCTAAAACACCGATCCCGCTCGATCACTCTGATTCATACACGCTGTTGATTGCAGTGTTGTTGTCGGCGCAGTGCACTGACAAGCGGGTGAATTTGATCACGCCGGCGTTGTTTGCGAGGGCGTCTTCGCCGCAGGCGATGGTGCGGTTGTCGGTGGAAGAGATCAACGGGATCGTCCGGCCGTGCGGGCTGGCTCCGCGCAAGGCGGAGTCGATTTGGAAGCTTTCCCACATCCTTATGACGGAACACGACGGCAAGGTGCCGGCTTCGTTTGAGGCGTTGGAGGCGCTGCCGGGAGTAGGACACAAGACCGCCTCGGTCGTGATGGCGCAGGCGTTTGGCGTGCCGGCGTTTCCGGTGGACACGCACATCCTGCGCTTGGCACAACGATGGAAGCTCTCGCCCCAAGGGGGCACGGTCCAGCGAGTGGAGCGTGACCTGAAAAAACTGTTTCCCGTGGACGAGTGGAATAAGCTCCACCTGCGCATCATCTTTTTTGGTCGCGAATTCTGCTCGGCCCGGGGCTGCGACGGGCACACCTGCGAAATCTGCGCGCAACTGAACGGCCCGGCCAAAACACCCAAACACGTAGCCAAACGGATCAGGTAGGGCGGTTTCGCCGAAACCGCCGAACACGGTTCCTAAGCTTCAGTTTCGGCGCGCTCGGCGAGCACGTCTTAACATCGACGAAATTCCACTGCGAAAACCGACTTGATTTGCGGAGCACGCTTGTTCACGTTGCCCGACCCTCGCATGAGGCTGACCCGAATCGGGCCGGTTGGCGACGGACGCATAGTCTCAGTTGGTTAGAGCGCTTCCTTCACACGGAAGAGGTCACAGGTTCGAGTCCTGTTGCGTCCACCATTTTAGAAACGGGGCTGGGGGTCTCGGGTCTACACCAAAACATGGGGGAAATGTGGAAAATGACCAAATGAGGGTGGTGGGTTAGCCGCACTGAGCAATGACGCGCAGGCGGTCGTTGTGGAAGTCTCTGAAGCCGTAGGCTCGGCGTTGGATGAGTTTCATCTTACGATGGAATCCCTCGGTGATGAAGTTGGCCGCGGGAATGCGTTGCTCCAAGGCCGACAGAGAGCTGAAGGGTTTTGTCCCCGTGGTCGATCGGCGGATGGGTTTTGAGCCGCAGCGAAAACGCCCCAGCACCATTAGGGGCAAGCGAGTGGCGGTCGAATGGAGGTTCGCTCAAAACGTCATAGGGAAGCACACACGTTGACCTGACAACTATGCTTAAACCAGCCAATGGGCGGTGTCCGGCTTTTTTACCCCATGTCGGGGAGTTTTGGGGAAGTCTGGCACGGGATGACGAAGGGCGTGAGAGCGGCGGTGAATCTTTGGCTCAAATGGGGACGGGGCGTCGTGATGCAGCGATGTTTGCCGTAATAGGGCACTCGACGCCCGGCTGATGGGGAGTTGATCCGGGCTCTAAAGGGAATCGGCCCTTCTCATGGCGGCGAGTCTGTGCGATGGTCTTTCGCTTCACTCACAACTCGAGCTAAGGAACAGGAAAAGCACTCATGGCCATAGGAATTTGGATCAGTTTATTTTTATATTTCGGACTGATGATCGCGATCGGCTTTTATGCCGCGAAGAAATCAACCTCCACCTCGGAGGAATACATGTTGGGAGGGAGAAAACTGTCTCCCGCCGTGGCGGCGTTGTCCGCCGGAGCGTCGGACATGTCGGGGTGGCTGTTGCTGGGATTGCCCGGCGCGCTGTTTGCTTCGGGTTTGATCGAGGCGTGGATCGGCATCGGTCTGTTCGTCGGTGCGTTGGTCAACTGGATTGTGGTCGCACCCCGACTGCGCGAACAAACGGAGCGGTATGACAACGCGCTGACCGTGCCGGAGTTTCTGGCCAACCGTTTCCCGTCCAAAGCGATGGCGTTGCGCACCATCTCGGCGGTGATCGTGGTGGTGTTCTTCGTCGTCTACACGGCCTCCGGGTTGGTGGCCGGGGGCAAATTATTTTCCAGCGCGTTTGGAGATTTGATCAATCTGCCGATGGTGAGTGACTACGTCTTCGGCGTGTGGTTCACGCTGGCGATTGTGCTCACCTACACGGTCATTGGGGGATTCCTGGCAGTCAGTCTCACCGATTTTGTGCAGGGCTGCATCATGATGCTCGCGCTCGTCATCATGCCGATCGTCGTGCTCACCACCGGCCAGGGCGACGGGGTGGCGGTGGCCAGCGAACGCCTGCGCACGATCGATCCAAACTTTCTGTCGCTCTTTAGTGGGCTGACCTTTTTCGGTTTCCTGTCCGCGGTGACATGGGGACTCGGTTATTTCGGCCAACCGCATATCATCGTGCGTTTCATGGCGATTCGTTCGGTGGCGGACGTGCCCCGGGCGCGTAATATTGGCATGGGCTGGATGGCGGTTTCGGTGATCGGCGCTGTCGGGCTCGGCATCTTCGGTCGCGCCTATGCTCATCGCAATGGCCTCGTCATCGACGATGCGGAGACGGTCTTCATCGTGCTGGCGGATCTGTTGTTTCATCCGCTGGTGACCGGATTCCTTTACGCCGCTTTGTTGGCCGCGATCATGTCGACGATTTCGAGCCAGTTGCTGGTTTCGTCGTCGTCCTTGACCGAGGATTTCTACCGGTTGTTCATGAATAAAAAAGCCAGCGATACCCAGCTCGTCACGGTGGGGCGGGTGAGCGTGCTGGCGGTGGGAATCGTGGCCGCGCTGATGGCGGGCGACCCCGATGCGGAAGTGTTGGGACTCGTTTCCAATGCCTGGGCGGGTTTCGGAGCGGCGTTTGGTCCGCTCATCATCCTGTCTTTGACCTGGCCCAAAATGTCGGGCGCCGGCGCGGTCGCCGGTATGCTCGTGGGGGCGGTGACGGTGATTATCTGGATCACCATGGGGTGGAACAGTTCCTTTCTCGGAGGTTCGGGAATCTACGAGATTGTCCCGGGGTTTCTCTTTGCCTGGCTGACCATCGTGCTGGTGAGTCGAGCGACGCCGAGCGACGCCGAGTTCCGACCGATGGAGGCAAAATAGCGCGCTGGTTTGTCCCGGTCGCACGACGCCGTGCGACCGAGATCAGCCGACATTCGCTCACCCGATGCTGACGCGCCGCAACGTTCTCGCGATGGCGATCCCGGTGGTGCTGGCGCAGGTGGCGACCGCGACCACGGGATTGGTGGATACGGCGGTGATGGGCCGCTTTGGGGACAAGGCGGACCTCGCGGCCGTAGCGATTGCCTCGGTGGCGTTCAGTTTCATCTATTGGGGATTTGGTTTTCTGCGTATGTCGACGACTGGATTGACCGCGCAGGCCAACGGGCGCGGGGACGCGAAGGAAGTGCGGGCGGTGCTGCAACGCGCGCTGCTGTTGGGCGGAGGCATCGGTCTCGCGATTCTCGCTGTTTCGCCGGTGTTGCGGAGTGTGGTCCTCGCGTGGTTTGCCGGCACGGAGCACGTCGAGTCCTTGGCCAGTGGGTATTTCCATGCCCGGGTTTTTGGTGCACCGGCGTATCTCATGGGCCTCGGGATCACGGGGTGGCTGCTGGGCACGGGACGGACGCGACAGATGTTGGCATTTCAAATTGTGATGAACGGTGTGAATGTCGTTTTGGACACCTGGTTTGTGGTCGGGCTGAAGCTTGGTCCGGCCGGAATCGGCGCGGGCACGGCGATCGCGGAGTGGGCCGCGCTCGGCTTCGGTTTGGTGGTGGTGCGCGGGAGTTTAACGGGCGCGACTCGCTTGTTGGATCCGGCGCGGTTGCGGGCGCTGTTGGCGGCGAATCGTGACATCATGATTCGCACGCTGGCGCTGGTGTTTTGCTTCGGTTGGTTTGTGCGTTCGGGCACGTTGATGGGCACGGCAGCGACGGCGGGCAACGAAGTCCTGCTGCAATTCATCGCGGTGGCGGCTTTTGTTTTGGACGGCTTCGCCTTTGTCGCGGAGAAGGAAGCGGGGGAGGCGTTCGGCGCGAGGGACGGGCGGAGACTGGCGCGGGCGATGCGGCTTACCTCCGAATTTGCGGTGGGAGTGGGCGCACTGTTCACGGTGATCTACGCGGTGTCAGGGGCCTGGGTGATCCAGACGTTTATCGCCGACGAAGAAGCGCGAACCGCCGCGCTCGATTATTTGCCGTGGTGTGCTGCGGTGCCATTGCTGGGCGTCGCGGCGTGGCAACTCGACGGACTCTTTCTCGGCACGACTCAAGGCAAGGCCCTGCGCACGGCGGGGCTCATCACCGCGGTGCTGTATGTCGCGACCGATCTGTTGCTGCGCCCGGCTTTCGGCAACGCCGGAGTATGGGCGGCGTTTCTGTTGATGTATGGCTATCGCACGATTTCGCTGGGCAGCTTCGTGCCGGGACTGTTCGCGCGATTGCGGGTGCCGGAGCGGGACGCGATCTGAATATTACCGATCGCCTGCGGCTATTGCTTTTTGAACAGGCGGACGGGGCCTTGGGCGTTGGCGGTGATCACGCGGTGAACGTGCGATCCGCTCCTGTTTACACCCGTTATTCCTTACGTCAGTTGTGGTCGTCGGGAGGTTCGAAAATCAACGCACGGGAATGGTGAAGTAGGCGTTCATCCCGCCTTTTACTACCGTTGGGGCAAAGCGTTGATCAAAGGTGGCGAAACGACCTTCGTGCTTTACTGCGAGGGCGAGCAAATAAACATCGGTCAGATCCTTGGATGGAGGGAGAACCGGGAATATATTAGTATCGGTCAAAGTCACATCGTCGGGCCAAAATACGTGTCCGGGGGTGCTGATTAGGCTTCGCAACAATACGCGGGCGGAGGCGGGGGAATCGGGACCAAGGTCAGTTCCAGCACGGCCCAGGATGCGAAGGAATCCGTTTTCAGTGAGGGGGCAGGTCGACCATCCATTTGCATGGGTGGCCTTGAAGAAATCAATGGCGGCAGTGTGATGAACATGAGTGCCATCCACCAACGCGATTAGCACATTAACATCCAGAAGCGTAGTCATGGCATGCGCGGCCCGAGCGCACGCCGGGCGTCTTCCTCATCAATTTCTTCCTGAATAGTCCGAATCGCGTCGGAAGTCATTGGTGGATTACCGGGTCGTTTCTTAATGATCAAAAAACCGAGTTCATTGACTTCGAACCGATCAGGGTTCGGATTCTCTGCGTCCGCGACAGGGCGTAGTTCGCGACGCAAGGCGTTTACCACAATAGCTTTGAGCGTGGTTCGGCGACGAATGGCGGTGGTCTTGGCTTCGATCAACAGGTCATCTGGAAGGTCGAGCGTGGTCTTCATATTGGCCAGTAATATGGTAATATGGGCCATGGGCAAGCTTCACGGAAAAGCTTGCGGGCAGGATAGTGACGGTCTCGGCGAGATCGCCTTACCTTTTTTCGAACAGGCGGACGGGGCCTTGGGCGTTGGCGGTGATGACGCGGGGTTGGGTGTGGGTGGCGTCGGCGGGGAGGAGGAGGACGCTGCGGGTGTCGCTGGGAACGATCAGACCACTATGCGCAGGGGAGACCGCCGTGAAGTCGCCGTGGCCATTACCGGTGAAGAGGCGGCCGAGGCTGCCGTCGAAGCGGCCGGTGGAAGGTTCGGGGCTGAAGTCGTTGCCGGCTACGAACAGGTCGGCCATGCCGTCGCCGTCGAGGTCGGCGTGGACGAAGCCGTGGATCGGTGCCATCTGGGCAGCGGTCGGCAGAGGCGAAAATACGAAGGTGCCGTTGGCCTGTTGCAGGTAGACGCCGCTGCGCAATTCGTTGGCTTCGAGTTTCAGGGACGATTCAAGGAGTTCGTTTTCGAATATCTCCTCCACGGAGGCTTCGGCGAACTTCGCAAAGGTGCGGAAACTGCGGCGGAGTTTGGGGAAGGAATAGCTGAGTTTGCTGCGACCGCGCATGGGGTAGAGGCGACCGTCGGTGTCGTATTGGGCTTCGAGCAGATTGAAGCCGCCGGAGCCGTCGAGGTCTCCGGCATAAAGCACGACCGGTTGATCGGCGGTGGCTTGGTAGCGGGTGTTGAGGCCGACGTTACCGGCGAGCAGGTCAGGGCGGCCGTCGCCGTTGACGTCGGCGATGCTCAATGCGCTCCACCAACCGGTGCGATCGGCGAGGCCGAGTGCGGTAGTGGCGTCGGCCAGACCGTGTAGTCCATTGGTGAATACTTTGACCGGTCCCCACTCAGTGGCGACGACGAGGTCGGGGTCGCCATCAGCATCCAGGTCGCTCCAGGCCGCAGCCGTTACCATGCCGGCGGTGCGCAGTCCCGGCGCGAAGTTGTCGGTCACGTCGACGAGACCGGCAGGCGTGTTGCGGTAGAGAAATGAGCGGGGAGCCTTCGGCCATTCACCGGGAATCGAGCGACCACCGACGAAGAGGTCGGTGCGGCCATCGCCGTCGAAATCGGCCGCGGCCACCGCTTTGGTGCTGACGCCGTCGGTGAGTGTGGTGGCGGCGGAAAAACCACCTTGGCCGTCGCCGAAGTAGAGACGGTCGTGGAGCAGGGCGTCGCCCTGCGCGGGTTCCACTCCGCCGGCCGCGATGAAGAGGTCGAGATGGCCGTCTTGATTGGCGTCGAGGAAGAGTGCGCCGGTGTCGTCGGCGGCTTCGGCGGCCCACGGTTGGGATGGTGCGGGGGAGAAACCACCGTCACTTGTGGCGAGGAAAAGCGCGCCGGATTGGCCGCGGGCGCCGGAGACGAATACATCGGTGAGACCGTCGCCGTTAACGTCGGCCGAGGCGAGGGCGGGCGCGGTCTGGCCGAGGCGGCGGGGGAGCAGCCGCTGGCGGGCGAGTTCTTCGAGTGGGTAGGCGTCGCTGGTGTAGTCGAGCCCGCGGGCGGCGGCGCGTTCGGTGAAGCGTGCGTTGGCGAGATCAGCGTGAAGGCGGGCGGTCGGTCGATCGGCTTCGTCGGTCGGTTGGGAGATCACGAGCAAACGATCGACGGGTGGGTTGTCGAAGTCGGAGGTATTGCCATCGGGCCAACGGACGGAGAGGCGGGTGATGGAGTCGGTGTCACCGAGACCGAAAATGATGGTGCCGAGTTCGGAGGCGACGACGCCGCGCTCGCCGAAGACCTGGCGGATCTGTTGGCCGGCGGCGGATTCCAGCGTGATTTCCGTGCCGATGGCGTTGCGGTTGGGGGCGAGGCCTTGGAGTTTGATGACCACGCGGTGGCCGCTGGTGGTGTCGTTGCGCACGACGGAGGGCGGGCCTTCGAGGTTGGCGTAGACGAGGTCGAGGTCGCCGTCGTTATCGAGGTCGGCGATGGCGCAGCCAAAGGACACGCCGTCGTGGGCGAGTCCCCATTCGGTGGATACGTTGGTGAAACCGAGATCGCCGTCGTTGCGGAAGGCGAGGTTGGGCTCGGTGCGCGGGGCGGCGTCGCGCCAGACCCGGGCGCGGGCGTTGAGGTTGGGCGCGACGTTCTGTTTGTCGACGAGATCGGCGTCGACGAAGTTGCGCAGCATGCCGTTGGTGTAGAAGACGTCGGTGCGGCCGTCGTTGTCGAGGTCGGCCATGCGGGCGGCCCAGGTCCAGCCGGTGGCGTTCATACCGGTGAGGTGAGCGACTTCCTCGTAGCGGTCGGTGCCGGTGCCGAGGTAGACGGCGTTCCACATGTATTGGGGGATGAGTTCGGCGACGCGCTCCATTTCCCAGAGGCCGCGACCCATCTCTTCCATGCCGGTCATGAAGCCGGCGCGGGTTTGGTCGCGCATGTCGGCGACAAGGAAATCGATCTCACCGTCGTTGTTGAGGTCGCCGGCATCGGCGCCCATGGAGAAGTAGGTGACGTGGGGCAGGCGTTCGTCGACGACGTCGGTGAAGGTGCCGTCGCCGTTGTTGAGATAAAACCGGTCGGGGGTCTCGAAGTCATTGGCCACGTAGATGTCGGGCCAGCCGTCGCGGTTGGCATCGAACCAGATGGCGGTGTGGCCCTGGGATTTGCCCCAGATGCCGGCGTCGGTGGCGACGTTGGTGAAGGTGCCGTCGCCGTTGTTGCGCATGAGGTAGTCGGGGCGGCCGGTGGGACTCATGGCAAAGTCGAGGATGTTGGTCGCGATGTAGGCATCGAGATCACCGTCGCCATCGTAGTCGGCGAAGGAGGCGTGCACGGAAGCGTCGTGGATATTCAGCCCGTAGGCTTCGCCCTGTTCGGTGAAGGTGCCGTCGCCGTTGTTGATGAAAAGGAGGTTGGGGGCGTCGAGACGGCAGAGGTAGATGTCGGGCGCGCCGTCTTGATTGATGTCGACGGCGGCGGCGCCGGTTTGGCCGGCGGGATCGTCGGCGACCGCGACGCCGGCGGGCACGGCGACGTCGTAGAAGCGACCGAGAATGGCCTGGCGGTAGAGCGCGTTGGGACCGTTTTTGGAGACGGCGTAGATGTCGGGCATGCCGTCGAGATCGAAGTCGGCGACGGCGATGCCGGTTTCGAGCGCGCCGAGAGTGTATTCGCGGAAGCGGTCGCCCCACATGCGGGGATCGTTGTAGAGGTTGGGCACGTTCACGCCGGTCTCATCAGAGGAGAGAGTGGTGAAGGGCGTGGCTCCCTCGGGGGCGGCTTGGCGGTTCGCGAGCGGATAATCACGGAGTTCTGCCGTCGCCGTGAGCGACGTGAGCGTGAGCGCGAAAAGTAGAGAGGCGGATGATTTCATGGGGTAAAGGAGGGGACAGTTTCTTTCTCTTTCCTCTTTCTCCGATGGCGTGAAATGCCGCCAAAAGTGGACGTGGAGTGGAGGCTGAAAAAGGAGCGGTGATTAATCCGGTCGGCGGGGAGAACGAGAAAGATAAAGAATAAGGAGAACGATTAGGGGCGTGTCCGGGAAAGCAGCAGGGCCAGCGCGAGCGGCACGCCGTAGCTGCCGAACCGTTCGATGAACTCCCAGAAGGGACTGCCGGCGAACGGCCAGAGGATTTCGGTGCCGAGTTTCCAGGCGCAGACGAAAAAGAGCAGGTGGGCGGAAGGACGCAGGAGCACGGCGGCGGCGAGGGCGAATTCGAAGAGGCCGACCGCGACCAACGCGGAGCCATTGGCGCTGGGCAGGATGACTTGGTAAAGTCCCAGAAACGCGGGTTTGGCGTCGAAGAGATTGCAGCCGGCATGACCGATGAGAAGCGTGGCGGTGGCAAGGCGCAGCACCATGGCGGTCGTAGCGATATTCTCACTACGCGGCTGGAGTGTGGTCCACCACCGGCCCCGCCAGCCCGCGAGGGCGAGCAGGGCGAGAGGTGCACCGAAATTGCCGGCGCGTTCGAAGAGCTCCCACACGGATTCCCCGCTGAGCGGGCGTAGGGACGCGGTCCATACCGCCCAAACCACGCACCACATGGCCAGGGCTCGCAGCGGCAAAAACAGCATGGTGATGCCCATGAGAATATCCATCGTGCCCACCCAGGGCATGAGTTGCCACGCGATCGGCTCGGGAATGGCGGCGACGCCAAAATACGGCAGCCATCCGGCCTTGGTGATGACGCCGAAGGCCCCGTGACCGATGAAGCAGCCTGCAGTCGCGATCCGCAGCACCCAAGCCAGTGTCGTCGGCAACGTGCGGACGGTGGCACCGGGGGAGGGCGCAGCGGTGGCGAACATATCGTCAGGATACAATGAACCGGTCGAGTTCACGCGGCGGTTATTCGCGCGGTCGCAGGAACCCGTCGAAAATGTAGTCGGCCAAATCCATGCCGACTTTCTGGGCGATAATATTGTCCTGCATCACATGGATGCCGCCCCAGACGCGGCTCATGCCGACTTCCCAACGCGCTTCGGAGATCGTGTCGAAGTGCCGGACGACGCCGGGCAGACCGTCGGACGTGACCGTGAACGAGATGTCGTCGGTATCGAAGAAGCGTTCGATGATGCGGGACGCGGCGGCGGAAAACGTGCTGTGGCCGGAAGGGTAGGACGGGAAGGCGGGCGACGCCATGTTGGGAATGAAATCCGGCGCGAGTTCGATGTGTGGATTGTATTCGGGGGTGGTTTCGCGCAGGGCGGTTTCGGGGCGCCAGGTGCTGTAGAAGAACTTGGCCTCCCAGCACGACACGCCGGCGTCGGCTCCGGCGAGATTGATCAACGCGAACAAGCGGGCGCACTCCTCGGTGGAGAGGTTGCGGTCACGCGCGATATCCTGGGCGATGACGTTCCAATGGCCGGGAGGGGTGGCGGTGCCGAGATCGTCGGACCAGAAGGGCGTGCTGAGTGTTTCGTATTCGGAGCGCTCGGCGCCGTCGCGGGCACCGACCTTGGCGACGAAGGCGGCTTCCTCGGCGTAGGCTTTGGACTCAGGGCTGTTGGGCGGCGGGGCCCGAAAATGGTCCTGCGACTTCATGGTGAACGGGCGGACGCGTCCCCAGAAAGGCAATACGGGGGGACGGAAACCGGGAGGCGTTTCACGCCATTTGCCGGGCTCTTGCGAGGTGTATTGGCCGGGCATGGGTTTGTTCCAGCCGCTGTCGGCGCGGTCGGCGATGACGACGCGAGCCACCTTTTCGCCCCACGCGAGACCGGCCACCTTGGCGGAACCTTCGGGGATGGCGGCGAGGGCTTCGTCGTAGGCTTTCTTCAGCACGCGAGGATTGGTGACATTGGACCAGTATTCCTTGAGCACAGTGTAAGCGGCCCCGGCGACGGCGGCGTCGACATCGGCTCCGGCGGGCGCGGCTTCCTTGACCAACCAAGGCTCGTAGGTGCCGGTGATGCCGTTGACCGCATCAAAAATGGCGACGTGATAGGTGCCGTAGTGGAGACCGGCGAGCGGCGGTGGATTGCGCGAGAGGCGCGTCGCCGAGACGACTTGCTCGTTCCAATAGATAACAGAGTTGGCGGCCAGGGACGCGCTCAGGAAGCAGGTCAGTAGCGCGAGACGAAGGAAGGGACGCATTATGGGAAGGGGTTGCGGGACGGGGAAAGGGGAGGCACGCGACGCGGGCAGCGTCCAAGCCCGGGGTAGGGGAACTCGGTTCAAAACAGCGGGCAACGGCACCGGTTCGAGACGGCAGGGACGAGTTGCCGCGAGGTGGGGGCGAATTGCCGGGTGTCGTGCGGTTTGATGTTTGCGGCGATTGGCGCATAGTCGGTTCTCCTGCCATGCCGATCGCCTTCGACAACACCTACGCCCGACTCCCTGAACGATTTTTTGCGCGGACGGCGCCTGCGGTCGTGCCTGCGCCGCAGTTGATCCGACTGAATCACGCGTTGGCGGACCAACTGGGGCTGAGTTCCGACTGGTTGGCCTCGCCCGAAGGGATTGCCATGTTGGCCGGCAATGCGATGCCGCCGGGAGCCGAGCCGCTTGCGCAGGCCTACGCGGGGCATCAGTTTGGCAACTTCGTGCCACAGCTCGGGGACGGCCGCGCCATTTTGCTCGGTGAAGTCGTCGGCCGTGATGGCGCCCGCCGCGATATCCAACTCAAGGGCGCGGGGCGCACGCCGTTTTCGCGAGGCGGTGATGGTAAGGCGGCGTTGGGGCCGGTGTTGCGCGAATATATCGTGAGTGAAGCCATGACCGCGCTGGGCGTGCCCAGCACGCGGGCGTTGGCGGCGGTCAGCACGGGCGAAACCGTGCAACGGGAAACGCCGCTCCCGGGCGCGGTGTTCACGCGGGTGGCCGCCAGCCACATTCGCGTGGGCACGTTCCAATATTTTGCGGTGCGCGAAGATGTGGACGCCTTGCGGGAGTTGGTTGATACGGTCATCAGTCGGCTCTACCCGGAGGCGGCCGAAGCGGATCTGCCGACGGTGAAATTGCTGCAAATGATCATCGGCGCGCAGGCTGATCTGATAGCGTCGTGGCTGCATCTCGGGTTCATCCACGGAGTGATGAACACGGACAACATGGCGGTCTCGGGCGAGACCATCGACTATGGACCGTGTGCGTTCATGGATACCTTTCATCCCGAGTGCGTGTTTAGTGCGATCGATCGGCGGGGGCGCTATGCCTGGGGTAACCAACCGGCGATCGGCCAATGGAACCTGACGTGCTTGGCGGAAGCGTTACTGCCGCTGATTCACGAAAACGAGGATACGGCGAAGGTGTGGGCCGAGTCGGCGCTCGCGCAATTTTCCGACCGTTTCCACGACCGGTTTCATGCGGGCTTTTGCGCGAAACTCGGTTTGCCGGATGAGGACGGAGGCGATGACGGCGTGGCCTTCATCGGGGCGACATTGGCGAAACTCAAGGAACAGGAAATCGATTTTACGCTCTTTTTTCGCCAACTCACGCGGGTGGCAGCGGGCGACAGCCCGGACGAGTTGATCGCTCTTTTCAAGGAGACGGCGACGGCGAAAGCGTGGCTCGATGATTGGCGACGCGTGGCGGAACCGGAGACAAAACTGGCCGGCATGCGCGCGGCCAATCCGATACTCATTCCGCGCAACCACCGGGTGGAAGAGGCGATCCGTCAGGCGCAAACCGGGGACTACGCTCCTTTCAACCGTTTGGTCGACGCGTTGGCCGCACCTTTTGAGGAACGCCCGGAATACGCCGACTTGGAGAAAGCTCCCTTACCCGAGGAACGCGTCACCCAAACCTTCTGCGGCACGTAGGCCGGTCAGTCGGCAGGTTTTTATAACCACAGATGGACACAGATGGCTTCACTACCGTTACGCACTGAAACCGTTCTATTTTAAAATACAGCAGGCTGAATTTCCGACCATCCGTGTTTATCGGTGTCCATCTGTGGTTAAAAAACAGCGTGCTGATGGTCGTCGGATCTGAGTTCATGGGAGCTTGAAACCAGAATCTGAGACCCCTTCGAAGCCGCCCGTTTATGGGCCGTGGGCACCGCGCCCGTTTCGGGAAGATCGCGTCAAGTTGATCGATCTCGAAGAGCTCAAGTCGTGGATCATTCACGAAGACGACGATTTGTTGGTCGTGAACAAATCCGGCGAAGTCGTGTGCCATCCGTCGAAGTTTGGTCCGACGTCGAGTTTGGTGGGGGCCGCCCGGGAATACACCGGCCTGCCCACGATGCACCTGGTGTTCCGGCTGGATCGCGAGACGAGCGGCGTCGTGGTGCTCGCGAAAAACGCGGCCATGGCGAGTCGACTGCAGACCGCGATGATGACGCGCAAAGTGGGCAAACGTTACCTCACGATTCTGACCGGAGAACTCACGGGTGATGTCACCGTCGACCAGCCCCTTGGTCGCGAGTATGACAGCCCGGTCCATGTGAAGGACTGCGTGCGTGCGGACGGCAAAGCGGCGGTGTCGCACTTCAAGCCGCTGTTAACGCAGAACGGCTTCACGCTGGCGGAAGTGGATCTCGCCACGGGTCGTAAGCACCAGATCCGGGCTCACGCGCAATGGCTCGGGCACACGGTGGTCGGCGATAAAATCTACGGTCCGGATCCGCGCTTGTTCCTCAAATTCATCGACGACGGCTGGACGCCGGAGTTGGAGGCCAAGCTCCTCCTCGCGCGCCAGGCGTTGCACTGCGCCGAGATCGACCTGCGCCCGACGGGTCTCGATTGGGTCTTTCGCGCGCCCTGGCCGGAAGATCTGGCGGTGTTCATGCAAACGCACATGCCGTCGGCCAACCTTCCGTCGTAGCTGGACCGGTGACCGCGTGGCGGATGGGAACGTCGGTGTGCTTGTCGTCGTTTTCTTTCATCAGCTTTCAGATTGCGGTCATCGGGCGAGTTCAGAGGGTGACGTATGCATGCGTTGAACGAAGGTTTGTTGTGGCTGGATGGTTTGTTGGGCGGAGCGGGCTGGTTCCCGTATGTGCTCCTCGGCACAGGTTTGTTTTTTACCATCTATCTCGGATTCCCGCAGGTCCGATTCTTTGGTCGGGCGTTGCGGATCGTGCGGGGCAAGGAGGACAAGCATCTCATGCCGGGCGAGACTTCGCACTTTCAGGCGCTCACAACGGCGCTGTCAGGCACGGTGGGCACGGGCAACATCGGCGGCGTGGCGTTTGCCATCTTCCTCGGCGGACCAGCGGCGCTGTTCTGGATGTGGGCGACGGCCTTTCTCGGCATGACGACGAAGTTCGTCGAGGTGACGTTGTCGCATAAATACCGGCAGCAAGCATCTGACGGCAGCATGGCGGGTGGTCCCATGTATTTCATGCGCTACGGGCTGAACATGAAGTGGCTCGCCGCGGCTTTCGCGGTCGCCACGGTGATCAGTTCCTTCGGCACCGGCAACCTGCCACAAATCAACAACATCGCGTCGGCCATGGAGTCGGCGTTTGGTATCCGTCCCATGATTACGGGCGGCGTTCTGGCGGTATTGTTGGCGTTGGTGATTCTAGGCGGCATCAAACGCATTGCGGCGTTCACGTCGAAGGTGGTGCCGCTGATGGCAGTGCTTTACTTGATTGGTGCGCTGGGGGTTTTGGCCATGCACCCGGACCGTTTGATTCCGTCGTTTTTGGCCGTGTTTGAAAACGCGTTTACGGGCAGCGCGGCCATGGGCGGGTTTTTGGGCGCGAGTTTCGCTTTCGCCTTCAATCGCGGCGTGAATCGCGGACTGTTTTCGAACGAGGCCGGGCAAGGATCGGCGCCGATCGCGCATGCTTCGGCCCGGGCCAACGAGCCGGTATCCGAAGGCATGGTGGCGATTTTGGAACCGTTCATTGATACCATCGTGATCTGCACCTTGACCGGCATCGTCATTCTCTCGTCGGGGGTGTGGACCGAGAAGTTTGAGAACAAATTTGAATCGGCGGACCTCCGCATCGTGGCGGGGGCATGGAGCGATCAAAACGAGTCCGACCGGGCCAGTTTGGGGGCGTTTCTCGGTGGTGATAACGCCGGGGCCGTGAAGCCCTACACGGGCGAACTCCTGGTGGCGGACGGAGGCCTGGTGGTGGACACGGCCACCGTGTTGCATGCCCGTTCGGTCGCTGAAGACGTCCACTGGACAGATGCGAATGGCGAACCGTTTTCTGGTGCGGTGATGGTGTCGGACGGGCGCTTGGATGATTTGTCGATCGGTCTGCACGGCCGGTCGTTGCTGCACTCGGCGGCGCTTACGTCGGAAGCTTTTTCGCGCGGATATTTTGGTGAGGCCGGGCGCACGATTGTCGCGATCGGGTTGCTGTTGTTCGCGTTCTCGACGGCGATTGCGTGGAGCTACTACGGCGACCGTGCCATGGTCTATCTCTTCGGCACGGGTTCGGTGCGTTACTACCGGATCGTTTACGTGCTCGGTTTCTTTTGGGCGTCGTTTTCCGACACCCGGCTGGTGTGGAATCTCGCGGCGGTGGCGATCGTCATCATGACCTTGCCCAATTTGTTGGGAATTTTGCTGCTCCGCAAAGACATGAAGCAGTCACTGCGCGACTACATTGCCAACGAGGTGAAGAAGTAGGGCGTGCTTGATCGCAGGTAGGTAGGGCGTGCTCGCCGAGCGCGCTGTTGCGGTGGGTGGGAGACGGACGCTGTTTTCCGGTTGGCGTGTGCGGCGGTATTGGCAAAACCGCCCTACCTTAGGATCTGAGGCCGGTATGCGGAGGACGGGCCTTGCCGGAGGGACGACTTCCACGTCGTCCGCCGTTGCCTCTTGGGCACGAGAATGGGCGGGAATCGATCGCTCCATCAGAAGTATCGCCCCAATTATTCACAAAAACACATCCTGCCCCAAGTTCCCGTCTCACGCGGCTATGGGCGCACGCAACGTTCCGTATTCCGTTGCGATTATTTTGCGCCTTTTGGTGGGCAATCTCACCATCCGCCGGTTGGTCCTATTCGCGGAGGGATAGACGCTCGGAAAGCGTTCGGTCGAGGTGCGCTCCTGCGGTCGCAAGAGCCTCCGGCAAGGTTGTGCCGGGTGGGGTGATGGCCGTGAGTTCGCAGCCTGTGGGGGCCTGCTCCAGGGAAACCGCGCCGGCGAAAATCCAGACGGGTTTGTGCTGCTCGACGGCGCGGAGCGCCAACGCCCCCGGGCCTTTGCCTTCGAGCGAGCTGTCGTCGAATCGGCCTTCCCCGGTGATCACGAGATCGGCCTGGTCGAGTTTGGCGGCGATATCCAACCACTCTTCCACCAGATCGAAACCGGGCACCAAGCGGGCGTTGGCCGCGGTCAAAAATCCGTATGCGATGCCGCCGGCGGCTCCCGCACCGGGCGTGGACTCCAGATCCGGTTGACCCACCGCCTGGCCGACAAGTTGCGCGATACGGGCGGTTTCGGACTCGAGTCGGGCAAGGTCTTCGGCGCGCAATCCCTTTTGCGGACCGAACACCGCCGCGGCTCCGCGTTCGCCGAGCAGCGGATTCGAGACATCGCAGGCAATACGGATCGCCGGCAGGGGGGCGGTGCCGGGAATGAGTTTGGTCAACTCGGACCAACCAGCCGGACAGATGCGTTCGATGTCGGAGCCATCGGCGCGTTCCGCTCGCCAGCCCAAGGCAGTCAAGGCACCGAGACCCACATCGTGGGTGGCACTGCCGCCGACGCCGAGGAGGACGGCATCGGCGCCGGCGGCGAGGGCGTCGCAGATCAGCTGACCGGTGCCGCGCGTGTCGGTGTGCCAAGGGTCGCGCTCCGCCGCCGTGAGGGACTGCAGCCCGCTGGCGGCTGCCATCTCAATGACCGCCAGACGCGTCGCCGGACCGAGGGCAAGTCGGGCTCGGGCGGCGGCGGGCAGACGCGTCGGATCGACCAGGCCGTAACCCGCCTGTGTCGGCGCACCGCGCGGACCCAGCACCTCGATCTCGCGCCATTCACCGTCGACGGCAGCGGTGAGAATGGAGGCGAAACCTTCGCCGCCATCGGCCAACGGGCAGGCGTCGACGGACCACGTGGGGCGTTGGCGGGCAATGGCATGGCCCGCGATGGCGCAGGCGTCGGGAGCCGTGAGGGCGTCTTTAAATTTATCGAAAGCCACAAGCACGCGCATGGGTCGACGCTGTCAGCAGGCCGCTTGCCAGCGCGAGCCACAAGTCCGCTTTCCGCTCTGATGATCCTGCTCGTTTGTCACCTAATAGGTGACAAACGAGCGGGCCGAGCCGGGGTTTGGATGGGGGCGAGGGAAAAGCTCGCGGGGGCTGGGCGAGGGTGGGCAGGCTGCGGGCATGATATGCCGGTGTCAGCCTGGGTTTGAAATGTTGCTGGAGCGTGAGCTCACGTTTGCGGGAGCGCGGGCGGTCGAGCAGGGCGGAGGCTGGATGCGGTTCGAAGGCGCGACCCTGCCGGAGGAGCCGAATCTCTGTTTTGCCCACACCGTCATGCACGCGCCCACCAAGGTGAGCGGCGATTCGGTTAATCAACTCGCGGGCGGCATCCTGGACTATCTGTTGGCGGCGTTGCAGGACGAACGGGTCGAGGGGGCCTGGCCCTGCGTGTTTGCGACCGCGGGCGGACTCGATGGGCTGGGGCGGCGGGCTTCGGCGGTGGAGAAAGCGTTTCGGGAAAAACTTAAAAAACGGCTCGGGCGGGTGGCTCGTCTGGCGTCGCCGGAGATGCCGGCGGGCGTGGGGGCGGTGCGCGGGCTGATGGTATTGTTCACCGATTTCGGCGAGATATGGTTGGCGCGCGAGCTCACGCGGGGAGGTCAGCGTCGCATGGCGGATGATCCGGACGCCCCTTCGCGTAGTTACCTCAAAGTCGAGGAAGCGTATGGCGTGCTGGGATACGAGCCGATCGAGGATGACACGGTGGTCGATCTCGGGGCGGCACCGGGCGGTTGGAGTTACAGTGCGGCCAAGCGGGGCGCGCAGGTTATTGCGATCGACAACGGACCGATGAAAGGCGGGGCGCTCGACCATCCCTTGATCGACCACCGGCGCGAGGATGCCTTCGGGTATCGGCCGCCGGAGGGACGGGTGATGGACTGGATGTTTTGCGATCTGGTGGAGGATCCGCACCACGTGGCGCGCAATCTGATCGCGCCGTGGCTGGTGAATGGTTGGTGCCGGCGCTTTGTGGTGATGCTGAAGTTTGGTCGCGTCGATGCGGTGGCACTGCTGCGCGAAATGACGGCGCCGGATTCCGTGTTCGTCACGGCCACGACATCGTTGCGAGTGCGGCATCTGAATCACGATCGGGAAGAATTTACTTTGGTTGGCGAGGTTCGCGTCGAAGACTAGTCGGTTCAGCGAAAGACGATAACCATGAAGACGATCAATTTATGCGGCCTGGCCGCGGTATCCGCGCGTTGGCGCCAGAATCCCGATTCCATCGAGCGGCTCTTTTTCGACTACGACACCGGCCGCAAAGTCGGCGACATGACCAAGGCCATGGCGCGGATGCGCAAAGTCTACCGGTGCGTCGAAAACGAGGAGCTGGAGAAGGTGGCGGGCAGTATTCACCACGGCGGAATCATCGCGGTGGTAAACGCACCCGAATTGGTGGGGCCGACGCGCAGTGATCCGCGGGCGTGGGCGGCAGCCAGGGCTCCGATTGTGATCCTCGACCGCATCGGCAACGCCCACAATCTCGGCGCCATCGTGCGCACGGCCGCGTTTTACGGGGTGAAGCATATCATTATTCCGGATACGCCGGAGGCGGCCCGACCCAATGATGCCGCTTATCGCGTGGCCGAGGGGGGATTTGAGAGCGTGCAGGTGTGGTTGCCCTATAACATGGTGCCGCTGGTCGAGGACCTGGCGGCGGCGGGTTACGAAGTCGTCGCTGCGTCGACCCGCGACGGTCACGGACGCACCGACGACATCAAGCCGGGGCGGCCGATTGCGATCGTATTGGGCAATGAAGAACGCGGGGTGAGTGATGAGCTCGCCCGGGTGTGCACGCGCCGGGTGACGCTGCCCGGAACGGGCAACGTGGAATCGCTGAACGTGTCGGTGGCCGGTGCGATCCTGATGGATCGGTTGCTGGCGCGCTGAGGCGAGACGCCGCAGCTACGCGGTGGTCTCGGGCGCGAGGCGGATGTCGACGAGCAGGTCGGTGGCGATCTTTTCGAGGTCGTCGCCGATGGCGTCGAGATCGGCGGCGGAGGGGACGAGAATGGTGGCGCTGGCTTTGAACAAAATGCCGCCGCCCTGGGGCGCGGCCGTGCGTTCGCTTTCGAGTTCCTCGACGTTGAGGCCGTGTTTGGCAAACACGCCGGTGATCTCGCGCAGCAATCCGGGGCGGTCCTGACCCACGAGCTCGACCAAGGCGAGGGAGCCGTCGGCAAGAGCGGACGCACCGTTGTCGGTTTGCACGGTGATTTGCAGGCCGGACTCGGTGTGATGCTGGAGCGCGTCGATGAGGGCGGCCGCCGCGGCTTCCTCGACCTCGACCTGCACCAGACCGGCGAATTGACCGCCGAGATGGCACAGGCGACTTTCGAGCCAATTGCCACCTTGGTCGGCGACGGTGCGGGCGAGGGAATCAACGAGGCCGGTGCGATCGGGGCCGATCACGGTCATGACGAGGGTTTTTAACATGATGGGATTAAGTCGAATCGCGAGAGCCGGGACAAGGGAAGGCTCAAAGATCGTCGGGGGCGTTCCAATTGCGAAACACCGTGGCATCGGCGCATTCCACGAGGTGGAAATGCGGGGCGAGCGCGGGCGCTTGCAGCAGGCGTTGCAGGCCGAGTTGTTGGGCGTGGAGGGCGTGACGCAGCGGATCGATCGCGATGCGCGGGTAGATCGCCACCAAGGGTTCGATGCCGTGAGGGCTGCGAGCGATGGCGCCGGTGGTCGCGGTGCAGGCCCCCCGTAGGCGTTGGAGGGTGGCGGCGTCGAGAAACGGGAGGTCGACGGCGATGACCAGCAGATGGGCGGTCGTCGCCTGGGCAAACGTGCCCACGATGCCGCCCAATGGACCGGCGGTGCCATCGTCGTCGATGCGCGGGGGCGGGGCCGTGAGTGTCGGCAGGGTTTGGTCGTGACGCGCCGATACGAAGCACTCGACCGGTTCGAGTGAAGCGAGCAGTCCGAGTTGATGTTGCAGGAGGGATTGGCCGTCGCGGGGGTGCCGCAGAGCGGCTTTGTCGGTGCCCATGCGGCGGGAATGTCCCCCGGCCAAGACCACGGCGGAGAAGTCGATCGGAGCAGTGGACATACGCGCTCAGAGCTTCAGGCCCAGCACGCCGTCGATCACGAGTTGCACCCCGATGCACAACAGCAGGAAACCCATGATCTTGGTGAGAGCGTTGGCCCCGATGACGCCGAGACGTTTCATGATGGCGTCGGATTCCCGGAGTATGAGCCAGCAGGCGGTGCCGACGAGGGTGATGCCAGCGATCACCACCCCATGGGGCGTGACTCCCTGCGTGCTGACGCGCGTGCTCAGCGACATGGCGGCGGCAATGGCGCCGGGCCCGGCCAACAGCGGCATGGCGAGCGGCGAAAAAGCGATGTCCGTTTTGGCGGTGGCTTCCGCGTGTTCGTTGGACGGGTGCGTATGCTCCGGCTTGGGATTGAGCTGGGCGAACGCGTAGCGGCTGATGATCAGTCCGCCGGCGATGCGAATGCCGGGCAGACTGATGCCGAAGAAGTTTACGATGGCCGTGCCTGCCACGAAAAACACCACCAGGATCGCGACCATGTAGATGGCACCGCGACGAGCGAAGGACCGGCGCTCGTCGGGCGTGTTGTCCTTGGTCAGTGACTGAAAAATGGCGGCGTTGCCGAACGGGTTGGCGATCGGAAACAGGGCGGCTAGTGTCGCGACAAATAGATCGAGGTGAGCGGACATCGGCGAAGATTCAGGTCAGCTGACCGGCATAGACGTTGAACCGGTCGTCGCGGAGGAAGCCGACCAGGGTTTGTCCGGACGTGCGAGCGAGATCCACGGCCAGGCTGGTGGGCGCGGAGATGCCGGCGATGAGACCGATGCGCGCGGTGAGCGCCTTTTGCACGATTTCAAAAGCGATGCGTCCGGAGACGAGTAGTCCCAGATCGTCGCGTTCGGCGCGGCGGTCGATGAGGAGGCGACCGATGACTTTGTCGACGGCGTTGTGGCGGCCCACGTCCTCGCGCACGGCGATGAATTCGCCCGCGGCGGTGAAGAGCGCGGCGCCGTGCAGGCCGCCAGTGGCTTGAAAGGTGGCTTGAGCGGCGTGGAGTCGGGCGGGGAGGGCGAGCAGGGTGGCGGGGGTCGGGCGTAGAGCCCGACCCACGTTGATCCGCGGGCAGTGGGCGCGCACGGCGTCGATGGTGGCCTTGCCGCAGAGGCCACAGGACGACGAGGTGAAGACGTGACGCGAGAGCTGGTCGAGATCGACGGCGGACGCATCGCGGAGTTTGACGTCGATGATGTTGCCGGGCCCGCCGTCGGTGGCGGAGCAAACGTCGAGGTCGAGCACATCGTCGATGGAAGTGAGCACGCCTTCGGTGCACAGGAAGCCCATCGCCAACTCCTCATCGTGCCCGGGCGTGCGCATGGTGAGCGCGACGGAGCGGCCTTCCACGCGGATTTCCAACGGCTCCTCCACCGCGACCGCGTCGTCCGCGGTGACGGGTGGAGCACTGGAGGAGTGACGCGTGACGGGCGTGGATTGGCTTTGAGGCACGGGTTTTTACAGGAGGAAACAGAGGAAAACGGAGAGAAGCGAAAATTCAGATGAGTGGCTCTGTTTTTCTCTGTTTCCTCCTGTAAAAGTGAATTTCAAGCCGTTTCCAGTTCGACGAGGGCGTTGTAGTCGGGGACGCCGCCGCCGGCGTCTTTGCGGGTGCGATCGATGAGGTGGTTGCCTTCGGGCCAGTGGATCTGGAGATTGCCCGGGGCGATGGGCGCGAGGTGCACGCGGGCGTTGTAGCGGCCGAGCGGATTGTGCAGCGTGACGGTGTCGCCTTGCTTCAAGTGGCGCTTGGCGGCGTCGTCGGCATTCATGAGCACGGCGTCGCGCGGCGCGTTGTTGAGCGGATCGATTTCGGCGTAGATGAGGGTATTGAACTGCTTGCCGCGCCGCGTGCTGACATGAAACACGTGGTCGGGGCGACCGCCGACGGGGGGGAGATCGATCGTCGCGAGATGGGCTTTACCGTCGGACGTCGGGCAGACGCCGCCGGGGCAAAGGTGTGGGCCGCCGTATTGGAAAGCGTCGCCGGTTTTCCTGAGGTGTTGCACGCCGTCGTAGAACGGCACGACGCGGGCGATTTCCTCGCGCACGGCCTGGCCGGTGGTGCAGCCAAAAACACCGGCGGGATCGGGTTTGGCGGCGAGGGCGATGTCGCGGAGGATTTTCCATTCGGCGCGGGTTTCGCCGACTTCGCGCGGGATTTCGGGGGTGAACATGACTCGGCGTTCGGTGCTGGTTTCGGTGCCGCCGTCGTCTTGTTCGTAGCGGGTTTGGGCGGGGAGCAGGATGACCTCGTCGGACGGATCGAGTAGCATCTGGTCGGTGACGATAATGTCTTGGTGGATACGCAAGGGCACGCGTTGCAACGCCTCGGCGACGTAGTCGGGATCGGGGAGGGTGCGCAGGAAGTTGCCGCCGACCATGTGAAACACATCGAGTTCGCCGCGGTGGCAGGCCTCGACCATCTCGGTGGCGGCGAGACCTTCCCAGGCCGGGATCTCGAAACCGTAGTGGGCGGTGAGATTGGCGGCGTTGGTCTCATTGACCGCGAGACCGCCGGGGAAAGCGGTGGCGTAGGCGCCCATCTCGGCGCCGCCTTGCACGGAGGAATGGCCGCGGATCGGCATGACGCCACACTGGTCACGGCCGATGAAACCACGGGCGAGGGCGGTGTTGAGCACCATGCGCACGCCGTCGGCGCCCCACGGGTGTTGGGTGATGCCCATGGACCATACGAAGACGCCGGTCTTGGCGTGGCCGATCAGCTCGGCGAAGGCGATCATGCGCCCGGCGGGCAGCCCGGCGGCTTGTTCGAGCAAGGGCCAGTCGAGCGTGCGGGCGCGGGTTACGATGTCCTCCCAACCGGTGGTGTGCTCGGCGAGGAACGTGGTGTCGGTAAGACCGGCGGCATCGAGGTGTTTGATAACCCCGTAGAGAAACGCGATGTCCCCGCCCTGGGAGACGGCATACCAATCGTCGCACAAGTCGGAACCGAAGAGGGCGCTGTCGAGGTTGGACGGCACCCAATAGCGCTGCATGCCGGGCTCGAGGTAGGGGTTGACGATGATGATCTTGGTGCCGCGCTTCTTGGCCAAGTGGAGATATTTGGTGGATACCGGCTGGTCGTTGGCGGGATTGGAGCCGAAGAAGACAATCACGTCCGTGCCGAACCAGTCGGAGTAGCCGCAGGTAGAGGCGGAGATACCGAGGGTCTGCTTCATGGCGGCGGTCGACGGCGAGTGACAGAGCCGGGCGGCGTTGTCGACGTGGTTGGTGCCGAGGTAGCGCGCGGCTTTTTGGGCGAGGTAGTAGATCTCGTTGGTGACGCCGCGCGAGGTGACGAAAAAGGCGAGTCGGTCCGGGGTGGTGGCGCGGATTTTTTGGCCGATGGAGGCGAGGGCGTCATCCCAACTGATGCGGGTGAACCCAGGTTCCCCTTTGCGGCGACGCAGCGGGTAGGCGAGGCGACCGAGCGCGCGGAGATCGCGATTGTCGCGCGGGAGGCTGGCCACGTCGGCGAGGGCGTCGGGCGCCATGGCGGGCATGGTGTTCAGGCGCAGCAGATTGAGCCGCGTCATGCACAGGTGGGTGCCCTTGATGGTCCAATCGTGCAGTCCGGCGACACCGAGGGCGCAACCGTCGCACACGCCGCGCGTGAGGATTTTCCATGCGTAGGGCAGGTTGTCGCGATTGCTCCAGACAACCTTGAGCATGTCGCGAAAGTGCTTCGGTTTGGTGTGACCGATACCGAAGGGGGAAAGGCGGGCGAGGCGCTGGCCGAACGTGGGCCGGGGACAAGACATGGGTTTACAACGCGTGAGCGCGTGCGAAACGAGAAGCTGAAAGTTTCTGAAAGTTAGACGCCGAGCATCGGCAGGGTGGCCGCTTCCTTCACCAATTCGAGGGCAACATCGAGATCGAGTTGCTCCAGTTTCTTAAAACGAATGCAGCTTTTGCCGCAGGACACCTTGCCGAGACGGTGGGCTTCGCGCTCGACGAGGTAGCGGGAGTCGGCGTCGACGGAGCAGATGTAGAGCGCCAGGTTGTTTTTCTGGTTGGCGAGGCCGACTTTGAACCATTCGCCGCTGCACCCGCTCTTGGTTTTGTAAGGGCCGATGCCGTAGCCGATCATACCGTGGCACATCCCCGGTTTGAGCTTCGGCACGGCTTGGCGGATGGCGCGATGCAGGGTCGTCAACGCCGCTTTGCGTTCCGGCGGCAAGGCGGCGAGGTAGGCGGTCGGAGTTGTGACGTCGGGGGCGGCTTTCATCGGGTCGGCAGCGTGGATTCGCGAACGCCCGACTGCAACCTTCAGAGTAGGGTGCGGGCGGCGACCATATTGGTGATCATGATGCTGGCCTCGACCAGTGGCACCCGGGACGTGTTGATCACCACGTCGTAGGCCCGCGGGTCATGGATGTCGCGGGAGAAGTGTTCCCGGGCATAATGGTCGCGGGCCGAATCCTGGTGCGTGATGTGGCGGTGAGCGGCTTCCTCGGAAACACCCAGCTTGGCCGCCATGTGGCGGGCGCGATCGGCAGTATCGGCGACGAGGCGAATGTGCAGGCCGTTGGGGAGTCCCCGGGAGGCAAAGTTCGCGCTGCGGCCCACGAGCAGGCAACGACCTTCCGTCGCGAGACGGCGAATGAGTGCGTTGGTTTTTTGGACCATTTCCCAGAGGTTGGGGTGGACGCCGGTGATCTCGCCGATCGCCGCATTGATCTCGGAGACGGTGTCTTCCGGGAGGAAGCGGGCGAAGCGCTCGGGGTAGTGTTTTTCCCGCAGCATCGTTTCCACGAGGTTGTCATCGAAGATCCGCCAGACCGGGGTGGTTTGGTTGCGGCTACGGTTGAGTTGCTGGGCGAGCAGAGTCGCGAGGCTGGTAGCCCCGGCACCCGATTCGCGACAAATCGTGATAAAGGGAGCGGTGGGAAGCGGGGCGGTGACCGGAGCGGTCCGGGCCAGATGCAGGTTAATATAGCTGCCCGTTTTTTCGAGGTTGGGGTTGATATTCATGGGACTGGATGGGTTGTGACCCGAGAATAGGTGGCCGGCGCGGCGGGGGGAAGGTCGCAGCCGTCAAGGGGCGGAGTTAGCAGACGGACTACACGGCTCGATAACCCGTTTCCGGAGCTGAATGGCAGCCGAGGCTTGACGATGGCCTAATATGTAACTTAAAGGTTACATGATGTTGAGTGAGCAGGCACAGGACGGAGTGTTTCAGGCGTTGGGTCATGCGACCCGGCGGCGCATATTGGACCTGTTGAAGACCATGCCGGGCGCGACGGTGAACGACGTGAGCAAGTATTTCGATGTGTCGCGAATCATGGTGATGAAGCACCTCGGTGTCCTGGAAGCGGCGGACCTGATTGTGTCCCGCAAAGTGGGGCGCGTGCGCCAGCTCTACCTCAACGCCGTGCCGTTGCAGATGATTCACGACCGGTGGGCGACGGACTACGCGGAATTCTGGGCGGGGAGGGTGATGGATTTAAAATACCAACTGGAAGGTTTGGCGGTGCGAAAGTCCGATGCCGCGGGGTCTTCTGATCAACCGGAACAACAACCATGAGCGAACTAAAAAAAGCCGTCTTCAAAGTTCATATCGCAGCGCCGATCGAGCGGGTATGGGCGGCCATCACCAAGGAAGGCGAAGTGCTGCCCTTCTTTTACAACTCCGTCATGCATACGCCGAGTCTGGCCCCGGGGTCGGCGCTGCGCATGCGATCGCTGGACGAGAAATACACGGCGGTGGTCGGGGACATTCTGGTGGTCGAACCGCCGAGTCGTTTTTCCCATACGATGAAGTTTACCCAGTATGCGGACGATCCCGCCAGCACGGTGACGTATGAGCTGACGGCGAAGGACGGCGGCACCGAGCTGCTGCTGCTATTGGACAATGTTCCCGTGGGCACGAAGTCGGAGGGCTACATGATGGCCGGCGGTCTGTTTATCACCCAGACGATCAAAGACTGCGTCGAGACCGGGCGCCCGAATTTCAAAAATCGGCTCTTTCTGGGCATGATCGGTCTGTTTGGTTTTATGACGCCCAAACTATGCCGCACCGAAAATTGGCCCTTCGAAAAGAAGGTTTCCTGAAGCCCCACCCTCCCCAAGCCGTATTTCCATGAGCTCCGATCCCGCCGACCAGGTTCAAACCATGATTAAAAACCTCGAGACCAAAACCGGTGTGGCTTGGTCCGAATGGCTGGCTCGTGCTCACGCGGCGGGCAGCGAAAAGCACGGCGAAATCGTCAAGCACCTCAAGTCCGAGCATGGGATCGGCCATGGGTATGCCAACCTCGTGGCTCACTCCGCCAAGGCGGCGGCGGCCGGTGGTCCGGCAGAGGCCGATGATCTGGTGGCGGCGCAATACGCCGGTAAAAAGGCCGGGCTGAAGCCGATTTATGAGGCGCTGATCGCGACGGTGGAAAAATTCGGACCGGACGTAGAGCTCGCAGCGAAAAAGGGTTACGTCAGTTTACGGCGGAAAAAACAGTTCGGCCTCGTGCAACCCAGCACCGCCACGCGCCTCGATGTGGGCATCACGCTGAAAGGCACCGTCCCCACCGCGCGTCTGGAAGCCAGTGGCGGTTTCAATGCCATGGTCAGCCACCGCGTGCGGATCTCCACGATGGAGGAAATCGATGCCGAACTCGTGGGTTGGTTGCGTCTCGCCTACGATAATTCCGGGTAAACCGTTATAACCGGTTCAAATTGGTGTATTTGAAAAAGTGCGACAAAATCGGTTCAGTCGCCTCGACCTCACGATATTTACGCAAATAGTGGGGAATAACTTGACTGACCTGCAGCTCGTCCGTTGCGCATTACCCCGACCATGCCATCTCTTCGCACTGTTCTGACATCCGGCCTTAGCGTGGTCGTCATCGCGCTCGGATTGTTGGTGTGGCGACAACACCAAGCGATCGCAGCGCTGCAGGCACATGCCGCCGCGGCCACCCCGGGCGTGCTGACCGTCAATGTGGTGCCGTCGAGTTCGGTGCGGACCACGGGAACCGGAGCAACGGTCGCCCCAACGGCCTCGGTGGGGCGGGAAAACCGGTTGCGCGACGAACGGCGGTTGGAGGGCTTGGCGGAGTTGATGGAAAATCCCAAGTTTTTGCGGGCGATGGTCTCCCACCAACGCACGATGCTGGACGGTCGCTTTGGGGAGTTGTTTAGGCGGCTGGATCTCAATGATGAGGAACTCGAATCGCTGCGCGCCCTCCTGATTGAAAAGCAAAATGCCGCGCTTGATGTGCTGATGGTCTCACGCGGCGAGGTCGGGGGCACCTTGACGGGCGGCGAGATCAAGCAAGCGGCGACGCGGGCTCGTTCCGACATCGATGAGATGATCCGCCAAACGTTGGGCGACGAACGCTATGGTATTTACAAGGCCTACGAGGCATCGATGCCGCAGCGCAGCACGGTGGCGCAGTTGCAACAACGGCTGAGCTACACCGATTCACCCCTCGAACCCCGGCAAGCCGAAGCGCTGGTCGATCTCATGGTCGAAGTGAGTGGTGAAAATACCGTTTCCTCGCGCCCCGGTGTCTCCGTAATCGTGGATCCCTCGGACCAGCAAGCGGTGCCGATCGTGCAGGGCGCGGCGGAATCCAGCCCGGTTACGCCCGAAATGTTGGAGTTGGCCGGTCGGGTGCTCGATTCCCGCCAGCTCAAGGCGTTCACGGATCTCGGTCAGGAGCTTTACGCCGCCGCCATGGTGGTCGATCTGGCCCGGGAAACCATGGCGACCCAGGGGAACCACAAAATCCCTTCGACGCTCGAGGGCTTGGATATCCACCTGTTGCTGCAGTAACATCCGCCGCGGCGGGGGCGGGTGACTGAGCCTTCGCGGATGGGGCCACGCTACGGCAGGCGGATCCGCCAATTGTGGCTGGGTTCGGTCGGCAGGTCGGGGTGGGCGATGACCCAGTCGATGATCAAATCGCGAATACCGCGGTTGGAGCGGGAAATGATCGGTGCATCCTGAAACATGGCGTAACCGCCGCCGCCGTTGTGACGGTAGTTGTTGATCGCGACTTTGAGTTTTTGGCGCGGGTCGAGGCGACGTCCGCGATAGTTCAGATCGGTGATGCGGTCGCCGACGCGACGATTCAGGTCGATCACGTAGTCCACGCCTTCGGCGATGTCGAAATTATAGCCCGGCACCTGCGGATCGATGAGTTCCTCGGCGGTCATCCCACGCTGGCCGGGTCGAAAGAACCGGGCGGAGTGCTCCAGCGCTTGTTTGAGCTGGGCGCCGGTGAGTTCGAGCACGACCAGCGAATTTTCGTAGACGTAGAGACCTGCGATATCGCGCACGGTGACCTCGCCGACGGGGAGGAGTGCGTTGGTATTGAAACAGGCGGTGAGCGAAACATCGGCTTCGCCGGCATCGAGTTGCACGCGCTGGATGAGATCGATGATCGCGGAGTCCTGCACCCGCGCCTGGGCCGCGGAAAGTGTGCGGCTGGTGCGACCGATGGGTTGATCGAGCCAAGCCTCCGTCGCCTCGTGCGCGTTCTGGGTGAGGGCGAGGATTTGAGGATCGGGCGGCACTTCGGCGGTGACCGGGTGGGTGGTGGCGGTTTTGCCGATCAGCTGCCACGACGCGGTGGGGTCGGAGCGTTCCAGCAATAGCGTGGTGCGCGAGAGATGTTCGCCCCACCGTCCGGCCTGGGTGAGCAGCACGCCGTTGACCGTAAGGGAGGGCACTTCGCGGTGGGTGTGACCCATGAGAATGACGTCCACGCCGGGCACTTCGCGGGCGATGCGCAGGGCGGCATTTTCGTGGGGCACCTGGCCGGGGTTGGGAATGCCGGTCAGGATGTTTTCCTCGATGCCCATGTGCATCGCGACGACGACCACGTCGACACGGGTGCGTTGGCGCAATTCGCGGACCCAGCGGTGGGCCGCGGCGACCGGATCGGTGAAATCGAGTCCCGTGATGTGGTCGGGGTCTTCCCATGCGGGCACGCCGGGCGTGGTGAGCCCCAGGATACCGACGCGCACCCCCCGCACTTGTTTGACGATGTAGGGCGCGTAGGCCGGGTCAGTTGTGCCCTCGATGCAAATGTTGCCCGAGATCCACGGGAAGCGGGCCGAGCGTCGGGCGCGGTTGAGCACGTCGAGACCGTAGTTGTATTCGTGGTTGCCGATCGCGAGGGCGTCGAACCCCAGCGAATTCATCGCAGCCATCATGGGGTCCTCGCGCGGCGGTGCGACCACGGCGACGTGGTAGGCGAGCGGGGTGCCCTGAATCGTGTCCCCCGAATCGAGCAGGATGACTTCGGGATCGAGCGCGCGAGCACGGCGGATCAGGGTGCCGATTTTGGCGAGACCGTTCTCCGCCGGCGTCTGGGTGTAGTAATCGACCGGGTGGATGTGACCGTGCAAATCGGTCGTGGAGAGCACGGTCACATGCGTGCGGTCTGCGCCGACGACAAAGCCGGTCAGGAGAAGAGACAGCGCGAAGGCGTGCCGAAGCCGGGGAACCATACCGCCTAGGCAAAGGCGGCTGGCCCCGGAGGTGAAGCGCGAAAGCGGGTTATTGCGTGCGCAAATAAGCGACGATATCGGCGACGTCCTGAGCATTGAGGCCGAGTTGGTCGGCGCTCAGCATTAGTGAACGGCCATACCATCGCACGGCCTTCACGCGGTCACGGGGGATCATCTGGGTCACGCCGCCCATCGATTTGACCACGATCGGGTCGGCTTGGGCGATGACCAGACCGTGAACTTCGGAGCCGTCGTTGAGCACGACGTTGCGACCGTCGAAACCGTGGGAGATATCGCGGGACGGGTCGACGATGGCGTAAATCGCTTCTTCGGCACTTTGCCGCGAAACCCATCCGTTGAGCGTCGGGGCATAGTCCGCTCCTTCCGCGCCGACCACGTGGCACAGGCGGCACGCCACGACTTTTTCGGCACCGTTGGCGGCCACCCCGGTGAGCGCCATCACCTGCGCGGCCGGGATCAGGTGAGCCGGGTCGGGCTCGGGCACGACGCTGGGCGTGACGGTAACGGTTTCGGGATCGTAGATGCCGGCGGTCTTGATCTTCGCCGCCATGTCGGTGTGGCCCCATTGGCCATTCATGTGATTCAACATCCACCACAAGGTGGTGTCTTTGATGATGCCTTCGGACTCGCGATGCAGGTCGAACATCGTGCGAGCCGATTCGGCAGAGCGGTTGAAGCCGAGCGCGGTCACCGCCTGCAGCCGCTGGGCGGGCGCGAGAGAGGTGTCGGCGGCGCGGCGGGCGAAAAAGGCCGCGCTGGCGGGAGCTTTAAGCGTGAAGGCGAGTTCGGCGAACGCCTCGGATTTTACGTCGATCCGAGGATCAACCTCCGCTGCGATCCAGTCGTAGAGTCGTTCGCTCTTACCGGTCGCGCCAATTCCCCAAGCTGCGAGATAAGTGCGATCGCCAAGCGGATAGCGGGCGGCGAGTTCGACCAATATGTCGCGGCTGTTCTTCCAATCGCTGTCGCGCAAGGCGACGGCCACGTCGCGCCGCACGGCGGCCGAGGGATCCGTGGCGAGCTGTCGCAATTCGGCATGGACGTCCGCTCCCGTGCGACGCAGGGCCCGCAACGCGGCGATGCGAATCTGCGGGTCCGGGCTGCGCACGAGTGAACGCACTTTGGCCACGCCGGCGTCACCGAGGTGGGCCAGCAAAAACACGGCGCGCGCGGCGACGTAGGGGTTCTCGTCGTCGAGCAGTTGGGTGACGGGGGGCACGGCGGCCTCGCCGGCGGCGTGCAACCGACCGGCACCGAGGGCGCGCACATTGACGGCCGGGCTGCGCAGTGCGGCGAGTTGACCGGCCGTCGTGTCGAGGTCGAATGTCGGCACGGCCGGATTCACGCCGGTGGGCGTGATGCGGTAGATCGCGCCGCTGAGGGTGTCGTCGTGATCGGCGTGGCCGCCGACGCGTGGGTCGAACCAATCGGCGACGTAGATCGCCCCATCCGGACCGACGGCGACGTCGGCGGGGCGGAACATGGAGTAAAGCTCATCGTTGGTGCGCCCGCGCAGGGAGTCGATGCCGGTGAGGCGTTCGTCGAGGTTGGTGGTGAAGAACTTGGTGCGGTCGAGCGTGAAGCCGGCCCCGTCGGGTTGGGGGAGGTAACCGAAGACGACGTTGCGGGCGGCTTCGCAACTCAGCAGCAGACCGCGCCAGGCGGGGCCGAACAAGTCGCCTTCATAATAGACAATGCCCGTCGGCGCACCCGCGCCGTAGACGTCGCCCGCCGGCATGATGCCGGGATCTTCCTGCCGCCACTCGGCGGTCGGGATGTCCTGGCCGGGGCGGCGGTCGGCGGACCAAAAGCGGGATCCGTCGTTGGAGAACCAACCGGCGTTGCCGTATTCAAGCAGGTATGACGTGCGCGAGGCGGGCGGATCGTCGTTGTCGTTTTGGAAGACATCGCCGAAGGACGTGACGGTCTGCTCGTAGCTGTTGCGGAAATTGTAGCCGATGATTTCGACGTCGGTGCCGTCGCGATTCATGCGCGCGGCGAAACCGCCGACATAAACATGGCCGTCGTCGCTGGTGGCGCCCGCGTAGTCAGGGCCGCGCCAGGCGGGCCGCGGATCGCCTTCGAACGTGCCCGGATGGTAGGCGCTGCCGATGCGGAAGGTTTGGCCCGAGCGGTCTGTGAAGAGGGCGCCCACATTGCCGCTGTTGAAATACCATTTGCCGTCGGGTCCGACCGTGACGGAGTGCAGGGAGTGGTCGTGGTTGATGCCGTCAAACCCGGTGAGCAGCACGTCGCGTTTATCGACGCGCGGGTCGAAGCGCAGATCGCGATCGACGTCGGTGTAGACGATGAGATTGGGCGCGCACGATACCACGATTTGGTTGTCAATGACGGCAATGCCAAGCGGGGCGATGAGACCGGGTTCCTGCACGAACACATGTGACGAATCGGCGACGCCGTCACCGGTGGTATCTTCGAGCACGACCACGCGGTCGCCGAGCGGATCGCGACCGTGATGACGGCGGTAGTTCACACCCTCGGTTACCCAGATGCGCCCCGCGTGGTCGATGTCCATGTTGGTGGGGTTGCGGAGCTGTGGTGCCTGGGCCCAGAGGGTGGCTTCCATGCCGTCGGGCACGCTGAAGAGATCGGTGGGGACGACGGTCGTGGGCGGGGCGCTGGCGGGTTCCGGGGCGCTGGCGGGTGCTGGGTCGGCGGCCAGTGCGACGACGGCGCACAGCCCGAGGAGGGCGGGTAATAAGCGGGGCATAAGGAGTTTGTAGTTACGAATCCGCCTTCGCCAAGGCTTTGGCGGATAAATTATTTAACTGTCACGAACTGGATGAAGCCTGACGGACCAATAAGATTGAGAAGAAAACCCTCCAGAGGAATGGTCGCCGGATGAAACTCCGCTTATTCCCCACGTTGCTGCTGCTGGCTTCACTCATCTTGGTCCCGATGGCTTCGGCCAACCATCACGAAGAAGCGGAGAAGGTGTTCGAGCTGCGGATTTATCATCCTCATGAAGGCAAAATCGAAGCGCTGCTCACGCGTTTCCGCGATCACACCTGTGGCATCTTCGAACGACTCGGGATCGAAAACGTGGGCTACTGGGTCGAGACGGAACCGGCCGAAGGCGCCGAACCGAAACTTTACTACGTGATCGCCCACCCGAGCCGTCAGGCCGCCAAAGACGCATGGGCCAAGTTCATGGTCGATCCCGAGTGGAAGGCCGCCTACGCCGACAGCATCAAAGACGGTCGTCTCGTGGTGAAGGTCGACTCGATCTTCATGGCCCCAACGGATTTCTCCGCGATCAAGTAGCGGATTTGCGAGAATTACCGTCCTCTTATTCCGGCAATATTAGTGGCCATCCCTGATGGCGGGATCGTCGGTAGGTCCGGAAATGTCGTGAGTCGGTCGTCACGACGTCAGCTTTGGGGAAACGTTCTGACCGCACTACAAGGGAGGCGTCAGCTGCGTTCATCACTTTGTATTCGAGCATCAATTCCCGGGTGCGCCGCAGTGCTTCCGGCCACGGTCGGAGCAAGACGATCGAGCCTCCACGCGCGGGTGAAAGCAGGGCCCGGGCAGCGCCGGAGCTTCCGCCGAGGTGGTGAAGTGCTTTTTCCAACACGATCTCCGTGGTGTGCAACGCTCCTCGGCGAGCTGACAGCGCATCGACGCTTCACTTATGCCATTGGTCGGTCGCGTTGAATCGGCCCACCACTGGACCCGCAGCCACGATGGTCCTCACGACCATAGCCCTCACGGGTGGATAAGTTCGTCGGTCCATCCTTGATCATGCCGCGGTAGCGTGCGGCCGCCGTGGCGAAATCCGTCGCGTCCTCATCCACCTCGCGTTCCAAAGCGGCCCGGGCCAAGTCTGACACCGACGAACCTTTACGTTTGGCGGTCGCCTTCAACTTCTTGGCCAACGTTGCGGGAATCTTCGCGGTGAACGTCTTCATGGTGTTACCATTGCATTACCCTGATGATGGTTAAGACCGAGACGGGTTCGGCGTGGCGGGAGCGGGAGTGATTAACCCTTAGTCTGGTAAGGCCAAAGTGGATTAATCATGGGACGAGTGCTCGCGGGCCTCGGACTCCGCAGAATCGTCACTCGTGGTGTCCTCGTCGGTCTTATTCGACGGTAGCGCGTCGCGGAGCGGTTCGCCGCCTTTGATGCCGAAATCGAGGGTGCGAATGGGGAACGGAATCGTGATGTCGTTGGCGTCGAACGCTTCCTTGATGGCCAGCACGCCTCGGTGAATGGCGGGATAGTAGCCGATGTCACCGTCGGGATATTTGATCCAATAGCGGGCGGTGAAGTTGATGGAGCTGTCCCCGAATTCCAGGGCGAAAACCTCCACGCTTTTTTCGCGATCAATGAAGTCCAATCCTTCCAATGCTTCCTGCAGCACCGTTGTGACCTGGGCCAGATCTTCGCCATAGGAAACCCCCACCGGAATCTCGATCCGGCGCAGGCCCGAGACGGAAAAGTTTTCGAGCACGTTTTTGAAGATCTCCTTGTTGGGAATGTAGATCATCTGCCCGGAAAAGTTTTCCATGACGGTGTTGCGCAGGTTGAGGCGGCGCACGAAACCGAACTCGGATTGCGATTTGATCAGATCCCCGGGTTTGAACGGCTTGCGAATACCGAGCATGAGCCCGGCGAGCAGATTCTCGGCGAGGTCCTGAAAAGCGAAACCAAGCGCGAGTCCGATGATGCCTGCCCCGGCCAGCAGGGAGACGACGGCGCGTTGCAAACCGATCAAATCCAGCGCCACGAAAAACCCGATCGCGACGACCGCTATTTTGAGGAGTGTCGCCAACAACGACGCGATCGCTTCGGAGTCAAAGGCGCGGCGAAAGAGCTTGAGCAGGAGTCGACTACTCATCGCGCCGATGGCGTAGAACATGGCGAAGAGCACCGTCGCCAGGATGAGATTGGGCAGCAACGTGATCGCCGTCTCGGCCCACCCCATGAGTTTTTCCGAGATCAGGCTGACGGAGCGTTCGATGGTGAGGGGATCGACCGAAACCGTGTCTGCGGAGGAGCCGGCATCGGCTTGGGCGCTGGGATCGAGTGGGCTGGAATTATTGAGCGGCATCCCTACACCGATGCCGTTTTTTCCCAAATGGTTCCCGACCGGCGGGGCAAGGGCACCGCGGAGCGGCGATCGCTCCGTTCAGCGATGCAGGTGTTTCCGCAGAAAAGTGTCGATGCGGGTGAGTTCCTCGGGGGCCGTGAAAGCGGGGCCCCCATGGGCGCTGCCATACATCACTTCGAAGTGCACGGGTAAGCCGAGCCTTTCGTAGGCGCCATGGATTTCGTGAGCTTGGTTGATCGGCATCTGGGGATCCTGATCGCCGTGGCTCAGGTAGAGTGGGGGATCGCGAGCATCAACGTGGTAGACCGGGCTCGCAAGCTTGGCCATTTCCGGGACGTTTTCGGGCTGTCCACCGATGAACAGATCGAGCGCTGGTTTGCGCACGTTCAGGCCGTGCGGAGTGGATTGCGGGAGAATGGTGAGCAGGTTGCTGGCGCCGTAGAGGTCCACGATGGCCTGCACCTCGGATGACGTCTCGAGGTCGTCGCCCACGTTGCCTTCGAGCACCGCGGATTGATTGCTGACGCCGACCAGCGCCGCCAAGTGACCACCGGCGGACGATCCTGCGATCACGAAAGGCGTAGGGGGCAGGTTCAGTTCGTCGGCATGGGCACGCAGGTAGCGAATGGCGGCCTTGATATCGTGAATTTGTGCCGGAAAGCGGGCGTCTCCGGACAGCCGGTAATCGACGCTGGCGACAGCCCAACCGTGCTGCGTCATGCCTTTCAGATCCACGCCCGTGCGATCGCCGCCGCGCCACGCTCCACCATGCACCCAGATGATCACGCCGACGATATCGTCCGTTGGCCTATATAAATCGAGCGCAAGTGTGTGCTCCTCGACGGAGGCAAAGGTGAGGGTTTGTTCGCTGACGGGAGGAGCCGCGCCCAGCGGAAGAAGTATTCCGAAAAGCGAGACACGAAGGAAGCGAAACGATGTCATGGGGCGACGCGAAGACTGGTCGAGAAACGCGGAGCATAGCGACTCCGCAAGACGCTGCCCGTTGAGCGCCGACAACTTTTAGGGGTGCAGTGATGGGGGATATCGATTTGCTGCGATAGCCATGAGCAACTTGCTGCGAACCGCGTTTTTCCTGGGAACCATGTTGCTGGGGATCTCCGGGGTCCGAGCGGCGGATTGGATCAAGTTGGAGGCGGAGGATGTGACGGTCATGAGTGATGGGCGTCGCAGTAGCGTGGTTGAATTTGCCAAAGACTACGTGGCGTTTCGCACTGCGGCTCATGAGTTTTTCGGCCGGCCGGGGATGGCACGGCCGAAGTCGTTGATAATCCTGCATACGCGCGGCCGCGATTTCCGCGATTACGTGGCGACTTCGCAGAAGAATCGGGATCTCTTCAGCTTCTCCACCGAGGTGGATGGCCGGGCGGTGTCGGCGATGACGCGAAGTTCGAACTGGGAACACACGTTTCGACTCGCGACGGAGTTTGATACGATCTGGTTGATGCGGCGCTACGGCTGGGCGTTGCCGACATGGATGTCGCAGGGCAGCGGGGCGGTGATGTCCACCGCGTATGTCGATCGTGATGCGAAGGTGGTCGTGGGGAAAAGCACCACGCTTGCCCACAAGTGGAAGAGCGGTCACATGATCCCGTGGGAACGTTTTTTTAATATCGGGCGAGGTTCGGCGGAATACAAGGGGGACAAAAACCAAGGTGCTTTCCACGCGCAGGCGTGGGGGCTGATGCATTGGTTGTTGTTGCGGGACGACGCGGGACCGCAGCGGTTCCAAGCCCTCGCGGAGGAGTTAAAGGAGCGGTCGTGGCTGGAGGCTGTGGTCGAGGTGGGCGGCGTGCCCATCGACGATCTCAATAAAACCCTGCGGCGCCATGTGCGGAGCCGACTCCCGACCCGCAGCTTCCCGTTCGATGCGGAGGCGGTGGAACGTTCGTTTGTGATCACCGCGCTGGATCGGGCCGAGTTGTTGGCGGCCCAGAGTGATGTGGCAGCGGCATCGGGTGAGGCGAGTCGCGCCGATTTGTTATACTTCGAAGCGGCCGGTTTGGCCCCGAACTTGCCGGCGGTGCTCGAGGCGGGCGCGCGTCGACTGCGCCGGTTGGGGGAATGGGACTCCGCCATCGATAAATATAAGGCGGCCATCGCAGCCGGCACGACCAACGCCAACGCTTATGTGGAAGTGGCGGAGTGGCGTTTGAATCGTAGCAGCAGCCAAATGGGTGGCGGAATCCCCGCCGTGATGGAACCCGCCACGGCCGAAGTGCGACGGGCGCTCGAATTGAGTCCGGGATTGGGCGAAGCCTATCGGTTGCTGGGTCGGCTGGCATATCTGGCTCCGGAGCCCGACCCGACGGTGTTGGCAGAGCTGAGTCAGCGCGTAGGGCCGGATTTTTGGGGAATCCAGGCCCGTTTTTATCGGGGTCTGCTGTTGAATCGACTGGGCCGAACGCAAGCCGCCGTGCTGGAGATGGAGATCGTATTGAGTCAGGCGGAAGCAGGTTCGCAAACCGCCGAAAATGCGCAGTCGCAATTGCAGCGTATTCAACTCGCGCCGTTGCGAGCCGACGTGGATCAGGCGTATCAGGATGGCGACTACGAGAAAGCCTGGGCGCTGATCGATGCCTGGGAGGCATCCCCGGCGAACCGACCGGAGCATGCCGCGGAAATTTTGACCATGCGACATCGCATCAACGACCGAAAAAAGGTGGTCGAGCAACGGGCCTTGGATCGCGAGATGCGCGAGCTAAACCGTTTGCTCAAGGCCAAGCAGTATCGCTACGCCCAGGAAAAAGCGCGTGGTCTCCTGCAGACCGAGCACTCGGAGACGCTGCAATTGGCTTTCACGCGATTGGCCAACCAAGTTGATGCGATCGCGACGATGCAACTGGTGCGGGCGACCAATGCCGATGGGCAGTGGGCCGAAACCATTGAACTGGCGGAGACGTATCTGGAGCAGGCTCCCCCCGATCAAAAATACCGTGACCAGATCGAAGCCGGGTTGGCGGAGGCGCGACAAAACCTCGCGAATGCGCCGACCTCAAATTGAGGCAGCGTCGGCCGGGGGATCGCTGGCCCAGACGATGAGCCAGCCGGATTCGTCGTCGACGTAGACAAAGGGCGAGGCCTCGTCGTTGTCGGTCTCCACGTATTCAGCGTGGGCAGTGAAAGCGAAGTGGCTTTCGAGTTCGGCCCACGGTTCGTGGGGGGGCGCGTGGTTGGCGGCCACGACGGGCGCGGTCGAAAGAGGGACGTTTGAGTTCGGCAGGGGTTGGCCCTGCCAGACCACCAATGCGACGGCGGCCACGGCGGTGAAGGGCACGGCGAAACGCAGGAAGCGTGACCAACTGATGGTGCCGCTCGGGGCCGATTGAGTTTGGCGCAATCGGCGGCGCACGGCGTGCCACTCGGTTTGGGCATCGGGCACGGTGACGCGGGCGGTGGTCGCACGCCAGGTGTCGACGGCGGCCGCGTAGGAAGTTTGCACGGCCCGGCACTCGGCACACGCCGCCACGTGGGCGAGCAGCGCCGGATCGCCCGCGATGCCTGCGGGGGCGTCACGGGCGGCCAAAAGTTGGTCTTGGGCAGTGCGGCAGTTCACGAAACAGATTTCCTTTTACCACCGACCCCGGTTGGGAACCCAGACTTTTTCGCGACGATGGGTCCAATACCCGCGCTCGAAGTGGCGCACGCGGTTGCCCCAGCGGTCGTAGGTGTAGTAGGTGCGTTTGGGGATCCAAACTTTGACGGTGCGGTAAGTCCAATGGCCGCGGTGGCGATCGTTGTGACCGTGACCGTAGTCGCGATCGCGGCCGTGGTCGCGACCCCGGTCCCAATCGCGTCTGCCGCGATCGCCGTGATCGTTGCGGTCATGTCGATCGCCGCCGCGGTTTCCCCGATAATCTCCGCGGTCGTGACGACCGCGATCAGAGTGGTGATAGGACACTTCGACGAAGCCGTCGCCGTCGAGGGCGTTGTCGATGGCGGCGCCGATCACGACGCCTCCGATAATGCCGCCCAGGATGGCGGCTTCCTTGTCGCCGAGGGCGGCCGCCGGGCGGGGGGCGAAGGCGACGGTGGTGATGGCGGCGAGAGCAATGAGGGTGTTTTTCATGGTAATCTCCAAGTTAAGTTCACCCGTTGGGACGGCGCTCGCGTTCGCCGTATTCATTTTGAGGCCAAATTAATCTTCGGCGGGCGGTTGCGGTCCGAAAAATTTGAACCCTTACCACCTGACGAACGCTCTTTCTCGTTCGCTTGCTTCTTTAGCTTTTCCCCTCGGATTTCGGAATGCGGGGATAACGAGAAAGAATCAGGATAAAGACGAAAAATGCCGTAACGCTCCTCAGCGGTTACTCCGCGATCACGATCACGGCGTAAACCTCGTGGTCGTTGCGCGAGGGACCACCGAGAACGGCGGGGACTCCGGGGCGCAGGACGAGGCCGGTGCGCATGAGCGAGTGACCGCCGCCGGTCCATTCGAGCTGCACGCGCACGCGGTCGCCTTGGGAAGCCTCAGTGCTGACGGTGAGTTGATGTCCCTGTCCCAGGTTGATTTTACCCTCACCGGGTTTGGCCACGCGGGCGCGGCCGGAGCCGAGTTGTTGGAAACTCTCAAAGCGCAGGATGCGACGCAGCGTCGACTCGTAGGCCGAGAGGCTGCGGTCGGTTTTGCCGGGTTCGCGGGAGGCCGAGACAAGAATCGCGCGCAGGGAAACGGTGTCGCCATCGGCGGCGAGGGCGGGGGTGCTGAGGCCCAGCAGCAGGGCGCACAGGAGGGAAAGACGGATGACTATTCGCATGGCGTTTCGCGGAGTTTTTGGGCGAGCAGACGGCGGGCGTTAAAGAGGCGGGACATCACCGTGCCGCGACGACAACCGACGGCGACGGCGATTTCGTCGTAGGATAAACCCTGAATCTCGCGCAAGGCGAGCACGGCGCGTTGTTTTGGTGGAAGGGTGTTGAGCACGGTTTCAAAGTGGGTGCGACGTTCGTCGGCCTCGATTTGTTCAGGCGCGACCGGATCTTCGTCGACGGGTTCGAGGTAGGTGGTGGTCTCGCCGTCGTCGTCCTCGCGTTGAAAGGGCAGGAAGCGGTCGAACCAGCGCTTGCGTTTGCGCAGGTGGTCGAGAGCGCGCCGACTGGCGATGGGATGCAGCCAGGTGGTGAACTTCGAATCACCGCGGTAGTTGCCGATTTGTCCCCATACCTTGATCCACACTTCCTGGGCGAGGTCGCGTGCATCGTGCTCGTTGCGCACGATGGTGAAAACGGTGCGAAACACCGTTTCGTAGTGCAGCTGCATCAACTCGCCAAACGCCGCTTCGTCGCCTTGGCGGGCGCGTTCGATCCAGGCGGCCTCGGGGGGCGCGATGTCCTCGGCCGATTCCTCCATGGGAGCCAGATTACGGCGATGGAAGAGCCCCGATCAGGGACCGCGAGGCACCACGATCGGGCCACGCCGGTCGTAGTCATAGTAGCGATCACCGTAGTAGGGGAGGTCGCCTTTCATGGTGCCATAGGAGATAATGGCGTGAAAGCGGCCCTTGGGGTCGCTGATGATGGCGGTGGCCGAACCGCCGTAAAAGGAGCCCTCACTGCTAGCCCCGACGGTGAGCGTCACGGAGCCGTGCACGTCGAGTTTCGGTCCGTCGTTTTCACCCATCATGTCGGCGTCGGTCGCGGCGCCCCGATTGCGACCGCGTTCGCTGCGCGTGATGTAGGGAACGGCCGGAGTATCGGCGAGAAACCCCGCGATGTGTTGGTCCAGGCGTTCACGCTGGTCGTCGCTGAGACGATCGACGCCGGTGGCTTTGAGTTCCTCCGCACTGCGACGGGAGCTGAAGGTGCCGGCAAACCCACTGACCCCACCGGCGCGGGCGGAGGCCACCTCATAGGCGACGAGATTTTCGAGATTGGCTCCCTCTTGTTCGGAGAGTTCGTGCACGCCCGTGGCGAGACGCTCATCGGTGGCCATGCGATCGAGGAAATCGATCGAAGGCGTCCAACCTTGGTCCTGCGCCGCGGCGGCACACCCGAAGGCGGCGATCAAAGCCGAAAAACGTAAAAATGTGAGTAGGGCGCGCATGGCGTTAAGAGGGCTGGGGCACGGGAAAGTTCCCCCGGCGGGGGAAGGAACACCCGCCATGCTGAGCGCGGTGGATAAGGAAATCAACCTTCGTGCTCCGGTCGGTGGGGGGGCGGAGCCCTCAGACTCGGCGTCGCCTCCGCGTTGAGAGAACCGATCAGTCCGGTGAGCGGGAGCTCGATATGGACCTGCCAAACGCCCCGGCGGTGGACGCGGTAGCTCCATTTGCCGTCCAGCTGTTGCACCCGTTGTTCGATGTTGCGCAGGCCGTTGCCCGGGGTGGCCGCAGTCGATGCCGTGAGTCCGTCGTTTTCCCACGCAATGACCATGAACCCGGCCTTACCCTCGATTTTAAGTGACGTGTGTTGGGGGCGGGCGTGGCGGGCGGCGTTGCTGACCAGTTCGCGCGCGATGTAGTAGACGTGGAGTTGGGCATCGCGCGTGAGCCCGTCCAGGACGCTTTCTTCGATCGAGAGATGGGCCGACGTCTGGGAGATCGATCGCATGTAGCGCTCGAAACGCTGGAGCGAGGTATCCAAATCCTGATCGCGCAGCTCCTCGGGTTCGAGATCCAGCAACAGATTGCGCAGGTCGGCCGAACATTCGGTGAGAATTTTGCGGATGGAGTTGAGTTGTGCGGCGTCGGGACGACGGCCGTCCTGCGAGGCGGCTTCGAGTGAGCTGATCTTGAGTCCGGCGGCGTAGAGCGACTGCAGCGGACCGTCATGCAAATCGGAGGCGAGCCGCAATCGAAGGGCTTCGTTGGACTCGCGGCGGTGCGACTCGTCGGCGGGGTCGATCGCGGAGATCCGTCGACGAATCTCCTCCTGCAGCATGCGACCTTGGCGAAACTGGGAGGCCAGCAGACGAGCGATCTCGCCGAAGTCGGATTTCGATACCAACAGATCGGCGAGGTGGAGCGGGTTGCGCGATTCGAGACTGCGCGTGATTCGCCCGAGGGGACGGACGATGGTGAGACCGATGAACAGCCCGAGGAGCACCAGCAGCACGGCGATCCCGATGGCGAGGACCAGGACTTTTTCGCTGAGCTCGTGCCGCATGTGGGTGATGGCAGCGGCGTCAAACTGACCGTCGATCGTCGCGATCGCGGTGCCGTCCAATCCCGGCATGTTGTGGTGGAAATGGTAGGCGCCCGCATCGTGGTCGGCCGCTTCTCCGGTGGTTTCCCGCGGCGGGATTTGCACCCGCAGTTTCGCTTGGCACAGCGCGCCGATGCGGGCGAGCCAGGTGTCGTCCCAGCGTTTGGCGATCAACAAATAACCGGTGACGGGAGTTTCGTTGCGCCAGAACTGCGGGTCCTGCACGGCGGCGCCGAAAACCTCCCATACCGAGCCGTCGATGATGGTGCGGTAGTTGAACTCGAAGTTGTCGCCGATGACTTGGCGCAGTGTTTCCGCGGATGAAAACGGCGGGGGCGGCCGACGGTAACCGACATCGATGTGATGGATCAGCTCCAGGTCGGGGGTGAGCACCCACAGGGCATCCGGACCATTGGGCATGCCGACGATGATATCGAGGTTGGCGGAAGCCCACTCCTCATCGCGCGCGGTGGTGTATTGCACCATGTCGTCCCACCACGAGTAGCTTGAGACGAGGCTGCGCAACCCGTCTCCCTGCAAGACGGTCGCACTGGCAAAAAACGCGTGATGCTCGGCCGTGCGGCTGGCGATGAGGGCGTTGATCTGACTGCGGGTTGACCGATACGTCAGTCCGATCGCCATCGCGATGGCGACGAACACAATGAAGAGGATGAAGCTGAACCGACCGAAAAGGTTCACGGTTTATAAACGGGTGGCGCGACGGCGAGTAGCTGAACGAGCGGCAAGTCACTGGCCTAAAGCACGTGAGGTCAACTCCCCTCCCGGACCATGGCCCACCTGGATTACTGGTGAGGTTTCGCAGCTTGGGGCCATCGAGGCAGCACCACGCCCAGCATCCAGACACTCACCCAGATGAGCGCGTAGAACTCGCGGCCATCGACGATGGTTTCATCCGTCATGTGCCACTCTTGGGTGAGGGCGGTGAACGGCGTGTGCCATGCGCCCAAACGCAGGTAGTGGATCTCCCAAACGGCGCACACGGCGATGAGGGCCCAGCCCAGCCAGCGCACGGGCTTGCCACGGGCGGCGAGTCCCGTGGCCGTGGCGGCCGCCAGATAGAGCGCGATCCACGGAGCCGGAGCCGGGTCGTTGTATTGGACGCCGGCGGAGAGAAGAAACAACACGGCCATGATGCCGTGGGCGATGCGAATGACGAGGGGCATGGGGCGGGGAGGGGGAGAAAATTCAGCGGGAAACGGACCGTGTTCAACTATTCTTCGTTCACCTCCAGCCCACGTTTGGTGAGCAGGGGGGCGATGTCGGGGTCGCGACCGGCGAAGTCGCGGAAGAGTTGCATGGGGTCGGCGGACTCGCCGCGCGAGAGCAGGGTGCGGCGGAAATGATCGCCGTTGGCGCGGGTGAGACCGCCGTTGGCCTTGAACCATTGCACGCTATCGGCGGCGAGAACCTCGCTCCAGAAGTAGCTGTAGTAACCCGCTGAATACCCGCCCGCGAACGCGTGACGGAAATAGGGCGACCGGTAGCGGGGAGGCACGGCGGCGATGTTCAAGCCGGCGCGGGAGAGGGCGGCGTCTTCAAAGGCCATCACTCCTTCCGCGGTGGTGGGCACTTCGTCCGGCGTGAGTTGATGCCAGGCTTGGTCGAGCATGGAGGCGGCGAGTTGTTCGGCGGTCATGAAACCTTGGTTGAACCGGGAGGCCGCTTCGATTTTGGCCAGCAGGGCGGAGGGGATGGGCTCGCCGGTCTGGTAGTGCACGGCGTAGTGCGCGAGGGTTTCGGGCCAGGTGCGCCACATCTCATTTACCTGTGAAGGAAACTCGACGAAATCACGCGGCACGCTGGTGCCGGCGAAGCGCGCATACGTCACGTCGGAGAGCATGCCGTGGAGGGCGTGGCCGAATTCGTGGAAGAGGGTTTTGGTTTCGTCCCACGTCAGCAACGTCGGCTCACCGGCGGGCGGTTTATCCACATTGAGATGGTTGCCGATGACGGGACGACCGCCGAGGAGATCGGATTGGATGACGTAGGAATTCATCCAAGCGCCGCCGCGTTTGGTGGGGCGGGCGTAGACGTCGAACAGGAAGTAGGCGAGGGTCGAGCCGTCCGCATCGCTGATCTCCCACACGCGGACATCGGGGTGATACACGGGCAGGTCGGGCCGGGGTTGGAAGGTGAGACCGTAGAGTTGGTTGGCGGCGTAAAAAACGCCGTCGATCAACACGCGATCGAGTTCCAGATAGGGGCGCAGTTCTTCCAGATCGTAGTTGTAGCGGGCGGCGCGGACCTTACCGGCGTAGAATGCCCAGTCCCAGGCGGCGAGGGTGAAGTCCTGGCCGTCGGCGATGATGGCGGCCTGAAGATCGGCGATCTCCCGTTGGACGTTGGCAGCGGCGGCCGGGGCGAGTTGGCCGAGCATGGCGTTGACGGTCGACACATCGCGGGCGGTGCGTTCCTCCAGCGCATAGTCGGCGTAGGTGCGGTAGCCGAGCAGTTGGGCGAGTTCGCCGCGCAGCCGCGCAGTTTGGGCGACGAGCAAGCGGTTGTCGAATTCGCCTCCGCTGCTGTCACGGGCGAGGGATACGGCGAGAAGACGTTCGCGCACGGCGCGGTCGGTGAGCGAGGCCAGCGCTGGTTGTCCGCTGGTGTTTTGCAGGGCGAGGAGATACTTGCCATCGTGACCGGCGGCAGTGGCGGCTTCGGCGGCGCCCGTGATCGCGGCGTCGCTCAAACCGTCGAGTTCGGCCGCCGTGTCGACGAGCAGCGCGGAGGCATTGGTTTCGGCCAACACGTTTTGGTTGAAACGGGTGCGCAGGGTCGCGAGTTCGGCATTGATGACCTTGACGCGGGCTTTGTCGGCATCGTTGAGCCGAGCGCCGCGACGCACGAAGGCGGTGTGGATTTTCTCCACCAGGCGCACGGATTCGGCATCCAGATCGAGCGTATCGCGTTGCGCGAAAAGCACGTCGACGCGGGCAAAGAGTTGGGGATTGAGATAAATCTCGTCCACCAAAGCGGCCTCCGCCGGAGCCATCTTGGAATCAACGGCCTTGAGGATCTCGTCGGTCACGGTGGCGTTGAGGTTGGAGAAGATGCGATCGATCCGGGCGTAGTTTTGACCCGAACGTTCGAAAGCGAGAAAGGTGTTGGCAAACGTGGGGGCCTCGGGGTTGTCCGCGATCGCCGCAATCTCGGCGCGTCGTTCGGCCATGGCCGCGGTGAAGGCGGGCTCGAAGTGTTCCGATTTGATCAGGTCAAACTGCGGATACCCGAAGGGGAGAGGACTGGCGGAGAGGAGAGGATTTTCATCCTGGTCCATGTCGTCTGGCCGCGAGCAACCGCTGGCGGCGAACAGTGCGCCGATCAAGACCGGGAGAAGCGGCCATCGGGTGAAGTGTGAATGTGAAAAGCAAGCGCGTGTTGGCATCGTTGAGTTGGGTTGGGCAAACGATGAACTCCAACCGCCGGGCAGAGCAATCTCCGCCCCACCTGTCACGCGTCTTGAACTTGCTTCACCGGCGTGCGGTGGCCATCAAGTTGTCTCGAACCTTCGCTCCCAGCGAGAGTTACAAACTACCCCTCATAACGTAACAGCCAACCGACGTGTTGTGTGCTAAAACTATCCCGCCCGCTGGCGGCAACGCTATCGCCCGCGTTTCCGGAGGTTTACGCCCTCCTATCCCTCAACCTCTGCCCGATTCAACATGACTGCTTGGTGGACCGCTCTCTCAACTGATCTGCAAATTTTCTACGCGATCGGTATCATCGCGTTAGCGATCACCTCGATTCAACTCGTGCTTTCGCTCATGGGAGTCGCCGGTGACGCGGCGAGTTTCGACCTCGATCTTGATCTGCCCGATGCGGATTCCTCGTCGGGTGCCGGCATCCTTTCTTCGCAAACCTTGGGGGCATTTTTCCTCGGGTTCGGCTGGGTCGGTGCCATGGCCCGCAGTTCCGGACTGAGCCTGTTGCTGTCCGTCGCTCTCGCGATCGCGCTGGGCGTCGCACTCATGTTCGCGATGTTTTATCTCATCCGCCTGCTGCTGAGCCTGCAGTCCAAGGGCAACTTGGACTACGCCACGGCCATCGGCGAAGAAGCCACCGTTTACGTGACGTTGCCGGGCGACGACCAAGACGGCGGCGGCCAGATCCAACTTATGATTCAAGGCCGCACGCGTGTGGCCAGCGCGCGCAAGGCCAGTCCCGGCGTAGCTAAACCCGGCGACCGCGTGCGCATCACCAGCATGCTCGGCCCGACCACTTATAACGTGGAATCCATCTCCAACACTCAACCCCTTCAATAACTATGCCGTCCTACACCATCCTCATCGGGAGTGGCGCTCTCGTCCTCTTTTTCTTTGCCACGATCATCGCGTTTGCCACCCGCTACAAGCGGTGTCCGTCGGACCGCTTGCTCGTCGTTTACGGTAAGATCGCCGGCGGCAAATCCGCGAATTGTTACCACGGCGGGGCGGCCTTCGTGTGGCCCATCATCCAAGGGTATCAATACCTCGATCTCACGCCGTTGCCGATCGACATCCGCCTCGAAGGCGCGCTCTCCAAACAGAACATCCGCGTCAACACGCCCTCCACTTTCACCGTCGGTATTTCGACCGAACCCGGCATCATGGAAAACGCCGCCGAGCGCATGCTCGGTCTCGGTCTCAACGAAATCAAGGAACTGGCGAAGGACATCATATTCGGCCAGATGCGTGTCGTCATCGCCACGATGGACATCGAGGAAATCAACGCCGACCGCGACAAGCTGATCGCCAACATTTCCATGGGCGTCGAGGTCGAGCTCAAGAAGGTCGGCCTGCGCCTCATCAACGTGAACGTGCAGGACATCACCGATGCCTCGGGTTACATCGATGCGCTCGGCCAGGAGGCCGCGTCCAAGGCCATCGCCGAAGCCAAGGTGAAGGTCGCTCAGGCCCATCGCGATGGTGACATCGGTGCGGCCGAAGCGCAACGCGATCAACGCGTGCGAGTAGCCAGTGCCGATGCCGTTGCGACCGAAGGTGAGAACACCGCCAAGGTGACCGTCGCCAATTCCAACGCCGAGCGCCGCATGAAGGAAGCCGAGGCCGAACGTCTCGCCATCACGTCCGAAAAAGTCGCTCAGGCCAACGCGCTCAAAGATTCATACGTCGCGCAGGAAGCGGCCGAAAAACAACGCGCCACCAAGGAAAAAGCGACCCAGGAAGCCAACGTCATCGTGCCGGCCCAAGTGAACCGCGAAAAAATGATCGTCGACGCCGAAGCCAAGGCCGAACAAATCCGCCGCGTGCAAAAGGGTGAAGCCGACGCCGTCCGCCTCCAAAAGCAGGCCGAAGCCGATGGTCTCAAAGCGGTGAAGCAAGCCGAGGCCGATGGTCTGCGTTTCAAGCTCACCGCTGAAGCCGATGGCACGCGTCTCAAGATGCTCGCCGAAGCCGAAGGCGTGGAAGCCGTGCTCAAGAACAAAGCGAAGGGCTTTGCCGATCTCGTCGCCGCCTTCAGCAGCGAAGAGCAGGCGCAACTCATGCTCGTCATCGAGCAATTGCCCAAGCTCGTCGAAGAGCAGGTCAAGGCCGTCTCTAACCTCAAGATTGACAAGGTCACCGTGTGGGACAGTGGAGCCAGCAAGGACGGAGGCAAAGGAGCCACCACCAACTTCCTCTCCGGTCTCATCGGATCATTGCCGCCGCTCCACGAAATCACCAAAAACGTCGGCGTCCAACTCCCGGAATACCTGGGGAAGCTGACGGGAGAAGAACCGGCCGTCCCGAAGCCATCGCCGAAATCGAAAGGTGAAAACCCCGACGATCCCAAGTCGTCCGTTTAAGCCGCAGCAACGCTGTTTTTAACCCGGAGACGCAGAGACGCCCGCTGGTTCCTGTCCCGCTATAGAGGTGGGGCTTGCCCTGGTCGGCCAGTAGGAGCGCGCTTGCGCGCGATGAACGCGGTGCGTTGCCACTGAGAGGCAAGCGTTATCGCGTGCCAGCACGCTCATTTTCTAAATAAGACAGGCGGTTTATCGGCGGGCGTCGCTATGACCGATTTCCCCTGAGCATGCTGCTTGTTAAAACGTGGTGCGCTCTGCGGCTCTGCGTTAAAGACCGTCTGCGTCACCCGTCCAGCCGACACACGTAAACGGTGCTGTGCGAATCGCGGTGGAGGAAGGGATTGGGGAACGCGACGACCGTCGTTTCGACGTGCGGGAACACCGCGCGCAGGTTGGCCAGAAACTGGTCTTCGGGCGGGTCGTCCGACCACAGGCCGAAGACGCCGCCGGGATGGATCCGCGATGCGAAAGCGCGCAGTCCGGCTTCGCTGTAAAATTCCGCATGGCGCGGGTGCAGCAGGTGGTCGGGAGAGTGGTCGATATCCAGCAGGATCGCGTGGAACTTTCGGTTGGGTTCGTCGGGATCGTAGCCCGGTCCATCCGCCGCTGAGATGGCGAACCAATCGCCGTGCACGAACCGGCAGCGCGGGTCGGCCGTGAGTTTGGGACCGAGCGGCACCAGACCCTTGCGATGCCAGTCGATGACGGGCTGCAAGTAGTCGACCACGATGAGCGACTTCACGTGCTCATGCTGCAGGGCCACCCACGCGGTGTAGCCGAGACCCAGGCCACCGACGACGACGTCGGGGGCGGGGTGATTGAGCGCGGCGAGACTCAGGTTGGACAACTCCTCCTCCACTTTGGTGAAGAGCGATGACATGAGGTAGTCGTTACCGAGCTTCACCTCATGAATCTCGCGGTTGTCGAACATCTTGAGCACCTGACGGCGCAGGCTGACCGGACCGAGCGGAGTTTCTTGGTAATCGAGTTCTTCGAAATTGGCGGACATAAAAGGGGGGAGCGTGGGCGGTGAAATCAAACGACCGACGCGCGGTCGATCAGGTGGACGGGCAGCAAGGTGCGTTCGGGGGTGGGTTTTTCTCCGGCCGCGAGTCGCAGAATCAAATCAACGGCGCGATCGGCCATGTCCGGGAGGGGTTCCAACACGGTGGTCAGCGGGGGCTGCAAGAGTTCCGAAATGCCGGGAGTTTCCCCCGCCACCAACGCGATGTCGTCGGGGATTTTTTTATCCAGAATGTAGGCGAGCACGTGCAGGCAGTTAACTCCCTGCAAGCTGGAGCCCGGCGCGATGATGGCATCGGCCCCGGCGCGGACGATGCGCGCGATCCAACTGCCGTAGGCGGTGGGGGTCTCAAACTCATCAAAGAGTTTGAGCAAATAGTCATCCGGAGTCTGCCCGGACTCGGCGATGGCACGGCGAAGTCCGCGCTGCCGTTCGACATTGGGGAGCACGTTGTTGGCGACCATCGCGATGCGTTTTTTGCCGTGATCGACGAGATGTTTCCCTGCCAGGTAACCGGCGTTTTCGTGATCGGAGCAAATGGCGTGGTAGTCACCATCGCCGTCGAATCGATCCATGTAGACGATGGGAATGCGTTTCTCCAACTCCTTGAGCAGGGTGAGCATCTCGCGATCATACGTCACGGCGATGATGCCATCGAGGAAGGTGGCGGGCAGTTCGTTGTGGGGGTCGACGGGGAGCAGCACGCAGGCGTTGTTGCGCGCCAGGGCAAAGGACAGGTGGGAGGTCAGTCGAGCGGCGTAGCCGGAAATACGGTCCGGATAGTTGGGCTCGGAGAGCACCGCGATCTGCTTCATGCGCACGCCGGCTTGTGGGCGCATGTCGAGTTGGCGCGCGGCCTTGAGCACGCGAGCGCGGGTGTCCGAATTCACCCGGTCTCGATTGTTGAGCACGCGGCTTACCGTGCCGGGTGAAACCCCCGAAAGCTTGGCCAAATCATAGATGGTAGGCCTTTTTTTGGGCGCGAGGCTTTCGGAGGAGGCGTCAGATCGAGGCATGAGGAGGGCGTGCGTGAATAACCGCTAAATCGGCTCGGTTGGGTTAGTTATCATAGGTGAAACGAGCTTCGTCAATGAGCTGAACTTACCTGCTGGGAAAGAATCAGTGGCGAAAAAAATCTAAAAGTATTGCAGATCATAAAACAATTTAACAACTTCCCGATCGCACCCCGACTACCCCGTCGCCGACCGCTTATGGTTTTTCGGATCAGTTTATCCGGACAGCCCCTTTCGGCATCCGCGACCCAGATCTACACCCCTCGACCCTGAACACCCCTTTTGTCCGCAGCGTTTCGGCTGTGGGCAGACTTCCCCAACACTATGAAAGTGAACCTCCCCATGTCTGCTCGGGCGCAATGTCCGAGTCTGCGCACCTTGCTTGGCGGCCTGTTGATGGCTTCAGCCGGCCATGTGTTTGCCCAAACGGCGGCCAGCGGCGCCGCTGACGATGCGCCCGAAGATTCCGAAATCGTCGAGCTTTCGCCTTTCACCATCAATGCGACCGAAGACAAAGGCTACCGTGCCACCAGCACGCTCGCCGGGTCCCGGATCAACACCAGCCTCAAGGATGTCGCATCATCGGTGAGTGTGGTGACCGCTGAGTTCCTCAAGGACACCGCCGCGACGGATATCAATGATGTGTTTGCCTACATGGGTAATACGGAAGGCACGGTAAACTACACGGATGCGCCAGCGCAGGGCATTGGTGGTTTTGCCGACAACACGGCTTCCAGTCCGATGACAGCCAACCGCGTGCGCGGTCTGGGCAGTGCGACGCTCACGCGCAATTACTTCGCGACGATCGGGGGTTCGCTTGGTTTCGATGCCTACAATCTCGACCGGCTCACGCTGAACCGTGGTCCCAATTCCATTCTCTTCGGTCTCGGTCAGCCCGCCGGTATTATCGACTATTCGCCGAAGCTCGCGATGTTGAACCAGGATTACAACGAAGTGAGCTTGCGCTACGGCAGTCAGGGCGACGCTCGCGCCACCTTCGATTTCAACCGTACCATGGCCGACGGTAAATTCGCCGTGCGCGCCACCGCCCTGTGGGCCGACCGGGGTTACGAACAAGAGCCGTCCAAATACCAAGATGCCCGTTACTTCCTGACGACGTCGTGGAAGCCCTTTGATTCCACCACGATTCGGGTCAGCTACGAAAACGCGGATCAATACCAAAACAACCCCAACTCGATCACGCCCATCGATCAGGTTTCGAGTTGGATCGCGGCGGGCCGTCCCACCCATGATCCGTCCCAGGGCAATGGCACGGGGCAGTTTGGCACGCTCACCGGGGAAAGCAGTTACCTCATGGCCATGGGGGCCGACGGAGTGCCGCAATATTCCTTCCAGGAAGGAGCCAACGGAGACACCTGGGCGACGTGGTGGCAACCGTGGCGCGATGGCGTGTTCGTGCAGACCGCGCTCGGTTTTGGGGACGACAGTTTTCTGCCGTTTCACCAGCTCAACCTCAATCCCATGGTCAATGACCGGCAGCTCGATACCTTCACCGTGGAATGGGATCAGGAAGTTTTGCCGAACCTGTTTTTCAACGTCGCCTACATTAAGGAGGATCTCTCGTCCCGCGGGCTCAACTTTACCCGCTCCAACGAATTCGGCGTCTTCGTCGACGTGAATGAAAACCTCCCCGACGGCCGCACCAATACCAACTTCGGCGGACTGTTCATTCCGCAGCGTTCGCTCGATAATCTCAACATCGGCACCAACGACAACGAGTCCTACCGGGGCACCGCCACGTGGCAGCTCGATTTTACCGAGCGCGATGGTTGGGCCAAATGGCTCGGTAAGCACCAGATCACCGGCTACTACGAAAACCGCGAAACCGGTTACGAGAGTGACGTCTACAACGAGATTCGCGCGGGTTCGCCGTCCTATCTTTGGCCCGCCGATCGCATCAACGACGGCCAATGGCAGTTCACGCGTCTGCGCTACCTCGGTGGCACGGTCGACTCGCCGTCGGCCTCCGGCCTGTCGATTCCCCACACGCTGCTGGGTGCGACGCCCAACACTTACTACAATTGGAGCACCAACCAATGGACGGGCGATGTGCTTGAATCCATTTGGGGGCACAAACGTCGCGACCTGGGCACCAGCGAGATCACATCTTCCGCCGAGGTGTGGCAGGGCCGTTTCTGGAACGATCGCATCGTCGCGCTCGCCGGCTGGCGTCAGGACGAAAACACCGAGGCTCGCGTTTCCTCGACCGCGATCAACTCGGCCACCGGCCTGTTGATTGTGGATGACACGATGCCAGACCCCGAAAGCGTCGCAGGTGACACGTTCACGTGGGGTGGGGTGTTCCACGCCCTCCCTTGGCTTTCGTTCCACTACAACGAGTCGGAAAACTTCATCGCGGCCGCCGCCAATCTCGACATCTTCGGCAACGTCATCCCGCCGCCTTCCGGCACCGGCAAGGACTACGGGTTCTCGCTCAATCTCATCGAGGACAAGCTGAACATGAAGTTCAATTGGTATGAGGTGAACCAGGTGAACTCCCGCATCTCCAACACCGGTCCCGACATCGCCGCCCAGTGGGAGCTGCCGTGGTTTGACCAGGTCGTGATCCCGCAACTCGCCGCCCAGTATGGCGAGACCCACACGCAGTTTTTCTCCACCGCCATGTGGGGTGACAACGCCATCGAAGAGACGGCCGACGTCGCCGCGAAAGGCACGGAGGTCGAGATCACCTACAACCCGACCCCCAACTGGCGCATCATGGCCAACGTGTCCCGCCAGGAAGCGGTCAATGCCAACATCGGCGCCGGACTCTCCCAGTGGATCGAAGAAGTGCTGCCCACCTGGCAATCCGCGGTTTGGTGGGATGGTCCCGAAACCTTCGACGCCGGCTGGGGCGTCAATGGCAACCTCCAGGACTACTTCACCAACTTCAACTCCGGTCGCATCCTCGCCACTTACAAGGCCGAGGAGGGCAAACCCAACCCGCAGATCCGCGAGTGGCGAGCCAATGTCATTTCCAACTACAGTTGGTCCGAAGGGGCGCTCAAGGGCTGGAATCTGGGCGGTGCGTTGCGGTGGGAGTCGGAGTCCGCCATCGGTTTCCGCGCCATCACCGATATCGTCGGTGGCAGTGAACAACTCGTCGCCCTCGATCTCGACGATCCCTACACCGACGGGGGCAACGTCTACCTCGATGTATGGTTCGGTTACAGTCGCCGCATCATGAACGATCGCTTCAACTGGAACGTGCAGGTCAACCTGCGCAATCTCACCGAGAGCAAGGGCTTCACTCCCATCAACGTCGACTCCGACGGCACGCCCTCGGTTTACCGTATTCAGCAAGGTCGCACCTGGTTTATCTCCACCACGCTCGACTGGTAAAAAGGGGGTTGGCTTCCGCGCCCACCCGTTGAGCAATGAAGGTCTCCCTGGACGTATCCTGGGAGGCCTTCTTGGTTTTCCGTTCAAGCGCGGTGTGCTTCACTGGCCGCCGCATCGGTATGGCTCTCCCGCACTTCTCCCGCTCCCCATCGTTTGCCCCGGCTCGCGCCCGGCGCTGCAGTCGACTGCTCCGGCCCTTGGTGGCCGCTGCCGTGATTCTGCTCGCGGCGTGTAGTCGAACCACCGATACGGCGGCGGTGACGCCGCCGCCGCGCCCGGTGCTCGATGCCTTTCCCGCCGCCTGGCGCGAACGCGTGGACGCCGCCGAGACAGCGCTCGCGCGCACGCCGGAGGATGCCTCCGCCTGGTCGCGCCTCGGTCGGCTCTATCACGCCAATAGTTTTCTGGTCGAGGCGCAGACGTGCTACGAACAGGCCGTGGCAATCGACCCCGCCGATGTCGGTTCCACTCGCTACCTCGCGGACGTCGCGCGCGAGCAGGGAGACCCCGCCGCCGAGCAGCGTTGGCTGGCCGAGACGGTGCGACGGCAACCCGCCTACGTGGCGGCGCGTCTGCAGCTCGCCGAGCTGCACTATAAAACCGGTGAACGCTCCGCCGCGCTCACGGCGTTTCAGGACGTCCTGCAGGAGTATCCGAACAATGGTTACGCCACGATCGCGTTGGCCCGCGATGAACTCGCGCAAGGTCGATCCGACGCGGCCCGTCGCCGGCTCGAAGCGTTCGTCGTCGATAACGCCGGATGGTCCTCGGCCTACGCCGTATTGGCGCAGATCCATGCCGCCACCGGTGACATCGAGCGGGCGGCGGCGCTGCGCCAACAAGCGCGTGAGCGCAAGGATCCCCTGCCGGACGATCCGTGGATGGATGCGCTGCACTACGACAGTTTCGATCTCACGCGACTGGCTATTACTTTTGAAGAGCGCGTGAAATCCGGCGACGGCACCGGCGCGGGTCGCATCCTTGAACGCATGGAAACCGTGGCACCCGATCATTGGATGGTGCGACGGTTTCGCGCCGTCGCGCTGGGCCGTCTCGGCCGTCATCGTGAGGCCGCCCTCGACTACGAGGCCGCCCTCGCGGCGGGAGGTGATCTCGCGGTGCTTTATCCCGCGGCGGTCACGGCGTGGCGCGCCGCCGGTGAGCTGGACCGCGCCACCCAACAGCTCCGCGCGGGATTGGAGGCGACCCCTCGCACCGTGGCGTTGTGGATCTTGGCGGCGGATATGGAGCGACAGGCGGGCGATCTGCCTCAAGCCCGTTCGAGCCTCGAAACGGCCCTTCGTCTGGCGCCCGATAACGTGGCGGCTCTGCGTGAGTTGGCGTCATTGCATTGGCAGGCCGATCGGCGGGCCGACGCCGGATTGTTGTTGGAAAAGATTCGCCGCCTCGCGCCCGACGATGTCGCGGCGCGGGCGATGTTGGGCCAGTTGTTTTATGAAGCCGGGCAACTCGATGACGCCATCACGGTGCTCACCGAAGCCGTCGCCTTACATACCGACTCGTCGCGAGTGATGCCATTGTTGGCGGCAGTGTGGCTACGCCGTGGCAATGACCATGCTCGCGCCGGTCGCACGACTGATGCCGTGGCGGACTACGACCGCGCCATCGCGGCGTGGCCGACCTACGCCGAAGCCTACACCAACAAAGCCAAACTTTTCCTACGGCAGGGAGAATCGCGCGCCGCGCTCGACGCGTATCGCCCGTTGGTGGATCGCGATCCGCGAAATCCGGTCGTGCACCTCACCTGGGGCGACATCCAGGCCGCCGCCGGAGAGCGTCCCGCCGCGGTGCAGGCCTGGCGGCAGGCCCGGTCATTTCTCGACTCTGCTTCTGATCCCGCGCTGCGGTCCGCCATTGATTCCCGACTGCCATGAACCGACACGGTCTTCGCTGCGCGTTTTTCTTCGGTGGATTGATTCCGGCCGTGTTGCTCTCTGCCGCGCTCGAAGACGTCACCACAGCCAGCGGGCTGGTCTATCAACACGCGGATCAAGCGACGGTGCCCTTGCGAGGCGCCACGGAAGCCGGCCGCATCACCAAGACCGTCGTGTCCAATCACGCCGGAGCCGCTGCGGTCGATGTTGATGGCGATGGCTGGACAGACTTGCTGACCGCACGTTACGACGCGCCGCCGCTGCTTTTTCGCAATCGCGGCGACGGCACCTTTGTCGACGAAGCGATAGCGAGAGGCCTGGGCGCCGCGGTCAATGCCGCGGCCTTTGGGGCGGGCGATCTGGACAATGACGGCGATGCCGACCTCGTGGTGGTGATGCATCGCGGCTCGCGCCACTTGCTGTTCATCAATGATGGCACTGGTCACTTCACCGAACAGGCCGTTGCGCGCGGCGCGGCGGTGACCTCTGCGCTGGCCGACCACGAAAGCTACAGCGTCGGGCTGGTGGACTACGATCGGGACGGCTGGCTGGATATTTACGTCAGCGAATGGGGCGTGCCCGACACTGCGGAAAACGCGTTGCACTCGGTATTGTTGCGCAATCGGGGAGCCGTCGCACCGGCGCACTTTACGAATGTCACGGCGGCCGCGGGGTTGGTGCAGCCGCCGGTGGGGAAGGCGGAGCATTTTGCGTTTTCTTCCGCTTGGGCCGACTTTGACGACGACGGTTGGCCCGATCTCGCGCTGGTGGCGGATTTCGGGTCGAGTCGGATGTATTGGAATAATGGCGACGGGACGTTCACCGACGGCACCGCCGCGTCGGGCCTGGCCCGGGAGGAGTTTGGCATGGGGGTGGCGGTGGCGGATTACGACGGCGATGGTCGGCTCGATCTGTTTGTGACTTCGATTTACGAGCCGTTCTTTCACCAGCGCAGTGGCACGCACGAAGGCAACAAACTGTATCGCAATCTCGGTGACCGCCGTTTCGCCGAGGTGGCGACCACCGCCGGCGTCGATCGCACCGGGTGGGGGTGGGGGGCGGCGTTCTTCGATTACGAAAACGATGGTGATCCGGACCTCATGGTGGCCAACGGCATGGACGCGTCCGAACTCGGTCCGGCGGGGCCGTTCTACGCGGCATTGACCGATCAAACCGCGTTGCGACAAAACGACGGCAGCGGACGCTTCAACGACTTCTCCAATATTGCCGGCGTGCGCGACACGGGCCTCTCCAAGGCGGTGGTGGTGTGGGACTATGACAACGACGGCGACGAGGACGTGCTGCTCACGCAAACCTTTGGCCCCGCGATGGCGTATCGCAACACGGCCACCGCCAACGGCAACCGTTGGATCCGGTTTAAGTTTCGCGGTCATGCGTCCAATCGCTCGGGTTATGGGGCGGTGGTGACGGTTTCCGATGCCGGGGCCTCCCGCACCAATCTGTTCAATCCCACCAACGCCTACATCGGCCAGCGCGAAGGCGCGTTGCATTTTGGATTGGGGGCCCATGCCGGTAGCGCGGTCGATCGCGTCACCGTGCGCTGGCCGAGCGGCGTCGTGCAGCGGGTCGAGAACCTGGCTACGAACCAACTGCACGTGCTCGAAGAGCCCGATCTCGCACCGATCGCGCCCGTCTTTACGACGCAACCCACCGGAGGCGAGTTTGAGCTGAAGCAAAGAATCGAACTCTCCGTCGAAGCGACCGGCATCCCGGCGCCGATTTATGAATGGAAGCGGGACGGCGTCACCATCGCGGGCGCCACCGGCCAATCCTTTACCATCGAACGTGCCCAGCCCATCGACGCCGGCCGTTACACCGTGGTGGCGCGAAATCCGCAGGGAACGGTCGACAGTGACGCGGCGGTGATCGAGATCGCGTTCGATCCGGGGCAATATTCCGTGGCGCGGTGGTGGAATGAATTTTTGCTCGCCGCGATACGGAAGGACTATCCCGACCCGCCGGTGCACGCGCGGAATCTTTACCATTTGTCGGCGGTGTTTTGGGATACGTATTGGGCTTACCATCCCGAGGGATGGAGCCGGGCGGAGCCCATTTTCAGCGAAGAGACGATAACGGCCGCCGGCGTGGTCGGAGGGCGCGAAGCCGCGCATCATCAAGCGACCTGTTACGCGGCCTATCGGTTGCTGACGGAGCGGTTCCGACTCAGCCCCGGAGCGGCGCGGTCGTTGTTCGGCTTTCGTTGGTTGATGGCGCAGTTCGGTTACGACCCCGACCATACGCTCACCGCGGGCGATTCTCCGGCCGCGGTCGGCAACCGCATCGCTGCCGCCGTCTTGGCGGCGACCCTCGACGACGGCGCCAATGAGCGCGGGCGTTATGCCGACCTCACCGGTTATGCGTCCGTGAATGAGCCGATGATCGTGGCGACGCCCGGGACCGCCATGGTCGATCCCAACGCGTGGCAACCTCTCGCGCTCGCGTATGCGATTTCCCAAAACGGCATCCCCATTGGCGAATCGGTGCAGACGTTTGTCGGCGTCAATGCGCGCAACATGACGCCGTTCGCGCTCGTCAAACCCACGCCGACGACGTTTGCCATCGATCCGGGGCCGCCCCCTCAACTCGGCACCGCCACCGATGCCGACTTCAAAGCCCAGGCGCTTGAGGTCATCGCGGTTTCCGCGCATCTCGATCCGGCCGATGGTGAGACGCTGGATATCTCCCCCGGCAGCCTGCTCAACAATCCCCTCGGCACGAATGCGGGCACCGGCCATGCGCTCAACCCGGTGACCGGCGAGGCCTATGTGCCCAACATTGCACTACACGCGGACTACGGTCGGGTTTTGGCCGAGTTCTGGGCCGACGGTCCTTCCTCGGAAACGCCACCGGGACATTGGAATGTGCTCTTCAATGAGATCGCCGATGACCCTCGGCTCGTGCGCCGCTACGCCGGACAAGGCGCGGAGCTCTCCGCCTTGGAATGGGATGTGCGGGGTTACCTCGCGCTCAATGGTGGTCTCTACGATGCCGCCCTCACGGCGTGGGGCGTCAAACGCATCTACGATTCCGCGCGCCCGATTTCGATGATCCGTTACATGGGAGGGTTGGGGCAGTCCTCCGATCCGGCGCAACCGTCGTATCATGCCGACGGCCTGCCGTTGGTGGAGGGCATGGTGGAGGTCATTACGACCGCGAGCGCGGCGACCGGCCAACGCCACGCCCATCTTTCCGACCACATCGGCGAGGTGGCGATTCGCGCCTGGGCGGGCAAGCCTGCGGATATTGCGAGCGAGGTCGGCGGCGTGGATTGGATTCTCGCCACGACCTGGGTGCCGTATCAGTTGGACACCTTCGTCTCGCCCGCCTTTCCCGGATACGTCTCCGGTCACAGCACGTTTAGCCGCGCCGCGGCCGAGGTGCTGACCCTGCTCACAGGCACGCCGTTTTTTCCCGGTGGCCTGGGCGAATTCCATTTTGATCAAAACGACTTTCTGCGTTTCGAAATCGGGCCGGCCGCAGATATTACGCTGCAGTGGGCCACCTACTACGATGCCGCCGACCAAGCGGGTCGGTCCCGTCTTTATGGCGGTATCCATATCGCCGCCGATGATGTGGTCGGGCGGATGCTGGGGTCGCAGGTCGGGATGGATGCATTTCTCAAAGCGCAGGCTTTGCGGCAGGGGCGGGCGGTGCCTCGCGGACTGCTCAACCTTTCCACGCGTGGGCGCGCCGGCGCTGGTAACAGTGTGCTGATTGCGGGTTTCGTGATGGGCGGGGACGAGTCAAAGGAAGTGCTTTTGCGCAGCGTGGGTCCCACGTTGGGCCGTCTCGGAGTCGACCCGGTGGTTCGCGATCCGCGGCTCGCGCTGTATCCGGCAAATGCCACCGAATCCATCCAGAACAACGATGCATGGCACGCCGGACCGCGTGCTGACCGCGTGGAGGAATTGAGCCGTGAAGTGGGCGCGTTTGCTCTGGACGCGAACTCGGCCGATGCCGCCGATGTCGCTACGCTCGGCCCCGGCGGATACACCGTGATCAATGAAGGGGCGCAAAGCCCGGACGAAATCGTCCTCACCGAGGTCTATGGACGCGATCTGGTCAACCTGTCCACGCGCGGTGAGGTGGGGGACGGCGATGGCGTGTTGATCGCGGGATTTGTGATCGAGACCGCCGATCCCGCGTTGGTGTTGATCCGGGGGATTGGTCCGTCCTTGGCTCCGTTGGGCGTCACGGGCGCGTTGCTCGATCCGCGTCTCAGTGTCTTTCGTCGTTTGCCGGACGGTAGCACCGAATTGATCGCGTCGAATGACAATTGGCAGGATGACGCGCGAGCTTCGCTCACGCTCGACGCGAGTCATCGCGCCGGGGCCTTCGCCATTCCATCAGCCAGTGCGGATGCGGCGCTGGTGCTCCAGTTACCCAGCGGGGTTTACTCCGTCCATGTCTCGGGCGCCGACGGCACCTCGGGCATCGCCCTGGCCGAAATTTACCACGTCGAATGACGTCGTCACCGCACTCCCGGTGGGGTTGAAACATTCGACCTGTGGCTCCGCATTGCTTTTCTTCGTGACCCCCTTGTTTGCCATGTCCCGATTTGTTGCTCCGTCTGCGGTTCTCGCGTTGCTCGTTTTGACGATCGGGTGTGGCCGACCAGTGTCACGGGAGTCGGAGGTGTCGTCTTCGGAGACCTCGTCTCTGCTCACGCCGATGTTTCTGCAGACTCAATCCATCGGTGCACCCAGGACGGAGGAACCGTGGATCACTGATTTGACGGTGGCCGATCTGGATCAGGACGGCACGCCCGATGTGATCGCGACCGAAGGGCGGCGACATCTTGTGTTGTGGCTGCGGCGTCAGGCTGATGGCACCTTCATCGAGCAACCCATTGGCGAACCGGTGGCCGGAGCGGTGCACGCTGAAGTGGTCGATATCGATGGCGATGGCGACAACGACGTGCTCGTGGCCAGCATGGGATACGTGCCGCCGAGCAACCAACGCATCGGCGCGGTGGTGGTGCTGGAAAATCTCGGCGACATGACGTTTCGCAACCACGTTATCATCGAAAACACCTATCGGGTGACCGACGTGCAGGCGGGGGATCTCGATGGCGACGGGGATCTCGATTTGGCGGTGGGGAAATTCGGCTACCTGGAAGGTCAGGTCACGTGGTTGGAGAACCGCGGCAATTGGCAGTTCACCGAGACGTCGCTGCTCGAACTTTCCGGTGCGATTCATACGCCCGTGGTCGATATCGATGGGGATGGTGACCTCGATATCATCGCGCTGATTTCCCAGGACTGGGAGGAAGTCTACTGTTTTCAAAACGACGGCAAGGGTCGCTTCACCTCGCGAGTGCTTCATGGTTCCACCAACAAGGATTACGGCAGCAGTGGACTAACCGTCGCCGACCTCGATCGCGACGGCGACCCCGACCTCGTCTACACCAACGGCGACGGGTTCGACTACTCCACCCCGGGGGCCCGACCGTGGCACGGCGTGCAGTGGTTGGAGAACGATGGCCGGGGCAGTTTCCGTTATCATCGCATCGGCAACTTTGCCGGCGCCTATAGTCCGCTGGTGATCGACTTCGATGGGGATGGAGACCGCGACATCGTGAGTGTCAGTGGATTCAACGATTGGACGAACCCGGCGGCGGTGACGATGGTGTGTTTCGAAAACGACGGTCAGCAGCGTTTCACCGCGCGTCCGCTCGCGTTCAATCCGTCGCATCTGATCGTGATCGACGCCGCGGATTTCGATGGCGACGGCCAACTGGATTTGGTGACCGGCAGTCTCGGATTTTACCCACCCTATGAGCGCGCCGGTCGCATCGATCTGTGGCAACGACGGTAGGACCGGGGCCCGCGCTCGAAGTCTGTCAGGGTTGGAGAATCACTTTCAGGTGGGCGCCTCCTTCGGGCGTGGAGAGCTTCGCGAACCAGGCGGCGCCGTCGGCCAATGGGACGACGGCGGAAATCATGGGCTCGACTTGAATCGCGCCACTCGCGATCAGTTCGAGACTGGCGGGGTATTCACCCGCGGAGCCGCAACTGCCCAAGATGGTGAGTTCACGCGTGACGGCGTGTTGGAGGGGAAAGGTGACCTCGGGCGCGAGGTTGCCCACGAGCACGACTTTGCCGCCCAGCCGGGCGGCGGCGATGGCGAGTTTGACGGTGGGCTCGATACCCACGACTTCGAATACGACGTCCGCGCCGTGACCGTCGGTGTAGTCGTGAATGGTCGCGACGGGATCTCCGGTGGTCACCTCGACCGTCTCGGTCGCTCCCAACGCCCGCGCATGATCGAGGCGAGTCGCCTCCCGATCCACGGCGATGATACGGGAAACGCCGGCCGCCCGCAGGGATTGAATGACAAGCAACCCGATCATGCCGCTGCCGATCACCACGGCGGAGTCGGTGGGGGAGATGTCGGCCCGGGTCAGCGCGTGCTGGGCGATCGAAACCGGCTCGGCGAACGCGGCCTGTTCAAACGACAAACTCGCCGGCAAGCGATACAGGATACGGGCGGGCACGGTCAGGTATTCCGCAAAGGCACCGTGTTGACGATACGTGCCGGGGGAGACGCCGACAACCCGCCGATCCGTGCAAAGGTTGACCGCCCCGCGTCGGCAGGCCGGACACGTTCCGCAATACACGGTGGAATCAAACGTCACGCGATCGCCCACCGCCCAGTCGGTCACGGCCGCGCCGACTTGGGAAATTTCTCCAGCGGCTTCGTGACCCATGATCAACGGAACCTGGCGTCGGCCGCTCGAACCGTCCCAGCCGTGAATATCGCTGCCGCAAATGCCGCAGGCCCGGATGCGCAGCTGCACCTCGTCGGCCGCGGGAACAGGGGTGGGATGATCCACCATTTCAAGACGGGAAGGGGCAGTGAGCAGCAGCGCTTTCATCGCTGCGCAGGTTGGGACGTTACGGGGCAGAAAACGAGGCCGGGATTGCGCCTTTTGACCCATATTTTCTCCGGAAGTTGAAATTAAACAAAAACAACATGAGTAAAACAGTTACTCAAATAAAAGAAAGTTTGTAACTCAAAGCTGTGAGTGTTTGATACGCGCTTCGTCACCGCTTTGGACGGTTTTCTACTGTGATGTAAAGAATTGTCCGGGGTGGGTGCGTTGCCCCTCCCATCCCCCATCTGCCTTGGTGTCGTGTGATCCCTCGAGCGACGCGTGGTCGATATTTCCTCGTCCTCTTTGTTACCCCGTATGTCTCAATCTCCGCCGACCCCCGCAGCCTCCCCGCGCTCGGAGCACACCACTCGCGAGTCCGATAAAATTGGGTTCTGGGAAAAGTCCGCGCTGGGCACGGGTTACCTGGCCAATTTTTACGGCACCGCCGGCATCAACAGCCTCGCGATCCCGGTGTATCAAATGGTGTTGGCGGTCGACCCGATTCTGCTCGGGTTGGTGTTGGCGATCCCGCGTTTTTGGGACGCGCTCACTGATCCGATTGTCGGTATTTTTTCGGACAACCTGCGCACCAAGTGGGGACGGCGAAAGCCCCTCATCGTCATCGGCGCGATCACGCAGGGCCTCGCCTTTGGCGCGTTGTGGATGGTGCCGGAAGGGTGGGGGCAGACGGCGACGTTGATCTACCTGACGGTGATGCTGCTGCTGTTTTACACCTGCTATTCGGTATTCTATGTTCCGCTGAGCAGTCTCACGTATGAGATGACGCCGGACTACAAGGAACGCACGCGGGTGGGGGCGTTCATCAGCTTCTTCCACAAGCTCGGCGAGCTCACTTACAGCTGGGCGATTCCGTTGGCGGGGTTGGCGTTCTTCGGGTCGATGATGACGGGCGTGCAGGTCGTGGGCTGGATCATCGGCATCGTGATCATGGGATTCTTCGGCATGGTGCCCGGCCTGTTCGTCAAGGAACGCTATTACAAGAAGGCGTCGGTGCAGGAGAAAGTGCACTTGGTCCCGGCGTTCAAGGCGGCCATGAGCAACCGCGCCTTCATGGTGCTCGTCGGGTTGACCATCTGCCAGGTGCTCGCGGGCATGTTGGCGAGCAACCTCGATTACTACATCATCGTCTACCACATGAACGATGGCGTGCTGGTCGATGGGGCGAAGTGGAAGGCCATTCTTTCGTCAGGCTATGCGGTGGTCGGCATCCTCTCGATCTACCCCGTCAATTGGCTGGCCAATCGCTACGGCAAGCGCGTCGCCCTGGCGGTGATATTTGGTCTGGTGCTGTTCGGCGCGTTCGGCAAGTGGTTCCTCTACACGCCGGGTAACCAGTGGAAGATCCTACTCGACCCGATCCTGTGCGGTCCGGTCTGGACGGGTATCCGGGTGCTCCTGCCTTCGATGCTCGGTGACATCTGCGACGACGACGAATTGCGCCACGGTTTCCGGCGCGAGGGCATGATGGGCGCCCTCTTTTCGTTCATTGAGAAAACGGGCTTTTCGCTGGCGTTTTTTGGCACCGGCGTGGCGCTGAGCCTGACGGGTTTTGACGCGGCGCTCGGTGGCGCGCAGAGCGAGGGCACCATCCTCGGTATGCGTCTCGTGCTCGCCGTCTCGACCTTTATCTGGGCCTTGCTCGCCCTGTGGCTGATCGCGATCTACCCGCTCTCGCAAAAGCGGGCCTACGAAATCCGCGATGAACTGGAAGCGCGTCGCGGCCGCGTCGTGGAGTAATCTTCAACCCTCTCTCCCGATTAAGAAAAACGAAACATCCGATTCGAATTCCCGCCCCCGCAAAGCGACGATTTACGATCTCGCCCGAGTTGCCGGGGTATCGCCGGGCACAGTCAGCCGCGTCCTCAACAACCGTGACCGGGTGAAGGCGGAGACCCGCGAAAAGGTCCTGAGTGCCGCGACCAAACTGCGCCTGCGACCGCAGGCCTCGGTGCGCCTGCGCCAGATTGCGCTCATCACGGACCCGGGTTACTCCGACCGCATTGAAGGTTATGCCGCGACCGTGACCGCTCACCTCTCGTTCGCCCTGTCGCGGCGCAATATCGGCGTGGTGATTCCCAACAACCCCGAGGAGGAACTCAGCGGACTCTATCTCGATGGCGTGATCGCGATCACCTACAACGAAGCCCTGCGGCAGGTGCTCTCCCGCCTCGAAGAACGCACTCACATCGTCTACCTCGACCGCTTCGATGTGGTCGCGACGCAGAACGTGGTATGCTCGGACCACTACCGTGCGGGTTATCTCGCCGCGCAGCATTTCATCGCGCGGGGCAAGCAACGTCTGGCGTTTCTCGGTCGCGATCTCGAACCGTTCCGCGTGCGGCTCCAAGGCTTCAGGGCGGCGATGGAGGAAGCGGGGATCGCCCCCGATGACCGCCGGTTGTCCCTCGTCGGTTCGAGTCACAACTCCACGTCGGTGCTGTCCCGTCTCGTCAAACTCGATGCCGACGCGCTCTACGTGCCGGGCACGAGCTATCAGGCCCTCGATTGCCTGCACATGCTCACCTATGTCATGGGTAAACGGATACCAGAGGACATCGGCCTGATCGGCGGCGAAAACGAGGGCATCTCGGCCTCGCTCAATCCTCCGCTCACCACCATTGACGAGTCCCTGCGCGATTTGGCCGAGAATGCCGCGGCGATGCTCGACCGCCTGACCTCCCATCAAACCGTCACCGCCCGCCGGGTCGTCGTGCCGGTGAGTCTCATTGAAAGGGACTCGGTTTGAAGACCTTCCGGATTTTGGTCCCGACGCCCACCGCGCGGCGATAAACGCATGAACACGGACAGCACCACCGGCATGCGCCACAGCCCCTTGAACGAGGGGTGGCAATTTCGTCGTTTGACCGCGGTGAAAAGCGCTGCGGGCGAGCCTGTGGTGGTGGACCTGCCGCATTCTCCGTTTGTGGCCGATTTACAGGGTAACGAGCCGTGGTTCGGAGTGTGTCTTTACTCCCGCTCCATCCCGGTGCCGGAGCTGGTGGAAGGCGCGCGACTGGCCTTGCACGTGGGCGCGGCGATGCAGACGGCCCGCGTGCTGGTTGATGGCGTGGAGGCGGGAAAAAACGTCGGCGGATACCTTCCGTTTGAGATTGATCTCACCCCGTTGGTGCGGGGCAAACTCACGGCCGAAATCGCGCTCGAACTCGACAACCGACATCAGGATACCGTGCCGCCGGGCAAGCCTTACGAAGAGTTGGATTTTTGCTGGTATGGCGGGCTTCACCAGGAGGTGGAGCTACGCATCTACCCGCCGGTGTTTCTCACCAGCTACATTCGCGAGGGAGAGACTCCCGGAGGCATTTTTATTCGCACAGAATCCGTGGCCCAGGGTGACGCGACCCTCGTGCTGTGTGCGGAGGTCGAGAATATGGCGACGGTGGAGGAGGGCGTGCGGTTGGACTGGATCGTCATCGATCAGAATGGTGACGAGGTCGCGTGCGACACTTCGAATGCGTTCCGCGTGGCGACCGCCGCCCGTCATGCCGTCAGTCAACGTCTGGTGGTGCCGGCGGCCAAACTGTGGTCGCCGCAGACACCTCATCGCCACACGTTGACGGTGGTCGTGCGCCGCGTGTCCGACGGAAGCGAACTGGATCGCCGTAGCATTGATTTTGGCATTCGCCTGATCGGATTCTCCCGCTCCGGCGGTTTTGAAATCAACGGGCGATCATTGCGGTTGCGCGGCGTGAATCGTCATCAGGATTTCCCGCGCGTCGGTTACGCGGCGTCTCGGGCCGCTCAGTATCGCGAGGCGCGCCGGATCAAGGAAGCGGGTTTCGACTACGTGCGCCTCTCGCATTACCCGCAGTCACCGCACTTCATGACGGCCTGCGACGAGTATGGGTTGGTCGTGGCGAACTGCATCCCGGGCTGGCAGTTTTTTGGGTGCGAAGCCTTCCAGGAAAATTGCGCGGATTTCGCGCGACGGTTGGTGCGGCGCGACCGCAATCATCCGTGTGTGGTATTGTGGGAACTCTCGCTGAACGAGACGCAGATGACGGCGGATTTCATGCGTCGCATGCACGAGATCGGCCATGAGGAATACCCGGGCGATCAGATGTTCACGTGCGGTTGGATGGACGGTTTTGATGTCTTCTTCCACTCCCGGCAACACGGTGCGATTCACACCTGGCGCAACGACGACAAGGCGCTGGTGGTGGCGGAATACGGCGACTGGGAATACTACGCGGCCAATGAGGGTTTTGATCAGAAAGCCGGGACCGGCATTCTCGATCGACGGTTGAACAGTCGCAAATTTCGCGGCGATGGCGAAGCCGCCCTGTGGCAGCAGGCCCGCAATCATGTGGAGGCGCTCAATGACACCCTGAGTTCGCCGGCGGTGCTCGATGGGCTGTGGGCCATGAACGACTACCCGCGCGGCTACGAACAAACCCGCGCGGCGTGCGGCATCATGGATTTCTTTCGCCTGCCGAAGTTCTCGTTTTATTTCTACCGGAGCCAACGCGACGCGGCCGAGGTTGGCGTCAATTGGAGCGTGGGTCCGATGGTGTTTGCCGCCACGTATTGGCAGGAGCAACTCCCGGGGCGGAGGCTGTGGGTGTTCAGCAATTGCGAAACGGTGGAGCTGCTGATCAACGACCAAGTGGTCGCACCGGCCACCACGCCGGCGCATGCGCAGTGGCTTCATTTGCCGCATCCGCCTTTTGTGTTTGAGGCAATCGATTACGTGCCCGGCGCGCTGGAGGCGGTAGGGCGGATGGGTGGTGGAATCGTGGCCCGACACCGTGTGATGACGCCGGGGACGCCCACGCATTTGGTGGTGTGGAGCGATGAGCGGGAGATCGTGCGTCAGCCCCATGAATCCGACCTGCTGCTGGTTTACGCGGGCCTGCACGATGACGCCGGCTCGTTGTGCGTGGAGACGGTGGACACGATCACGTTTACCGTCACGGGTGGAGCACATGTGGTCGGACCCGTGGTGGTCGAAACCGAAGCCGGTATTGCCGCCGTCGCGGTGCATGTGCCGATCGGTGTAACCCACTTTGAGGTGAGCGCGCAGAGCGCGTCGGCTCCTGCTGTCCGGTCAGGTCGACTAGCGGCCATTCCTCCCGCCGTGTTGGCCGGGGGACAATCCTGAATCACAATGAAAACCCCGACCTTACTTTGCATTCTGATCGTCCTCGTAGCGGTGGTTTCAATCCGAGCCGAGGAGCTGGTTTATCTCGATGACGGCGGTGTGATCCGTTGGCGCGCCGATGACCGTGAGGTCGCGCTGTTCGGGGCTAATTACAATCTCGGATCGGCCAGTGACTTCCGGGCGGCGGGTCGCCTGGGGGTTGATCGTAAACAACTGGTGGAACAGGATTTCACGCACTTCGCCCGCATGGGTTGGGATGGGGTGCGATTGGCGACCTGGGGCGATTGGGAGAGCAGCGACATCGCGGGCAATCTCATCGTCAACGAACACATCGATGTGCTCGATTACGCGATTTATCAGGCGAAAAAACGCGGTATTTTCATCCTCTTCAATCCCATCCACACCTACTCGGCGTGGTGGCCCGATGCACCGTCCGACGGCGACTATCCGGGGTTTGCCGCGCACTACGAAAAACGCGTGCTGGGGCTCGATCCGGCCGCGATCGCGGCGCAGGTGAATTACCTGCACCAGTTTTTGGAGCACGTGAATCCCTACACCGGCGTGGCGCTCAAGGACGAACCGCAGATCCTCTTCGTCGAGATGATCAACGAGCCGTGGCATCATCCGGAGGATTTCACGGGGTCGGTGGACTACATCAATGCGCTGGTGCAGGCCGTGCGCGATACGGGCTGCGAAAAAGTCACGTTTCACAACATCAGTCAGACGTTTGACATCATCCCGCCAACGCTCGCTTCGCAGGTGCAGGGCGGCAGTTTTGGCTGGTATCCCACGGGCCTGAATTCGAAACACGCGCTCACCGAAAACTACCTGCGCACCGTCGATGATTACACGCCTTTGCTGCGGCCCGATGTGCGGGACCTGCCGTTGATCGTGTATGAGTTTGATTCGGGCGACATGGATTCGGGCTACATGTATCCGGCCATGGCGCGGGCGTTTCGTGGCGTCGGGGCGCAGTTCGCGGCCATGTTTTCCTACGACATGCTGGCCACCGCGCCCACCAATGCCGGGTGGCAGACGCATTGGCTGAACTTGGTGCATTCGCCCAAAAAAGCGGTGAGTGCGATTATCGCGGCTGAGGTCATGCGCCGAATTCCGGCGGATTCGCGTTACGGTGACTACCCGGCCAACCGCACCTTCGGGCCCTTTCGCGTGAGTTACGAAGAAGACTCCAGCGAGCTGGTGACCGACGAGGTCTTCATGCATGCCAACGACACGGCATCGGCTCCGACCCGAACCGATAAGTTGGAGCGCATCGTCGGAAGTGGCAGTTCGCCGATCGTGAGCTACGAGGGTTCGGGCGCCTACTTTTTGGACAAACTGGGCGCCGGGATCTGGCGACTCGAAGTCTATCCGGACGCGGAGATGGTGGCGGACCCGTTCGCGCTGGAGTGGGATGCGAAGCAACTCGCGTCGCGGCTCGTTTCGCGCGAATGGCCTATGACCGTGCGACTTGTCGAACTTGGTGAGACGTTTCAAGTGGCGCCACTCGATGCCGGTAATCAGCACGAGGCGACGGCCCGTCGCAGCACATTCGGCGTGAAGCCCGGAGTCTACGTGCTGAGTCGTCACGACAGAGTGGATACGGCCGCGTTGCCCGCCATGATCGGTGCCGTGGGATTGCGCGAGTTTGTCTGCCCCGCAGCTCCGGAACTACCCGCACAAATCCGACCACAAATGCGCACCACGTTCGCGAGTGGCGAAACCGTGATCGTGCGGGCTGATGTCATTTCCGCAAATCTGGCGAGAGAAGTTGCCGTGATCGCACGTTCAGACGACGGCGCGGAGCACCGCTTCACCTTGCCGCGCGAACACCGTTACACTTACGCGGCGACCTTGCCCGCCGGTGTGCTGGGGGTGGGGGGGTGGCGGTTGGGTTTTGGGGCCAAGGTCGGGGAAGAGATTGTCGCGATCGCGCCGTCGGACCCGGCCGCTGTTCGACTCTCGATCGTATCGGCCGAAGCGCCCGTGGTATTGTTCGATGCCAAGTCCGGCGATGTGGAACGCATGGTCTACAGCCGGGCGGATTGGGAGCTGCGAAAGCGCGTGTATGGGCACTTGACGGATAACGGCACCAACGGATTTCAAATCGCGGCCACCGGCGCGGATGCCGATGGCGGGCGCGATTTGACGGCGTCGCTGTCGATCAAGGAACGCATCATCGATCGACGGGCAGATCTCGGGCGCGTTGAACGGTTGCGCATTGAAATGAAGTCCCAAGGCAAACCTTTGCCGGCGATTCTCACGCTGGTCGAAGTCGATGGCACCGCGTGGAGCACGCGTATCGCGTTGCCTGACGGGGAAACCCATCTCGATGTCGCGCTCGCAGACTTGCGTCTTTCGCCGGCCGTGATGTTGCCGCAGGGTTATCCCAACAACTGGGCCTATTGGATGTATCCCGCCCGTGGCCGAGGTGCTCCCGGTGATCGGGTGCGTCTGGAAGATGTTGAGCACTTGCAGCTCTCCTTGCGACCAGCGGGGCCATCGAAATCCGGCCAAGGTTCTGTGACTGTGACTCGCATCGTGTTGCCGATGCCTGAATGATGACGCCTCCACTCCCCTCCATTCCCCCCACCCCATGAAAGTCTCTTCCCCTCGCCTGTTTAAGTTGATCGGATTATTGGCCTGTTCCCTCACGGTGAGCGCAGCCAGCGATACCAACGATTGGATTCCGCTTTTTAATGGTAAGAATTTGGACGGGTGGACGGTGAAGATCGCCGGACATCCGGTGGGGGAAAACTACCGCGATACCTATCGCGTCGAGGACGGTATCATCAAAGTTGTCTACGACGATTATCAGCTCTTTAACCAGCAGTTCGGCCACCTCTACACCAACAGCGCGTATTCCCATTACGTGCTCAAATTGGACTACAAGTTGACCGGCCAAGTCATGGCGGATGCGCCGGTGTGGACCGGCCGCAACAGTGGCGTCATGATTCACTCGCAATCGCCTTTGAGCATGACGGTCGGCCAATCCTGGCCCGTCAGCTTGGAAGGTCAGTTCCTCGCCGAAGGCACGCAGGCCGGAAGGCAAACCGGCAACGCCTGCACGCCCGGCACGCATCTCACGCTCAACGGCGAACCGACGACCGCGCACATTGTGGACTCCACGTCACAGCTCTTCCCGTTGGACGAATGGGTGCACTTTGAAATCGAGGTGCACGGACACGAGGAGGTCATTCATCGGGTCAATGGCGTGGAAGTGCTACGCTACACGCATCCCGTGCTCGACGATACCGACCCCGATGCGCAACGCCTGCTCGCCGCCGGGGTGCCCCGCGAGATCAGCTTTGGTCACATCGCCCTGCAAGCGGAGGGACAACCCGTGTGGTTCCGCAACATCATGATTCGTCCGTTGGCGGAGTAGGGCGATCGCTCGCGCCGGCTGCCACCACATCTGGTGCCGCCACGACTGTGATCGCTTCGACCAAGGCCGGGTTGTCACTCACCCGCCTCGGCAGGCCGCGGGCGGTCGTGAGATCGCTGATTTCGAGCCGCTTCGTGAGGAGGTAGGGGAACGGTCGCTCCGCGCGCGGCGGACCGATCGGGTCATTGAAAAACGCCATCCCGATCTCGTTGCTCTCGAGACCAGAGTCGTCGACGAACAGGCCCTCGATGCGAATCAACTCCGGCATGGAGCAGGTGTAACCGAAGTCGTGGGTGCCGTCGTTGTTCATATGGAACATGGAGAGATTCCCGCCGAGATCGGCTCGGGGTAGCCAGCGACTGTCGCGGATCAGCAGCTCGCCCTGCCACGTCGATCCATAGTCGGATCGAAAGCTCACCAAGCTGTCACCGTGCAGCGTCGATTCCTCGATGCGCAAGCGACCCCGGCCGATGGCGTTGAGTCCCATGTAACCGAGGGTGGACCGGCGGATGATGTAGTCACCGGACGCGCCCATGTGCACGTCCATCCGGGAAAGCTCACAATCCTCCACCAGAATGTTCTTCATAAAATTGGTGGCGACGACGCCCCACCGCGTGCGGTCGAGAATGTCGTTTGACCGACAGCCCAGCATGCGAAAATTCACCACGAACGACGCGTGATAGCCGTAGCTGCCCATTGGCACCGGCTTCCCAGCCGAGCCGATGGTTTGATACGTCTTGCGGGCGTCGATCGAGCAGTCGCGCAGCGTGATGTTGGCGCACCGCTCCACGCTGAGAAACCCGCGGTAAGGGTGGCCGATATCGGTCTCGCCCACGACCTCGTGCACCAGTCCCACGATCTCGGTGTTGGAACGAGTGATCGCGATGTTGCGGGCCCAATAATTGTAACCCACTTCTTGTCGCATGCGGTTGGCGATGTTGATGAACCGGCCGCCCTGCACGACCAACGGTTCGGGATCGATGGGCCGCGCCTCCACCTGCGTCACCGTATCGTAGTCCCAATCAATCGCGCCCTCGATTGAGCCGTCACGCCGGAGAATGAAAACCTCCTGCTGGGCGGTGCCGTTGTTCTGATTGAGACCGCGGCGAATGAAGATGCGTCGGTCCTCGTTTTCCACCCACACGAGGCAGTCGGTTGCGGGTCTAACATCGAGGCGATCTTGGCCGCGTGTGAGCCGATCGATGGCGAGCGGCACCGGCTGCAGGCGCGACCGCACTTCGAATAGCGACCGCTTGTGGTTCTCGACCGTCTGACTGTCGTCGATGATGAAGCGCGAGGTGGACCAGGTGGTATTGGTCTCAATGACCGCCGTAAGCGCGCGCCGTCCCAGATGGTAGGTTGCGTCGGGATTCGACCGCACGGGCAGACCGTGCGTGTTGGCGTAGGCATGGGCTTCACAAATGGCCGGAAGGTCATCGGTCACGCCATCTCCGACCGCCCCGAACGCCTCGTAGGTGACAGCGTTCGCGGGTGTCTCGGCGACCGCCTCGCTCGCGGTCAGCAGACCCACCGCCAGGCATACCAGCGCGCTGCGCCAACGACCTCCCAACCATTGCTGGGAAAAACGGTTTGATTTGCGCGTGCGTATCGGTCCTGCCGTTACCTGGAGTTGAGAATCACCCATCTCCCCACAGTCGGTAACACCGTCGCATTTTCAAGTCAGGTTGAGATTACCACGGGCGTCCGGTGGGTCCCGGCGTGATGCCAACGTGTCGGCGTGTGCTGACTCACTCGCTGCGCAGTGCGTCCAGTGGATCGACCCGGGTCGCGCGGCGGGCGGGCAAGTAACACGCCACACCGGCCACGATCAGCAAGAGCCCGGCGAGGGCGAGTATGGTGCCCGGCGCCGCGGTGGACAGACGGGGCATGATGCCGTGAAGAAATCGACCCAGAGTCCATGCGCCCACCAGTCCCAGCATCAGGCCGATGACGGTCAGCGTAAGGCCTTGGCGCAGCACCAACCGCAAAACGTTGCGCGGAGACGCTCCCAAGGCCAGCCGCACGCCGAACTCCGCCGTGCGCAGAGTGACGAGATGGGCGATCACGCCGTAGATGCCCACCGCGGCCAATGCCAGACCCAGCAATGCGAACGCCGTCAGCGTTCTGGCCGCGAGCACCAGGTTGTGGTGATTGGCATCGACCGTTTGCGGCACCGTGGCGACGGCGGCGGGAGGCAGGTCGGGCTCGAGGGCGAGAATCGCGCGGCGTAGTGGCTCGATCAACGAGGCCGGTGCCTGACTGCGCACCGCCAGATAGACGAAGCCCCAGGGCTCGTGCACGAGTGCTTTGTAGACGACGAACCGGGTGGATGGATTGCTCAGGTTGGCCGCCGCCTCGACGTCGGGCACCACCCCGATGATTTCGGACCAATACGCGATCCCGCTGTCCATGCTGCCGAGGCGTTGTCCCACGGCGCTTTGATGGGGAAACAGTTGATTGGCCAGTGACTGGTTGATCACGACCACATGCGGATCGGTGCGTTTGATGTCGGGCGCGAAAAGGCGACCCTCGACCAGGGGTAGACCGATGGTGGCAAAGAAGTCCGGCGTGACCATCGCGTGAAATGCACTGGGCAGCACGGCGGAGTCCCCCGGGGTCTGGCCTTCGATCAGCACCTGACGATCAGCACTGTAGCCCTCGACGGGGAGCGACGTGGCAATGGCGATGTTGTCGACACCAGGCAAGGTGCGCAGGTTGATTTCCAATCGCTCGAACAGTTCGCGGCGAGACGCATCGGTCGGGTAAAGGGTGCCGGAGAGTGGCAGCGTGGCGGTCAGCACGCGGTTGAAGTCCCAGCCGACGTCGCGATGGAGAAACTGGGCGAACCCGCGCTGCATCAGGCCGGCCCCGGCCAACAGCACCAACGCGAGCGCGACTTCCCCGACGATCAACGCGTGCCGCAATTGCCGCGTGCCCCGACTGGCGGTGGACCCGCGGGATTGATTTTTAAGTGCGGCGTTGGGGTCGACGCGCGTGGCGATCAAGGCGGGCACGATCCCAAATGCCACGCCCGTCAACGCGGCGACCGCCAGCGTGAGCGCGAGCACCGCGCCGTTCAGGCGAATATCGAGACCGGGCGCACCGTCGATGAGCAATTGGCTTTCGACCACGCGATTGATGCCCTGCGCGATAACGATGCCGAGCAGACCTCCCGCCAATGCCAGCACGATCGACTCGGCCAATTGCTGGGTGATCAAGCGCGCCCGCGACGCGCCCAAGGCGGTGCGAATGGCGAGGTCGCGCAGTCCGGACGTGGCGCGAGCCAACTGCAGGTTGGCGAGATTGGCGCAGGCGATGAGCAACACGAATCCGGCGAGGCTGAGCAGCATCCACGAAATCTGACGCCCGAGCGAATCGGACAACGCCTCCGGCAAAGCCAGCGCCTGGTATCGCAGTCCCGAATACAGGTCAGGGTGGGCCGATTGCTGAGTGTTGGCCACCGCCGCCAGTTCGTGGGCGGCGGCGTGGGCGGTGGCACCGTCGTGCAGTCGCCCCATCAGGGTGAACGTCCGATAGTCGCGCCATTGCTGTTGCTCGGCGGTGAAGTTGATCGGCTGCCACATCGCGGTGCGGCCCCAGAGTTTGTTGAAATCGAAGTGAGCGGGCATCACGCCGATGATGGTCACGTTGCGGCCGTCGAGGCGCAGGGTGCGGCCGAGCACGGCGGCATCGCCCCCGTAGCGTTGTTGCCAAAAGGCGTGGCTGAGCAGAACGACATCGTTGCGCCCCGGCTCGGTCTCGGCGGCGGTGAAGGCACGTCCGAGCATCGGCTGCACGCCAAAGGTTTCGAACATCTCGGCGGAAGCGAGCACCCCGCCCAGGCGTTCCGTGGCGTGGTTGGATTCGGCGACCACGAACTGCGTGCGATTGAAGGTCGTCAGCGCGGCGAAGGCCGTCGATCCGGCGCGAATCTCCTGCACCTCCTCGAAGGAAAATACCTGACGCGGGCCCTGGGGCACGGCACCGGTGAGTTGCACGATGCGGTCGGCTTCCGGAAACGGGGCGCTGCGAAACAGCAAAGCATCGACCACCGAGAACATGGCGGTGTTCACGCCGATGCCGAGGGCGAGGGTCAGCAGGGCCGTGAGCGTGTAGCCGGGGGAAGCGGCGAGCCGACGCAAAGCAAAGCGCAAAGTTTGCATGAGCCGATCAGTCTGCCCGACGCCCCCGCCCGAGCCAACGATGAAAGGGACCGGATAAGCCGACCGCTTCGAGGGTTGAGGTCTTCAGTTGGCGGCCGCTGGGAGCATCGCATGGCCGCGTAACCAATGTTTCGATACAACTTTATTTTTTCGGTTCAGATCAACGTCACCAGACCTTGCTTGAGTCGGTTCAAAACGGAGAGGGCGAAGTCCATATAACCGGGGCCCGGATTGGGGCGGTTGCGCTCCAAGGCGGTGTGCATCAGGGCCCAGCCGATTTCGCGGACCATGCAGACGAACTTCATGTCGTGCAGGGTTTGGAGCTGCGGCTCATTGTAATGGCCAAAGTAACTCTCCAAGAGGATTTCATCGCACCGTCGATCGAAACCGCTGGAGAACGAAACCGTGGCGAGGTCGAACCAGATGTCCCCCAGGCCCGAGAGTTCCCAATCGATGATTTTAAGTTCACCGTCTTGCCCCTCCAACAGGTTGTGGGTGAACGGATCGTTGTGGCAGTAGTGCTGCCGGTAGCCGGGGTCCTTTTTACGCGTAGCCTCAATGCGATCCATCTCGTCCAGAAACCCGGCCAAGTCCGGCGGGCAAGCCAGTCCCAGCTCCGCAATTCCCCGCAGATAGCCCCGGGTCAAGGAAAAGGGCGTGCTGCAGCGTTGGCCGCTATAAGGCAGCTGGTGGATCCGTTTCAGCAGACCCGTGATGCGAGCCAGCGTCCGAGGGTCCCGGGCGCTTTCCACCGAGAGCGTTCCGCCATCGATAAATTCGGTGATCAACACGTCCGACCGTGCGGGCACCTCCAATACTCGGGGAGAGACTCCGTGCTCCGCCGCCAGCATCATCACCGCCACCTCATCCGCGGCGTTGAGCTCAAGGAATCGGTGCTGTTCTCCGTTTATCCGGACAGCATAAGTCTTATCATCGACGAACAACTTGTGGACGACATTGGAGTAGCCGCCGCTGAGACGTTCGTGACGGATGGCCCGGGCGTTCCGCCACGCGGGGATCTGCGGAATAAGGGCTTCAATCTGCACAGGAAGGGTGGAGGGCATACGAAGTGTGATGGCAGGGAACGCGACGCGGTGCGGCCCCGCGGTAGTTCCATGGGACGACCACGAACTGCAACCCTGGATACCATTTCAATACCCATTTCCGCGGTCCGAGGGGAAGGCCGGACCTATTCCACCCGCAATGCCGTGTTGGGATCGATGCGGGCGGCGCGACGGGCGGGCAGGTAGCTGGCCAACAAACCGACAATCAACAACACCACCGAAACCATGACGTAGGCCAACGGGTCCGTCGCCTTCACCTCAAAGAGCAGGCTCGTCATGAAACGGCTGAGGGAAAATGCACCGATCAAACCGAGCACCAACCCGATGCCTGTTTTCCACAGCCCTTGTTTGAGGATGAGTGCCACGATTTGTTCGCGACTCGCTCCGATCGCGCCCCGAATTCCGATCTCCCGCGTGCGCTGGGAAACGTCGTAGGCCAGCACGCCGTAGATGCCCACGGCCGACAGCACCAGCGCCAGGCCGGCAAAACTCACCAGCAACAGCATGATGCCGCGACGGTCGCTGAATGATTGGCTGATGACCCCCGTCATCGGTCCGGCTTCATAGACGGGCAAAGTCGCATCGATCGCGGTTACTTTTTCGCGCAGCAAACCCACCATCTCGGCGGACGGTCGGGCGGTGCGCAGGAACACGCTCAAGGTTCCGAAACCGCCCTGCGCGACGGCGTGGTAAATGTAGGGATTGCCACTGTCTTCTTCGACGCCGTTGTGCCGCACGTTGCCGACCACCCCGATAATCACCGGCCAGTCCTCCTCGTTTTCCGGCGTTCGGCCGAAGGTCACGTGATGCCCCACTGCGCTGCCTTCCGGGTAGTAGCGACGGGCGAAATCTTCATCCACGACCATCACTTGACGGCTTTCCGCGGTGTCCGATTCGTTGAACCAACGCCCTTCGCGCAGCGGGATTTGTAGCGCGGCCAGATAGCCGGGAGACGCCGCAAAGTGAAACGCGCCCGGTTGCGGCGCGCCCGGTGGCACCACGTAGTCACGCACCGAAATCGTATTGATCGCCATGCCGGTCAGAAACGGCGTGGCCGTGGCCAGACCCACCGTCACGCCCGGGATTTCCTGCAAGGACGTGGTGAGTTGCTGGGCAAACCGTTGCGCCCGGTTGTCCTGCTGGTATTCACGCGGCAGGGCGACCCGGGCCGCGACGACCTCCTGGGGATTAAATCCCGGGCTCACCGCGGTCACTTCGGCGAAGCTGCGGATCAGCAGACCCGCCCCGGTCAACAACATGAGGGCAAACGCCATTTGCAACACCACCAGCACGCTGCTCATCGCCCGCACGCCCCGGCCGGTCGAGGCGCCGCGACTTTGGCTTTGGATCGTTTGCACGAGATTACCACCGAGCACATGTGCGATCGGCAGCACGCCGATGACCAACGCCATCACCACGGAGATCAGCGCCGTGTAGCCGAGCACCTGTGAGTCCAAGCCAAACGGCAAGGCATTGGGCAGCAACTGCGCGGTGAAATGGTTGATTGTGCCGAGGGCGGACCATGCCAATCCCAGACCGATGAGCGCGCCGATCCCGGTGAGCAACGCGCCCTCGACCAGCAACTGCCGCGCGATCATGCCGCGACTCGCGCCCAACGCCACCCGGATGGCCAGCTCGCCCTGCCGGGCATTGGACCGCGCCAACATCAAGTTGGCGACATTCACGCAGCCGATCAGCAGCACAAACAGCACGCCGCCCTGCAGCAGATAAAGGGATGCCTTGACCGGCGCGACCCGTTGCGAATGCACGGTCGCGACGGCGATCACATGGCCCGTGCGATCGAGGAAATCACGCAAGCCCGGCGATCCCTCGTCGTAGACCTTTTGCTCCAACGCCGCCACCTGCGAAAACGCCGCGCCCATCGTCGCTGTGTCCGTCAACCGACCGTAGAGCCGCGGGTTGACCCCGTAGCGCGCCATTTGCGTCACCTGATCCGGCGGCCATGACAACGGCGTGACAAATTTGACCTGCGCGTCGAAGGCCTCGAACCGCGGCGGGGCCACGCCGATGATCTCGTAGGTGTCTCCTGAGAGCACCAAGGTGCGCCCCAGCACGGTGGGATCGGCTTGAAATTGCGTGCGCCAAAACGAATGCGTGAGGACCAGCACCTTGTCCGCCGCCGGGACATGATTCTCGGTGCTAAAAAAACGCCCCAGCAACGGCTGCACCGCGAGCACATCGAAAATCTCGGCGGTTGCCGCGGCGTAGTTCAGGCGCGTCACGGCGCCGGCGTCGCCCAAGGTCGATTCGCCCCCGCGCCACAGCGCCAGATTTTCAAACGCCGGCGCGTTCTCCTTGAAGTCGAGATACTGCACGACGTTGCTCGGCAGATTGTCGAGACCCGCCTTGGGGAACGAGTTGTAGACCTCGACGATTTTGGCGGGCTCGCGAAACGGCAGGGGTTCGAGCACGAGCGCATAGAGCATCGAAAAGATCGCGGTGTTCGCGCCGATGCACAACGCGAGCGTCGTCAACGCGGTGGCTGCGAAGCCCTTGTTTTTGGTCAGCATGCGGCCGGCAAACCGGAAGTCACCGCCCAGCCCTCCGAACAGTCGGCCCACGCCGAAACCTTGACCATGGGCATTTCCTGGGCGCGTGGGGTGATCGGCACTCATGGAACCAGAGCCAATACCGTTTCCCCGCAAAGAGCCATCGGAAAGGAGCGTCGCGCACGAGCTGGGAGACCGGTTTCGAAAGCTTCAGCAATCCTGAACGGCAATCGACGGGGGAGGTCGAGTAACGTGCTTAATTAACCGGGTGAGCTGAACTCAAAATTCGGCCTGATCCTATTGCGGTAAACCCTGTTGCTGGGGTTGGCGACCCTGTTGCGGTTAGCTTCACTCCAGCTGCTGGACGCAAACGGTTCGACTGTCTGATCTCACTTTAGTGGACCTCTACCAATCGAGCTCCCGCGTCGAGTTGGGAGAGAATTTCTGGCCAGATTGGTTCAAGCATCGCGAGCAGCGAGGCGGTGCGGCAGTTGCCTACTCTTAGCCACACCACTCGCACCGGCTCCGGTCGCAGCAGCGTTAGCTGCGCAAAGTCCTCATCCTTGGAGATGATCACCATATCTTCCTTGGCCGCGTGCTCCCAGATAGCTTGGTCGGGAGACTGTCCGAGGTCGATCGCGAGCACGTGCAAGGCCAGTTCTCCCTTTTGCTCGATCCAATGCGCCAACGTAGCCGGCAATTGGTTATCGACCAAAAACCGCCTCACGATGCTCTCAACACGACGTGGTCATTCTGGGCGGCGGCAAATTCCAAGCAGGCTCGAATGTCGTCGGTTTCCAAAAACGGATAATCCGCTAAAATTTCGTCCCAGCTCGCTCCGTGCGCGAGTAGCTCCAACACGTCTTTGACGCGCACCCGGTATCCGCGGACGCAAGGCTTTCCGCCGCATTTGCCGGCTTCGACAGTGATGCGTGAGATGAGCGGTGGAGTCGTGAGCATAAGGACAACTGTAGGCATGAGGCCGCTAAAGGGAAGACTGCGCTTGAGATTCAATGGTCCAGTTGGTTTGGGACCGTCCCGAGCTGTCGCCACAAAAATTCGCAAGGATTGCGCCAGCGCTCGCCATGTTAACAAGTAACGATCTGACCCGCTCCGGCAGCCCAAGAACTGCGACCTCTCCACGGCGGTGCCCGAGCGGGCGTAGGGCGTAAGCCCACCGGTAAAGTTCCGGTGCTGTTGCGGCTCTCTCCGGCTACGGCCAAACGTCTGCGCGCCGCCGCCAAGCGATCCAATCTCACTTTGTCAGAAGTGGCCGAGCGGCAACTCACCTCGCTGTGATTCGGGTTCCGCCATCCAAATAGAACAACGGCGGAGTCGTCGCAGGCCGTCTGGGACGAGTCACGGGGCGATCCTTGATTCTAGATGGTGGAGCTTGGGTGGTGCGATATTTCGCTTTGGCTGGTTCCTCCGTTGGCAGCCGGTGGAGGAGTTCGTCTCGCGTGGCGGCGGATGAGGAAGGCTGGCGTTGGGGCTGGTTTTGTCCGTAGGTAGTTTGTGGTGGCTCCGTTGTGGCGGTGCCGCCTTGTTTCGATCTACCCCGTTTTACCCATGTCCTGGCTGTTTATTCCTCGGATTGTTCGACGTCAGCCGGCGTTTGCCGCGGCGGGAATCGGGGTCGTGGCGATGGGGGTCGCGCTGGCTGCGACGGCGGCGAGCTTGATCAATGCTTTGCTTTTTCGGCCGCTGCCGACGTTTGCGGGGGAACAGCTCCATCGGATCGACAGTGGCATCTATGACGGGATCATGACCGCGCCCGATACGCGCGATGTGATCGAGGAACTGGCCCCGCTACCGATCTTCAGTTTCAGTCATTGGAGTGGGGTCGAATACCGTCATGGGCACGGTGGCGGCACGCATCTCGTCGATCTGTGTGAAGTCGAGGGGGATGCGTTTGGAGTGTTGGGCTGGCGTCCGGAGCAGGGCCGCTTGCTGGCGGCGGCGGACTATTTGCCGGGGTCCGAGGCGGTGGCGGTGCTGTCGCACGCGTTTTGGCAGCAACAGTTGGGCGGCGGAGAGGTGCTCGATGAGCTCGTGAATCTCAATGGGGTGCCGTTTCGCGTCGTCGGGGTGTTGCCGGCCGAGTTTGACCGCGTGAAACGCACGCGGGTGCCGGATTTGTGGACCGCTTCGGTGCACGCCTCCGCGCCGTGGCGTTATGACAACCGCAATTTCAACAGCGAGACGGTCGTGGCCCGGATCGCGGATCCGGCTCATCTGCCTGAAACGCGGGTCCGGTTGACGGCGTTGAGCGAGCGGCTGCGGGCCGAGTATCCGGAGACCGACATCAGCATCGGCATGACCCTCAAGCCCGACGCTGCTGCCGCCGCCGAAGAATTGGGCGATCTGGTGGCCAAGAGCTACACCATCGCAGCGCTGATAGCAGGATTGTTGCTCGTGGCCTGTTTTAACGTCGGCAACATGCTGCTCGCCAATGCCTATCGGCGACAGCGGGAGTTTGCGGTGCGTCAGTCGTTCGGAGCCACGCCGGCCCATCTGTTTCGTCTCTTGATTGGCGAGAGTATGAGCATCGCGTTGATCGGCGGCGCGCTCGGCACGGTGGCGGCGTTGGGGCTCACTCACTTGGTGGATCAATTGGAATTTGGTCGCGCGGTGGACGTGGTCTTCGACGGGCGGGCGTTGGGATGGGCTTTGATGGTGACGCTGGTGCTCGGATTGGGCGGCGGACTGGTGCCTGCGTTGCAGATGAGTTTCCGGCCGTTTGGCGAACAACTGCAATCGGGAGCCCGCGGCACGGTGTCCACGCGCGTCGCGCAGGGACTGATCGTCGGTCAGGTCGCATTTTGTGCGGTGTTGCTGACCTGTTGTTTCCTCTTCTTGCAGTCGTTGCGCGCTTCGTTGCGGTGGGACCCGGGCATCGGCACGGAGAATTTGGTCTACGCGGACATCCACTTAAAGAGTGTGCTCGGCGAACGACGGACGACCGTGGTCCGGGAGCTGTTGGAGCGGGCGCGGGCGTTGCCCGGAGTCGAGAGTGCGGGCATGGCACGGGGACGACCGTTGGGCGGCGCGGGCAGCACGCAGATCCGCACGGAGCGTTGGGATCCGGCGGTCGAAGCCGACCATTGCTTTGCCAACAGCACGTTTTCGGTCGATGGTTGGTTCGCGAGTCTCGACGTCCCGTTTGTGGCAGGGCGCGACTTCCGCCTCGATGAGATCGTGTATCCGTTTGCGTATGCCATTATCAACGAGTCGATGCGGGAACGGTTCTGGCCCGACCGCACCAATCACGAAGTGCTCGGGGCCGAGTTTCTGCCGTGGGGCAGCGGGACGAGTGTCCGTATCGTTGGTGTGGTGCGGGATTTTGCGATATCCCCGTGGACGCCGATAAGACCGCTTTGTGCGATTGGGCACTACGAAAACCGCATGGCGTTGCACCTGCGCACGGCGGGTGATCCGCGTTCGGTGCTGGCCGGCTTCGCCGCACTGTTGCGCGATCCGGGCAATGAGTTTGTCGCCGGTGACGTGGAGTTTTTTCCCGATGCGCAGGCTCGCGCGTTTGTCGATGTGGATTCGACGTTGCGGGTGACGGCGACGCTGGCGGGCGCGGCGCTGCTGCTGGCGGCCTGCGGCACGTGGTTCATGACCCGGCAATGGGTGCGATTGCAACGTAAGGAGCTCGGTATCCGTTTGGCGATCGGGGCTACGCCCGAGAGCTTGTTATGGCGCACCGTGCGACGGTCGATCCGGTTGGCCGCCATGGGATTGGTGATGGGCGGCGCCCTGTCGTTTTGGCTCGCGGGTTACCTGCGGGATGTTTTGCCCGGCACGAATGGTGACGCGAGACCGGCTTTCGTTGCGGTGGTTGCCGTCACAGGCTTGGTGAGTCTCATCGCGAGCTATTTGCCCGCCCGACAGGTCATGGGAATCCAGCCGCGCGAAGTCCTCAACGAGGTGTGAGCCGGAGACGGTGCCGGGCCGTAGATTAGAGCCTTTTCGGCTTCCTTTTCCCGATGGTGCTCGGCGATCGGGTTAGGGGATCGGGATGGCGTAGATTTCGACGAGCAGCGTGCCGCCGGTGGTGTCGGTGCTGCCGACGTGGACGGTGTAGGGGCCGGGTTGGAGAGTGACGGTCACGGCGGCGTCTTTGCTGTTCACCGGGAGGTCGAAGGCGCCGACGGCGGCGGAGGTCGCCTCGGTCGTGGCGGCGGTGCCGGAGAGGGCCCAGTCATCGTTGGTGGTGATGAGGGTGGTGTCGGCGTAGATCGTGAGTTGCGGATCGGCGAGGGCGTCGGTGATGCCGAACTCGCTGAGGCTGGGACCGATGGCGCGGATGAGAAACGTCTTCGGACCTTCGCCCGTGACGACGAATCCCGGGATGATGATTTCGCCGCCGGGGCTCAGCGTGGCGCGCGCGGAAATGTTGGTGAGCTCGGTGGCGGCGTTGGTGTCGGCGGCGTAGATTTCAATCAACCCCGTGCTGGGCGCGCCGTCGGGGTCGATCAAGTGCGCCGTGTAGGCTCCCGGCTCGACCGTGGTGAGCACGGCGCTGTCGGCTCCGGTAGAGGGAAGGGCAAACGCGCCCACGGTTGCGCTGACATCGGCGATCGCGGTGGCGTTGGGCGCGGTGGTCCAGCTGGTGTTGAATGCGATTTCGGTCTCACCGGAAAAGAGGCGCAGGGTCGGAGCGGCGACGACATCGGTCGCGCCGAAGGTCGCCAGCTCCGGGCCGATGCCGCGGATGAGCAGTGTTTTCGGCGCAGTGCCGGTGACGACGAAACCGGCGACCAGAGCATCAATGCCCGAGCCGACGCGAGCCCGGGCGGACAGGTTGGATAGGTGCGCGGTGGTGGATACGGGATCCTCGATGGCAGGGCTCGGATCCTCGTCGATCACATCGGGCACTTCGACGAAAGGGTCGCTGAATTTTTCGTCCGTGAGCAAGGCTTCGTCGGTGAGGGTATTGAGGAAGGCGATGATGGCGTTGCGGTCGTTGTTGTTGAGATTGATGCGACGCGCCTGACCGTTGGGGCCGACGAGCACGTCGGAGAGTTGAGCGTGGTTTTGAATGCCGTTGTCATAAAAGTTCATGACCTGCTGCAACGTGTCGAAACGCCCGTCGTGCATGAAGGGAGCGGTGACCGCGATGTTGCGCAGGGAAGGGACTTTGAACTTGCCGGTGTCGTCGACATTGCCGGTGGCTTCGGCGATGCCGAGATCGTCAGTCGAGACACGGTCGAGTCCGTTGTTGGTGGCGGCCGAGGTGGCGCTGGCGTGGGACGTGCCGCGCGCGGGACTGATGAAGGCTTCCGTAGTGTGACAATCGATACACGAGACCGGACGATTGCCGGCGTTCATGAAGACGGCTTTGCCCTGGTTTTCCTGATTGGTGAAGTTGGGGAAGGGTTGGAGCGGGTTGCTCACGGTGGCGCGGCCCTGGTCGTAGCGGCTGTTGACGCTCACGATGCTGCGCACGAATTGGGCGAGGGCGCGGGCGATGCGCGGGGCATCGATGTCGGGGCTGCCGAAGGCGTTTTGAAACAGCTCTGGATAGTAGTCCTCACCGGCCACGAGGGCGACGAGTTGTTCGAGGGTAAGGCCCATTTCCACTTCATCTTGAAACGGCATCAGCACCTGATCTTCGAGGGTGTCGGCGCGTTCGTTCCAGAAGAACTTGCCGGGATCGTAGAAGCGGGCGTTGGTGAGGCCCATGGAGTGTCGGCGCGTGGTGCCCCCGTCGAAGCCGAGACTGAGGCGGCGTGAATCGGAAAACGCGTGTTCCTGTTCGTGGCAGGAGGCGCAGGACACGGTGCCGTTGGCGCTGAGTTTGCGGTCGTAGAAGAGAACACGGCCGAGCGTGGCACCGTCGTTGGTGGTGGGGTTGGACGCCGGGGTGTTGTCGTTGTCGATGACGGCGTTTTGAAACGGCGAATCATCGGGAAATTCGTTGGTCAAAAAATGACCCGGCAGCACGAGACCGGCGTAGTCGTGAGGGATCTCCGGCAGGACCGGAACGGTCTCCGCCGAGGCGATGAACGAGCTGGTGGCGGCGAGTAAAAGAAGGGAAGGGAGTCGCAGGGTCATGACAGGAAACGGGACGGGATTTCCGCGCAGTGACCGGACCCTAGGAAGCCGCGTTCCGTCGACGCACCCGACTTTACACCGGCTTAATTATTCTCCCGCAAATGGTCCGCATTTGGCCGCTGCCTTTACAGACGCTTAATCTTTTGTGCCTCAATCTACTCGTCCCGAAAGATCAATGGTTGATCACAGATTTCGCCGATTAACCCGGACTGATGGTAGGGCGGTTTCGCCGAAACCGCCGATCCTGTAGTCCGTCGACTCGACATCGGCGCGCTCGGCGAGCACGCCCTACCTCTCCCGTTCGAAAACTAAGGCGTCACGATTGCCCAATCGGGGAGGACGTTGACTTCGATACCGAAGACGAGCGGGCCGAGCAGCCACAGGACGCCGACGATGATGGGGACGAGCAACAGATTAAGCCACAGGCCGGTCTTGGCCATTTGCGGCAGGGTGATCGATCCACTGCCGAACACGATGGCGTTGGGCGGGGTGCCCACGGGCATCATGTAGGAGCAATTGGCGGCAAGGGCGGTGGGGGCGAGCAGCAGCATCGGATGCTGGCCGAGGCTGATCGCCACGGCCGCGATCACGGGGAGAAACGTGGCGGCGGTGGCGGTGTTGCTGGTGAGTTCGGTCAGCATGAGGATGCCGAAACACAGGATCGCCACGATGAGGATGACGGGCAATCCGCCGAGGCCGGCCGTTTGATCGCCCAACCAAACCGAAAGTCCACTCGATTGAATGCGTCCGGCGAGGCTCAGTCCGCCGCCGAACAGCAACAACACATCCCACGGCAAGGCGCGGGCGGTCGCCCAGTTCATGATGGGTTGTCCGGGCCGATCACGATCGGGAAGGAGAAACAGCACAAACGCGCCGGCAATGGCGATGGTCGTGTCGTTGAGCATCGGCACGAAATCGGCGAGCAGCGGACGGAACACCCAGCACAGGGCGGTGAGGCTAAACACGATCGCGACGGTGCGTTCCGCGCCTTGAAACAGCCCCAGTTTGGCGCGTTCGCTCGCAATGAGTTCGCCGACGGCAGCCATCGGCTTTTCGCCGACCTGAAACACGAAACGCGTAAGCACCAGATATACGATAGGCAGGGCGATCAGCACGACGGGCACACCGATCATCATCCATTGGCCAAAGCCAATCGTGATGTCATACGAGCGCGCCATGAAGCCCGCCAGCAACGCGTTGGGCGGTGTGCCGATGAGGGTGCCCATGCCGCCGGTGGTCGCACCGTAGGCGACCGCCAGCAGGAGTGCGGTGGCGAAGGCGCGGTTCTCGGGTTTATCACGCAACTCTTCCGGCAGAAGCGCGATGACCGAAATGGCGATGGGCAACATCATGAGCGCGGTGGCGGTGTTGCTGACCCACATGCTCAACAGCGCGGCCGTCATGAGGAACCCGGCAATGATGCGACGCGGGCGGAGTCCGAGCACGCCGATCAATCCGAACGCGATGCGTCGATGCAGGCCGGTGCGTTCCATGGCGAGGGCGAGCAGGAACCCGCCGAGAAACAGAAACACGATCGGGTTCGCGTAGGGCGGCATGACCTCTTTGATCGGGGCCAAGCCGCCGAGCGGAAACAGCACGATGGGCAGGAGTGCGGTCACCGGAATCGGCACGGTTTCCGAAATCCACCAAATGGCCATCAGTCCCGCCACCCCCACGGTGCGCCAGGCCTCGTCGCTCATGCCGGCCGGGGCGGGCAACGTCCACGTGAGGATCAATACGAGCGGTCCCAACACCGCGCCAATTTGCTGGCGGAGTCCGAAGCGAGGAGCAGAAGAGGAGGCGGGCGGGGTAGCGCGGGCAGGGGGCATGGCGAGCGGGGGGCGAGTTCGTCACTTGCGACGAGCTTGATCGATCTGGCGTCAAATGCAGCGCCGTCACCGGCGGCATGGCAACGCCGCAACCGCCACATATTTATTCACCCGGTTGAATAGCGACTGCGGAGGCGCACTCGGCGAGCACGCCCTACCTGAACCTGCGATCTACGTGGCCGCGGTCCGCGTAGCATGCGCGTGGTGCCCGAGGTAGGGCGGTTTCGCCGAAACCGCCGAACTCGTTACCTTGGCTTTAGCGACGTCGTCCGCCTAATCCGTGTGCAGCGCTTTGACCGGATCGATTCGCGCCGCCTTGCGGGCGGGCAGGTAGCAGGCGACGAGCGCCACGATGACCAACCCAACCGTAACGAGGCCGATCACGATGCTGCTGTTGAGGTCCATGCGGGGCAACATGGTCGCGAGCAGACGAGATAGGCCCAGCGCTCCCAGCAGGCCCAGGGTGGCCCCGATGAGCGCGAGCCGCAGGCCGGCTTTGAGCACCAATCGCACGATGTTGCCCACTTGGGCGCCCAAGGCCATGCGGATGCCAAACTCGCCCGTGCGCTGGGCCACGGTGCGAGCGATCACGCCGTAGATGCCGAGCGAAGCGAGCGCCAGTCCGAGCAGCGCAAAGGCCCCCAACAGCGTGTTGATCAGACCAAAGTCCGACGTGGCGCGAGCGATGAAGTCCTCGGCCGGCATGAGGTCGCGCACCGGCAGGTCGGCATTGAGTTGTGTCATGGTTTGGCGCACCGGTTCGATCAACGTGACCGGGTCAACCCCGCGCGTGCGCAGCGCGATCCAGCTGTAGTGCCACGGCTCCTGGGCCATGGGGTGATAGATTTGAAAATCGTTGATGGGTTGCTCGGGGAAAACGTTTTGGGTGTTGGCCACGACGCCGACGATTTCCATCCACGTGATTTCATCGGTGCCGGCTCGGGCCAGTCGGCGTCCGATGGGGTTTTCTTCGCCGAAGAGTCCGCGCGCCATCGATTCGTTGATGACCACCACCTTGGGGTTTTCCAGCGTGTCGTTGTCGGTGAACGTGCGGCCGGCCAGCACGGGTGTGCCGGTGGTCGCGAAATAGTGCGGCGTGATGCCGTTGACCCGCGCTCCGGGTTCCTGGCCGGCCACCGGAATTTCCTGCCCCTCGACCAAAAATTGGTTGGGACCGGTGAAGCCGAAGAACGGCATGGCGTAGGACAAGCTTGCGGATTCGACCCCGGGTAACGACTCCAGTCGTTCGATCACCTGGCGTTGAAACGGTTCGATTTCCTCGGCGCCCGGGTAAGTGGCGGCGGGAAGCAGCACGGTGCCGGTGAGCAGGTTGTCGGCGTCCCAGCCGTAGTGGCGGTCGAGCATGCTGCGCGTGCCTTGCATGAACATGCCCGCGCCGGCGAGCAGCACAAAGGCGAGACCGAACTGACCCACGATCAGCAGGCTGCGCACGCGTTGTGAACCGCGGCTGCCGGTGGAACCGCGGGCGCCGCTTTTCAATGTGCCGTTGATATCGAGACGCAGCGCAAACAACGCCGGCGCCAGTCCGAATGCGAGCGCGGTGACCAGCGAAGCGAGTGCCGCAAACCCGAGCACGCGCCAATCAAGCGCCAGGATGAAAGCGCCATTGCCTCCGGTATCGATCGTCGCGGTGAGCCAATGCCCGGTCCAGATCGCGACTAAAATGGCGCATGCCCCACCGACCAGCGCGAGCAGCAGCGACTCGGCGATCAGCGGTCGCAGCAACTGTCCGCGGGAAGCCCCGAGGGCACCGCGCACGGCAAATTCGCGGGAGCGGGAGATGGTGCGCGCCAGCAACAGATTGGCGAGATTCGAGCACGCGATCAGCATGACGAACGAGGACAGTCCCACGAGCATGCCGACGATGCTGCGGCCGGTGTCATTCATGAACGTGTCCTCGAGCGGCACGGCGCGCCAGGCGGCGCCTTGGTTGGCGGTCGGGTGATCGGCGGCGAACTGGGTGCCGAGATTGGCGATGAATGCTTCACCCCGCGCGGCGGACACCGCGGCATTGCGTCGACCGATGAGGCCCACCCATTGGGAGTTGCGATCGGTTTTTTCATCGGCGTTGAACCCGAGCGGGCGGAACAACTTCACCTGGCCGAAGAATCGGCGGTCATCGAAGGTGGCGGGCAGCACGCCCACGATTTCGTGGGATTCACCGTCGACCCGCACCACGCGACCGACGATGTCGGGGTCGGCCGCAAAGCGGTCCTGCCAATAGGGGTGGCTGATGATGAGCACCCGGTGATTGCCAAACGTTTCCTCTTCGGTGCGAAAGCCGCGACCGAGGAATGGAGCGACCCCGGCGGTGGGGAAAAAATTGGCCGAGATGCGCGCGCTGTTGACCATGTCGGCGGGTTGACCGGGTTCGGACAAACTCATGCCCCAGCCGGCGACGGCGGCGATGGAGCCAAAATCGGCCGTGGTGTCGGGCAGGTCCTGATAGTCGGCGGGAGAAAATCCGCCCCGGGGATTTTGGTTGGTGGTGCGATAAAGTTGCACGACCTGATCGGCGTCGGGCAGCGGCACCGGTCGCAGCATCAACGTGTTCAGCAGGCTGAACATGGCGGTATTGGCGCCGATGCCGAGTGCGAGGGTGAGGATGGCAATGCCGGTGAATCCCGGCGATTTGAGCAAAGAACGGACGGCGAAGGAAAACGTGTTCATGGGGGCAGGCGGCAGAAAGCGAGGGCGGGTTCAGATTCACTTACCCCCGGCCGAGGCCAAAAGTTACAGATATTCCATCGGGGCGGGATTTCCCTTGCTTGGGCCCCGGAGCCGAATCCACAAACGCCGCCCTTTTCTCCGCCATGACGCCTCCCGCCCAACGCCAGACCATTTCCCTCAACCTCATCGATATTTACGGGGGCACCCAGACCCGCGTCGCCACCAGCGACGACGCGATTGAGAGCTACGCCGAGGAGATGGCGCAAGGCGCGGAGTTTCCCGCCATCACGCTCTACTACGACGGTTCCAAATACTGGCTGGCCGACGGGTTTCACCGGTTGCTCGCGATCAAGCGCAACGGCGGCACCTCCATCGAAGCCGATGTGCAACCCGGCAGCCGCAGCGACGCGCTCAAGCATGCCCTGGGCGCCAACGCCACCAACGGCCTCTACCGCACCAACGCCGACAAGCGCAACGTGGCCGATATCGCGCTGCGCGAATGGCCCGATCTCTCCAACGCCTACCTCGCCGACGTCTGCAAAGTGTCCGGCGAACTCGTGCGCAAAGTCCGGACCGAACTCACCAAGAGCGGTCAGATCGAAAAAGCCGAACGCGTCACGGGACGCGACGGCAAGGACTATCCGGCGGCCATCGACCGCCAGGCGCGGGGCAAATCTGAAAAATCCTCCAGCGAAGACAAAGTCGGCGAGCGTGACGAAGAGCTCGGCGGCAAATCGGCGGCGGGTGGCGCCGGCGGCGGATTCACCAAAGGCAAGGGCGATCCCGGCGCGACCGGCGGTTCGACCAACGAACTCGAAATCGAAGCGCGGTCCATGATCCGTAAAGGCGAGATGAATCCCTTTGAATTGCCCAAACTCATGAGTGCGACGGCGCACGATTACGCGGCCACGGTCATCACGTTGCTCGATGGCATGAAGCCCGAAATCAAAGACCGCACCGACGGCCTCATGCGCCTGCGCCGCTGGATCGACAAAGCCCTCGCCGGCGAAACCGCGCCGGGAACGGGCGACGACGTTTGAGGGAGCGCCGTTTTCCCGAGGCAGCCCCGTCATCGCGTGCCGGGTGAAACTGTTGGGCGTAAAGCCCAACCCACATTCGGAAGCCGATCCGCGTCCCGCGTGAGTCGGGCTTTACGCCCGATCACATCTGGATGATGCGAGACGGGCCCTGTGCTAAACGCCGAGCGCGCCTCCGGTGAGGGAACGCGTCTCGAATCCAGGTTAGCTGAAACGGCGGTTTCGGCGAAACCGCCCTACCTTGGTAGCATTGCCTCATCGACCGGCGGTGCTGATGGAGAGGTAGGGCGTGCTCGCCGAGCGCGCCTCGGTTGAGGGAACGCGTCTCGAATCCAGATTAGCTGAAACGGCGGTTTGCTTCGCCATCTCCGTTCTTCGATGAAGCACGCCGTCGGCGAAACCGCCCTACCTTGGTAGCATTGCCTCACCGACCTGGCGATCCAGTTGGAGAGGTAGGGCGTGCTCGCCGAGCGCGCCTCCGGTGAGGGAACGCGTCTCGAATCCAGATTGGCTGAAACGGCGGTTTGCTTCGCCATCTCCGTTCTTCGATGAAGCACGAGGTCGGCGAAACCACCCGACCTTCGGGCGTGCGGCGGGCTAATTTTCAGAAACATTCATTTTGCGCCGACGGATGAGGGGCGGGAGGGTGGGTGAACCCCGGCGCGACGTTTAAATTTCTCCCGTTGTGACCCTGCTTTTCCGCCCCATGAAGCTCATCGATTTGTCCCATCCTCTTGAGCACGGTCAGCTCAATTTCCCTTACGATCCGAAGATCAGCGTGTTGGTGCACAACACCGTGTCGTCGATCGGCTACAACATGTCGCAGGTCAGTTTGGCCAGCCATCAGGGCACGCACCTCGACGCGCCGTTTCACTTCTACGACGATGGTAAGACGATCGATCAGATGCGGCTCGATCAGTTCTACGGCGAGGCGCACCTCGTCGATCTCGCACCCGGCGAGGCCCTCGCCCCCGGCACGCCGCTGACCGTCGAAATGTTTGAACCCCACGCGGCCAAATTCACGCCCGGCGCCAAGATCATTTATCGCACGGGGTGGGATCGTCAGTTCGGCACTCCGGCATACTTTTCCGACTTCCCCACCTTGACCCTCGAGGCCGCCCGCTGGATCGCGGCGAAGGAGATCGGTCTCATCGGAATGGATACACCGACCCCCAGCACCGACTGGAAGGAGTGCCACCTCATCCTGCTGGCGCCGGGCGTCGAACTCGTGATCGTGGAGGGACTCACCCGGCTCGAAAAACTGCCCGATTCGTTCACGTTCATGGGCTTTCCCCTCAATCTCAAAGGTCGTGACGGCGCGCCCATTCGGGCGGTTGCTGGCGTTGCAGAATAGTCGTATGAAACCGCCATCTGCCCCCACTTTTGCCAACCTCCACCGTTTTGACGGCAAAGTCATTCTGGTCACTGGCGGGGCCAACGGCATCGGCCGCGCCATCGTCGATGAACTCTGCCGCGAAGGTGCGACGGTGGGATTCGCCGACATCGATCCGGCGGCCGAAAACGTAGCCAATGAGCTGCGCGAAGCCGGTCATCGCGTGCGGGCGTGGGTGGGGAATCTGGCTGATGAATCCTTTGTCCAATCCTTCGTGACCGAGGCCGCCGCTCACTTTGGTCGCCTCGACGGTTTGGTGAACAACGCGTTCTCTTTCACGGCCAAGGCCGGTGATGCGACGACCGAGGATTGGGAGCGCTCGTTCTTTGTCGGCCCGGTGGCTTATGGCCGGCTCACGGCCGCCGCTGTGCCGCACATGAAATCCAGTGGTGGGGGCGCGGTGGTGAATGTTTCCAGTATCTCGGCATTCGTCGCGCAGCCGCGGCGCTGGACCTACAATGCAGCCAAGGGGGCCGTGAACACATTGACCAAGTGCATGGCACTCGACTACGCGCCTGACGGCATTCGTGTGAACAGTGTGAGCCCGGGCTGGATCTGGACGCGCGAGGTGCTCAACGCGGCAGCTCTCGACGGCGGTGGTCCAGCCAAATGGGACACCATCTGGGGCGAGTATCACATGCTGGGGCGGTGCGGCCACCCGATCGAGATCGCGCGTCCCGTGCTGTTCCTGCTCAGCGCCGACGCCAGCTTCATCACCGGCACCGATCTGCCGGTCGACGGCGGCTACCAAAGCATGGGACCGGAGGGCCTCGGCAAGACCACGGTAATCGCCGGATCAGAGTAATTATTTTTTAACTACGCATGACCGCCTCTGTTCCTGAACTTGCCGATCAAACTGCCTTCATCACCGGCGGGGCCAACGGAATCGGCTTCGCCGCGGCGCAACACCTTACAACCCTCGGTGTCACCGTAGCCGTCGTCGACGTGCAAGCGGACGCCGCGGAACGTGCCGCCGCCGCGCTGGGTGAGCATGCGTTTGCGGTCCCGGCCGATGTCACGGATCTGGCCAGCGTGGAAGCGGCCGTCGCAACGATCACCGCGCGCTCCCGGGGCGTGGATATTCTTATCAACTGCGCCGGCATCACCGGCCGCACCGGCATAAAGAGCCACGAAGTCGAACCGGCTGATTTCGAGCGCGTCTGGCGGATCAATACGCTCGGCAGTTTTCACACGGCGCGGGCCGTGTTGCCCGGCATGCTCGCACGTGGCTACGGGCGGATTCTGCACGTGGCCTCGATCGCGGGCAAAGATGGCAACGCCGGCATGCTTGCTTACTCCGCCTCGAAAGCTGCGGTGATCGGCATGGCCAAGGTGCAGGGCAAGGAATACGCCGGCACCGGGGTGACGATCAACGCCCTCGCGCCGGCGGTGGTGCGCACGCAGATGGTCGCCGCCATGCCGCCGGAACAGGTCAAATACATGACCGACAAGATCCCGATGGCGCGCTGTGGCGAACTCGATGAAATCGCCGCGCTCATGGGGTTCATCGTTTCGCCGGCGTCGAGTTTCACGACCGGCTTCACCTGGGACTTCAGCGGCGGTCGCGCCGTGTATTGATAATTTAGCGACAACTCGATTTCCGTGCGTTTGCCATGACCGACTCATCTTCCGAATTTCCCGTGCCCGACTATGCGGCGACATCATCGCTGCCGCCGACCCACCTGCTGACCGCCGAACAAGTTACGTTCTTTCACGAACACGGTTACGCGTCCGTTGATGCCGTGATGCCAACCGACGAAATCGAAATCGTCCGAGAAATCTACGACCACTTGTTCGTCGACGACACGGGGCGGCAACAGGATCTGGGCGGAACTCAGCGCGTCGGCGAGAAGGCTGCGCTGCCCCAAATTTTGCAGCCTTCAAAATTCGCGCCTGCGCTGTTGCGGACGCAACTCGTCGCCAACCTGAAGGCGATGATGAAGCAGTTGCAGGGTGAAACCACCGTCATGGTCGGGGATCATGCGATCAACAAACCGCCGCATAATCAGGCCGCCACGCCGTGGCATCAGGATGAAGCATATTGGAATCCGGCGCGGGAGTATCGCAGCCTCAGTGCGTGGGTCGCATTGCAACCGGCGACACTGGTGAACGGTTGCATGAATTTTGTGCCGGGGTCGCACCGCCTGGAGGTCATTCCGCATCGACCGATCGGCGACAACCCGCTGACGCCCGGACTTGAAGTGGTGCCGGGAACCTACGACTTCAGCGCTGCGGTCGCATGCGAACTCCCGGCGGGCGGCGCGACCTTCCACGACGGCCGCACGCTGCATTACACCGCGCCGAACAATTCGGACGATTTTCGCCGCGCCTACATTGCCATGGGCTCGGCCTATGAGCGTCCGCGGGAGGAACCGCGGCGATTCCCCTGGCAAGAGCGCCAGCGGGCGGCGCGCGCGACGGCGGCGCAAACCTGATCAATTTTATGATATCAATTGTCTCAATACGTCGCCTCGGAAAACTGCTCGGACTGGGCCTGCTCCTGACGGGACCGGTCCTTCATGCCGCATCGTCGGCCCCGCGAGAACTGGGCGTCCCGGTTAAAGGCGTGAGTTGGACACGGGTTCATGCGGGCGCGACTGCCGACGGTGAGCCGTCGATCCTGCTCACGATGAGCCAAAACAACGGCGGGTTTTTCGTGGCCGAGGTCGATCCGGTGACCGGGCATTGCCGTCAGTTTTCCCCGGTTGATCGCAAAAACTCGACCTTCTCCACAGCATCGTTTCGCAGCCTGCGCACGGGTATCCTCTACATCGGCTCGGCGTGGGATGCACATCTGCACCGCTTTGATCCGGCGCACCCGGAGCGCGGGATTGAAGACCTCGGTAAGATCGACGACGCGGCGACCTTTCCCACGGGCATCACGGAAAGTCCCGATGGCTCGCTGTGGATCGGCACGTATCCCGAGGCGCGGTTGATCCGTTATCAACCGGATACCGGTGAGTTCACGCAGTTCGGGCCCATGCATGAGGACGAGAATTATTTGTATCCATTGGCCGGAGACGACGGATCGGTGGCGGCGCTGGTGCGGGTGATCCGACCCCACATCGTGGTGGTGGACCCGATCACGGGCGAGCATCGCGAAGTCGGACCGGCGATCACCGACACGACGGACGAGAGCCAATTCATTAAGTTTTTCACCGGCGTGGACCGGCGGTTGTATCTGTCGACGCATGGCGGGGATTTTCGGGTCAATGGCATGATGCTGGAGCCGGCGCCGGTTCTGCCAGCACCGTTGGCGGGGATTCATGCGGCGGGCGAGCACCGCTATCAGGCACCGGTTACGATGCCGGGCGGGTGGCAGGCGCATTTTGTTGATGAGAAGTTTGGGGCGCCGCGGGACCTGTTGCTCACCAATGTCGACCCGACGGTCGCCAGTCGGCGGTTGCAGTTGGATTGGAAGGGCAACGGCTCCAACGTGCACGTTATCGAGGAAGGACCGGACGGTATGCTCTACGGCTCCAGTTATCTGCCCAACCGGCTTTACCGGGCGGCGACGGACGGGACGGTGGTCGAAGATCTGGGAGCGCACAGTCTGGCGGGTGGTCAGGCTTATTCCGCGGCGACGTTTGATGGAAAGGTCTACCTCGCTTCTTACCCGGGGAGTCGACTGTCGGTTTACGACCCGAATCGTCCGCTGCGGTTTGGCACGGAGCCGTCCGACAATCCGCGCGATCTGGGCCGTTTGGATCACATCGGCTATCGGCCCAACGCCATGATCGCCACGCCGCGCGGGAAGCTGTGGATGGCGTCGGGGCCGGCCTACGGATTGGTGGGCGGGACGTTGGCGTGGTATGAGCCGGGGACCGGAGCATCGGAATCACACCGTAGTATCGTGGAAGGGCTCTCGCCGGCGTCGTTGTTATGGTTGCCGGGGACGGAGCGACTGCTGGTCGGCATGAGCGTAGAGGTTGGGACGGGGGCCGATGTGGTGCGCACGGATGCGACATGGGCGCTGTGGGATCCGGAGAAAGACGAACTGGTGTGGGCGGACGATTTTGGCATCGAGGACATGGCCGATGTCGTGTCGCTGGCACCGGCGGGTAATGGACTTGTGTATGCGTTGATCGGACGAGGAGACCACATCCTGACGGCCGGCGGAGAACCGATCGGAGTGCGTCTGGCGTTGATTGATCCGGCGGCGCGGAAGTTGATCGGCATCACCTGGTTGCCGAAAGATTTTGGACCGCTCGCGTGGCACGGCGCGGACGCGTTGCGCATCAGTGAGCGGGGTAATATTTACGGAGTGACGGCCAATTGCGTGTATCGCATCGCTCCTGGCACAGTCGACGTCGAACGCGTCTGGCAGTTGGATGATCCGGTGCTGCGCGAAGGCGTGTGGCTGACGTCGCTCACCCCGAACGCCATCGACATCGTCGGTCCGATCATCGGCAACGAGTTGTTCTTCGCGACGGGCTGGAAGTTGCGCGCCATCACGCTGCCGGAGTGAGCGTTTCCACATCGTCCGCTCTGCCTCCCATCACGTCATAGCTGATCGAGGTAGGGCGTGCTCGCCGAGTGCGCCGACACCGGTGGGCGTCGATGGAGTTCAGGCTAACTGAAGCGGCGGTTTCGGCGAAACCGCCCTACCTCAGACGTGTTGGGGCCGGTTCGACGTCTTCCGATACGTTAGCGCATTTCGAATCGTTCGTCGCCAAGGGGGTAGTCGCGGCTTTCCAAAATTTCATCTTCGCCGATCGCAATGTGATGATTGGGCGCTGGATAAATCGTGTCGTAGAAGACGAGTTCGGGGGAGAATTTATCGAGGCAGGCGAGGAACTTGGAGAGGTTTCTCTCAGCAATTTTGTCGTCCCCCATTCGTCGATAATACAATGCCTGCAACATCAATGCTTCGGGGAATTCGGGTCGCAGCTCCAGCGCGCGGTCGATCCGGTCCCGGGCAATCTGGTCGGCGTTGGGCTGATCGCGGAATGTTTTCATACTCACCGAGACAAACAGCGTGAGCGGGTCGTGGGGATTGAGGCGAACGGCCTCTTCCATCAGCGTGTTTCGGTCGACCTTGATGTAGGTGTCCATGCTGGTCTGGTAAGCGAACCACAACATCCGGGTGTAAATCGCGCTCAAAGCCGCGGCGGTTTCGCGGTCGGGTGCTTTGTCGACTTCGTGTTTCGCGATATACGCGAGGGTGGCACGATAGATGTCGGCGGCCTTTTTGAAGCGTTCGTTGCCGGTGACGCCGTGCCAAACCTCCCCACCTTTCCGCCGTTCCAGAACTCCCGCAAACTGTTCCTTGGCCGCGGCTCGACCGAGATGGCGGAGCGTTTCAGCGTGGTCGTTGGCATGGGCCAACGTGGCGAGGCACGCGACCATGCCGAGCGTTCGGATATATGGGATAAACGAAATCTGCATCGGATCGAAACGGGGTGGTTTCCTTTGAAACACCGGAGCCCGATGGAGGCGAGGATGGATGTGGGGCCCGTGCGACAGCGTTCAGCGCGCGCGAGGGCACGCTGCTACGCCAGAGAAATGGAGCGGTGGGCTTCCCGCGCGCGGAGACTGATTTCGGTGGTCGTGATTTTCGCTTCGATCAGTCCCTCGGGTCCGCTGAACGTCCAACCGTTGGAGGTGCGTTGCCAGTGCTGATTCGCGCCGAAGTCTGTGACGGTTCCACTCGCGAAGAGGGTGAGCCAGCGGCAGCGCGAGCCGGTGGCGGTCGCTTCGATGTAGCTCTCGTGACGCTGTTCGAGTGGATCGCCGCTGCGCTCCAAATGATAGGGCGGGGCGTAGGCGTGTTCGCGGCGTCGGAACGTCAGATCGGTGTCATCAAGGGCGGCGATGTGGCCGACGCAGGCGGCGTGGTTTCCGTGCACCACAAATGCGCCAGCGGCGGTTGGTTCGGCTTGGTCGATGGTGTGCCAGCGCAGCGAGATCTCTTCGGCCGCATCGAGTTCCGCTTCGTCGAACACGAGCACGTAGCCGGGCCAGAGGTGGAGCACCGTGCGGGTGACTTGGATCGCACCGGTGTAAGCCGGAGTAAGATCGATGCGCCAGGCCGTGCCGTGGCCGGGTTCGTGTGACCAGGCGGTGACCTTGCCCGCGAGGTCACTGACATCGATGGACTCACCGCGCTCGCGCACGGGGTAGCGTTGTTCGCGTCCGCCGAACATGAGCACGTTGTGACTGCGGATGGACGCGTTGTAATACTGCCAACGGGAGTGGGGCTCGAAAAAGTCTGCCGGGTAGGATGACGGCGAACCGATGTCGATGATGAGGCGTTCGCCGAGGGCGTCGAAACCGAGTTGGCCGACGTCGTTGTGTTCGTGGTTTTCCTCGCGACCGGATTTGGCGAAGACAATGCAGGCGGCGCGATCGGGGTCCCAGGATGTGCGGCTGACAATCATGCCGCCGTGGGCGGTAAACGCGGTGGCGAGCGGTTCACGCCCGGCGGGTGAGTCGGGACGCACGCGGGGATCATACCACACCAGTTCGAGCGGGTTGGTGGTCTCAGCCTGCTGCGTGAGGTAGTAATGCTGCAACACCCCATCTTGAGCCGCGGCTGCGACGGCGCTGATGTAACCCGCCATCACGGGAGCTTCGGGATGGCAGTCGCCGAAGGGCACGAGACGGCGGTTCGTCAAGGTGCCGTGCATGACCCAACGGCACAATTCAGGAAAGGGGGGCCGAGCGAGGCGGTTGTCGCCGCCGGCGGTGGCGTAGTGTTGGGCGAGAAAGAGCGCGACCGGCATGCGGTTGGCGTTGGCGTAGGCGACGGATTCGTTAAACTCGCCGCGTTCGCCGTAAATCGAGAGGTAGCGCTCGAAGGCATCCAGCGCGAGGGAGACAAGTCGGTCGGCGTCGGGGTGTTCGCCCGCGAGCACCATGCCGGTGATGCCCAAGCCGCCGTAGATGACGGTGAGCCAATTGTTCAGGTCATGCGTCCACCAGGCGTCCTGGGTAACCGATGTCAGGAAAGGTTGGATACCGCGCCGATTCAGTCCCTCGATGATGAACGCACGCTCGGTGGCATCAAGCGACGGGGCGAGCCAGTCGTAGGCGATGGCAACATCCTGGGCGAGCATGCCGGTGCGCAGGTCGGCGGGGTGACCGAAGCGCACGTGTGACTGGTCGATCCAATCGGGCCAGCGTTCCGGATCGTAGAGCGCTTCGATTTGGGCGAGAGCGGCGGCGCGGCAGGCTGCGTCGCCGGTGATGAGGTGAACGAGAGCGAATCGAACGAGTCGGGTGCCGGTCGCCTCGCACAGGTGGTAGTCGAGATTGCGGTCGCGAATTGAAGCTGCCGCGCGGCGCGGCACGGGGGAGTGAGGCAGGAGCGGTGGCTGTGTGGCTTCGGTTTGCGCGAGTTGAACGATGCGGTCCCACGTGGCGCGACTCCATGCGTCCGATGCGATGGCGGCGCGAAGATCGGCCGGCGTGCGTAACCCGGCATGGCCGGAGGCGGAGAGGTAAATACGGGGATGAACGTGCGTGGTCGGCGTTTCGCTGCCGAACAACCGGGGAGAGATCCACCAAGCCGCCGTGGCGGTGGAGGCTTGTTGGAGAAAACGACGACGCGCCAGCGGCGGCAGTTCACTCATGGGGTGGAGACCGGTTGAATGGAGACCTGCAACTGGCTGCGGGTAGCGGCCCGGCGTTCGATGAGTTTGATGAGATGCACCTCCGGGCCCCAGACGGCGCGCAATCGCGGGTCGGTGATCGTCTTGTGCTCGACGCTGGGAGTGAGGAGGGACGCGTCATAAGTGAGCGTGGCATCCCGGCCGGTGTCGGCCCCGGGAAAGCGTCCGAGGCGGACGACTCCGGCGGTGGACAGGTCGACCGGACGGGCGGTGAGAAAATGCAACGCGCTCGGAGTTTGTGCGGCGGTGAGCTCGTAGGCGTCGGTAAGGCGCAGGGCATGGCCGCGTTCGAGTTCGAAGGTCCGTTGCCAGGAGTTCACGCCGGCGTCGGTGGGATAGGCGGTCGCGAGATCGAGCGTCAACGTGGCGGTGGTGTCGGTGGACGCGTGGCGCACGTTGCGAGCGGTGAACGCTCGGCCAGGCGCTTGTTCGTGGCCGTTGATCATCGGCACGTTGTGCCAAGCCGAACGCATGGTCCAAATCTCGTAGCGTTGCGGACTGAAGGTTTTGCGCGTGTAGGCCTCGGGGCCGGCGTCGATGAACAGCGGCCAGCCATCGAGATACGCGATGAACGACCCCACGTCGTTGTGGTTGTGACTCTCGTCATTGTGGCCGCCCTTGGCGGCGAGATAGATGCCGTCGGTTGTGCCGCCGGCGTCGCGGGCGGTCATGAATTGCAGATCGGGCAGCCAGGCGTCGCGGACCAGTGGTGCGGCGGAATTTTGGGCGGCGATTTCTCGGCGCAGAAACAACGCGGGCAGCGTGCGCCCGAGGGAGCGCTCTTCACCGGGCACAAACGCCGGATTGCGTTGCCACAACCACGCGCCAAAGGCCGCCAATTCCGGGTCTTGCACGGCGCGACCGTAGCGGTAAACGAGCGTGCCGTCGGCCACGATTCTGGCCCGGGCGTCCGCAAAGTTTGAATACCAATCGCCGCCGATGTGGGCGGTCATGATGTAGCGCCCCATCGCTCCAATGAGCGGTTGATCGAAGATGGAAATGCGACCCTCGCTGGCGCTGTCCATCCAGTGGAGCGCCTCGAACAGACTCGCGCCGGCGCGGGCCCAGTAGGACGGCCCTTCGTCGCAGCCACCGTCGGCCGGATAGCTGTTGATAAAGATATCGAGCACGCGCTGAGCTTTTTCGACATGGCGCGCGCGGCGTTCCGGATTTTCTTCGAGGAGCAGGGCGGCCGCCAGCCAGTTGGAAGCGATCCACGGATTCCAGTTGTTGATCGGGTGTCCCTGGGTGTCCCAGCCCATCCACCAAAAGTCGGCGCGGTCGAAGCAGGGTTGAAGGAGGCGTCGCTCCACTTCGTGGCGAATGCGCCGGTCGACCAACGGCGACACCGTGTCGAGTTGCGGACCGAGCAAGTAGCTGATCCAGGCCATCATCGCGCCGGTTTCGCTCACTCCGAGATCGACGGTGGGTTCCGCCACGTCCGGCAGACCGGCTCCGGCGCGTTGCATGAAAACGTGCGCCTCCATGCCCCAGTAACTTTCCTCGCAGACGGCCCACACGCCGTCGGTGATGGCATCGAGAAAACGCCCCTCGCCCTCGACGCATTCGGCGAGAACGAGACGCATGAGGCGGCGGCGCCGTTCGAGCCGCGGGACGGCGTTGGCGCTGCGATCACCCACCCGCACGTAGTTCAGAATATCGGTGGCGCGAAGGACGGACCATTCGCCCGTCACGGCGGCCTCGCCTGCGGCCGTGATGTCAGCGCGCACGGTGGCGTCGAGTGCCCGCCATGCTTCGCGTTCCGAGGCGCGGGGAAAGGGGTGCCATTCCCCCGGAGGCAACAGCGCGGCTTGCACGGCGGGAATGTCGCGTCCGAGTTCATGCAACTCTGGCGCGCCCGCGAGCAGGTTGCGGGGTGTCAGCTCGACGGCCGACATGGTGAACGAACTGACGACGAAGCCGCTGGCGAGAGCGACGTGCCGGGCAATTTTGGAGGAGCGAAGACGGCGGCTGAAGGGGTGAAATATCATGGGGGGCAGGGGAGGCGTGGAACGCGCAAAGAACGTCCCTCAATGAACGACTCCGCCCTGCCGAACCCAAGCGATAAACCCGTCGGCATGGCGCAAAAATGGCATGAAATTTCAAAGCACCGAACCCTCCACGTGGGCCGATTCGCGCGCATATTTTTCCTCCGGCGCGTAGGCTGCGAGCTTGCTCGCGCTTCCGCCTGCTGGCTGCGGTGCACAAGCGCCCGCGAGCGGGCGGCCTACGGTGGAGTTGCGGGCATGTGTCCGGGGGGGCAATCCGACCGCCGAGGCGATTTCACACCAGGTGTGGCAGCAACATGGTCGCGAGACTCAGCACGAAGAAGAAGCCGCACATGTCGGTCACGGTCGTGAGAATCGGACCCGACGCGAGGGCGGGATCGAAGTCGAAACGTTTCAGGGCCAGCGGAATCAAACCGCCGAGGCTCACCGCGACGATGGTATTGACCATGAGGGCACCGCCGACGACAGCGCCGAGCCACGGGTTGCCTTTCCAGAGCAAGGCGACGACGGCCAGCAGGGCGCCGAGCGCGAGCCCGTTGATGCAACCGAGAGCCATTTCCTTGCCGAGCACGCGCATCATTTCGACAGGTCGCACCAGGCCGAGCGCGAGTTCGCGAATACTCACGGCAACGGCTTGGCTGCCGCTGCAGCCGCTCATGTCGGAAATGATGGGCAGGAAGACGGCCAGTGCGATGACCTGCGCGAGGGTGTCCTGGTAGGCGGCGATGACACTCGCCGCGAGGACGTTGAGCAGGATGTTGATGCTGAGCCACGACAGGCGGCGGCGGGAGCGCACGACGAGCGGCATGGAACGCAGTTCCTCGCGACCGCCGAGACCGCTGACTTTGAGGAAGTCTTCCGCGACATCGTCGGCGGCGGCTTCGCGGACCGATTTGCGCATGACGACGCCGACGAGTTTTTTCTCATCGTCGACCACGGGCAGACCCACGAAACCCTTGTCGTCGAAAAGTTGGGCGAGCTCATCGAGCTCCATGGCGTGATGCACGACCAACGGCCGCGGCAGCATGATTTTCGTTACCGGGGTGGCGGGGGTGGAAAGCAACAAATCGCGCAGACGCAACACCCCGACCGGGCGTTCGTCCGCATCGACGATGTAAGCGTATTGCACGTCGTAGTCGGTGTAAGTCTCGGCATTGGACCGCATGTCCTCCGTGACACTGCCGACCGTCGCGTCGAGCGGGTAGGCGAGGAACTCCGATCGCATGAGACCACCGGCGGTGTCTTCGTCGTAGGCGAGGAGTTCGCGGGCATCGGCCGCCTCCTCGGGTTCCATCTCATGGAGAATGGCCTCGGCTTCGTCGTCCTCGAGCGTGCCAAGCAAATCGGCCACCGCATCGCTGTCCAACTCCTCCATGATGTCGGCGGCGCGTTCGGGGGCGAGGCCATCGAGGATGTCCTCGGCCTGTGCTTCGGGCATCTTTTCGAGCAGGGACGCCGCCTGTTCAGGCGTCACGAGCATCATGAGGTCTTCCTGCGTGTCGTCGTCGAGTCGGTCGATGAACCGCGACTGTTCGACGGCCGGCAAAGCCTCCAGCAGGGCGCTCGCACCCGACGCATCGCGGGCGTCGATGAGTTCCTCCAAGCGGTCGATCATTTCGTCGGGTTCAGTCATACGGTGGTGGAGGGCATGTTAGGACAAGCGGAGGGCGGTGGAACATCCTTAATGAGATTCCAGACATTTTTGCGCCAACCTGACCAGCCGCGCCACGCCGCCGGGAAACGCCCCGTCAATTTGGGCTTACTGAGCGACCAACCGCACGCCGCGGTGCGCTCAGCTCACAGGATTAGAAACCCATGCCCATGGACGACGAGATTTCAGACTATTTTCAAGCACGTGAGGAACGACGGCTATCGCATTTGCAGGAGATCCGCCAACGGGATGCCGGGCAGTTGTTTTTCCCATTTTACCGACCTGAAACCGATTCAGACTGGTTCGACTCTTGGCCCTGACGCGACGGTCCGTTCTCGCGAAAAGTTGGCGGCGGGGCAGGTGCGATCGCGCGCAAGCGCGCTCCTACCGAGAGGAAACGAAACCGGACAGAGAGGCTCTGATTTGACCAAGTCGGTGGAACTGGTTCTGCGGACCTTTGCGTAACCTTTCCGATAAACGCGCCCGTCAGAGCAACTGCGTGACGGTATCGCTGGGCATGGCGACTGACTTTTCTTACGCGCAATGGGTTTGACCCCGCGAGGTTGGCGCTGGCTGTTGCGGCTCGGCCGTAGGAGCGAGCTTGCTCGCGACGAACGCGATAAGCTGGCGGCGGGGGCAGGTGCGATCGCGCGCGAGCGCGGCTCCTACCGAGAGGAAACGAAACCGGACGGAGAGGCGCTGGTTTGACCAGGTCGGTGGAACTGGTTCTGCGGACCTTTACGTAACCTTTCCGATAAACGCGCCCGTCAGAGCAACTGCGTGACGGTATCGCTGGGCATGGCGACTGGGACTTTTTTACGCGCGATGGGTTTGATCCCGCGAGGTTGGCGCTGGCTGTTGCGGCTCGGCCGTAGGAGCGAGCTTGCTCGCGATGAACGCGATAAGCTGGCGGCGGGGGCAGGTGCGATCGCGCGCAAGCGCGTCTCCTACCGAGGGGAAACGAAACCGGACGGAGAGGCGCTGATTTGACCAGGTCGGTGGAACTGGTTCTGCGGACCTTTGCGTAACCTTTCCGATAAACGCGCCCGTCAGAGCAACCGCGTGACGGCGTAGCTGTGCATGGCGACTTGGAAACCGATGCTTTGGTAGACGGTCTTCGCGGGGTTGGTGTCTTCGGCGCCGGTGTTGATCACGAGCAGGTCGGGTTTCACGGTGGCGAAGGCGTGGCGGATCACGTGATCTAGGAGGGTGGTGCAGACGCGTTGACGGCGGTGACTGGCGCGGGTCGTGACATATTGAAATCGGCCGACCGATCCGGCGGCATCAAAGTAGAGGCCCATACTGCCCACCAGCGTGTCACCGTCGAAGGCTCCCCAATAATGGCCGCGGCCGCGCGCGGTAAGTTTGCGGTAGGAGGCGGCTTGATTGGTGCGAAACTCGCCGTTGTCGGCCCTGTAGCTGAAATCGTCGCGATCCACTTCAACCTGCAGCGCGGTGACGGCCAACCAATCGGCATCGTTGAGAATGGGGCGAATGGTCAGCTGCGGGTGGATGCGCACTCCGCCCGCGTAGGCGGACATCGCCAGCACGATGTCGCGGTTGAACTCGAATCCCGCCGCCGTGAAAGGGTCGGTCTCACCCGGTGCATCTTCGTCCCAGCCGAGCGTGATGTGGTTGAGCGTCTGACCGAACGCGGCGGCGTGAATCTGATGCCAGCGCTCGAAGTCGCCGGGGAGGGGGGCGGTTTTGAACAAAACGAGGTTGCCGAACCAGAAGGTCGGGTTGGTCGGCGTGCGTATGACCCAATGGTCCTCCCGCTCTTCCACCATGCCATCTTGTTGGTGAAAGATACAGTCGGTGTGGTAGCCGAGGTTTGCGATCCGGGAAGGCATGCGGGACTGAGCAAGGACCCGGGCTTGCTCGCACTCAAGTCCGAGTCGCGGTGCCCGAGTCCCGTCCGGTCCGGATCTACGATGCGGTGGCCAGCGAATCCTCCAAATGGCCCCTCATGATCGCAGGCAGTTCGTCCATTTCGATGCGCAGGGAAGCGTGTTGCCGGGCGAAAAGCTGATCGGGCATTCCCTGAGGTTGGAAGAACGTGAAGATCACGGCGGTCTGCTCGGGGGCGAGTTCGAGCACCCGCAGGGGAAACACACCCGATTCCGCTTCCCCGGGCGAGCGCGCCCACATGTCGATCACGCCGGTGCGGGCGTCGGTTTCAAAGCGAGTGATCATCTCCCCTTGGCTGGTCATGACTTTGAATGTGTCGCCATCCCAGCGACCGCTTTCGCAGTATTCGGTGGCCCATTTGGGCAGGTTTTCGACGTTGGCGAGAAAGTCGAAGACCACGGATTTTGGTTGGGATAGGAAGGCTATTTCGGTGACGTTTTTCATACGGCGATCACCTTAACAGCCCGCAGTGACAGCCCTATGTCAGCAGGTCGAACGGACGCCGGATTTTTTTCAAAGCCCGTCCCTGACTTCAGGTGTAGTGTGCGGCCAGAGCCGCTATTTCGTCCCGCACGGCGGCGCGCAACGATGGCGGGTCGAGCACCCGTGCCTCGGATCCGAACGACAATATCCAGCGCGCGATCCAAGCGTGTCCCCAGACAATGGTTTCGAGGATCCACCCGTCGTCCCCTTGGTCGCGGGATCGCAAGCAGGGGCCGAGCTCGCGCAAGGCCCGTTCCACTACCGGGGAGGAAAACCACAACCGCACGACTTCGGTGTCGGTTTCGGAAAACGCCGTGCACAGATACGTTTCGATACGGAAGTTCTGGCGCGGTGGCACGTGTTCCGTGAGCGGCGCCATTTCCTCCACGCGATCCAACCGAAAACTGCGCGGATCACGACGAAGACGACACCACGCGACGAGATACCAGTAGTTTTGGTAGAGCACGACCCCGAGCGGCTCGACCACGCGCTGGGAACGCACGCCATCGGGTTTACGATAGTGCAATCGCAACGCGCGTTGATCGGCGACGGTCTGCGCGCACACGACCAGATGTTCGGTGCCCGGCACGGCATGCGTGCCAAAGACGGTGACCTGTCGACCGAGGCGAATCAGACGTTCGCGCGCCTCCGCCGGCATGATACTTTGGATTTTGAGCAACGCCGCTGCGGCCGAGCCGCCCGTGTCGGCGCCGCCGAATTTGGCGACCATCATCGCGCCGATCGACAGCGCCTGAGCCTCGGTTTCGGTAAACGCCACCGGTGGCAGAAAATATCCTTTGGCCAGCGAGTAACCGACGCCGGCCTCGGCGGCCACCGGGATGCCGGCTTCGGACAATGCGCCCAAATCGCGATACACGGTGCGCAGGCTGATTTCGAAGTGGCGGGCAATTTCCGCCCCGGTGATGACCCGCTTGGATTGCAGCAGCAGGGCGATGGCAAAGAGGCGGTCGATCCGGTTCATGTCGGTTCACCACCAAGACGCCGGAATCGATGGCGGTCGATCCCAGACCATTCGCCATGGCCGGGGATTTACGGGGCTTGGCCCAGCCAGGCTTCGACGCGGGCTTTTTGTTCAGCCGTGGCGTCGGCGCGGAAATTCAGCCGCCACGTTTCCTCGGGTTTGAGCGCAAGCGTGGCAGGGACGGAGATGATTTGGTCGCGGCGGCTCACGAGCAGCTCGACCGTGGTGCCGGCCCCGAGCAGTTCGAGGCGGCGGATCACATCGCCGGCGCTCATGCGGTGGCCGTCGACGGCGATGATCTCGTCGTCGACGCTCAGACCGGCGGCGGCGGCGGGCGTGTCGCGGCGCACCTTGGTGAGCACGATGCGACCGTCTTGATTGGCGATGTCGATGCCGAGCCAACCCTTGGCCAAGTCGGTGTCGTCAGCGGCGGCGGGGGTGCCGGGTTCGGGCGGGGCGGGTGGTTTCGGCGTTTCGAATTCCAATCCCCACCAATCGAGAGCGGGTTGGTAATCCCACTCTCCGGGGGTTTGCACGAGAGCGTGAAACCAAGCCGTGAGGTCGTGGCCGGCAATCTCGCTGGCGAGCGCGATGAACTCGTCCTGGGTGTAGCCGCGTTCCGCGCTGTAGCGCTCGAAGGCGGCCCGCATGACGTCGTCGAGCGAGTGGGCGCCGTCACTGACGCGTTGAATTTCGGCGTCGATGAGGAAACCCGCGACCGCGCCGCCGCCGTAGTAGCTGAACAAGGCGTTGGTCGAATTCTCATCGGTGCGGTAGGCTTTGATCCAGGCGTCGAAGGACGATTCGCTGAGCGCCTGCACGTGGCGACCGGGGGTATTTTGCACGCCTTTGAGTGAACCACTGACCGCGCCGAGATAGCGGTCGGGCGTGTAGAAACCGGCGCGGGTGAGCAGCACGTGTTGATAGTAGCTCGTGAGTCCCTCCACCACCCACAGGGAGGGCGAATAGTTTTCGTGTTCGTAGTCGAACGGTCCCAGCTCGACCGGGCGCAGGCGTTTGCCATTCCAGGCGTGGAAGAACTCGTGACTGGCGAGCGAAAGCCACGACGTGATGCCGCCGTGCGTGCGGGACAACCAGCGGTCGGCGGAGAGGGAAAGCGACTGACGGTGCTCCAAGCCACCGCGATTGCCGGTCAAGAGGTTGAAGAAATAGTAGGGCTGGTCGTAGGGCAGTTCGCCCCAGAAATCGCGTTGGGCCTCGACCACGCGGTGCAGGTTGCGGGCGACGCGAGGGTTATCCCAAACTCCGCCACCGCTGACCGTGACCAAGGTGTGGCGAATGCCGTCGACTTCGAAGCTGTCGACCTGGGGCGAACCGGCGACGATCGGACTGTCGACGAGGGTGTCAAAATCGGGGGACGTGAACGTGTCGGCCCGGCCCTGGTCCGGGAGGAGCGACGTTTGCACGGATTGCCAACCCTCCGGCCGGTGCACGGTCACAGTGTAGGGGCGCTGAAAATCGTCGACCACGGTGATGAAGGTCGGCGCGCCGTTAATCACGGCAAAGTCGGCTTCCACCCAATTGCCCCGCACGTTGATGGTGCGGCCGTAGAGGCGATAGTGCACGGTCACGTTTGCTGTCCCCGCGGTATCGATACGCCAGCGATTTTTGATGGTTTTTTCCGCGGCCAATGGGGAGCCGTCGTCGCCGGTCGCGGACAGCTCGACGATGTGACCGGCGTATTCCCGCACCAAGTAGGAGCCGGGAGTCCACACGGGCATGAAGACCGTGAGGGAGTCCGCTCCGGCGGCTGGAATCGCCGCAGTTACATCCACGTAGTGCGCCGCGGCATCGGGGAAACTGAGGGTGTAGGCAATCGGAGCACGCGTCGCGGCCCGGAGGGGCCACGCGGCGAGGCAAAGCAGAAGCAACGAACAGCGGGTCAACATGGGTTCAGAGGCTCAAGGCTTTCGATGGCGGGGGCAAAATGAACATTGCTGAAAGTTTCTCCGCGTCGGTTTTGCTTAACGGTGCCGCGTTCGTTCCCATGGGCTGACTTGCATTCGGGGAGCGCGCGCCGACGTTGGACGTATCGCCATGTTTTCTTTGCCCAAAACACTTCTGCTCGCGGTCGTCGCGACGTCCCTGTCTTCAATCAGTCACGCCCAGTTCCGGGATGACTTTGACGGTTCTGAAATCGAGGGCTGGTTCCCGGTGGCGGGCGATGGCACGGCGACGTTGGAAATGCAGCCGAATGACGGGTTCGTGCGGTTGCATGTCGACGCGACGCCCGATGAATACGGCGTGTGGTGGAGCTTCATCAAGCGCGACATCAGCGCCGAATTGGACCTGAAAAAATTGGCGGATCCCGCCTACGAGCTTCGCGTGGAAGCGCGCGTGCGCAGCAGCCATGCGCCGCGTCGGGTGAATTTCATGCTCAATACGTCACGCACCACCGATTACCATGAGCACCTGCGTGAATTCTACATCAACGACACGACGGACTGGCATGTGATCAGTTTCACCACGACGGACTTCGATGCGAAACCTGGCGATGAGGTTTTTGTGCAATTCTGCGCGACGGATTTTGGGCCGAATCAATACGACGTGGATGTGGATTACTACCGGGCCGACGTGGTGCGGCGCGACGAGGCCAAACCGGACCTGGGCGAACCGTTGCACTACCATCCGACGGTGCCGCCGATGAACACCTTCAAACACCATCTCGGCGTGAGCGGAGACAGCGTGATTAACACGGAATTTCCGTCCGTGAACTTCAACGACTGGCACGTGATGGAGAAAAGTGGTCCGACCCGGGTGCTCACCATTTCCGCCGGTCAATGGGCGGTGCTGCGGTGGGATCTGAGCAAATTCAAGAATCGCAAAGCTGACGGTGCAGGCATTCTGGAACTGACCACGCAATCCCTCGCGCTGGGCGGAAAATACCGTGCCGCCATGGGGAATGAGCTGGGTGAGGAGTTCGGCAAGGTTCACGTCATTGAGATCATGGGCGGTGACGCCGCGTGGGATCAGGAAACCGTGAGTTATGACAGCCTGCTCGCGGGCAAATCCTACGAGGATGTTTTCAACACCCAGATGATCATCGATCTGGAAGTGGCGGAGAAGCCCGGTGGAAAAGCCTATTTTACCTTCCCGCGTCCGGTGATGCAGCGTCTGCTCGATGGCACGACGAAGGGGGTGTTGATTCGACCGCTCGGCGCGATTGCTGCGTCGATCTATGCCTCGGAGAACGCCAGCGGCTCCGGTCCGAAGCTGCATTTCAATACGAAGCCGTAGGTTCAACGGGAACCCTCCAGCACCGCGAGGGTCCCACGGAGGACCCCATGAATTTTCGTTCCTTGCCCCGGTTGGTGGCGTTGTGGTTGAGCATCGCTGGCATCTCTTCCGCCGCCGATAAACTCGATGTCGCTGTCATCAATGAGCTCACCTTCCTCGGTGAACAGCAGGCTCCGGCTGACTTGGATCTGAATCCGGTTTACTACCAGTTCATCACGCGAGGTTACGTCTTGTTCGGTCGTGCGCTACCGGGCGATGTGGAGCCGGAAGAAGACGCTTTGCTCCAACACATTGCCGCCGTGCTGCGACCGAAAGGTTACTTGCCAGCCGATGCGGAGCATCCACCCCGCGTCGCCATCACGGTGATGTGGGGGAGTGCGATTGGCGAATGGAAGCATGCGATCGAATATCTCAATACATCGCCTGCCGGTATCAAATGGGAGCCGTTGCCATCGGAGTCGGGCCATAAGAACACTGATTTACGTCGCACGTGGAGTGAGATTCGCGGTGACGACGTGAGCCGTATTTTACGTCTCAGTTATCAGGATCCTTACATTTTCTCTCTCACGGCTTGTGACTGGCGCAATGCCTTCAAGGGGCAGGAGATTCCGCTGTGGCAAGTCCGAGCGTTGGTGGCGTCGCCCCGGGTGACGGCGGAGCAGGCGTTTCACCGGATAATCGATGCGGTCGAGCCTTATTTCGGACGGGACAACGATGCGCCGCATATCGTGAAGGCGAAGGGCGAGCGAGAAGCGACAAGTATGGCGTTTGGCTTTGATGACCCGGCACATCGTCCGGCACCGATTGACATGGACCCCGTCGTGGCGCTCGCGCTCGGTGGCGAGCGTTTCAAGCGCAAGTGATCGGTGGTATTCGCGGCGCGTTCGCCGCCGAAGCTTTCCCGCTTACGGGGCAACGGCGGGCTCGGGCGGAGCGACGGCGAAATTACGCACGCAAAAATAAAGTGACCGCGTATCGCCAGCCACCGTGGCACCCGCTTCCGTCGTCGTGAAAGTCAGGGGAGAGATGCCGGCCGACAATTCAACCGAGATTTTTTGGTGCACCCATTCGTTTAAGGGGAGCGCGAGGGTCGGCAGGGACTTGTTGCCGAGGGTCATCTGCAGGGAACGGGCGGAGATCGACAGGACGTCGAACTCGACGACAACGGTTTCGGCCTGCGCGGCGTCGTTGGTGAGTGCAATGGAAGCGGTCGGCTCACTCCAGCGCCATTCGCTGGTGCCGTCCTTTTCCAGATCGAGCCAACCGGTGGTGAAGGTGGCGGAAAGCGTGGGTTTGGCTTGGGGTTCGACCCGATTGCAACCGGCCAAAACCAACAACGACAAGAGAACAACGAACGTGGAAAAGCGCGGCATAGCACCGCAAAATGCCTACGGTCGCCGCCGCAAGCGAGCTTGTTCACTGGTCCGCCAAGCATGAAGGCGCGAACCCCGGAGGGTTCGCGCCTTCGACAGATGGGTGGACCAAACCGGCCTAGAACGAATACCGCACGGTCAGGCCGACTTGGCGGGGATCGGCGGGGGACTCGTAGCGGGTGGTTTCCCAATTGGGACCGGCGTTGGCGAAGTAGAAGATCCGCTTTTCATAGCGTTCATCGAGGAGGTTGCGGGCCCACAGCGTGACGCTCCATTGCTCATGGCGATAGCCTACGCTGGCGTTGACGACGTTGAACGCACTGCGCGTTTGGTCGTGGGTGTTGGACTCGAAGTAGTCGTCGCGGCCATTGAGCTCGGCGCTGGCCCAGAATCCGTTGCCGGCGTCGTAGCGACCGCCCAGTGAGTAGGTGTAGGCGGGAACGTTGGCCAACTCCCGCCCGCCTGCGGGGGTTTGCGCGGTGTTGTGCAGCGTGAACGCGTCGAGGTCGGAATTCATGAGGCCGAGACTGCCATAGGCCGAAAAGCCTTCGGCGAGCTGCGCGCGAAAACTCGCTTCGGCTCCCGTGATCGAGGCGCTTTTGCCGTTGTCGACGAAGTAGGTGAAGCTGCCACCGTAGCCCGCGGAGTCGCGGACCTGGGGGGTGTCGCGATCGAGGTGGAACGCGATGATTTCACCGGAGAGCCGACCGTCCGCACTGCGCGTGCGCAGACCGATTTCGTAGTTCCACATGATCTCGGTGTCGTAGCCGGCCGGACCTTCGTCGGGCACGACGAGGTAGTTGTAGATGTTGGCACCGCCGGCCTTGTAACCGCGGGTGAGTGACGCGAAACCGAGGGTGCGTTCGCCGAGGTCTTGTTCGAGCGTGAGCTTGCCGCCGACGAGCGTGTCGGAGAAGTCGAGGGGGGAGCGGAACTCGATGTCGGTCGCCAGATCGTAGTCCTCGACGCGCAGGCCTGCCACGAGACGGGTGCCGGGCGTGAGCTCTTGTCCCCATTGTCCGAATACAGCCATGGTGGTGGCATCGTAGCGGGTGGCGGCGTCGCCGAAGCCTTCGGTGAGAAACGTGTCCTCGACGAGCGATTCGTAGTAGGCTCCGAGCGTCCAGCGGCCGGTTTCGCCGACCTCGCGGTCGACGCGGAATTCCTGATTGAAGGTTTCGCGCTCGCGGGAGAGTTCGAGGAACAGATCGTAGCCGCGCGGATCGGCGGCGTAGGTCCAGTCGGAGTCGTAGCTGTAAAGGGAGTCGGCGGTGGTGAAACTCGTCTTGGTGGTGAACACCAGGGCGTTGCCGGTGTAGACGCCGCGCAGACTGCCCGCGGTGGCTTCCTGGATGTCGTGACCCGGGATGTCGGAGTAGGTCGTGAAGCCGGTGTTATCGAGGGAGAATTCGTCGTAGCCGTTGTCTTGATCGGCGTAGAAGAGCGTGGCGTCCCATTGCCAGGCGTCGCTGGGCAACACGCGCAGTTTCAGGCGCAGGGCGGTTTCGTCGATGCCGTCGGTGTCGTCGCGATTGAGGAAGGCGTTGTCGCGCCAGCCGTTGGCGGTGGTGCGTTGGGCGGCGACGCGAAACATGACTTTGTCGGACAACGGTCCACCCACGGCGAAACCACCGGAGAGGTGATCGTCGTTGGCCACGGTGGCCTCGGTGTAGCCGGTCCAGAAAGGCGTGGGATCGGCGGACACGAGCTTGATCACACCGGCGGCGGCGTTGGCGCCGAAGGCACCGGCCTGCGGACCGCGCAGCACTTCGACCTGCTGGGTGTCAAAGAGCGTGGCGGCGCCACCGATGCCGGTGAAATCGAGATCGTCGATGAGAAAACGCACCGAGGAGTCGGGCGATTCGCCTTCGAATTGGGAGTTTTCGCCGATGCCGCGGATTTGAAAATAACGGGCGCGGGACGTGCCGGCCGCCCAAGTGAGATTGGGCGTGGCGTTGACGAGATCGCCGAAGCTCTGGTTGCCGTTGGCGGCCAGTTGTTCGGCGGCGAACACGGTGGCCGAGGCGCTGGTGCGAGCCAGTTCGGACGACCAGAGGTCGGCGGTGACGACGAGCGTATCCAGTTCCTGGACGTCGCTTGACGGGACGGTTTGAGCCGAGGCCGGGAAGGCGGCGGCGAAGAGCAGACTGCCGAGAGCGGCAATGCGGGAGGGTTTCATGTTGGATCTCAAGTTTGGTGGATTTGAGATCCGGCCTTTGGGCGCGAAACGGACGTGTGATATGTTCCTTTTCCTACGCCGGTATTAACCGGATCAGGTTCAAAGGGATCGCCACGCTGCCGAAGCACTGTGGACATCTCAGACCCAAGCCGGGTCACCCCTAAGGACGCGGAGAGATGTCCGAGTGATTGCGCCGCTTGTCAACGCGAGATTCTGAAAACGCAAATACCGGTCGGTCGGTCGCAGGAACGCGGGGATTCATCGCCACCGCATGGCGTTTCGACGTGGGTGAGGTCATGCATGGGTCGTTTTGAACCGGATTTTCATCACGACAAAAAGTTGGAAAATATTGCAGTGGATCACGTTGGTCGGGGTCCTGACCGGCTGTCGCTCGACCAACGGTTTGTCGGACGAGGCGCGCGAGCAAAAGCGGGAGCGTTACGAAACAGTCTACACCGTGGGGAGTCACATCCCCAAGACCGTGCGCCGCGGGGAAAATCCCGATGCGAACAATGGCGCGAGTCCGGTCGCGGTCATTGAAGGCGAACGGGCCCGGGATGCGGTGCGCGCCATGCAACCGCGGCCTTAGTTGCCTTCGTCGGGGGTCTCGTCCTTCGAACCGCCCAGCAAGCCCTTGAGCAACCCGCCCGCCTTTTCACCGATGGCTTCCGTGGCCTTTTCCTTAATGAGTTGGGTGCCCGCTTGTTTCGCGATGCGGCCCAGTTGGTTCTGATCAAGTTTGATACGTGGGCTGTCCAGTGCCCCGGTGAGACCGATGGGCAGGGTGAAGTTGTCCAACGGCACCGCCCGGCCGGCGATGCGGGCGGTGGTGTGGTGCAGGGTGACGTCAAGCGGCCAGTCGATGGTGCCGTCGATGGCGGAGTAGGTGCCATCGAACGCGAGGTCGACCGTGCCCCCGTCGAGCAAAGGCTCGGCACTGTCGCGCTTGAGGGCGTCGGAAATCGTGGCGGCGGGCACGCCGCGGTAGTGCGCGGCGAGGCGACTGGTGGAGCCGGCTTGCACGGTGAGTCCGGCGGTATTGCCACTCGAAGTGATTTCGACGGAAGCAGGTGCATCCACCAACCACGGTTGGGTGGACAGGTTGCGGGCGTGGATCGCGAGCGTTTCTTCGGGAAGCCAGGCGGCTTTGACATTGTCCGCCTCGAGATCCGACACGAGCAGCGTGGGAGAGTCGGCGATGAGATGATCGGCGGTGACTTCGGCGTAACCGCGCTCAGCCGCGATGCGTTGCAATCGCTCGGACCATGTGTCCTCGGTTCCGCCTTCGGCCCCGATTTCGGTCGATTCACCCGGAGGCGTGCTTCCGCTGAAACGATCGAGCCAACTCTTGGCCTGGGCGAGGCGTTGGCGCCAGAGTTTGGCGTTGGCCACATAGTCTTCGATGGTGCCGGTATCCGGTAGTTTGATACCCTCACCATCGGCGTCCGGTGCGGTGGACACGCGGCGACCAGGAACGCGACGCGCTTGGCTGAGGGTGGCGCCCTGCATGACAATGCGATCGATGGTCAGACGTTTGCGCAGGAGATCGGTGCCGCTGATGTCGGCTTCCAGGCGTTCGGCGGCGAGTAGATTGGTATCGAGGTTGTTGGGATCGGTCACCGCCAGCCCCGTCACGACCAGTCGACCGGCGCCCAGATCGAGGTCGGCGGTGGCGATGTCGACGGTGGCACCATTGGCGCGTTCGAGTCCGTCGCGGAGAGCGGTGGTGATGATGGTAGGCGCGAAAAATTTCAGCACGGTGACGGTCAACACCAGCGACAGAATCACGAATGCGGCGCCGAGCGGGCGGATGGGATTTCCCACCTTTTTGGCGGCGAGCGCAGCGTAGTCGGGATCCTTGAGTCCGCCGCCGGCGAGGAGGAAAACGCTCCAACGCACCCAGGCGCGGTTGTTCCACTTTTGGAATTTTTCGGAGTGTTCACTGGCGTTGGCCATGCGGTGCCGAAACGTGGTGACGCCACGCACGACGAGCCACCCGAGGATGAGCCCAACGACAAGACCCATGACGAGGCCGCCCGTCGCGGCGTAGTTTTCGACGCCGAGCAGGGCGAGTCCCGGGGTGTTGACCATCGCCCGGAAGAGCCCCTCGGTGGGCCCCTCCAACAGTAGACGGCCGATGGCGAAACTCACGGGGAGGAGTGCGAGCGAAACCAACTTGGCGAGGGCACCGGCGACGGCGGCGAGGAAGAGATTGGCGTTGAGCAGGACCAGCAGCAGCGCGAGGGCGAGCGTCAGCCCGGGGGCGGTCATGAAGCCGGGCAGAAAGCCCAGCAGGGCACCCAGAGTGCAGCCGACCATGAGTTGAAAAGGCGTGGCTTTGCCGCGAAGTATGGATCCGATTTTGCGGGTAATGATCATGGGATTGAAGACTGGTTGAGGGGCACAGACCAGAGATCGGCTGATCGGGTCCCGAATCTGACCCCGAGGGGGGGCGCAGTGGCTGGTTCAGCCTGTCGGATAGCAGCCGCCGGTCGTGTTAGCTCGGGGAAGCTTGATGCCATTGCTGGTGGCGCCAGGTGCGCGGGCTGGCACCGAAGCGGGCGCGGAATCGGCGCGAAAAATGGAAGGCATTGGGAAACCCGCCTTGCTCGGCGATTTCGGTGATGGTCAGGCCGGTGTCGCGCAGGAGTTGAGCACCGCGTTCGGTGCGGAGATTCCACACGTAGTGCATGGGCGTGGTGGCCAACTCGGTGCGAAAGATGCGCCCTAGTTGGGCGCGGGAGACGCCGGCGACGCGAGCCATGGTGTTCACGTCGATGGGTTCGGCCAGATGTTGTCCCAGCCAATCGAACACTCGCTGCAGGGGAGCGCGGGCGGGGTCGATTCGCGGCGGGGCTCCGGTGTGATCGCTGGCGGCAAACTCCGCCATCGCGGCCAGGGCCAAGGCCCGCACCAGACCGGGCGTCGCGGCCACTGCCCGGGGCGCCAGGCTCAAGCCGAGTTCCATGAGCTGGGCAAGGCGCGCGGTGATGGGGCGAATCTCCGGTCCGCGACCCCAGCGGTCGGCGCCGGCGGCAACCGCGAATTCCGGCGGCACGGCGCACCAGGTGTGGTGGGTGCGTTCCTCGCGATCCCAGTGAAAGTGTTCGCGGCGACCGGGGTGAAGCAGGATGGCGGACCCCGCGGTGACGAGCACGGACCGGTCATCGATATCGACGGTGGCCGTGCCGGAAAGAACCAGGACGAGTTGGAAGTCCGCCTGCACGCGGGGACCGAACCCGGTCCCGGCGACATACACGACATCGCCGAATCCGGCGTCGGGTTCGATAATCAATCTGAGCCGTTTGGATAGGTTTTTGAGCGACATAGGGATGGCGGTTCGGGCTATTTGGGGGTATTAGATATGGAATGTCCAATTCGACTGCTGCCCCTGCTCCGGTTTCCACGTTGCGCGCCAACGGCTATTTCGGCCCTGATTTCGATCCGGCCGAGCTGCGCCGATTCTACGATGAGCACGGGTATTTCGTCATCGAAGATGCGCTGACGCCGGCCGAAGTGACCGAACTGAGAGACGACGCGACTGCGATTTGTCGCGGGCAGCGCGGGGAACTGAAGGGGGCGCAATCCTTTCCGGCGGATGCGACCGACGACGAGGTATTGCGCAATTATCTCTGTATCCATTTTCCGGGTAAAATATCTCCGGTGATGCACGCCAACGTGCATCATGAGGTGGCGGTGCGGGCCTTGGTGGCCGCGCTCGGTCCCAATGTAAAATGCATGCAGACGATGCTCTTCATCAAGTCGGCGGGGAAACCCGGGCAGGCCTGGCATCAGGATGAAGATTACATTCCGACGCGTGATCGGTCGCTGATTGGCGCGTGGATTTCGATCGATCACGCCACGGTCGAAAATGGCGGGTTGTGGATCATTCCCGGTTCGCACCGGCATGGCATCCTGTGGGACCAGCACTGGCATGACGACCGGCGCTTCGATTGCAGTGAGGAATCCGTGGGGTTTCCCTATACCGACGACGACGCCGTTCCGGTGGAGGTGAAACCGGGATCGATCGTGTTTTTCAACGGCTACACCCTGCATCGCTCGTTGCCCAATCGCGCGGCGCCGGGCACGTATCGTCGTGCGTTGGTCAATCACTACATGCGGGCGGAGTCGTTCCTGCCGTGGATGCTGCCGACGGCGGGTGAGGCGGGGCCGTTGGCCAAACTCGATTTTCGGGATGTGGAGATGGTGGCCGGAGTCGATCCGTATGCACATCGCGGATACGAGAAAATCACCCAGCCCATGTTGCGACCCGATGGCCGGAGCGGTTGCATCAGTTGGTCGCAGAGCGGCAACGTGAACGAGTATTCCGCCGCGCCGGTCGATCATGCGGCCGAAGCGCATGTGGACTGAGTGGGCGGTTTGCAGGTGGAGGCTCCGCGCGAGAGCACCCTGCGAAAAACAGATCCAGCGAAAAGGCCTCGCCTGACGGCCGGGATGTGGCGCAATGGCAGGCGATCGTGAGCGTGCCTCCACAATTCGTTTCTCCCCCGATTCCTTGGCGACTGAGTCTCCGGACGATTTGGCGGTTGGTCGGCGTGCTGACGGTCGCGGCGGGGGCGGGTTTGTCCTACCTGTTCGTGGCATCCAACCGCCGCACGATTGCCGGCCGGGCGGCGTGGCTGCAACGCACGTGCCAGCATGTGCTGCGTCGACTGCGCGTGGAGGTGAAGTCGGTCGGGTCGCTTCCCGCGGGGGTCATGTTGACGCCGAACCATGTCAGTTATCTGGATATATTGGTGCTCAACGCCCTCACGCCGACAGTGTTCGTGTCCAAAGCGGAGGTGAAGGGTTGGCCGTTGTTTGGTTGGTTTGCGCAAAAAGCCGGCACACTTTTTCTGCGCCGGGAAGTGCGGGCAGATCTCGTGCGGGTAGGCGCACAACTCGAGCCGGTGGTGGCGTCGGGGGTGAATCTGGCGGTGTTTTTGGAAGGGACGAGCAGCGACGGCCGTGGGGTCCGTCCGTTTAAACCGGGCATGTTGGCGCCGGCGGTGGCGGCGGGGTGGCCCGTGGCGCCGGCGACGCTCCATTACGCGGTTCCGACGGGGCGGGACGCGGCGGTCGCGGTGGCGTGGTGGGGCACGATGCCCCTGTTGCCCCATTTGCTCACGTTGACGGGTTTGCCCTGGATCAAGGCGACGGTGGAGTGGGGGAAGACGCGTTCGGCGGGCGGTGATCGCAAAGCACTGGCTGCGGCGTTGCAAAGCGAGGTGGCCGCGGGCCTCGCCCGGGCTTATGAGCGCGGATAACACCTGCGAAGCGGGTCTTGTGCTAACGCCGGAGGTTCCCTTCAGTCGGGAGGTTTTCTCGGTTTCAACCCCTGTCATACTCCCGCATGTCCACCCCTTCCAGCGCCCCCTCCGGAGCCTCGGTTACACGTCAACCCTACGGCCGCACTGCCGACGGGCAGGACGTCGAACTCTTCATCCTCACCAATGCGAGTGGCATGCGCGTCGACGTGATCACTTACGGGGCCACGATTGTGCGTCTCTTCACCCCTGATCGCGACGGACGCAGTGCCGACGTGGTGCTGGGCTACGACACCTTGGCCGGCTACGAGGCGGGCAGCTGTTTCTTCGGCGCCACCATCGGTCGTTTTGGCAACCGCATCGCGGGCGGCCGGTTCACGCTGAACGGCGAAACCTATGAGCTGCCGATCAACCAGGTCGTCGAAGGTAGGCCTTGCCAGCTGCATGGCGGTCCGGAGGGGTTTCACCGTCAGATTTGGAAAGCGACCCCCCGCACGGGAGACGGGGTGGCGGCGGTGGAGATGAAGCACTTCAGTCCCGACGGCCACATGGGTTACCCGGGCAACGTTTCGGTGACCGTGATCTACCGCCTGCTCGCCGACAACACGTTGGAGGTGGAATTTGCCGGCGAGACCGATGCCCCCACGCCGCTCAATCTCACCCAGCATACTTATTTCAATCTCGGTGGACCCGCGGCCAAGCCGATTGTCGACCACATGGTGCAGATCGCAGCAGCTCGTTATCTCGCCGTCGATGCGGGCCTGATTCCGGAAGGTCCGCCCGCTCCGGTGGCGGCGACGCCGTTTGATTTCACCGCTCCCCACGCCGTCGGCGAGCGCATCAATGAACCGGGAGACCAGTTGGCCCGGGGGGAAGGTTATGATCACTGTTGGGCGCTCGACGGCGTGGGGGGCGAAATGCATCCCTGCGCCGTGGCGCACGATCCAGCGAGCGGCCGACGGCTGGAGGTGACGACCACCGAGCCCGGGGTGCAGTTTTATACCGGCAACCATCTGCCGCCGGAGGGAGAACCCGGGAAATCGGGCGTGCGTTACCTTCCGCGCACGGGGTTTTGTCTGGAAACGCAACGTTTCCCGGATTCGCCCAATCGTCCGGATTTTCCGGATACCGTGGCGTTGCCGGGTAAGCCGTGGCGCAGCCGGACGCGTTTTAAGTTTACCGCGGACGAATGATGCCCGCCGAGCGTGGCCTCAGACTTTGAGTAAAAACGTCTGACCCGACTCCAGATAAACCGGCACGCAATCGGTCGCCTTCGGATCGCGGAGGAACTCGTCGAGGGCGAGCCGGGCACCACCGAGCAGGGGCGTGCGGCCAGGGTCCTGCACAATGCAGATTCCCCCCGTCGCAATCAATGGCCACGTTTTATGAAGTGCGGTTGCGATCGCGTCGTAGATATCCACGTCGATGTTGCACAACGCGATCGACGTGATCGTGGCAGGCAAATTGTCCTGCATGATGTTGGATCTTACGAGCGTGAAGGAAACGGGCGCGTTGGCGGGCAGGGGCGTCGCTTCCAGTCGGGTGGCGACCTGTTCCATCGAGGCTTCGTGTGTGCCTTGCCAGTGGGCGTCGGCACTCTCTTTTGATTCGACGTAGTCGAAGCCCGCCCACGTATCCATGAAGGTGCAATGCCGCGCCAAATTACTCGCGCCCATGTAATGGTAGGCGAGGCGGGCGCTGGTGCCTTTGAACACGCCGATTTCGACGTAGTCGCCGGGAATCGCCCGGGTGATGTCGATTGCTTGCGTCAGGTTGGTGAGTTGATCGAGGGCGAAATGGGAATGGCCGTGTCGGCGGCAGTCGGCTTCCTCCGCTTGCAGGACTTTCCGCGCTGTGTCGCGGATATGCCACCAGCGGGCGTTGCTCGCATCCCCGGCGCAAAAATATTTGCCGCCGCGTTGCGTCACCCAAGCGAGGTAGGTGCTGATTTTTTCGTCCGAGTCGAACCCGAATACGAAGGCCGTCGAGGCCACGTCGTAAGCCGTCAGATCACGTTCCGGGTCCCCGGAGATGAGTCCACCATTCGTCTTCCAGATGGTGGAGAACGGCACGCGGTGAGCGTCCTTTTTCTCATCGGTAAACACGACGACGGTGCGCTCGGGGAACAATTCACGGGCCCGCTGGATTGACAGGCTCAGACCTGCAATGGTGACCCGCGATGTGCTGAGCGTGGTGGCGGCACCATGAGGGGGAGGCAGGCGATCAAGGCGTAAGCCGAAACGAGCCAAGACCCGGTTGGTAAATTGAGTGAAGAAGGGCAAGCGAACGAATGTGGGGTAGCGGCGGGAAGACGAAAGCTTTCACATTGATTCAGCGCAAGGGAGTATCTCATGGGCGACGATCTTGAACCGGACGTGTTTCAACGGGGATGCTGAGACCAGCCATCTCGATTTGCGACCACTCGTGCACGGTGGCTTGCGCGTCGCGTCGCGTCCCCGCATGTTGCCCCCATGTTGAAACTCACTCGTTTCGCTGTCGTCATGGCAGCATGGGCCTTCGGATTGGTCGTGGTATCGACGGCGGCCGAAAAACCGAAGATCACCTCGCAGGACCAGCTCCCGCGTTTCGAATATCCGGTCACGGGTCCAGTGACTGACATCCTCACCGATGAAGCAGCCTACACCGCCCTGGCCACGGCCGTGCGCGCGGATCTCGAAAAGCTGCTCGCGGACTACGACATCGAGGATCGCACCACCCTGCAGGGAATCATTGGCACCTTGATGAGCATGGATTTCCAGGCCGGGGACTATGATTCGGCCTTGGCCCATCTCGCGACGATTCGAGAGCTGGAGTCCAAACCCGCCAACAAGCTCACGGCCGGGCATTTGATGGAAAGTGTGATCGAGGCCCGCTCGATCGACTACGCGACCGATGCGGCCTACCGCGCGGCTTTCGCCAAGATCTATGCCGAGAAGATCAATGCACTGCCGTTTGAGATCGTGGGCGACAACATCAAGAGCTCCAAAGCCAGCGCCGAGATCGTCACCGAATCGCTCCTCGTGGGAGCGATGGAATCGCAAGTGCAGCCCGGTGTGGACAAGACCGGAACCATCAGCGGCGACGTTGCGCAGGGCCTGATCGGCCGGCATGTATCGATCGCCAGCTACATTCCGCTGCGGGAGGAGCGAGCCGCCGTTTTACAGGCGTTTATCGATGCCAATTTTGTCGCCAAGGCCGACATTTGGGCAGCGCGCAATGTCGTGTTGACCGACCATGCTGATCTACACCCGGTCACCATTGCCATTTGGGACAGCGGTATCGATACGGCGGTTTACCCGGACAACCTTTGGAGCAACCCGGCGGAAAAAGCCGACGGGATCGACAATGATGAGAATGGCTTCATCGACGACCTGCACGGCATTGCCTTTGACCTGCACTCCAATCGTGAACCGGAGTTGCTCGCACCGCTCACCGCCGAGCAACAAGCCGCGTATCCGGCCATGCGTGACATGACCAAGGGTCTGCTCGATCTGCAGGCCAGCATCGACAGTCCGGAGGCGACCGCGATCAAACAACACATGGGCAGCATCGAGCCCGACAAAGTGCAGCAGTTTTTCGAAGACCTCGGCCTCTTTGGCAACTTCACTCACGGCACGCACGTCGCCGGCATTGCGGCGGCGGGTAATCCGGCGGCCCGACTGATGGCTGCCCGGATCACCTTTGATTTCCGCACCATTCCCGACGTGCCGACCATGGAGCAGGCGATCAAGGATGCCGAAGCCTCTCGCGATGTCGTGGCCTATTTCCGCGATCATGGCGTGCGCGTCGTCAACATGAGCTGGGGCGGTTCGCCGCAGGGCATCGAAGCTGCCTTCGAGGCCAACGGTGCGGGTGGCACGCCCGAGGAGCGTCGGGTCAAATCGCGCGAAATGTTCGACGTCGCGCTCAAAGCGCTGACCGAGGCCATGCGCGATGCGCCCGACATTCTGTTCGTGGTGGCGGCCGGCAATAGTGACAACGACGCCGAGTTCTCCGACCTGATTCCGTCCGGTATCGATCTACCCAACATCCTGACCGTCGGGGCCGTTGATCAAGCGGGAGAGGAAACGTCCTTCTCGACCTTCGGCTCCAACGTCGATGTGCATGCCAACGGTTTCGAAGTTCCCAGCCATGTGCCGGGTGGCGAAGAGATGAACTACTCCGGCACGTCCATGGCCGCGCCCAATGTGGCTAACCTTGCTGGCAAATTACTGGCGGTGGCGCCCGATCTCACCACCTCGCAACTCGTGAGCCTCATCACGCTCGGCGCCCAGCGCAACGAGGACGGTCGCATCAACCTGATCAGCCCGAAGCGCAGCTTCGAGCTGCTCGCCGTGGTGCAGTCCGAATAACCGTCGCAGGCAGGTTATGTAGGAGCGTGCTCGCGCGCGATGAACGCGGCGCGCTGGTGCTTGAGAGGCAGGTGTTATCGCGCGCAAGCACGCTCCTACTTTAGGCAGACGAATTACGCCATATCCGCGCCGGCTTCGGCGAGCAGCTCACGCAGGATGGACCGGTGGCAACGCGTCTCGTTTTCGCAGTAGCAACCCACGGAAAAATGGGTCGTGTGCGACAACGTCGCCAGCAAGTTGATGTCGTGCTTGGCGGCAGGCGTGGCCATCTCGGCTTTGAATTTGCGCCCGAACGTCGTCCACTGTGCCGACGTTTCCGCAGCCAGCCCGAGCTTCATGGTATCGACACTCGGCGCGAGATTGGGGAACCACACGTCATACCAATCTTGTGAGGCGAACTCGCTCTTCAGCACGCCGCGCGGAGGACGTCGCACCGTGCCGATGCGGGTGCCTTCATCGGGTTTTCGAGGACTGCCAAGTCGAACCACGCGCAAGCTCATGGGAAAGATTTGGCGCGAATTGCCGGACGGCGTCAACGATCGGCGTTTCGGATGCCGCGTCGATAGGCCGTGGGCGGCACGCCGCATTTGGCGCGGAATTGGCGGGAGAAAAAGTAAACGTCATTGAAGCCCAACGCGGTCGCGATCTCGCCGACCGACAGCCCCGTTTCGGCGAGAAGCATGCGGGCTCGCATCATCCGCGCCTGCACGATGAAGGCCTGCGGTCTCATCCCGATCACGGCCGTGAAGACCTTGGAAAAATGATCGGGAGCGTAACCAGATTCTGCGGCGAGCTGAGCGATCGACCACGGTTGACCGGGTTCGGCCGAGATGCGCGCCGTGATGGCGTGAACGATCGATTCCTGCCGCCGTCGCGGACCGTTGGCGCGGTTTGATTCGTGGGTTGTCGAAGCCATGTGATCCCGCGCCAACACGTCGAGGGTCGTTCCCAATAGACGGCCCGCCAGTGCCGCATCGGAATCGGCCCAGCGCACCACCTCGGCCATGCTGGCGGCGGCGAAATCCAACGAGCGCACGGTGGTGATTTCAAACGGCGGCGCGATCGAATTGGATTTGGACAGAGTGAAGTGCACGAAGCTCACGCCGAGCCGGTCCTGGTCGTCCTGTTCGGCCAGGTAAGTTCGGCCCGGACGCATCCAGAGGCAGGTTCCGGGGGTGAGGGCAAACGACTGTCGGTCGATACGCACGCGACCTCGGCCCGCCCACACCAGCCAGAGGTCAAAGTCACGCAAACGCGCCGACCAAGCTGCATCCAAGCGCCAACCGGACTCACAACGCACACGCCCTGAAATACCGGATAAACGCAATGAACTGAGTGAAAATAACTTCAATAAGACGGAAAAATACAAATAAATGCCCGAAGAGTCCATTTCGATTTGGACGCGTTTCGCGTAGAGTGGGGAGGTGGGCGATGGCTCACGCTTTTTTATATGGAAACCTCTTCAACTTCTTCCGCTCCCGCCACCGTGGTGGGGTCCGATGGCACCCGTTTTGACGAAGGTGCCGAACTACATGCCCCCGAACTTTATCGCCCGACGAGCACGGCGCCGCAGGTGGATACGTTGGCCGACATCGGTCCGGCCGAAATCGCGTTTTATCGCGAACACGGTTACCTCTCCGTTCGCCAGGCTTACACGCCGGCCGAAGTTGACGATGCGATGGCGGGACTCAGCTCGCTGGTCATGGGGGAGAAACCCGATTTCAAAGACGTCTACTTCGAAGCGGCGGCGCGCGATCGCCTGCCACAAATGAAGGCGGAGGAACGTCTCGATGCGGTGCGTAAACTGGGCTGCTTCGTCGATCACGAAGCGCGCCTCAAAGCAATTTCCCATCATGCCCAACTGCTCTCCGTCGTCACGCGCTTGCTCGATGACCAGGAGCCCGAAATGTTCCAGGACATGGCATTGCTCAAGCCGCCGCGCATCGGCCGGGAGAAGCCGTGGCATCAGGATCACGCGTATTTCGATTACCCGCTCGACGCCAAGATCGTGGGGGTGTGGATCGCCCTCGATGAAGCGACGATCGACAACGGCTGCATGCAACTCCTGCCCGGTCGCCATCGCGAAGGACCGCAGATTCATTTCAAGCGCCGCGACTGGCAGATCTGCGACAAAGCCGTGCTCGGGCAAGAGTCAGTGGCTGCACCGCTCAAGCCCGGTGGTCTGTTGTTGTTCGATGCGAAGCTGCCGCATGGCACCCCGCACAACACCTCACCCAATCGCCGCCGTGCGCTGCAATTCCACTACGCGCCGACCGGTCTGAAGAACGCCCCAACGGCCGAACGCCTTGAGCACTTCGGGAGCGAAGGCAAAAACGTGAGCTGCTGATTTGCGGCACCGCATGATCCCATAGTGGCCGAGGCTTCCAGCCTCGGGGCTGCAGGGCGCGGCATCTTATTACCACCTTGGACGTGGGGCGGATCGTTTATGCATATGGTGCTAATTTGCCATGATGTGGGGGCATAAAAGGGGATGGGAAATAGGTGGTAAGCAGTTAAATAGTAGTAGTTTAAATAGTTTTCGAAATCTTGACCTGTTCGGCGGAGGAACCTGCGCTTAATGGATGATCTTACCTGATTTTGGCGTTCGTTTCGTATCGGTCATTAAACGAACGGGAGCGTTGGGCTTAGTAGCGGGAATCGTAGGGTTTACCGGTTCTTCGGATTTGACTGCCCAGCAGATTACCGCGTTGGGTGACGAAGGGTGGGGGGATCAAAGCGGCAGCACGGGCAACAGCTTTGGCGACTACTCTTATGAGTTCACGGAGAGCGGGCCGTTGGGCGAAAATGCAGTGAGACTAGTTGCGACGGGAACAGGAGAGCAGGCTGCTCTCGCCACCTTGGAACAGTTCAGCGGATTGAAAATCGCGGAATTCGACGGACTTGATTATTCCATTGAAAGCGTGCTCGGCACTTACTCGGCGTGGGCGGAAACTGCGGCGGCGGGATCGATGCCCAATTTAAAGATCTCACTCTACATTTCCGATACGTCATATACGGCTTCCCAAGTCGTGGACCGTTTGGATACGGAGGATCTGGAATGGGCGAAGACGTTGGTTTACCTCCCGGGCGGCTCGACCCCGACATCGGGCAGTTGGGAGTCGTTTGATGTAAGCAGCGCGGACTGGTGGTGGACCGGCGCATCGCAGGCGCACCAGTCGTTTGATTCCTGGATACCTGATGTCTTCGACTATGTCGACGGACTGCCGACACCGGCCTACCTTTACATCGGTTCGATCCAGTTCGGTCTCGGAGGGAGCTCGAACGAGAATTTACTCACCGGCTACGTCGACGAAATGGACGTGAGTTTTGGCAGCGCCGGCAGCTTTACCTACGACTTCGGTGCCTCCGCCGTGCCTGAACCCGCGCACTTCGCGCTGGGGTTGAGCATGTTGGCATTGGCCTCTGGAGTGATGCGCCGGAATCGCTTGCGTCCAGAGTATTGACCACGCGGGAAACAACTGCTTTTCCAGATAAGTGGACTCTTGAGTCCCTGCCAACCTAGATTCCGGACCTCTCGGTGATCGACAATAGGAGGGGGCTCCGACGAAGGATAACGAAAACTCAATCCGCTAACTCGACGGTTGTTGTCAGTAAGAGAGGAGTGCTTTGCCTTTGGTTGGGTGCAGCAAAACGACCTTTTCCCAAGGGGCTATCCTAGGACATGTGGAAATGACTTGAGCCTGCTCTTCGGCGTTTAAGTGCAACGCGATGTAGTCAACCAAGACTAACCACCATCGGTCGTATCGATCCAAGTAGGGAGCTACTTTCTTCGATTTTTCCTGCATGCAGTGGGTCAGATTCTGAGGAAGGAGTGAGAGCAGCCAACCCCCTTGATCCAAATCCTCCAAACCAGCCAGAGCGAATCGATTTTCATCGAGACCTGCCACGGGTCCCAGATATCTGATTTCAAGTTCCACGTTGGGGAGAATTTTGGCGCGGTAGTCTTTAGCCTCTAAGTTCTGCTCGAAATCTGCCAGCGCGCGGCTCAGGGCCTGGCGGTAGTTTTTGTTGGATGGTAATGGTCGCCGGATGAAGGTGGTGACCCAGTAGGTTTTCGCGTCATTGGTTTTCGGAAATTCGCGACAAATTTTATCGGTTAGGTGCCAAATCGGTATTCCACGAACATCCAGCCCTTGAGGGTTATCCTCAGTAAAATACTGCTCATCGAGACGTCGGACTTCTACGCCGATCTCGCTGTTGATAGCAAAGTCAGGTGTTTCGTTGAGGTAGGGTTCGTGAACCACCGATCCGAGGGTCAGAGTCTGAAGATACTTCAGGACGGTTTCTTCATCTCTATTCATCGCAAAAAGGTTCAGTTAACTGCGCGAGAATGCGAGGAGTGAGGCAAAATCTCCGGCGTCGGCTGCTTTGAGTGCAGTGAGGTAGTTGGATCGGGTTTCGCCTGAGGCGGTCAGTTTCGAGCCTCCTCCCCATGTAAAGATGGGACGGTCGAGCGCGACGGCGAGCCGGTCGGCCAAAAGCCGCGCGTGACGTCCGTTCCCGTTGCGCCAGGGATGGATGGCGACGAGGCCGTGGTGCAGGCGAACGCAGGTTTCGTCGGCCGGAAAGGTGGTGTAATCGATCCACGCTTGCGCGTCACCGAGGAGAGCGGTCAACCGAGTCGTGATTTCCGGCACGGGCACGCCGAGGTTGAGGTCGATGTCCCGTATTTTCCCGGCCCAGCGCCACACGCGCCGAAACATTCGTCGGTGCAGTTCCCGGACCAAGAGATGGTCGAGCAGGTTTGCAGGATTGAGCTTTCGCCGTGGCGAGAACAACCAACGTCGGGCTGCGAGAATATTTTCGCGTTCCAGTAAGTTGAGTTCGGCAAGGGTGACCACACTGGGAATGAGCCAGCGTTCCTCGTCCGGCGAAACGGGCGTGGTTCCGGAACCGTCGTGGCCGGATCGAGGGAAGGGCATCAGCTCAGTCGCTCTTTGATTTGTTGGTCGAGGTCATTGCTACCTTGATCCTCAAGCGACATGGAATGTTCGGTGGCCCGCAGGTGGGCGATCTCAGGATCGTGCTGAGCGGCAAGCTCCAGAAAAGTTTTTCTGTGGCGGGGGACAAGTGCGACCACGAGTTCGCAGTCGAGCGCCCCGGCGTAGCGTCGCAGGGTCGCGAGGGTGATGGTATCGGCTTTCTCGGACTTTTCGTAGTCTTGCACGGTGGGCACGGACACACTCAGGCCGCGCGCAATCGCTAAGCGCGACAGTCCCACTGCCTCACGAATGGCGCGCAACCATCCATGAATCGGGCGAGGGGTCGGGTGTAGTCCGTTCGTTGCGGATTCAAGACTACTTATGGCTATAGCCTTTTCAATTCTCTTCAAAGTATGGATAAGGCCATATAAAAAGAAATAAATAGCAAGTTATAACCATGATTGAGAACAGATGGGTCAATACCGTCAGGAGAGCGAAGAGTCTCAACTGTGCTCGAGTGGTTCAAGGCGCCTATAGGCGCACCGGAGAGGTTCGTGAGCCGGACGGTGCTTTTGCCTTCTCATTCCCGGTCACTGGCAGCGATTGTTGAGCGCCACTACCTAAGAAACTCACCCCTGGCACGTATCTTTCCCAATGCCCTCTTTACCTTTTCGAATTACTTTGGCGATTGGCTTGGCACTGGCGGGGTTGAGCGGTCTTTCGGCTCAGTCGTTCACGGCACCACTGCCATCGGCGGACGAGTTCGTGGCGTTGGCGAAGCGGGCGAATCGAGCGACCTTGGTCTATTTTAGACCGCCTCGGAGAACCGTTGAAATTACGGAACCCTCATGGTTCGAATTTCTTTCCGGCCTAGTCGATAAAACAACTTACGAACCACGAGAGCATTGTTTTTGTATGGTCGACCCCCTGCTCGAACTTTTCGAAAACGAGAAGCTGCTGCTCCGAATCACGATTCACCATGGCAATCGCATTCGTTTCAATCCGGCCTCCGGAACGGGCGGTGATTTCTTCATTGGTGATGAGGCGGGCCGGAGCTTCATCACTCTCATTGTGGGCGAACCGCTTCCTCCCATGGAACCGCCTTCGGTTTCCGAGCCGACGTGGTCGCCTCAACACGTTCCGCCGATCACGCCGCCCGCCTTTGAGTTGAGACTGGATCTGGACGTGTTGAGCCGGTTCTAGCTAGCGGTGTCGCGGCCGTCCACCGAGACTGCGGATCGGGCATAGACGGCGTCGCCGATGCGGAGGTGTGCCGACTTCGCGGCGGGGTAAATGCCGTAAAATCCTCGGGTGCCGTGGTTGAGAAACTGCAGGGCGGTTTTGAGTGCCGTCGTGGCAGCGGAGGGATTCGCGAGCGCGTAGGTGGCAAAGGGGGCGCAGGGTGCGGCGACCACGACTTTTTCGATAATCGCCGGGCCGCCGGCGGTAGCGATCTCGATCCCGCCCGCCACCTGCGCAAGCGTGATGGTCGACTCCGTTTCGATGATAATGTTCTCGCCGGCGGAACCGAGGGTCAGGTGTTCGCCGAATTCCCGCGCCATGGCGGCGTAGTGCGACGTGAAGCCGAACGACAGCCAGTTCGCACCCCAATGTTTGGAACGCGGATGGGTGGTGTTGTGCACGTCCAGAGTCTCCTCGCCGTTCGCAGCCAAGGCGGAGGCACCGGTGTTTGTCAGGCGGATCGAATCGACGCCTTGCAAGCCGCCAGGGTGGTAGACCTTTCGACCGTCGATTTCCTGCTTCAGGCTTTCCGGCTGAATTTGCAGCCGAACGATCCGGCCGAGAAGGACGGGTTCATCAGGCATCATAGTCCAGATACGGGCCGAGCCATTTCTCGGCGTCGGCGAGGTCGCGGCCGGCGCGTTTGGCGAGGTCGGTGACTTGGTCTTTGCCGACGTTGCCGACGGCGAAGTATTTGGACTCGGCGTGGTTGAGGTAGAATCCGCTGACGCTCGATGCCGGATACATGGCGTTGGATTCGGTGAGCTGGATGCCGGTCGCGGCCTCGACATCCATGAGCCGCCAGAGCTGCGGCTTTTGGGTGTGATCGGGGCAGGCGGGGTAACCGGGCGCGGGGCGAATGCCGCGATACTTTTCGCGCAGCATCTGCTGCATGGTGAGATCCTCCGTCTGACCGAAGCCGGCGAAGTCGCGGGCCTTTTTGTGAAAGAGTTCGGCCATGGCTTCGGCGATGCGATCGCCGAGGGTTTGCACGAGGATGGCGTTGAAGTCATCGCCCGCCGCCTTGAATTCCATGGAGAAGGCTTCCACGCCCGGACCGGCGGTGACGGCAAAGCCGCCGTAGTAATCGATGCGGCCGCTGGCCTTGGGCGCGATGTAGTCGGCGAGGCAGTGGTTGAACTGGTCGGCCGGTTTTTCGCGCTGTTGGCGGAGGAAGTGAAATGTCTCCAGAATTTCACTACGCGACTCGTCGGCGTAGAGTTCGACGGAATCGCCCACGGAGTTTGCCGGGAAGAAACCGATGATGGCGCGGGGCGAGAAGCGTTTCTCGGCCACGATGCGCTCCAACATCGCTTTCGCTTCACCGAGGAGTTTGGTGGCTTCGGTGCCGACAACCTCGTCGGTGAGAATGTCCGGGTAGCGGCCGTGGAGTTCCCAGGCACTGAAGAAGGGGCCCCAGTCCACGAAATCGATGATTTCGGGAAGGTCCAAGGGACAAGTATCAAGTGACAAGGAGTCGGAGGTGGCGTCGTTGGACGTGGCGAAAATCTTGGTGCCGAGGAAGGCCGGTTTGGGGATGTCGGCGGTGGCCCAGTCAAACTGAGGGGCGCGGGCGCGAGCCTGGGTGAGGGTGAGCAGGGGCTTGCGGTTGCGGCGTGCTTCGAAGGCTTCGCGCTGTTTGATTTGTTTGGTCTCGTTCTCAGCCATGAAGGCCGGTTTTTGGGCATCGCTGAGCAGGGCACTCACGACGTTGACCACGCGGGAAGCGTCGAGCACGTGAACCACGCCGGGCGCGTAGTTGGGCGCGACTTTGACGGCGGAGTGAGCGGGCGACGTGGTGGCGCCGCCGATGAGCAACGGCACAGTGAACCCGGCGCGGGTCATTTCCTTGGCGACGTGCACCATCTCGTCCAGGGATGGCGTGATGAGACCGGAGAGCCCGATGACGTCGGCACCGACCTCTTTGGCTTTGGCCAGAATTTTATCGCAGGGCACCATCACGCCCATGTCGATGACCTCGTAATTGTTACAAGCGAGCACGACGCCGACGATGTTTTTGCCGATGTCGTGGACGTCGCCTTTGACCGTCGCGATGAGGAACTTGCCTTGGGCTTTGGTGGCTTCGCCGGCGGCTTCGGCGCGGGCTTTTTCCTCTTCCATGAAGGGAGTGAGGTAGGCGACGGCCTTCTTCATCACGCGGGCGGATTTGACCACTTGGGGGAGAAACATTTTCCCGGCCCCGAAGAGGTCGCCCACAATACGCATACCGTCCATCAGCGGACCCTCGATGATGTCGAGCGGACGGGGGAAACGCGGGTCGACGCGGCATTCTTCGGTGTCGGCTTCGATGAAGGTATCGATGCCCTTGACGAGCGCATGGCTCATGCGGGATTCGACGGATTCCTCGCGCCACGCGGCGGCGGCGGGTTTGTCGGCGACCACGCCACCGGCTTTGGCGGCGTCGGCGGTGGCCTTGAGTTCTTCGGCGTGCGTGATGAGGGCCTCGGTGGCGTCCGGGTGGCGGTTGAGCAGGACGTCATCGACGAGGTCGCGCAGCTTGGGCTCGATCTCATCGTAGACGCCGAGCATGCCAGCATTGACGATGGCCATATCCATGCCCTCGCGGATGGCGTGGTAGAGGAAGGCCGTGTGCATGGCCTCGCGCACGGGATTGTTACCGCGGAAAGAGAAGGAGACGTTGGAGACGCCGCCGGAGACCTTGGCTCCGGGGAGGGTGTCCTTGATGATCTTCGTGGCCTGGAAGAAATCGACGGCGTAGTTGTTGTGCTCTTCGATGCCGGTGCCGACGGTGAGAATGTTGGGGTCGAAGATGATGTCTTCGGGCGGGAAGCCGATGCCGGTGAGCAGTTGGTAGGCGCGCGTGCAGATGCGGACCTTTTCGTCGCGGGTGGCGGCCTGACCCTGTTCGTCGAACGCCATGACGACGGCAGCGGCGCCGTAACGCATGAGCAGGCGGGCGCGGTGGAGAAAGGTTTCTTCGCCGTCCTTGAGGGAGATCGAGTTGACGATGCCCTTGCCTTGGAGGCACTGCAGGCCGGCTTCGAGCACGCTCCATTTGGAGGAGTCGATCATGATCGGCACGCGGCAGATGTCGGGCTCGGCGGCGATCAGGTTGAGAAACTTCACCATGGTCGCCTCGCCGTCGATCATGCCCTCGTCGACATTGATATCGATGACGTTGGCGCCGTTCTCGACCTGTTGGGCAGCAATGGCGAGACAGCCGTCCCAATCGCCGGCTTTGAGCAGCTTGGCGAAACGAGGAGAGCCGGTGATGTTGGTGCGTTCACCAACGACGAGAAAACTGGAAGCTGAATTGGTCACGGTGGGAAAATCGTTCTCTTAATCGTTATCGTTTCTCGTTCTCGGTTGGGTCTAGGTTCGACTCGAAGGCGACGGGCTCGAGAACGAGAAAGATTACGAGAACGAGAACGAATAAATTTAGGCTACGACCAGAGGTTCGAGGCCGGAGAGTTGCATGGTGGTGCGGCGGGCGGGAACCGGGCGGGGAGGGAGGCCTTTGACGGCTTCGGCGATGGCTTGGATGTGGTCGGGGGTGGAGCCGCAGCAGCCGCCGACGAGGTTGACGAAGCCGTCGGTCGCAAAGCTGCCGAGGTCTTCGCCCATGTGGGCGGGCGACTCGTCGTAACCGCCAAACGCGTTGGGCAAGCCGGCGTTGGGGTAACAGGTCACGTAGCACTCGGCGATGGAGGCGAGCTCTTCGAGATACGGGCGCATTTCCTTGGCGCCGAGGGCGCAGTTGATGCCGACGCTGAAAGGCTTGGCGTGGCGAATGGAATTGTAGAACGCAGCGATGGTCTGGCCGGACAGGGTGCGGCCGGAGGCGTCGGTGATGGTGACGCTGATCATGATCGGCAGGCGGGTGCCGGTTTCCTCAAACACGGTTTGAGCGGCGAAAATCGCGGCCTTGGAATTGAGGGTGTCGAAGATCGTCTCGATCAGGAGTGCATCGACGCCCGCGGCGACGAGGGCGCGGATCTGTTGAGTGTAGGCCGTGACGACCTGCTCCCATGTCACGGCGCGGTAGTCGGGCCGGTTGACATCGGGTGACATGGAGAGGGTGCGGTTTAGCGGACCGATGGCTCCGGCCACGAAACAACGACGGCCGGGCGCGGCGGCCTCGGCGGCATCGGCGGCGCGGCGGGCGCAGGCAACGGCAGCGGCATTGAGGTCGTCGACGATGGCTTCGAGCTTGTAGTCGGCCTGGGCGATCGTTGTGCCGCTAAAAGTGTTGGTTTCCACAATGTCCGCGCCGGCGGCGAAGTAGCGGGCGTGGATCTCCTCGATGATGTCAGGGCGGGTGAGGCTCAGCAGGTCGTTGTTGCCCTGCAGATCGTGGGCGTAGTCGGCGAAACGTTCGCCGCGAAAATCGGCTTCTTCGAGTTTGTAGCCCTGGACCACGGAACCCATGGCGCCGTCGAGCACGGCTATGCGCTCGGCGAAAAGGGCGTGGAGTTCGGCAAAGGCGGGAGAATCGGCAATGGCGGTCGTCATGGCAGGGCTTCGAACCAAGCACGGCTGACGCGCAATGCAAGAAACATATCAAGACATCGAAATATGTTGATATATGAAATGAAAATTGATTCGTCGGGCATGCCGTCCACCACGGCGAAGGTTCGGGGTTGATCTCTGGCCGGGAAGTCGTGGAGATCGCGGTCGTTCTTTCGATACACCGTTCCAGGACGCAGGGAAGGCCGTGTAATTCGGTCACAGTTGCGCTGCGGTAACACACCAGTCTGAAGCCCCATTCGGTCCCGCTCTGCGGGATCGGAGCACAGCCAATCATTCGCAGGAATGGTGAAGGCGGGGTAGAGGCAGAGCGCGCGAAGCGCGTAGGTCACAAGTGCCAGGGATCAAGTAGCAAGAAGTCGGAATCACCGGCCTTATCTTGGGACTTGAAACTTGAATCTTGTCACTTGCGAGCAAAGCGAGCCCGGGGCGTGTGAAGTCCGAACACCTGACCTGGAGCATCTCACGCGTGGGCCGCGAAACTTTTGCGCGCGGCCAATCACGCCTACTTCATCGCAAAAATGAAGCGTGAGAGCAGCTCATCTGCCGAAAGTCCCGACCGGACCGGAGGCAACTGCTCTTGCCTTATAAGACAGTTGTCCGAGTCCATGAATAACCTCCCTTCATTCGCTTCCGTGGGAAGCGTCCTTCGTATTGCGTCTGCCGTCACGGCGGGGGCCGCGCTCGCGAGCTTCGCCTCCGCGCAGACACCGGCCACGCCGCTCGATCCGTTCGTCACCACCGCCACGCGCACGCCGGTTTCGGCTGCGCAACTCGGTTCGGCCGTCGACGTGATTTCGGCGGCCGACCTGCAACGTCGCCAAGTCAACACGCTCGCGGGCGCCCTCAATACCGTGCCCGGCACGCCGAATTTTGCCTCCGGTGCAATGGGGGCGTTGGGTTCGATCTTTCTTCGCGGTGCCGAATCAGACCAGACGTTGTTTCTGGTCGATGGCATTCGGCTCAACGATCCCAATACCGACTATCAACTTTTCCTTGGCGGTTCCTGCGTGAGCGCGTGCGACAGCTTGGAAGTTTCGCACGGTCCGCAGAGCACGCTCTATGGTGGGGAAGCGATGGGCGGGGTGATTGCGATTGCGGCGCAACCCGGCACGGGCGAGCCGACCACGCGGCTCGGCTTTGAGGCCGGCTCCTTCGGCACGGTGCAGGGCACGATTTACACGCAGGGCCAGCTGGACGCGACGGCCTACGTCGTGTCGATCACGGGTGGTCACACCGAAAACGATCGGCCGAACAACGCTTTTGACAGCGCTAACCTCGTGGCGCGCATCGATCATGCGCTGGCGTCGGGCGTGCGTATCGGCGCGACGCTGCGCGGCTTTGAGGGGCGTTACGAATCGCCCGGTGATCGTTTCACCAACGATCCCGACAATACCGAAGACGAGTCCAACTGGCTCGCCACGGCTTACGCCGAGTTTGACCCGTCCGAGGATCTGCATGTGCGCGTGACGCTCGGCGGTCAGGCTCGCGAGTTTGTCTCCACCAACCCCGGCGGTTTCGGCACGCAGGTGACGACCGTGACCAACAAGCGCGGCGTGCTCGACAGTCAGGTTTCCTACACTGGTCTCGCCGGACATCGGCTGACGGGCGGAGTGACGGCGGAAGCCAACCATACGAAAAATGATGGTTTCGGTGACATCGACGAGAGCCAGTCACTGCTCGCCCTGTTCGTGCAGGATGAGATTGCACTCGGCGAACACGCCTGGCTCACGCTCGGCCTGCGTAGTGATGATCACGATACGTTTGGCCGCGCGACGACCGGTCGCGCGACGATTGCGTGGCAGGTCGTGCCGGAGCAGCTCAAGCTGCGCGCCAGCTACGGCACGGCGTTTCGCTCGCCGAGCTTTTTGGATCTGTATGGCCAGAGTTCCTATTACGCGGGCAACCCGGATCTGAATCCCGAAGAGGCGCGCGGTTGGGATGTCGGGGCGGATTTTTACTTCGCCGACAATCGCGGCACGCTGAGCGCGACGTATTTTGATTCCGACTACGATGATCTGATCATCTTTGACTTCGGGGTGTCGCCCGGCACGACGGCCAATGTCGATGCGGCCCGCACGCGCGGGGTCGAGACCAGCGGACGTTGGTCGGTGGGCGAGGGCACGGAGCTGCGCTTCAACTACACTTATCTCGACGCGACCAACGAGAGTAACGGCACGCGCTTGCTGCGGCGTCCGCGTCACTCGGGCGGCGTCGATGTTTGGCACGACTTTGGCAACGGCTTCGATCTTGGCGTGGGGCTCGGTTTCGTGGCCGACCGCGAGGATGTTCACGCCGCGACGTTTGGCACCATCGACGCGGAGAACTATGCCGTCGCCCGCGTGTATGCGGCGTGGCAGGTGCGCGCGGACGTGAAGCTGCGGGCTCGCGTCGAGAACGCGTTGGACGAAAGCTACGAGCAAGTGCACGGCTTCCCGCAACCGGGCGTCGGCGCTTACGCTGGCGTCGAGTGGACGTTCTAAAAATTAACCACGAAATACACGAAACACCCGAAAGCTGAGGGACGAACTTGGCTTTCGTTTTTTAACCACAGATGAACACAGATGGACACAGATTCAGAGGCACCGCGCTGCAGGCTTGTCTGGGTTTATCTGTGTTCATCTGTGGTTGTTTTTTGGGCGGATTGAAGGCGGAGGCGGCCGACCCTATCCGGGTGGTTTCGCAGACGGTGGGGACGGATGAATTGTTGTTGGCGGTGGCGGACGCGGAGCAGATTGCGGCGTTGAGTCACTTGGCGGCGGAGACGGAGTTTTCGGCGGTGGTGGCGGAGGCGCGGGATTTTCCTTTGCTTACCAAGGGCGGGGACGCCGAAACGATTTTGAAGTATCGGCCCACGCACGTGCTGGTCGCCGATTACAGTCGGGCGGACTTGGTGGCGCAGCTGGAACGCGCGGGCATCGTGGTGATGAAGTTTACGAAGTATCACACGCTGGATGATGCGTTTGAGAATTTACGGTGGTTGGCGGAGGTATTGGGGCCGGAGGCGGAGGCGCGGGCGGAGCGCGTGATCGCGGACACGCAGGCTCGCTCGCGGGCGCTCGCGACGCGGCTGGACGGAGTGCGCTTGGTCAAAGTGATCGCACCATCGACCTACGGCGTGATTGGCGGTGCGGGCACGACGTTTCAGGATTTGTGCGACCATGCGGGCGGAGAAAATCTGGCGAGCACGGTGGGTGGTTTGACGGGCCATGAGCCGACGCCGCGCGAGTCGATGCTGACCTGGCCGGTGGAGAAAGTTGTGGTGGCGGGTAAAGATCGGGCGATGGCATTGGAGCCGTATGCGCGGTTGGCGCCCTATCAGTTCATGGCTGCGGTTAAGGACGGTCGGGTGGCGTTGATCGAGCCGTGGATGATGAGCACGGTGTCACATCATCGCGTGGCGGCGTATGAACAACTGGCGCGTGAACTGCATCCGGAGGTGTTTGCCAAGTGAAGAGCGACACCGGATCGACGGGACCATTGTTGGCCGCAGTCGGCGTGCTGTTGGTCGCGTTGCTGGGATCGCTCGGCGTGGGCGACATGGCGTTGTCGCCGAAGATGATTTGGGCGGGGTTGACGTATCAGGACGACATGGCGGCGGTGGTATTGTGGAACATCCGATTGCCGCGGGCCTTGGTCGCGGTGGAAATCGGGGCGGCGTTGGCGGCGAGCGGCTTGGTGATGCAGGCGTTTTTTCGCAACAGCCTCGCGAGCCCTGGACTTCTCGGCGTGAGTGCGGGTGGTTCGGCGGGAGCGGTGGTCGCGATCGCGGCGGGTTGGGCGACGACGTCGTTTTTTGTGGTGCCGACGGCGGCGATCGTCGGTGCGATGCTGGCGACAGTGGCGGTGATTGGCTTGGCCAAACGGGGGGCGAGCACGGAGCGACTGCTGTTGGCGGGTATTGCGCTCAACGCGTTGCTCGGTGCGATCACGAGTTACGTGTTGTCGAACTTTACGCTGAGTTATGAGCGCAACGCGCAGATCATTTTCTGGCTGTTGGGGGGACTGGAGGATCGCACCTGGGAACACGTGACGATGGCGGCGCCGATTGTGGTGGGAGCGGCGTTGTTGTGGCCATTGGGGCGAGCGATGGACCTGCTGAGTTTGGGGGGGGACGAGGCGCAAAGTCTGGGCGTGGATGTGCGCAGCGTGCGCCGACGCATGTTGGTCTTGGCGACGGTGATGACGGCGTTGGCGACGGCGGTGGCGGGCACGGTGGCGTTTGTGGGGCTGGTGGTCCCGCATCTGTTACGGCTGGCGTTTGGCCCGGGACATCGGCGGCTGGTGCCGTTGTCACTGATCGGGGGCGCGGCGTTTGTCTTGATCTGTGATGTAATCGGCCGTTCGGCCGGCAATGTGCGGCTGGGTATTGTCACCTCGCTGGTGGGCGGTCCGTTTTTCCTGTGGATGCTAAGGAGGGCCGGTTGATGAGCTTTTGCCGACGCCGGAGTGTCGGGCGTAAAGCCCGACCCACATCGTGGTATGGAGCTCATGCGTGGGTCGGGCTTTATGCCCGACATCATTCTCGATGGCACTCGATTGTCTCTGGTGAAAAAAGAACGGAGGCGTGGATATGAAGGCGCTCGAGTTGAACAACGTCGCGGTGGCGGGGCGCCTTGAGCCGATGAGTCTGGCGTTGGAGCCGGGGCAATTGGTCGGGTTGGTGGGACCAAATGGTAGCGGGAAGTCCACGTTGTTGTCGATCGCCGCCGGACTGTTGGATGGTGGCGGCGACGTGCGTTGGGGCGGGAAACCGTTGGCCGGTATTCCAATGGTGGAGCGCGGCCGACTGGCGGCGTGGGTGCCGCAGGAGGCGCGGTTCGAGTTTGGGTTTTCGGTCCGCGAGGTCGTGGGGCAGGGACGTTTCGCGCACGGCGATGATGACGAGGGCGTGGCGGAGGCGCTGGCCCGGTTTGATTTGGAGGCGTTGGCCGAACGGCCGGTAAATCGGCTTTCGGGTGGGGAGCGTCAGCGGGTGATGTTGGCGCGGGCTCTCGCCACGGACGCGCGGTTGCACTTTTGGGACGAACCCTTGGCGGCGCTCGATGTGCGGCACGGATTGGCGGGGTTGAAGCTTGCGGCTGAACTGACCGGTCGGGGCAAGACGGTGGTGATGTCCCTGCACGATTTGCGGGCGGCCCACTGTCTTGATCGGCTCATCCTGCTTGATCGGGGCAAACTGGTGGCAATCGACAGACCGGAGGCCGTGTTGACGGCGGAGCGGCTGAGCGCGGTGTTTGGCGTGCGGTTGCGTCACGGCGAAGGCCCGATATTGGAATTACCATGAGCAAAACCAGCGCAGCCGACGAGCATCGTGAGAAAATGGAAACGATGCAGCACAAGATGAAGGCCAAGATGAAGGCGGCGCAGGAGAAGCGTGGTCTCATCATTGTGAATACGGGCAACGGCAAAGGCAAAAGCACGGCCGCTTTCGGCGTGCTGGCTCGCACCCTCGCCCACGGTGGCAAGGCAATGGTGGTGCAATTCATCAAGGCGACCGCGGATGCGGCGGAGAAAGTGCTGCGGGGGCCGCAGCTCACCTGGCACGCGGTGGGCGGAGGGTTTACCTGGGACACCCAGGACAAGGCGGCAGATATTGCACTGTGCGAAAAAGGTTGGGCGCTGGCGGTGTCGGCCATGAGCGATCCTGAGTTGAAACTGCTGGTGCTCGATGAGCTCAACGTGGTGTTGAGCTTCAACTATCTGCCGCTGGGGGCGGTGTCGGCCGCCCTGCGCGAAAAATCGCCGGACCTGCATGTCGTTATCACGGGACGCGATGCGCCGGATGACTTGATCGAACTGGCGGACTTGGTGTCGGAGATCGGCGAGCTGAAGCACCCGTTTTCCCGGGGCGTAAAAGCGCAGGCCGGACTGGAATTTTAAGTAGAGTTCAATTGAGGTCGCGGCTAAAGGTAGCGCCGTGAAATCCATTATTGCCTGCGTCGTCGCGGCGCTGCTGATCGGTTGCTCGCGGACCGAAGCGCCACCACTCATCACCACCGAATCGGGACTGACGATTGAAGTGACTCGTCGGGGTGACGGACCGCTGCCGCAGGAAGGGCAGGTGGTGATCGCGCATTATACCGGCACGTTGGCCGACGGCACGGTGTTCGATACGAGTCGGGACGGCGGGCAACCCTTCGCGTTCACGCTGGGTCAACGGCAGGTGATCAAGGGCTGGGACGAAGGGTTCAGACTGTTGCACGTGGGTGATCAGGCGACGCTGACGATTCCGCCGGAGCTGGCTTACGGTGATCAGGACCGGGCGAAGATCCCCGCCCATTCGACGCTGCGTTTCGAGGTGGAGCTGATCGCGCTGAAAACGCACGCGCTGGCTGACTTGTTAAGGGCGGCGTTTGAGTCCGGTGGAGTCGACGCGATGCAGGCGAAGTATGCCGAACTCGCCGCCATTGATTTCGGGGATGCGCACGTGAGTGAAGGGCAGTTGAATGGATTGGGCTATCGGCTCCTGTTTACGAACGAAACGGCGGCGGCACGGGCCGTGTTCGAGTGGAACGTGGCGCAGTTTCCGGAGTCGGCCAACGTCTACGACTCGCTGGGCGAAGCGTGCGTGAAGGCGGGAGACCGCGAGGCGGCGCTGGCGAACTATCGCAAGTCGCTCGAGCTCGATCCGACCAACTCAAATGCGGAAACCTTCATTGCCGCCCTCACGGCCGCCGGTGACGGAGCGGATGGCCTCGCGCTCATGCAGGAGAAGATGGCGATCGAGAGCGAATTGATGACGGTCTTCTCGCTGCAGGCCGAGGGCGAGGTCGTCGATCTGGGGGCACTGGGCGGGAAGATTGCCGCATTTTTGACCAAGCCAGCGGATGATGCCGCGGGCTACGCGCTGGTGCGAAATTATTCCTATTTGGTGGAGTCGGTGGACTTGGATCAGGCAGTGGCGCTGTGGCGTTCCTATCTGAACAGCCCGAATGCGGCGGTGCGGGAGTTTGCGACCAACAAGATGCGATTCGCGTCCGAGTTGGAAGCTCCGCTGGAGCTCTCGTTTACGGCGATTGATGGACGCGAAGTCGATCTCGCCGCGATGCGCGGGAAAGTTGTGTTGGTGGACTTTTGGGCCACGTGGTGTGGCCCGTGCATCGAGGAGCTGCCCAACGTGAAACGCGTTTACGCGGCCTATCACGATCAGGGATTCGAGATCGTCGGCATCTCGCTCGATCGTCCCGGCGACCTGCAAAAACTCACAGACTTTGTGGCGCGCGAACAGATGACCTGGCCTCAACAGTTTGAAGGGAAAAAGCACAATGAAGGCGGCAACGCCATGGCTGAGCGTTTCGCCGTCACCGGCATCCCGGCGATGTTGCTCGTCGATCGCGACGGCATGATCATTTCAACCAACGCTCGCGGCGAAAAACTCGAAACCGAAGTGCGCCGACTGCTGGGTTTGACGCCGTTGTAGCCGACGCGGGTCGGGCCGTTCAGTGCCGGTCGTTGAGGTCCCAGTCGTAGTCCAGATAGCTTACCTTCCAGCCGTCGGGATCGCGGCGCAGGCTGCGGGCGATGTCGGCGGTGGTGAAATCGGCGATGAAGTCGAGGATGGCGGTTTGGTTACCGCCGAAGTCATCGGCGAACCAATTGAATATTTGGGAGAGGCGGGCGGTGCGTCGGCGACCATCGATCTCGTTGCGGTGCGCGAGAAACCACCGGCCTTGGTCGTTGAGTTGCGCGTTTAAGTCGGTGGCAGTGTAAGCCTCGTGGCGCAGCTTGGGGCAGGAAACTGCCGCGCAAACCAGCGCGAAATGGATGCGTGCATCGTTGAATTGGGGCCGGATAATTTCGTGTTCGATGAACTCCAGCGTGTAGGCGCGGCCGCCGACGATCGCCAACGGGATGTCCCACGGCTTTCCTTGGTCGACATCGTCGGTTTGGCCCACGGCCGTGATCGTGCGGATGGTGTCGACCGGATACACGGAAGCGATGAGCTTCAGCGTGTAAGCGTTGTAGGCATTGATCCAAAACGCGAGTTGGGCATCGCGGGACGCCAATGTGGTCGGATCAGTCGCCGCGAGCTCGGCGAGGTAGGCGTCGAGACGTGGATCCTTTTGAATCCGGCGGTAGTCAACCTCGGCCCCCCGCACGTGGTCCTGGAGCAATGCGGTATAAACGGCGTCATTCACTCCCGCGACGGCCGTGGCAGCTCCGAAAAGAAGCACGATCAAGCTGGGCAGGAGATGGAGGCGTTGCCGCATGGGTCAAATTGAGCGCCGAGCGGTCCGGACTATTCCCGCTGGTTTCACGTTTGAGAAGTTTAGCCACCGCCGGAGGTGGAGTGAAGGTTCAAGTCGCATCGGGGCTGCTGAACTGGCGGTAGAGTTCGGCGTAGGTGCCGGCCTGCTGGACGAGTTCGTGGTGGGTGCCGCGTTCGATGATGCGGCCTTGGTCGAGCACGAGCACGAGGTCGGCTTCCCGAATCGTGCTCAGGCGGTGCGCGACGATGAAGCTGGTGCGTCCGGCGAGCAGCACGCGCAGGGCGTGTTGCAGGCGCGACTCGGTGACGGCATCGATGGAGCTGGTGGCTTCGTCGAGCACGATGAGGCGCGGGTTGGCGATCATGGCACGGGCGATGCACACGAGTTGGCGTTGGCCGAGAGACAGACCGGAGCCCCGTTCCCCGACGTCGGTGTCGAGCCCGCGGGGTAACGCGTCGAAGAGATCGGCGCAACCGAGTTGGTCGATGGTGGCGCGCACGGCGGCATCGTCGGCGTCGGGTCGACCGCGCCGGATGTTGTCGCGAATCGTGCCGCTGAAGAGGAAGTTGTGCTGGGTGACCATGCCCATCCGGCGATGCAGGGAATCGCTGTCGATGCCGGACAGGTCGCGACCGTCGAGCCGGATCGTTCCGGACGTGGGCGGGTAGAACTTGGTGACGAGATTGAGAATGGAGCTCTTGCCGCTGCCGGTGTGGCCGACGAGTGCGATGCTTTGCCCGGCGGTGGCGGCAAAAGTGATGTCGTGCAGGACCGGTTTGTCGGCGGTGTAGCCGAAGTGAACACGGTCGAACTCGACGGTGACGCCGGCGGATTCGGCGTCGTTGGGCTCGGCCAGAGGCGTGGCGTCGGGCGGATCGCTCCACTCGGGTTTCCGGTCGATGAGCCGGAATACGCGCTCGGCTCCGGCCATGGCGATGAGGGCCTGGTTGAACTGGTTACCCAACGTTTGGATCGGCGCGAAAAACACGTTGGCGAGGAAGAAGAACTGGATGAGGTCGGCGACTTCCATGGCGCCGTCAAACGCCCGCCAGCCGCCGAGCAGCAGGAGGCACGAGATGAAAAACTGGCTGTTGAGTTCGAGCAGCGGCTGCAACACGGCAGAGGTGCGGGCGAGCGCCATGTTGTAGCTGGCGTGATCGGCCACGAGTTCGCGGAAGAGGCCGGCGTTGTGACGTTCGCGGACGAAGCCCTGCGTGACCCGGATGCCGCCGACGGACTCGGCCAGGCTGGCGGTCACGCGGCTAAAACTCTCCTGCGTCGCGCGCGAGTCGCGGCTGAGTTTGCCCCGAAAATGATGATTGAGGCCCCACAGCACTGGCGCGAGGCCGGCGATGATGAGAAACATGACCCAGTCCGTCCACGCCATGAGCAGCGCCGCGCAGGTCATTTGTCCGAGTTGCACGATACTCACGAAGAACACGTCCTGGATGCCGGTGCGCAACGTCTGCACATCGGAGGTCATGCGGCCGATGATGGAGCCGGTTTTTACGCGATGGAAAAACGCCATCGGTTGCCGTTGCACGGCGGCGAAGATTTCACCCCGCAGGCGGTTGACCACGGACTCACCCAATTCCTGGGCGAAGCGTTGGCGGAAGTGGAACAGAAAATCGGTGCTGATCGCGAGGGCGAGATAGCCCAGCACCGCCCAGGTCAGCGTGGACGTATCGTGTCCCGAGATGGGGCCGGAAATGATTGCACCCACCATCCACGCCAGGGCGGGCAGTTGCCCGGAACGCACGAGCGTGAGCGCCACGAGAGCGTTGCGCTTGGCGGCGATGGGCCGGGTGTAGGAAAAGAGCCGCTGCAGGATGCCCCAGTCCAGTGGTCGGGTCCGGGCTTCGTTTTCCTCCTCGTCGCGGCGCAGGCGCACGAGCCCCAGATCGCGCGGCGTGCGAGGTGGGCCGCTGGGGGTGCGGATCGGATCCATGGCGCTCATGTCGGGATGATTTCCGGCCAGGTCCGGGGAATTTCGGAAGGGCGGCGGATGTCGTGAAGTAGGCTGCGAGCTTGCTCGCGCGGGTTGTGGGGGTGGGGCGAGGGAGCGGCCGCGGGAGCGCCTGCAAGCAGGCGGCCTACGAAGGGACGTGGGGTCATGCCGCACCTCCTGTCTCCGGGGACGCGGACCACTCGCCGGCGTCGATGAGCTGCAGGCGGGCGACCTTCAGATACGGCCCCGGCTGCCGGACGAGCGCATCGTGGGTGCCGCGCTGCACGATGCGGCCGTTTTCCATAACGATGATCTCGTCGGCCCGGCGCAGCGTGCTGACCCGGTGGGCGACGAGAAACGTGGTGCGGCCGGAGATCGCATTGTCGAGGGCGGTGAAGATCTCGTGCTCGGTTTCGCTGTCGATGGCCGCGGTGGGATCGTCGAGCAGGAGGATGGGTGGTTCGAGTAGGATGGCGCGAGCGAGCGCGAGACGTTGGCGTTGACCGCCGGAGAGGGTTTTACCGCTCTCGCCGAGCACGGTGTCGTAGCCCTCGGGGAGCGCCATGATGAAGTCGTGGGCGGCGGCGATGCGGGCGGCGCGTTCGACTTGCTCGCGGGTCGCGTCGGGGTGACCAAAGGCGATGTTGGCGGCGACCGTGTGGGAGAACAAAAAGCTCTCCTGAAAGACGATGCCGATATTGCGACGCAGATCGTCGAGACGCAGATCGCGGGCATCGATGCCATCGAGCAGGAGACGGCCCTGGGTCGGGTCGAAAAAGCGCGGAATGAGGCTCATCAACACACTTTTGCCCGCGCCGGTTGCGCCCAGGATGGCGATGCAACGACCGGCCGGCACGTGCAGGTCGATGTCGCGCAGCACCGGGTCAATGCCGTCGTAGGCGAAACCGATATTGTCGAAGCGCACCTCGCCGCGCAGGCGGGGGTGCGCGGTGGCATCGGGTTTGGCGGCCACCTCGATCGGGGCGTCGAGAATCTCAAACACGCGCCGCGCCCCGACGAGGGACTGTTGGATGGTATTGACGAGGGTGGCGACCTGGTTGACCTGACCGGAATATTGTTCGAGCAGACCGGCGAAAACCACGAGACCGGCGCCAAGGGCGAGTTGCCCCTGGATGACGAGCCAGCCGCCGTAGCCGAGCAGCACCATGATATTGACGCGGGTCAGAAAACCGACCGCCGGGGAAAACAAACTGACGCGCCAGAAGATGCCCTGTTGTTGGCGCAGCATCGCGTCATTTTTGGCGTCGAAAGCGGCGCGGTCTTCGGGCTCGCGGCCAAAGGCCTTCGTGACCTGGGCGCCCTCGATGCTCTCGACGAAGTGATGAATGAGGCCCTCCTCAAGCTGGCGATTGGCGGCGTAACGCGGCTGGATGTGGCGCGAAAAAATCACCGACATCACCCACAACACCGGAGTGGTGGCGAGACAGGCGAGGGTGAGCGACACGCTCAATCGCGCCATGTAGGCGATGTAGATCGTGAGCGAGATGCCCATGATCACCACTTGGATGAGCACCTGATCCACAAACATGCGCACGGCCTGCACATCGCCGGTGACCCGGGAAATGATCGAGCCGGTGGTATTGGCGTCGAAAAAGCGGAAGCTCAGCCGCTGGAGTTTTTCATAAATCTCGCCGCGCAAATCGACGACCAGTCGCTCCTGCACGAGCCGGTTGACTGCGATGGTGTAGGAGAAGTTGAGCACAGCGCGCAGCAGGGCAAACGACAGGATGGCCCCGGCCACCAGCCCGACGACCTGCAAGGGGGGCCACGATGGCGGGAGGGAAAGTCCGAGTGGTCCGACCGGAAAGGGGATGACGGGACCGATGACCTCGCGTTGAGCCAGGACGTAGCGGATGTAGTCGATGCCGAGCCCGGTGAAGCTCAAGCCGCTCAATCCCAGCAAAAGCAGAAACAACTGCAGCCCCAGCACCTTCAGGCAGTCGGCCCGGTAGCGCCAGGCGAGCCCAAACAAACGCCGAATCAGAACGGCGTTGGTGTAAGGTGAAGGACGGGGCGATGACGCGGAGGCGGACATGACGACGAGCGAAGGGACGTCGTTCAAACCAGCACCGCTGGCAGGGGGTTGGCGACTTGTAACCGTCAGAGTCGCACAAATGAATCCGGAAGGGGCGCGGCCTCCGCGCTGCCTTTCAAAAAGAAAAGCCCGCCGTCGCACGAGGCGAGGGCGGGCAATATTTTGGCCGAGCCAAAAGTGGTGGAGGTGGCGGGAATTGAACCCGCGTCCCTGTGACCTTCACGGCCCGCATCTACCGGTATAGGTTCAAATTAATCTCGCTCACGTCAGGCATCGAACCCAGCCAAACGCTCGCCAACCCCCGGGTCGAAGATACGACGCAAACTCCGCGGGTCGCAGAATGCGTTATGCCTGAAGTCGGCGATCGCGTCAGCTATCAGGTGTCACTGGGCGATCGTCACTGCGTTATTTAAGCAGCGAGGGGCATTTCTTCGTAGGTGCCATTTATTTTGTGTCGAAGGGGTTTTAACGAGCGACCTTCATACTCGACCGGCAGCGAGACGATCCAACCAGAGGTCGAATCCAGAACACCCCCAAAAGTCAGGTTGGTCGCCGGGGCGGCCGAGGACTTGGTGTCTGATTGAGAACTCGCTCAATCAAAGAACAGATCGGTCAATCTGCGCCCTTTTTAGCCGAAAGCAAGCGCCGCTTGCATGGGGCCCCGGGGGTTGCCGGTGATATTGATGCCGAGGCAACGGGGTGATTTTACACCTTTTTTAGTGCATTAGACCCGGTTGTAAGCATGGTCGCCGTTTGTTTTGATTAGCGAAGCCCACCTGAATCAGTTCAGCCAAGCCAGTGTGCAGCTCTATCGCCCGGGCTTGGGTCTGGGCAATTATGCGGAGCGGGCGTTCGGATTTTTGTCTCAGCTGGTGTCGTCGGAGTTCATCGTTTTTGGGGCATTGGATTTGCAGACAAAGCAGATGGAAATGGCGCTGAATGCGTCCGTCCCGACCTTTTCTCCGGCCATGGAGGCCTTCGGGGAATTGATGACAAAGTATCCGTTGTTTCGCTGGGACCCCGAGGTGAACCTGGGGAAACCATTTACGCGGAGTGACTTTTATTCCCGTCGCGAGTTCGCTCAGACCGACATTTTTGCCGAGGTCTATGACCGGTTGGGCATCGACGATCATTGTGCGATATTCGTGCCCGGGACTGAGGGGGAAGTCTGCTTTTTCGGGGTGGAGCGCTACAAGGGACAGGATTTTTCGGCCGAGGAGCGCACGCTGTTGGAGTTCGCGCAAAACCATCTGGGCAACGCGCGCGAGCTCGCCAAAGCCCGCGATCGCCTCTCGCAGGATGGGGCCCGTCCCGAGGCTCTCGTGCGCGCGGGACTGACCGTGCGTGAGGCCGATGTGCTGATGTGGCTGGCGGAGGGCAAGAGCAACGAGGAGATTGCGATCCTGCTGCGTCTCCAACTTTACACGGTCAAAGGTTACGTGAAAACGATCTTTCAGAAAATCGCCGCGCCCAATCGGTTGGCGGCGGCATTGTGGGCGTTGCGGGTGAGCCGGGAGGATGAAGTGCGCAGCCTCGCGCCACAGGACCGGCTCGTGACGGTCTCCGTGGCCGATGGCTCGCCCGACTAGATTTTGCCGCCGCGGCGCTTTCCCCCCAAAGAGGGGTTTGGACCTGTCGTCGCACAAGGTATGGTTTGCCCCGTTAATGTTTCGTCCTGTCGCTACCCCTCCCGCTGATCCCCGATCCGTGCGCCCGACCCTCACTGGCTGATGGCGGTGCGTCGCGCGGAATTTGCTGATCGGTTTGCCGTCGAGGCCCTCGAGCCTCGCGTCATGTTGTCGGCGGATGGATTGGGCGTGGGAGCGGTTGGTTTCGATGCCGGGGCGCGGCTGGAAATCAATGTTGCCGCGGACGATTTTAACGGTGGATCAACGGCGCTGATTGATGGCGGTGACAGTGATGACTTTGGCGATGTCGACACGCCGATCGCCATGGCCGATGAAATCGTCGAGGCCACGTGGACGGCGGCGGCGGGCGGCGATTGGGCCGACGCGGCCAACTGGCAGGACGGGCATGTGCCGGTCGCGGGTGACGATGTCGTGATCGATGGTTTGGGCGCGGATGCGACCATCGAACTGGCAGGAGACACTCCCGCCTTTTCCAGTTTCACGATCAATGGAGGCACGGTCGCCATCGACGGCTCTTTGCAGACGGGGACACTAACGGTGGCGGATGGCGCGACGTTGCAGCTCAGCGGGAATGGCGCGAGCTCGATCACCGGAGTTGTGTCGATTGCGGCCGGCGGGACGATGACGCTGACCGACACTGCTTCACTCAATTTTTCCGGTTCGACCTGGACTCATGAAGGCAATTTTTCGCTGAGCAGCGGCACTGGTTTTGAGCAGTCCGACGGCGCGGTAAACATTGATGGCGGCGAATTCCGCATCGCGGAAGGAGCCACTGCCCGCATGACCTACACGTGGGCCGACTTTCTGGTCAACGGCGGCGAGTTGATTGTCGATGGTCTGCTCGAGGGACAGGGCAATACCGAAATCAACATCTACGCGGGTGCCACGTTGAGTGGCCACGGCACCGTGTCGAACGATCGCGCCGTTTCGGTTTACGGGACGGTTAATCCCGGCGACGGGGCAGGGGGCGTCGGCACCCTGACGATCGATGCCGATGTCTTGTTCCGCAGCCAAACCGATGATCCCGCCAACCCTTGGTCGTTGCATCTGGACATTATCGACGCTGATCAGGCGGACCGTCTGGTCGTGACCGGGAGCGCGGAGCTCAATGCCCATGGCGAGGTGACCTTGGATGCTTCCGCCGCTGACTTCGGCGACACCGCCACCGGCACTTTGATCGACACCGACGGGCGGTTGATCACGGTCGGCACGGCGCTGACCACTCCAATCGTGACCATCATCGCAGGCGCAGACGACACCGTCAGCAGTTCTTGGGTTGGCACCAACGGCCGGCTCACGGTTGAAACTTATTCTCCGCTGGTTGTGGCGTGGACCAACGCTGCCGGTGGCAATTGGTCCGACACCGCCAACTGGGCCAACGGCCGCGTGCCATCGGCCGGCGAAGGCGTCACCATCACGGGTCTCAACGAAGATGCCGTGATCACGGTCGATGGACTCGATCTCTCCCTGGGCAGTCTGTCGCTTGACGCGGGTGAGTTGGTCCTGACGAACGGGACGTCCCTCACCGTGAGCACGGGGGGCACGCTGAGCCTGGTCGATCTCACCTTGACCGGTTCGGCGCTGAATCTTTCCGGCGACGCCGTCGCGACGATCACCGGCGATGTGGCCATCGACACGACTTCCGAGATCGCCTTGGGCGGTTCGGCACAACTCACGCAAAGCGGGGGCAGCTGGACCTTGGCGGGCAGCGCGCGATTCAGCGTGGCGGGCACCGCCGCCTTCGCGCAGAATGGTGGCGTGTTCGCGTCCAATGATACGTCGGATGTGGCGTTCACCGAGTCCAGCACCTGGACGATCAGTGGTGGCGAATACCGCTTGAGTCCGACCGCCACGGCGGGATTGAGCGACGCCGCGGCGCTCACGGTCAGCGGCGGCACGATCACCTTTGGCGGCAGCGGTTCGAACTTATCGGCGGCGGCTTTGATCGAATTCACCGCCGGCACGATCGCGGGCTACGGTGCCTTGTCGGCAAATGGTGGCATCAACGTCGGCGGCACGATCAATCCGAGTTCGCCGGAGGGTTCCACCGGGTGGATTCAGATCAGCGGTGCGGTCAACTTCACCGCGGACTGGAATGTTCACCTTGATATTCTCGATGTGACGACGACCACCTCGGCGTCGATGGATTTTCTCAGCATCAACGGTGATGCGACGTTCGGCGGCACGGGGGCGGTGGTTCTCGACGCGTCCGCGGCCGACTTCGGGAGCACGGCGTCAGGCACCCAAGTGGGCGACGCTAGCGGCCTCTTTTACGTGACCGGCACCGCGACCGGCGCGCCGACCATCCAGGTCACCGACGGGGTGGACGACACGGTGGTCGGAGTCTGGGACGCCGATCGCGCCGCCATCGTCACCGAAACGTATTCACCGTTGGCCGCGACTTGGATCGCAGCGGCGGGAGGCAATTGGTCCGACACCGCCAACTGGGCCAACGGCCGCGTGCCATCGGCCGGCGAAGACGTCACCATTACGGGTCTCAACGAAGATGCCGTGATCACGGTTTCCGGTCTCAGCATCACGCTCGGCGATCTTTCACTCGACGGCGGTTTGGTCGTCGATGACGCGAGTGCGCTCACCCTGGGCAACCTGGCGGTCGACGGCGCGCTGACGGTTCAAGGGAACTCCACGTTCAATCTCACCGGCGCCACTCATGCGGTGGGCGGCGACCTGACGGTCGCGAGCGGATCCACGCTCGATATCAGCAGCACCGGCGTGCTCTCCTGGACCGGCACCGCTGTGAACTTGAGCGGCACGATGCGTCTTAACGACACTGCTCAGTTTAATCTCAGCGGCGGTGAACTGAACATTCTGGCCAGCGGTTTCCTGGAGTTGCTCGACCAAACGGTATTGAACCAAACCGGCGGCACGCTCGCGTTGGTGGCGGCCGACTCGGACATGGCGTTGAGCGATGACTCGACCTGGAACCTTTCGGCCGGCTTGGCGACAGTGGCGGACGGCGCGGTCCTGCGCACGCACTGGCGCACGACGATCAATTTCAGTGGCGGCGTGATCGAGCTCGACGGTGGGCGGATCGGCACGTCACCCGAAGTCGGATTTTCCGATTCGGTCTTTAACTTCACCGGCGGTGAATTGCGTGGATCCGGCACCCTGTGGATCGACAACGACGTGACCATCGGCGGCACGATTTCACCCGGATTGGGTGACGGCGGCACCGGCACGATCGTGATCGATTCCTACACGCCGGAAGCCAATACGATCAGTTTTGTCGCCGGCTGGCGGGTCAATTTGGACATCGCCTCCGCCGCTGACACCGACGTGCTCGAATTGCTGGGCGCGGTGAATTTTGCGGGAGCGGGCACCGTGGCCCTCGATGCCTCGTCGGCTGATTTCACTGGCGTCGATTCCGGAACGGTCCTGGCCGATCCGAATGGATTAATCGAAGTCTCCGGTGCCATCACGGGAGAAGAAGGCACGATCACCGTGACTTCGGGCGCCACGGACACGGTCGTCGGTTCGTGGAGCGAGACCGGACATCTGGTCGTGCAAAAGTATTCGCTGACCATGATCGCGTGGAGCAATGCCGCCGGTGGCGATTGGAACGAGGCGTCCAACTGGGCCGGTGGGATCATGCCCACGGCAGGAGACACGGTCACGATCAGCGGACTTGATGGCGACGCGACGATTTCACTGACCGGGAACACGCCGGTGCTGGCGGGACTCTCAATTGATTCCGGCGCATTGACGATCAACGGTGGATTGCTGACCAGCGATTTGACCGTATCGGGAGATGCGGCCGTGAGCATCACCGGTGCGGCGGACAGCGTGGTGACCGGAAATGTCAGTGTGGCGACCGATGCTTCGTTGGAGCTACGCAGTGGAGCAACGCTGACATGGTCGGGCGCGACCTGGCAGCAAACGGGCTTCTTCAATGTCGATGGAGTCAGCACCACGCTGGTGCAGACCGCCGGTGTCATCACGTTGAGTGATACCAATGTCTTTGCCGCCAATTCCGGTGGCACCATTCAGCTCAGTGGCGGTGAATTTGAAGTGCCTACCGGCGCTTACCTCAATTTTTATCATTCCAGTAAGCTCACCATCGATGGCGGCAACCTGATGCTCAGCGGTGGCACGGTGTCGGCCTACAATGAATCCGTGGTCACGTTGTCCGCAGGAACGATCGCGGGCGTCGGGACCTTCATCGTGAACCACGAAATGAATGTGGCCGGCACGATTCGGCCGGGGGGCGACGGCGCCACCGGCACGCTCAACTTCGTGCAAGGCGAGGACAATGTAGACGGCGCCATTTCATTCACGGGTGCGTGGGCCATTGAACTCGATGTATTGGGCGCGGCTGATTTTGACGTGCTGACGTTCGACGCCGCAGTAAGCTTTGGCGGCACCGGCGCGATCGCCGTCGACGCCTCCGCCGCCAACTTTGCCGACACGGTGGAAGGCTCGGCGATCAACGGCATGATGACGGTCGACGGCACCGTGACGGGTGACCCGACGGTTAATGTGACCGCGGGCGACACTTACTCGGTGACCGCGGACTGGTCGGGTGCGGCACTGACCGTCGCCACGGTCGGAGGCATCTCCGCCACCACGGCGGCCGAGATCATCAACGACGGGCTCACGGCGGCGACCGCGACACTCCAAAGCATGCTCGGCGGATTCAATCTCGGCACCATCGACTTTGCCGGGCAGGGCCGGACCGCCTGGACCGTGCCCACGCTGCCATCGGCCCTGACGGATTTGTTCAACCTTAGCGCGCTGAGCGATTCACTCGCGCTGCCCGCGATCGATGCCGCCACCTCCACGGCGGATGCCATCACGGCCTTGGAGGCCGCCGGTTACACGGTCACGACTCCGGGCACGGGGGCGGATCTGGTCGCCACCCTCGCGCGCAACGTGGCGACAGACCGACCCGTTGACGGTGGCTATGCCGGTGCGACTTGGAGTTTGCCCGACGGCCTGCTGGCTGGAGTCGCCGACGAAGTGACGTTAGCTGCAGTGCTCAAGCTGACCGCGACGCTCATGCAGAACGTGGTCTTCGAACTGCGCGACGGCGTCTTCACTCTCCTTTCCGATACCTATCTTGCGCTCGCTTTGGCGGGGGGCGCGGCGCTCTCCGGCACGGCGCGGCAGAGCAACCAAACGGTCGCGACAACCGGCACCTCGACGTTTGATGTCGACGTGCGCGTGCACCATGCAGAGGGCGGAACCACGGCGTCCGCGGCCGGCACCGTGGCAGTCGAACTGGCATTGGCGGGTGAACCCGTGGCGCTGAGCTATGGCAACACTTACACTCTGGCGCGCGACGTCGGTTCGCTTTCCACCACGACGACATCGACCGAGACCTTGACCGGCGTGCTCACGCTCGCGGGGGTGACCGATAGCGAAGGCGTCTCCACGACGTTTGCGCTGAACGGCACCGAGGCCGGCGATGGGTTGAGCTGGACGCTGGCCGGAGCCGGTAGCGATCTGCAATGGCTGACCTTCGCGGTTTCAGGCTGGAGCTTTAGCGTGGGACTGAATGCGTCGACCTTTGCCGGCACCGGCTCGTTTACCACCGCTCTCGATTTCCTCGCTGGTGACGACGGAGCCCCGAGCACGACGCTCGCCGCGACCTTCACGCAGGACGAATTGACCTTCACGGGAACGCTGGATGCCGCCTCGATCGCGGTGACCAATCCGGCGGGTGGCATCTATCTCGACATCACAACCTTCAGCTCGACGACGACGGTCACCGGTGATCTCGACGCGGGCACCTGGAGCGGCCAACTCACCTTCAGTGGCGGTGAGAGCGACTTCACCGCAGGCGGCGATACCTTTGCCGGAACGATTACCGATGGGGACGATGCCGATGCGTTTGCGGTGGAGGGGTCTTATGATTTCGCGACCCAGGCTTTTTCAACGACCGTCGATCAACTCGAACTGGTGGCGACGACGATCGTTCGCATCGCCGCGGCCGGAGTGGTGCTGCGTCACCAGCGCAACGTGACCGAAGAGCAGGAGCTGCTCGCGATGGCCGATGTGCCGGTGGAACTCCTTTTCCTGACCAGCGCCCCGAGCACCGGCCCTCCGAGTTTTACGGCTGCCAGCCTGTCACTCCGCACCAACGGACTGACGATTGGTTCCGGCAGCCTGACCACCGATTCTCTTACCCTCGGTGAAGGCATTGCCTTGGCCGACGTGTCCGTGAGTTTGGACGGATTCTCGTTCCTCGACGGCACGACGATGGGCCACAATGTGGCGATCACCGCCGCGAGTGCGGCGCTCTTTGACGGCAACGGCGAATATGTCGCCACGGCCGGAACGTTGAGCGGCACCTATGATTTTTCCAGCGCGACCGATCGGTTGGCATTGAATGCGGAGGAGTTTGATCTGAATGCGGCGGGTGAGTTCAGTCTGAGCCTGAGCGGCGTGGCACTGAGACCAGAGTCCACGGTGGTCTTTTCCGCGACGGATGTCACCGTCACATTCGACGGCTTAGGGACGGAGGGCACGATCAGTCAGCTTGCGATCGCGGGCGATGGCACGCTCTCATTCACAACGTTCGACATCGATGACGGGGCGGTCGGGCAGACCGTGCGGCTGGGGGGAATTCTGTCGTTTACCGTGACCGCGGTGGAGGTGGGGTTTGCCGAGGACACCAACGGCAACGGTGTGCAGGATGAAGGCGAGGCGATCTTCACGCTCGCCCATTCATTCCTGCGGGCCACCGGCACCGTCGATTTTGACGCCTTGGCGATGTTGCCCTTCGCGACGGTGGTAACGATCGGTGCGACCACGCTTGATGACGGGACGGACACGGCGGAGGTCGATCTGCGCAGCGTTGACGGAACGTTGATGCCTTGGGCGAGCGACGCGATCGGGTTGGGCCTTGCGGGCATCACGATTGGGGATGTGTTTGCGCTCTCGGGCAGCGTCACTCTCGGTTACTACGCCGCCGGTGCATGGTTGGCCGATTTCGGTGGCTCGCTGGCAATCTCCGCGAGCACTGTTGCCGATGATTTGTCGGGCAGCCTGACTGCGACGATCACCGGATCGGTCGATGTCGAGACCGGTGTTCTGACCATCGGCGCGGAGTTTGCCATAAGCTTCACGATCGGTGATTACGTGAACGTCACCGATGCGGCGATCGGCTTTGGGATGACGGTCATGACGATCGACGGCGAGTCGGGTGGTTTCACCTTTGCGGAGCCGAGCGTGGAGCTACAGTCGGCGTCGGTGGGTGAGATTGCGGTGACTTTCGGGGCGCTGCTCGAACTTTCCGCGACCGAGGCGACGTTTGATTTCACGGCGACGGGGGACGAAGTCATGCTTTCGGTCGGGAGCCTCACCGCCGCGCTGCCGGGTATCGGCCTGTCGGGCACGGCGTCCAATTTCGCGGTCGCGGCCAACGGCCTGCCCGTGCCGCTGGAGGACTTCGGCGTTTCGTTTAGCTGGGATGCGACGGCGAGCGGCCTTATTCCGATCCCGGATTGGCTACCGATCTCCGTATCCGTTTTTGAATTGAAATGGCCTGACCTGGTCGCGGACCCGCTCGACTTCACCCTGCGGCTGAGTGCTGAGGTGGGCATCGATCATCTTGCCGGTTCGGACCTCACGATTTATGGTAGCATCGAAAATCTGATCATCGACATCGGCGCGCTCAAATCCGGCGCATTCCCAATCGTGGGTCTCGGCGAGGTGGCACTGGCCGTCGGGGGCAATATCTCGACCGCCAAGGTCTCGGCGGGGCTCGTGCTGGGCATCCTGCGCCTCGACGCCGATGGCAACGAAATCGCGGCCGACGACACCACCACGCCGGTGGCGGACGGAATTCTTTGGGGCGCGGTGCAGGGCGCCATTAACGTCGCGGGTTACGGCGGATTGCAGATCTATCTGGGGCTTTCCGAATTCGGCCCGCTGCAGGGCTACATCAAGGCGACCGTGCCCGTCACGATTCCCTATGTGGGCATCGCCTTCACCGACTTCCGGGCCGGCATCACGTTCAATTCCTCGCTGCCGTCGATCGACAGCGCCCTGGAGCTGCAGGAGCATCCGGAGTTCACTCCGGCGGGAGATCTCAGTTTCTCTCAGTGGCGCGACTTGCTGAAGACTTCCCTGTCCAACCAAGTTGCGGCTCACGCCGAGGCGGGTAACTTCGGGGTCCTGCTCAATCCGTTCACGATCGAAGGCGGTGTGACCATCTTCTCGATCTACGCGAGCACGGCATCGTTCAACATCCAGGCCGACTTCAAGATGGATTCGACGGGCAATTTCCTCGCCCGAGGCGCGTTCCAGCTCGGCGGCACGATCAGCTTCACCGCCAATCTCTACATCAACATGAGCGACTTCATCACCGAGGGTGAGGGAAGGGTTCTCTTCCTGGCGGAACTGCCCAACGAGCTCCCGGTGGCGATGATTTACGGCGAGCTCTCCTTTGACTTCGGCGAAACGGTCGATCCGGACAATCCACCCTCTGCGCCGTTCGAGCAGTTCACCATCCGGCTTGCTGGGGGGGCGCGACTGGAGGTGGCGGGAATCCCCGGGTTCGCGCTCGAGGGCAGTGTGTCCTTCGAGGTCGCGCTCAATGCGCCCAGCCTGCACGTCATCATCGACGGCCACGCGGCCCTGCCGTTCCTGGGAGACGTCGTTGGTCTCGCGGGCGACTTCCGTGTGTTCTTCGGCGCCGACGAAACGGTGGAGCTGGCCGGCATTCTCGCCCTGGCCCCGGCCGACTTCACCTTGCTCGAAGCCCTGGGTATCACGATGGATGCGGTGACACTGCTGCGTTTCAACACCACCAGCGAAGCGATCGACTACACGCTGACGATTGCCGGCCAAAGCGAACCGCGCACCTTCACGGTTGATGCGGGCGAGGCGAGCATTCTCGTCGAAGGTGTGATCGGCCTCGCGCCTCTCGGCACGGAACTCTTCCGCCTGGGCGGCCTGTTCAGTATGACCTTCTCGGCCAACGGTCTCGACGTGCTCGCGGCCGGCGAGCTCACCGCCGGGCCGGTGGCCGCGCCGTTGCTGCGCTTCAATGCCACCGGCTACCTGCACTTCGAGGTCGTGGGAATTGTGCCGGGCGTCGCTGCGCAACTTACCCTCGACCTCGATCCGGATGACGACGTGCTGGCCGCCGTCGGGCTCCAGCTCGATGGCAGCTACCAGTTCATCATGAACACGACGGGCGAGGACGTGGACTTCGCGCTGCCCACGGAGTTGGCCGCCACGGCTGCGGTGGAGCGGATTCATCTGCCGCGGGGACCGCCGTCGCCGGATGGCGAGAGTGTCGGTGAAGCCGGCGCCTACCTCATCGTGCGCGCCAACGGCACGCTGAACATTCTCGATGCCGTCGCCATGGAGGGGGTCTACGATCTCACCATCGCGGGCGGGGTGCTCGAACTGGCGTTCGACGCGACCGTGCGTCTCGGCCTAGGCGAAGTGACGTTCTACTCCTACGCGGCGACTGGCCGTTTCCGGATCGATGACAGTGGCATCTACGGGCAGTCGGAACTCGAACTCGACGTGTCACTGGGTCTGCCGATCCTCGGACTGGGTTTCAGTTTGGACGCTGATTACTTGTTGCAGGTCAACACGACCGGCGAGGACCAGGTGCTCGATGATGTCGATATCGAAGGGGGCAACTATGCCCGGGTTCGCGCCGAAGGCAGCCTGACCGTCGGTCTGCTCCAGCTCGATGGAGTCTACAACATGGCCGTCGGCCTCCATGGTTTGGACGTTGCCGCAGCGGGGTCGGTGAGCATCGGCATCGGCGATGCGATCCTCTACTCTTACGGCTTCGCCGGTGCGCTGCGGATTCAGGAGGATGGCATCTACGCGAGCCTCGACCTGAGTGTCACTTACAACGGCGGCACGGCCTACGGATTCAGCTTTGGCAGCGACGCGAGCTATACGCTGAGCTTTAATACGACCGCGTCCGAAATTGACGGCGTGCCGGCCGGGCTCGGTGCCCGCATTCGCGTGATCGGCACCTTGATCATCGGCAACTGGGAAATCGATGGCTCCTATGATCTGACCGTTACGACGACGGGAATCGCGCTCAAGGTTTCGGCGGCGCTCGTGATGCGAGCGGGCGAGGACGAGCTGTTCAGCGTGCCGCTGGATTTTGAAATCGAGCTAACCTTCCCGGGCATCGTGGAAGAAGTCGAACTGGCGATTTCGCTGGATGATCTCGGCATTGATATCCCGGGTCTCGAACTGAGCGGTGTGGCCAAGGTGATCATCAACACCACGGCGGAGGCGCAGGGTGACATTCCGGCGGGACCGATTCTGCAGTTCACGATCGATGGTCAGGCCGTGATCGGCGGGTTGGCGCTCGACGGACACTTTGCGTTCGAAAGCTCGCTCAGCGGCACCACGATGGCGGCGGATTTCGCGGTCAACCTCGGTCCGGAGGAAGCGCCGTTGCTGAGCTTTACCGGCGAGGGCTCGTTCCGACTCGGACTGCTCGGCGTGGCGGGTTACGTCGAGATTGCGCTGACCGGAGGCGTTGAGACCTACACGGATTTCTTTGGCGCGGACTTTGTCTACTTCATCGAGGCCAACACCCGGGCCGTCCCGGTGACGCTCGGAGAGCGCGAGTTGCCGGCCGGACCCTCGGTGACGATTGGGGCGGCGGGCACGTTGTCGGTGGTGGGGTTTGATTTCTCCGGTGCCTACCGGCTGAGCGCTGGCTTGAATGGCGTGGAGATCGCGATGAATGCGAACGTGGCGATCAGCCTGCCCGATGTGAGCGGAGGCGGGGACGACTTCACGCTGATGACCTTTACGGCGGCGGGCGGACTGCAACTCGGGCTCGATGGCCTGGTGGCGGCGTTCGATGTGACGCCGGACTTTGTGGACTTTGCCGCGGTGGGCTTGGAGCTCAATGTCGATGCGACCTACTCCCTGCGCGTCAATACGACCGGCGACGCTCAGACTGTTGGCGACGTGGAGTTGGAGGCCGGTCATTATGCGCGGGTCACCTTCGCCTCCAGCCTGACTTACGGCATTTACCACTTTGATGGCCTCTACAGCCTTTCAATCGTCGACGACACCGCCGAGCTGCTGATGGATGCGGAAGTCGTCGCGGTGCTGCCGGCGATCCTCCCGGGCGGAGATGACATCGAGCTCTTCCGCATGGGCGCGCAAGGCGGATTGCGGATCGCACCGGAAGGCGTAGTGGCTGCAATCGAATTGGACGCCGGGTTGCTCGATCAACTCACCTTGCTGGATATTGCGTTGCCGATTGGCGCGACTCAGACCTTTGCCCTGCATTTCAACACGACCGGCGAAGCCCAGACGCTCGGTGAAGTCGAACTGGTGGCCGGTCGCTACGTGAAGGTAGTCACCACGGGTGAGATGCAGGTGGGACCGGCCCGCCTCTCGGGACTTTACAGTCTCATGGCGGGCGACACCGGGTTGGAAATCGTATTCGACGCCGATATCTTTCTTGGTGTGCCGGACACGGATCTCAGTCTGCTGCGCTGGCATGTGGAGGGCGGCTTCTCGTTGAGTGCGCGCGGCATCGCGGGGGCGGTCGAGCTGGAGACACCGTTGGGTCTGGCGGGGCTGGAAGAAGTCGGGCTCCAAATTGAAACCCTCGGCCAAGAGGCGATCCGAATCTTCCGCATCAATACGACCGGCGAGGAAGTGACGCTGGACGATGTGGTGCTGGAAGCGGGGCACTACATTGAGTTCATCACCTCCGATACGTTTTCAATTGGCTTCGCCCGCATCGTCGGCACCGCAACGTTCCGGCTCGGCAGTGAGGGACTGCTGATCGACGTGCATGGCGAATTGTTCTTTGGCCTGCCGGAGGTGCCGGGCTTCGAGGAGTTCGGGTTCTACGACCTGGACATCAACGCGGAGCTCGCGATCACCGGCGAAGGCATTTTCGGTCGGGCGGCTCTGACGCTCGGCGTCGACTCGATCGAGGTCGCCGGCATCGATCTGACACCCGACTACGACTACGGCATCTTCCTGTCGGTCAACACGACGGACTCGGCACAGGTGGTCGATGGCGAGTCCATCCGCGCTGGTTCCACCAACTTGTCCATGCGGATTTCATTGGGAATCGCCGGTCAGACCCTGGTGCAGGAAGTGCTCTTCACCATCGACTACGAGCAGCACGTCATCCTCGGATTGATGCGCGGCAGCTTCGACATCACGCTGGGGGATTGGAATCCGTTCCACTTCGACGAGACGGGCATCATGCTGTTGGCGGCGGACGGCATGGCGCTGGACCTGTCGCTCACCCTCGATGGCGGCGACGGCATTCCCGGAGTCACGCTCGACGGCGCGTGGAATCTGCGGGCGAGCACCTTTGCCGGGGCGACCACCCTCGGCGGCTACACTGTCGGTGAAACCGTGGTGCCCGAACTGGTATTTGATTCCGGCAGTGTGTTCCGCCTCGGCATGAGTGGCACGATGGAAGTCGGCGGCCTGCTGCTGGACGGTGACTACCTCTTCGAGATCGCCGATGGCATCGGTCTCTTCGACACGACACTCACCGTGACCTTTGACGCTACGCTGCGGCTCCAGATTGCGGATACAACGTTGCTGGCCTTCCACGCCGCGGGTGGTCTGCGGCTGGGCGTGACGGGAATTTACGGTGGCCTGGATCTCTCTCTCGCGACCGACGGACTGGATACCGATGGACTCGGCTTCAATCTCGACGCGACCTATCGGCTCGAACTCAACACGACGGGCGATGCGCAGACGGTCGGCGAGTTGGAGTTGCCCGGAGGACCCTATGCCCGGGTGCGGGTGGAGGGCGACCTGATCATTGGCGCGTTGCGGATGTCGGGCGTTTATGCGTTCAGTGTGGCGTCGGACGGTATCATGATCGACGCGACGGGGACGGTGTCGCTCGGCGTCGCCGGGATCACGTTCTACACCTACGATTTTGACGGCGAATTCGCGCTCGATTCGACGGGGCTCTACGCGAGCCTGAATCTCGACGTGGCGGCCAGCGGTCGCGACCAATACGGCTTCGGTTTCGGGGCCGACGCGAGCTACACCCTCGGGATCAATACCACCCATACCGAGCGCGACGGCATCGCGCCGGGCCTGGGTGCGCGGGTGCGGGTCGAAGGGAATCTGGAGATTGGCGATATATCCATCGCGGGCGTCTACGATCTGACGGCGTCGACCACCGGGATCGGCTTCGCCGCTTCGGCGGCGCTGGTGCTCAAGGTGGAGGACACGGTGCTGTTCGAGGCGCCGCTGGAATTCAGTTACGAGTTGGAAATCCCGGGCATAGTGGACGAGATCACCCTCGATCTTTCGGCGGAGGAGCTGGGCATCGATATTCCGGGTCTGGCGTTGGCCGGGGAGGCGGCGATTGTCATCAACACGACGGGAGTGGCGCAGGGTGACATCCCGGCCGGCCCGCTGCTGCAACTCGCGGTCAACGGCACTGCGACGGTGGGGGATCTGGAGCTGTCCGGCCGGTTTGGCTTTGAGAGTTCGCTCAACCGCACGCGCATGATCACCAGCTTCGACTGGATCGTGGGCGATGAAGCGGATCCGTTGCTCAGTTTTGCCGCGACTGGTGCGTTCAACCTCGGGCTTGATGGGATCGCCGGCATCTTTGATCTGCAGATCTCCGGTGGCGATGAGAGCATCACCGATCTCCTCGGCACGGATCTCACGTATCAATTGGTGGTCAATGCGACCACGAGCGAATACGAGCTCTTCGATCAGACGCTGCCGGCCGGTCCGCTTTACCAAATCGAGGCCCACGGCGCGATGCATCTGGCCGGCCTTACCTTCAACGGGGACTACGTGCTGCGGATCAGCGGCGACGGATTGCAGATCGCGACCGACGCGACGTTGAATGTCACGGTGCCTTCGCTGACCGGCGGCGACGACTTGGAAATCCTGAGCTTTGCGGTCGCGGGTGGCCTGGCCGTGGACAGTGCCGGCGTGGCGGCAGCTTACGAACTTTCGCTCAACTCCTCGGGGCTCGATGCGTTCGGCTTCGAAATTGATCCGGCGGCTTCTTATGAACTGCGCCTCAACACCACTGGCGAGTCGCGGACCTTTGGTGACATCGAACTCGAGGCCGGCGTTTACGGCCGCGTCGAGATCGACGGCACGCTTTCCTTTGGCATTGCCGAGATGACCGGACTCTACCGCTTGGAAGTCGACACGGCGGGCGTCGTCGAGCTGCAGTCGCAGGCGGAGTTGGTGATGAATCTGCCGGGCGTGGGCGAGTTGATGAGGTTCTCGCAATCGGGTGGCTTCCGGATCGATGGCAGCGGCGTTATCGCGGCCATGGATCTGGAGCGCAGCCTGGTCTCCGATCGGTTGGAGATCGCAGGAATCACGCTGCCATTCACGGCCGAGCAATCCTTCCTGCTGCGCGTCAACACCACCGGAGAGGCGCGGGAGATCGCGGGAGTCGACTTGGAGGCGGGCAACTACTTTGCGATCGATTCCGTCGGCGAGCTCGACCTGGGCTTGATCCATGGTCTGGGCGAAATGACGTTCCTCGCGGGCGACGGGGTGCTCGACATTCGTTTGAATGAAGAGGCCGTGCTCGGGATTCCGTTTACCGATGTGCAGCTTTATTCGTGGAATGTGCAGGGCACGCTGCACGTGGACAGTGCGGGTGCGTATGGCGCGTTGAGCCTTGATCAGCAAGTGGGGCTGACGGGCCTCGATTCGATCGGCATCGCGTTGGACGATCTCGGCATGGAGCAATCGCAATGGTTGATCTTCAACACCACGGGAGCGGAGCAGACGGCGGGTGATCGCACGTTGGAGGCGGGCAATTACGTCGAACTTGAGAGCACCGGATCGTTTTCCATCGGCGTGATGCGGCAGGTCGGGACGACCCGGATCCGTGGTGATGGCGAAGGTCTCACCGTCTCGGTCGATGGCGTGCAGTATTTTGGCATCCCGGGTGTATTCACTCTGATGGAAACGGGCATCAACGCGGATTTCCACATCACCGGCGAAGGCGTTTACGGACGCGCTCATCTCACCCAAACCCGCGACGGCATCGAAGTGGGTGGTCTCAATCTGATTCCGGAGCTGGACGCCGAATCCGTGCTGGCGATCAACACGACCGGTTCGACGCAGACCGTTGACGGTGTGGACTTGGCGGCGGGCACCTTCAACCTCGCCTCGAAGGTATCGTTCGAAGTGTTCGCGCAGCGATTCGACGGTCAGGCGATCTTCACGATCGATGCGGTGCAGGGCTTTGGCGCCATGCGGTTTGAAGGTGAAGTGGGCATTGGCATCGGCGATTGGGAACCGTTCACCTTCGACGCGGACGGCTTCATCGTGATCGGCGAGGCGGGCGCGGCGATCAATCTCAACCTGGCCCTGGCGGGCGGCGTCGGCGTCCCCGGACTGTCGTTTGAGGGCGATTGGTCCCTGCGGGCCAGCACCATGAGCGAAGGGATCACCATCGCGACCTTCTCCGTCGGGGGCATCGACGTGCCGGAAGTTTCGATCGAGGCGGGCACGATGTTGCGCACGCATCTGGAGGGTTCGATCTCGGTGGCGGGATTGGAGATGGTGGGCACGTTTGATCTCGGGGCGAACTCCACGGAATTTCACGTCACGACCGATGCGACGGTTTCCTTCTGGGGCATCTCCGCCGAGGTCCACGGCTCGATGTATATCCACCCGGCTCGCGGATTCGTGGCCAACGTCGAAATGGAATGGGGCGGCATCGACAACGCCTTCATGGAACTCGGCGGCCAGGCCTTTCTCCGGATCAACACCTGGGGCGGGGAATGGGGCGGAGTGCCGGCCGACACCGTCGAGGTGGGTATCAATGACGGTGTGATGCGGCTCGGGCTGACCGAACTGCGTGGCTGGGCGGCCTTCCAGTGGAGCGAAGGCGAGGCCCAACTTTGGGCGGACATGAGCTTTAGTCTGATCCCCGGTTTGTCGGCGCATGCCAGCGGCTGGATCAGCACGGACGGCGGCTACGACCTGGCCTTCTCCGGCGGCACCGACACGCCCTTCGGCGTCGACGGCATCATGACGCTGACCGGGACTTACGAAGGACGAATCAACCAGGACGGTTTGACGGGATCTTGGAGTGGCCGGATCGATTGGCCGACGGACTATTCCAAGGTAACCGGCACGATTGCGGTCACGGCAGATCGGTTGGAACTCGGCCTGAGCCTGCCCCGTTCGTGGTTGCTCGGCATCGGTATCATTTCCGGCGAGGTGCAGTTGGTGGCCGAGAATGGTCGTCTGACCATGAACATTGCCGAGTCCGCGCCGCTGCGGATGGAAGTGGCCGGCGGATTGTTCGACGCGCAGGTGTGGGGGACGATCACGTCGACCGGCCAAATTGATTTCAACGGCACGGCGAGCCTCGACATCGGTGATCAACGGTTCGTGCGCATTCGGGGCGATCTTGATGTGCGCGTGACCAATGCGGGCTTCAGCGCGGACATGTCGGGCCGGATCGATCTGATGAACCACGACTACACCAGCATCAGCGGGTCGGTGCGGGTGAGTGACAGCGAACTCTATTTGTCGCTGGATCTACAACGCGTGTGGTTGCTGGGTATCGGCATCATCTCGGGCCGGATCGAGGCCTACATGTCCGATGGCCGGGTCGGCTTTAACGTGAACGAATCCAGTCCCTTGCGATTGGAAGTGGCGGGCGGCCTGTTCGAAGCCCAAATTTGGGGCTACATCTGGTCGGATGGCATCATCAATTTCAACGGCACGGCAAGCCTCGACATTGGCGATCAGCGTTTCGTGCGCATTCGCGGCGACATGAACGTGCACGTTGGCAATGACGGTTTCAGCGGAGGTTTCACGGGTCGCATGGATCTGATGAATCACGACTGGGCCGGAGTGCGTGGCTCGGTGCGGGTGAGCGATGGCGATCTGGCTATGTCTCTCGAGATGAACCGCGTGTGGCTGCTGGGCATTGGCATCATCTCGGGTCGGATCGAGGCTTACATGTCCGACGGCCGGGTCGGCTTTAACGTGAACGAATCCAGCCCCTTGCGATTGGAAGTCGCGGGCGGCCTGTTCGAAGCGCAAATCTGGGGCTACGTCTGGTCGGACGGCGTAATTAATTTTAACGGCACGGCGAGCCTTGATATTGGCGACCAACGATTCGTGCGCATTCGGGGTGACCTCGAAGTGCATGTCTCCAACGCCGGTTTCAGTGCGGACATGTCGGGTCGGATTGATCTGATGAACCACGACTACACCGGCATCAGCGGTTCGGTGCGAGTGAGTGACAACGAACTCTACTTGTCGCTGGAGCTGCAGCGCGTGTGGTTGCTGGGCATCGGCATCATCTCGGGCCGGATCGAGGCCTACATGTCCGGCGGCCGCGTCGGCTTTAACGTGAACGAGTCGAGCCCCCTGCGAATGGAGGTCGCGGGCGGCTTGTTCGAAGCCCAAATCTGGGGCTACATCTGGTCGGACGGCGTGATCAATTTTAACGGCACGGCCAGTATGGATATTGGCAACCAATCCACGGTGCGCATTCGCGGCGACATGAGTGTGCACGTCGGCAACGACGGCTTCAACGGAGACTTCGCGGGTCGCATGGATCTGATGAATCATGACTGGGCCGGGGTGCGTGGTTCGGTGCGGGTGAGCGATGGCGACCTGGCCATGTCGCTCGAAATGAACCGTGTGTGGCTGCTGGGCATCGGCATCATCTCGGGCCGGATCGAGGCCTACATGGAGGATGGGCGCGTGGGCTTCAATGTGGACGAGTCGAGCCCCTTGCGGATGGAAGTCGGGGGCGGCCTGTTCGAAGCGCAGATTTGGGGCTACATCTGGTCGGACGGCCGGATCAACTTCAACGGTTCGGCCAGTCTTAATATTGGCAGCTCCACGCTGGGAGTCGTGGGCGATATGGATGTGCACGTGAGCAACGACGGCTTCAGTGCCTCGATTTCGGGCCGGTTGTATATGCCGGGGGATTCCGCCGCCTTCAGTGGCTCGATCGAGGCGGGCTCATGGGGCTTTACCATCGAGACGGCGGCGCGATTCGCACTGCTCGGCGGCACGGTAATTTTGGACGGCAGCCTGCGCATGGAAATGCGAGACGGAACCCTCACGCTGCGCACCGATGGTATCTCGGTGGTCGTGGGCGGCGTGCTCACGGGCAACGTCCGCGGCTTCATCGAGTCCAATGGCAATTTTGATTTCTGGGGTTGGCTGTCGTTGAACGTGGGTGACCGCGGTATCGTGGCCATCGAGGCCTCCGTGTGGGTGAGCATGCGATCGGTCGACGGAGTGCGCGCCTGGATGCACGGCAACGCCTGGGTCCTCGGTTCGCGGGTGGCCAGCATCAACAACTTCTTCGTGTGGGTGAACCGTGACGGCTTCGGCTTCGATTTCAGCGTGGGCTTCAGCTACTCCGTGGTGAGTATCAGCGCATCCCTGCGTTTCGAAGTGTCGAGCGCGGGGGTTTACGCCGGCTTCGACGGGAATGTGAACATCTGGGGCTTCTCGGGCCGGACCAACGGTTGGCTGGACACACGCTGGGGCCGCAACACCTGGCGTATCGATGGCACGGTGGGCTTTTACTACGGCGGCAACACCGGGGCCAGTGGTCACATTTACTTCGACATCGGCCATGATCGATTCCGGTTCACGGCAGAGGGTGAAGCGTGGGCCGGATTCCGAATTTTCTGGCTCGATACTTGGTGGATCGGGGCGCGCAGAAGTTCACGTTGGATCGGTGGATCCGTGCGGTTTAGTGCGGGTATCAATGTCAATGACGGGAGCCTGAATATTGGCATCTCCGGGGTCGGCACGGTGCACGTGCGGTTCCGCGGCGGATTCCGGATTTGGTTGTCCAACGTCGGCGGCTCCACCGTGTTTCTCGACGTCAACCACAACGGCGTCCAGGACGAGGGCGAACCCTCCACCATCGCGGATGAGGACGGCAACTTCGACTTCAGCAATGAGGTGACCACCGAGGAGGCACCGGAAGTCGCGGTCGGAGACACGTTGAACGGGGAAGGCGAAATGCCGGACCCGGCGGTGTTGCTCGGGATGTTGGCGACCTACGATCTGGATGCCGACGGGGCCATCGATGGTGACGAAGGCACGTTCTATCTGATCGGCGGCACGAATGTGTTGACCGGTGAAACGGCGGAGGGCGCGATCGATCTGGGCGGCAGCACGGGAGCGGGAGCGACCGCTTGGGCCGGTGCCACCGTGTTTCTCGATCTCAATGCCAATGGGGTGGCGGATGACGGTGAACCGACGGCGATCACCTCGGAGTCGGGCATCTACAATTTCAATCCGGCGACTGAAGACGAGGTCGTGAACCCGCTGGGCGCGTTGGCGGCGTTCGACACCAACGGCGACGGCGTGCTCGATGACGGGGAAATTCGTCTCTACGCCGTGAACGGTCAGGTGCCCGATGAGACCAGCGATACTTTCCAATATTTCCAGGACGAGAATGGCAACGGGTTGCTCGATGCCGGAGAATTGTTCGCGACGTTGACGTTGTCCGACATCGGCGACGCCGTGGCCGCATCGGCCCCGGCCGGGTTTATCAATGTGGTCGGCTCGCCGCTGGCGGTGTTCGATACGGACGGAGATGGCCTGCTCGATGCGAGCCTGACGTCGACCTTCCGCGCCGGTCCGACGCGCACCACGGTGCCGCTCACCGCAATTACTCCTTTGGCGTCAGGTATTCTTCCGATCGCGGATGCGGAGTTTGTCTTCGCGGACGCCAATGGCAACGGGGTCTATGATGCGGGTGAACCGCGCGTCACCCCGGACGCGAATTCAGGATACTCGTTTAAGGACAATGTTGTCATCAATCCGGCCGAAAAACTCGGTCGCCTCGCGCCGTTTGATACGAACGGCAACGGAATCATTGACCCTGAAGAAGGTGTGCTGGTGGTCGTCGGTGGCACCGACAACGACAACGGCATCGCCAACCCCATCGCGGCCACGGCGCTCGCCAATGGTTACGGGTCGGGCATCGAGCAAGCGATCAGCCCGCTCACTTCATTGCAGGTCGCTCTCGTCAATCAAGGCCTCACGCCGGATGAAGCGGACGATCTTGTCGTCTCGGTGCTCGGGTTGCCGGCCGGAGTCGACACCAATGGTTACAATCCGCTCGCCGTCGACTCGGGCAACGCGAATGACGATGGCGCGGTGCTGGGCGCCGGTGCCGCCCTGACCACGCTGATGGCAGGCGGTGCCGGGTTGCTCGGCAACAGTGCGGACGCCGGGGCGCAAAACGCGGTGCTCGCCTCGCTCGCTTCGACTCTCATCGCGAGTAACCAAAACAACCCCACCGGCACGCTCGTCAATCTCGCCGATTCCGCCACCCTCGCCACGGTGTTGACCGGGGCGGCGACTTCGCTCGGTCGCAGTGTCGATGCGGTCACGATCAATGCCGCTGCCGGCGTGCTTTCCACCGTCAACCGCTCGATCAACGCGAACGTGGCGGCCGGTGGCGCGGTCGATCGCAGCCTTGCCGCCACCAAGGCCGTGGTGCTCACCAACATCGCCGCCGCGTTCGGGCAGTTGGGTGACGGCACGATGTCCGATGCTGAACTGGCCGAAACCTTCTCGGCCGACGCGCTCGATGTGTTGACCGATGCGGTGGCACTCGCGCCTTCGATCGCTCCGGAAATCGCGCCGATCGAATCGGTGGTGGTCGCCGGCGGCGATGCTTACACTCTGATGGTCCCGGTGACCGACGCCGATACCCGGTTGCGCAATTTGACCTTCACGGTGACTTCGTCCGACGGTGCCGTGGTCGACGCATCCGCCATCGACTTTGCCTTCGCCGACGGCGTCTGGACCATGACGGTGCCCACGGTCGCTGTGCCCACCGGCACGACGGTTCTGGAGGTCACCGTGACCGACGGCGACGAGAGCGTGTCGCAACACTTCGAGCTCTCGCTTGACGGTCTCAATCCGCAGGTTCGCGTCGCCGATCCGATCGACAATCAAACCCTTTCCAGTGGCGACACGATGGCGATCGATCTCGCCGACCATTTTGCCGACCCCGATGACAACGCCGCCTACACGCTCATCGCGGTGGGTGAAAACAGCACCGTCGACGCCGTGATCAGCGATGGACAACTCGTGCTCACGGCGCGCAGTGATCTCAGCGGACTCGCGATCTTCGATCTCGTGGCCACCGACGATCGCGGCACCGTCAGCACCCGATTCTCGGTCGTGACGTATCCGACGCTCACGGTGAGTGACGCCGTGCGCTACGCCGCTGACGGGCAGGTCGAGTTCGATGTGACCTTGTCCAACCCGTCGTCCCAGGCGCTCACGCTCGGCTACACGCTGACCGCCAACGACGGCTCGCAAACGGCGGTCACGGGCGTCTTGCGCTTTGCCGCTGGCGAAACGACGCAGACGCTTTCCATCAATCCCGCGACCTCCGGCTTTGGTCGGGCGAGCGTGACTCAACTCAGCTTTGGCGTGGATGGAGCCTGGACGACCGGAGCCTTCTCGCTGGGCATCGACAACCGCGATCCGGCGCAACTGCTCGACCTGTGGCGGCGCCCGACGCTCTCGTTCGCGTTCACGCTGGTGTATGATTTCATCGTCGATGCGGCGGACGACGACGAAGCCCTCAATCGTATCTTCGGCCTCGCCGAGTCTGGGCCGAATGCGGCCTTCGAAGTGATCGCGACGAGCGAATTGGCGCTCGGCGTGCACCAAACCACCACGGGTTCGGATCTCGTGGCGGCCACGTCCATCAAGGCGCTGGAGCGGCCGCGGGCGCTGGCTGGCATCTGATTTTTACCCCTTAATTTCTACATCGTTTCGCTGGTCCCCCCTTTCGGGGGGTCGTGCGATGGGCTGGCTGTTGTTAGGTTACGGAGCCGCGAGGAGGGTGTCCGCCTCGCGTATTACCCCGCTCAGCTCCTCCTAACGAAGTCATTCGATGTATTCAAAGTCCGCTCTCCTCGTCGGTCTGGGTCTCGCCCTTGCCGGCCCGACCCTTGCGCAAACCCCGCTCACCGAACGCACCGCTTTGGAGCGGGCGCTGGTCGCCAATTTCGACCTGCAAGTCGAAGCCCTCGCCCCGCAGGTAGTCGCGGCCGAGATCATGATGGAAGAAGCCGCGTTTCTTCCGGCCATTTTTGCCGAAGGCAGCTACGACGATAATCGTAAGTCTCAGAACTCGATAGATTTCGCGGCTTTGCAGCAGCGTATTTTTGAGGAGGAAAACACCGTGATGCGCGGTGGTGTAGGCGGTCGACTGCCGTGGGGCACGACCTACGAACTCTCGCTCCAGCTGCGGGAACTCGACAACAGCGTCAATCGCGCCGGTTTGCCCAATGCGCTCTATTCCCCGGAGTATGATGCCTTTGCCGGCATTACCCTGCGCCAACCCTTGCTCAAGGGATTCGGTCGGGCAGCCAACCTCGTCGATCTGCGCGTGGCCCGGGCTCAGCTGCTGATTACCGAACGCACCCGCGAAATTGCGGTGAACAACAAGTGCGTCGAGGTGCTCAACGCTTTCTACGATTTGGCCTACGCCGAATCCAACGTGGACGTGAAGACCTCCGCCGTGAGCGTGGCCGACCGGTTCCTGGCCGAGACCGACCGTCGTCGCGAGCTGGGGCTGCTGAGCCCCGTGGATGTATCCGAAGCGCGAGTGCGCGTGTCCGAAGCGAATGAGGAATTGATTCAGGCGCGCGACTTTCTTCGCGAGCGTCAGCTGGAAATGGTGCGCCTGCTGTCCCTGCCGACTGGAGCCGACGGCCGCACCGCGCAGCCGATGGTGTCAGCCCGGCTGCTCGATGCAGCACCGGTCCACACGATCGCGGAATTCTTTCCCGCGGCGCTCGAACAACGGCCGGATTATCAACTCGCGCTCAAGCGCGTGGCGAAGGAAGGCATGCGAAAATCGGCGGCGAGTAACGAGCGCCTGCCTCAGCTCGATCTGCGTTTCTCCTACGGGCTCTACGGGCTGTCGGGCGATTATCAGAGTGCAATCGACACGGCCTACCGGGCCGACGAGCCGCAGTGGGGTGCCGGGGTGAGCATCACGGTGCCGCTCAGCCTGCGGGATGGTCGGGCCAAGATGCAGGCCGCCTCGCTGCGGGTCCGGCAAGCGGAGCTCCGCGTCGAGCAGTTGCGTCAACGCATCGCACTCGAGGTCGAAAACGCCGTGCGCCGACTCGAAGTGCTGGAGCAACGGCTCGCCACGGCGCGCAGCTCCGTGTCCTACGCGACAGACGGTTTGAATCTGGAAGAGGCCCGGTTGGAAAATGGCCAAACCTCGGGATTTGCCGTATCGGAATTGCAACGACGTTTGGCTGATGCCCGCACCCGCGAACTGGCGGCCCGCGTCGATCTGACCAAGGCCGTCACGGAACTTTATTCGGTCAGCGGCCGGTTACTCCCGCACCACGGCATCGAGGTCGCGCACACCGAGACCGAGCGAAAGGGCTTCAATGTCTTCGCGCCCTTTGACCTCATGATGAAATGACGCGGCCCATCGCTATGATTTTACCGAAGGCAACCAGCCGGGCGCCTTCATTTTCACAGGAGGAAACAGAGGTGAGCAGAGCCACGCCGCGGCACTCCAGGCTGACGGCTTTGTTGCCCTTCGTGACCTTCTGTAAAAAGACCAGCGTGCTGTGGACCCTCATGATCGGGGCGACGGTGGCGACAGCCGCATCGATCGAGGTCGTGTTGGAACCAGTGCACGCCATGGTCGTCAGTGCGCCCGAGGACGGCGTGTTGGCTGCGATCGCCGTGGATGAAGGGGATGCGGTCCTGGCCGGGGCGACTCTGGTCGAGTTCGAACGCGCGCAGGAAGAGCTGCGCGTCGAGCGGGCACGAGAGGTATTGCGCAAGCGCGAGTTCGACTACGCCGGCGTGGAAAAACTGTTTCAGGACGACATGACCAGCGAGACCGAGAAGTTGGAAAAGGAGATCGAACGCCGCGTGGCCGAGATTGATCTGGCCGACGCCATCGAGCAGCGCGACCGCCGCGTGGTGAAGGCGGTGCACGCCGGCACGATCACGCGTCGTCATCACGAAGCCGGCGAATACGTGGAGCGCGGCACGCCGTTGTTGGAGTTGGTGGATCAGCGGCAACTCGATGCCCGGTTCTACGTGCGCCCGGCGGAAGGCATCACTTTGACCAAGGGGGATGCGGTGTGGGTTCGCGTGCCCTTGATGGAGGCGACGGTGCGTTGCCGCGTGGTTTTTGTCGATCCGACGGTCGATCCGTCGAGCGGCCTGATGCGTGTGCGCGCCCGGGTCGAAAATGACAACGGACGTTTCAAACCCGGCCTGCGTGGCTGGGTTAATCTGGCGAAGGAGGAGCCGGTCACGTGGCCCTGAAACCACGCGACGTGGCGGAATGGCTTTCCGCTGACGCCGCGGCGGATGAACCGACGTTTTGGCGGGAGTGGTTGCGCCAGGCTCGACCCGTCCTCGGGGCGAGCTGCGCGCTTATTATCCAACCGGCGACCAACGGTCAGGCTCAGCGCACGCTGTTGCGCGCCGGGGAACAGACCCGGGACCTGCCCGAAGGATTGATCGCGGCGGCGCTCGGCGAGCAGCCGTTGCAATTGCGACCGCATGAGATCGGTGGCGGCACGTTTGCGGTGCGGGTGCCCTGGGATCAGGCCAGTCCGACGGCGGTCGTCGTGGTGGGCGAAATCACGGCGAAGACGTGGGGCGCGGACGGACCGGATGAGGCGTGGCGCGACCGGGCGCTGTTGTGGGCCAACATCGCGAGCCGACGGCGCACCAACCGGGAAGCCGACCTCACCCGGCGGCGGGCCGACGAGCTGGCGCACGCGTTGGAACTCGCCGTGTTGTTACGGGCCCATGACGGTTTCAAGGGAGCGGCGTTGGAGCTATGCAATCAGTTGGCCGATCGCCACGGTGCCGATCGCGTCGTGCTGGGCTGGTGGCGCGAGCCGTATGTGCGGGTTGAGGCCGTGAGCCAGATGAATCAAATCGAGCCGCACATGGCGGCGGTCGGGGCGGTGGAGGCGGCCTTGGAGGAAGCCGTGGAGCAGGACGCCACGATTCTATGGTCGGCGGCGGAGCGCACGGAGGCGGAGGAGTTGCCCAAGATCACGGCGCAACACGCGGCCCTGGCTCGCGAACAAGGTTGGACCGGGCTGTGCACGATGCCGTTGCGCAGTGGCTCCCGGATCGTCGGGGCCGTAACGTGGCAGCGGCAGGACCGTGGATTTACCGCTGACGAAGCGATGGGCTTTGCACTCGTCCTGGACGGGGTCGCCCCGTGGCTGGAGCAAAAAGAGCGCGCAAAAGGGTGGTGGGGGCGTCGACTCAAACGCAGCGTTGAGGAGACCGCGCGACGCCATTGGAACCTGCAACACCCCTGGCCGAAACTGGCGGCGGTGCTGGTTGCGGTGCTGCTGGTCACGTCTTTGCTTGTGCGGGTGCCCTACCGGGTCGAGGCGGAGTTTTCCCTGCGGCCCGTGCGGCAGATGGTGTTCAGCGCGCCGTTCGATGGCTTTGTGGAAAGTATGATGGTCGCGCCCGGTGACGCGATCGAACCGGGCACACCGTTGTTTGCCTTGGACAGCACCGCATTGCGCTTGGAAGAGGCGGAGCTGCTGGCGGATTTGAGTCGGTTTTTGCGCGAACGCGAACAAGCCGAAGCCAAACGCGACCTGGCCGCGATGCGGGTCGCCGAAGCGCAACGCGATCAGATTCAGGCGCGATTGCAGCGACTGCGGCGACAGATCAGTCAAGCCACCGCGACCACGCCGTTTGCTGGTATCGTGTTGGATGATGGCAACCTGAGTGAGCGGCTCGGTGCGCCGGTGCGGCAGGGCGACGCGTTGTTGCGTTATGCGCAGCTCGACGGCCTGTTTTTTGAGTTGTCCGTGCCGGAAGCCGATGCGCCGTTGATTGCGGTCGGCACGCGGGTCGAGATCGCGTTTCGCAGCCGACCGGACGAAGTCGTGGTGGCCGAGGTTTCCCGCATCGAGCCGGAAGCGGTGGTCGGAGCAACCGGTGCGGTCTTCATGGTGCGGGCGGTTCCGGAGGTGACGGCGGCCGACTGGTGGCGTCCGGGTATGACTGGTATCGGGAAACTGATTACGGAGAAACGCAGCCTGCTGGATATTTTCACCCGCCGACTGATCGACTGGCTGCGCCTGCAGCTCTGGTGGTGATGCTAACGGCACGTGGTAGTTTCACCGAAGGCAACGAAGAGAACGAAGCCACTCCGATGATGATTCTTTTACAGGAGGAAACAGAGGTAAACGGAGCCACTCCTCCGACCACCAAGCTGACGGCTCTGTTCACCTCTGTTTCCTCCTGTAAAAACAAAGGAGCCCGGCTGGTTTCCTTGGGTGAGAAAAAACCAGCTTGGGGAGGGTTGCGCTGATGGCTGGTGCGGCCGGATTGTTGAGTGATCGGTGGCACCTCGTGGCGGGATTGCGCGTGACGTTGCGGCCGGATTGCGTGGTGCGTCGGCAGACGTTTCGGGGCGAGACCTGGCAGGTGATTTCCGATCCGTATTCCAATCGGCACTACCGGGTGCGGCCGGAGGCGTGGCAGTTTTTGGCTCGTCTGAACCGGCGGCGCACGGTGGACGAGTCGTGGCGGGAGATGGTCGATCACAGTCCGGCGAGTGCACCGGGACAGCGGGAAGTGATCGAAGTGCTCACCCAGCTGCACGGGGCGAATCTGCTGTTGGCCGATGCGGCGCCCGAGACGTGGTCCATGGTCGATCGCCGGCAACGCGAGCAGCGTCGGCAGGCGCGACAGCAGTGGATGAATTTTCTGTTTTTGCGAATTCCGTTGTTTGACCCGGATTTCATCCTGGAGCGGTTGAAACCCATTGGCCGTCTGCTGCTCAGTCCGTTGGGCGTGGTGCTTTGGGTGGTCGTGCTCAGTCTGGGCGGCAAGGCGGTCATTGATCATTGGACCGAGTTTCGGGAGCAGTCCCAGGGGGTGTTGGCACCGGCGAACCTGGTTTGGCTCTACCTCGTGTGGTCGATGGTGAAGGTCGCGCACGAATTCGGCCACGGTATGATGACGAAACGGTTTGGCGGCGAAGTGCGTTCGTGCGGCGTGATGTTGCTGGTGTTCACCCCCGTGCCGTTTGTCGATGCGAGTGCGGCGTGGGCGTTTCGCGCGCGGTGGCAGCGGCTGCTGGTGGGCGCGGGCGGCATGATTTTCGAACTCTTCATCGCCGCGATAGCCGCGATGGTTTGGGCGCAGAGCGACGGGGAGGGCACGGTGGCGCGGGTCGCTTACAACGTGGTGTTTCTGGCGTCGGTTTCGACGCTGTTGTTCAACGCCAATCCGTTGCTGCGGTTCGATGGTTACTACATTTTGGCCGATTGGGTGGGCGTGCCGAATTTGCAGCGTCAGGCGTCGCAGCAATGGAACCGGTGGTTCGAGCGATGGGGGTTGGGTTTGGATGGACCGTCGCCCCTCGCGCGAACCCGTGCCGGGGCGGCAGGGTTGGGAGCCTTCGGGGCGGCGTGTGCGGGGTATCGCGTGTTTGTATTGTTGGTGATCTGCGCGTTCATCGCCGGACAACTCTTCGAAGTCGGATTCGTTTTTGCACTGGTGGGTCTGGTGCTGTGGCTGGGCGGTCCCCTGCTGAAGTTCTTCAACTATCTGCTGTCGGCTCCGCGCACTCAGCGAGCGAGGAAGCGCGCGGTGGGCTGGGCGATCGCGTTGCCCGTCGTGGTCCTGGGTATCCTGAGTTTCGTGCCGATGCCACATGCCGTGCGGGCGCCCGGCGTGGTGACCGGGGCGCGGGTGAGTGAAGTGCATGCGGATGTGAGTGGGCGACTCGATGCGTTGCTCGTGGCCTCCGGTGAATACGTGGAGACCGGTGCGGTGCTGGTCACATTGCGGAACCCGGAGTTGACCGATCTGCGCGAGGAACTGGAAGCGGTGCAGCGGGAAGTTATGGCCCGGCGGGCGCTGGCGTGGGATCGTATGCCCGCCGTGCTCGAACCACTGGACCAGCGACTGCGCAGCATCGAGGCCCAGTTGCGGGAGATTGATCAGCAACTCGCCGCGCTGGCGGTGCGCGCCCCGCAGTCGGGACGTTGGTCGGCTCCTGGCATGGAGTGGCGAGTCGGTTCGCACGTGCCGCGAGGCACGCTGCTCGGGCGCGTGAGTTCCCGCGATGACATGGTGTTTGATGCCGTGGTGGCGCAGCGGGATGTCGATCGCCTCACGCGTAGTCAAACGCAGCAAGCGGAGCTGCGATTGCGAGGCGCGGCGGATACAGTGATCGAAACCGGTCCGGGTGAACTGCGACCGGCCGAAAGCCGACGACTGCCCTCGGCCGCGCTGGGTTGGCGGGCCGGCGGCACGGTGAGAATCGATCCCGACGACCCGGACGGACTGCTCGCGGCCGAACCTTTTTTCCGATTGCGGGTCGCGCTTCCCGCCGACGCCAACACGGAGCTGCTCATGCGCACGGGCGTGCTCCGAGTGGGACTCGATTGGCAACCGTGGGGTGTGCAGGGGTGGCGAAGACTGCGGCAGTTTGTGCAGGAGCGTTATGGCCGGTGAGTTTCAACTACCCCGACTGCGGCCGTCGCGACCGGTGCCAAAAGGACTGGAGGCCGGACTGGAGTATGTCGCGGGTTGGTGGATACGACGACGGGCCCAGCGCATTGATCTGGTCGGCGAGGCGGCGAAGATTGGCGAGCGGATCGACACCTTCGAAGGCCGGCGCAACGAGCACCTGGCGGATGCCCTGCGTCAGGCGCGGGCGGAGTGGAGTCTGGGCCGCACGCGAACACCGGAAGCCCGGCAACGGGCGCTGGCCGTGGTGGGCGCGGTGGCATCGCGCGAGCTGGGTTTAATCCCGCATCGCGAGCAGATCATGGGCGCGCTGGGGTTGGAGCGCGGGTGGTTGATCGAGATGGCGACGGGTGAGGGCAAGACCCTCACGTTGGCAATGGCCGCGGTGCTGGCGGCCTGGCGGGGGCACGCGTGTCATATTCTGACGGCCAATGACTATCTGGCCGGTCGAGATGCGCGGGCGCTGTTTCGTTTTTACGACCGCTGCGGAGTCGCGGTGGCGGCGGTGACGGGAGAGCATTCCCCGGTCGAGCGACGAGCGCGCTATCAAGCGGGAGTGGTTTACACGACGAGTCGCGAGATCGTGGGTGATTTTCTCCGCGATCGACTGCGATTGGGACGCCGGGTTTCGACGGAACAATGGCGACCGTGGGTGAAGCGGCGCGGCGGAGAGCACCCGGTGGTGGTGTTGCCGCGACTACACACGATGTTGGTCGATGAGGCGGACCAGGTGTTGATCGATGAAGCCGTCACGCCGTTGATTTTGAGTGCCCAGCGCGAGAACGACCAATTGGCGACGTTGTGCAGAGAGGCGCTGGCGGAAGCGCGCGAACTGGTGAAAGGCGGGGACTTCACGATCAATGTGGCGCGGCGGGAAACCCGGATCGATCAAACCGTGACGGTCGGAAGGGCGGCCGAAGGTCGCCACGCGTTGCTGCGGGTGCCGCGGTGGCGCGAGGAGTGGTTGGGCAAGGCCTTGCTGGCGTTGGAGACGTATGTGGCAGGCAAGCACTACGTGGTGCAGGAAAACAAGATCGTGTTGATCGACGAATCGACCGGACGCTCGATGCCTGATCGCAATCTCGGGGAGGGCATGCATGCATTGCTCGAAGCCAAGGAAGGCGTGCCGGTGTCGGCTCCCACCGAGACCATGGCGAGTCTCAGTTTTCAGCGTTTCTTTCGCCAGATCCCGCGGCTCGCGGGGGTTACGGGCACTGCCATGGATGCAGCGGCGGAGTTCTGGCGACTGTATCGCTTGGCCGTGGTCACGATTCCCACGCACCGCCCGGTCAACCGCCGCGTGATGGCGGAGCGGGGCTTCGGGAGTGAGGCGGAGAAATGGCGCTTTGTGGCCGCCACCGCGCGGAACTGTCGGGAGCGCGGGCAGGCCGTGCTCATCGGCACCCGCACGGTGGCGGCCAGTGAAGCCGTCGCGGATGAGATGCGCGCCGCTGGCGTGCCGTTTACGCTGCTCAATGCGGTGCGTAATGCTGACGAAGCCAGTATTGTGGCGGCGGCCGGTAGCACCGGGCAGATCACCATTGCCACCAACATGGCGGGGCGGGGCACCGACATTGTGCCCAGTGATGATGTGCTGGCAGTCGGAGGCCTGCGGGTGATCGCCACCGAACGACATGGGTCGCAGCGAGTGGATCGTCAGTTGTTCGGACGTTGCGCTCGCCAAGGGCAGCCGGGGATCGTGGAGCCGTTGGCCAGCTGGGATGACGAAGTGTTGCGTCACCACTTGCCGACTTGGTGGCAGCGGTGGGGCACGCGGTGGGCGGGCAACGGATGGGCGCTCCGTTTGAGTTTGCGCGTGGCCCAGTGGCGGGCCGGGCGGCGCGATGTCTCACGCCGGGTAGGCGTGTTGCGGCACGACCAGTGGCTCGATCAGAACCTCAGCATGGGAGCTCCGTCCCAGGGCGGAGCGAAACCGAAACCCGGTGGACGGGTGGTTCCGGCGTAGGTTTTACACAAATCGGCTTTGTTTCCATTTGTCCCTTATCCTCTGGCCCGGAAGAGGTCCGACGAATTAAAGTCGGTCCATGTCTGACTCCGACCCCATCATCGAACTCGAACCGAAGACGCCGTTTTCGTGGCGGGTCGTGGCCGGGTTTGTCGGATCATGGTTGTTGGCCCTCGTCGCCGCCTTGATGATGAAAAGCGCCATGGTGCGAATGCTTCTACCGCTGATTGCGACGCTTTTTGTCGTCTATGTCGGCGCGTGCACGCTCATCTATCTCAAAAATCGCAAATAGTCCGTCCTTCCAGCTTATGAAACAAACCCTCTCTCTCGTGGTCACCGGCGTCATCGTCGTGGTGCTGCTGCTCGCCAGTATATTTATCGTCGATATCGAAACCGTCCAAGGTAACGAAATCGGGGTGAAGGAAACCTGGTCGGGTGGTGTGTTGACCGACCCGCTCCAGCCCAAGACGTATGTGCTCTTCCCGGGCTTCACCCAAAAGGTGTTCAAGTATGACCTCTCCTCGCAGGTCTTCGTCATGAACGACCAAGCCAACGATACCTACGGCGAAGGGCGTCGCCGCGACAGCTACCTCGTCCAATCCTCGGAGGGTCAGGACATGCGCATTTCGCTGAACATTCGGTGGCGGCGTGATCCCGCGCACATCGTTGATTTGCACAAGACCGTCCGGGAAAACGTGGAAGAGAAAATCCTCCGTCCCGAGCTCATGCGCGTGGTGAAGGACCAGGCAACGACGCGTTCCGCCCTCGATGCCTATTCCGGGGCTGGTCTCGTAACGTTGCAGAGCGATATTTCCGAAGCGCTCATGTCGCCGGAGGCCGAGCTGCGTAAGCGTGGCGTGATCGTGGAAAACTTTGTGATCGAGCACATCGGTCTCGATCCATCCTACGTCGAGCAGATCAAGGCGCGTCAGGTCGCGGTGCAGTCGCGCTTGCGGGCCATCGAAGAAACCAAGGCCGCCGAAGCCATGGCCGAGCAGGCGAAGGCCGAAGCCCAAGCCGCCTACGAGCGCGCCGTGGTGGATGCCCAACGTGACAAAGACGTCGGCGTGCTCGAGGCCGAAAAGAAGGCGCAGCAACAAGTCCTCGATGCCGGCGCCGCCGCCCAACGCGTCGAACTCGCCGCCCAAGCTGACAAGAACCGCAACGTGCTCGCCGCCCAAGGTGAACAGGAAGCCGCACTCCTCCGCGCCCAAGCCATCAAGGCGTTGGGTGAGGCTGAAGCCGAGGCCACCCGCCTCAAGCTCAGCGCTTACTCCGCCGAAGGTTCGGAAGCGTTCGTGCGCATCGAAGTCGCGAAATCCATGTCCACCGCCTTCGAGAACATCGACGGTTACCTGCCGCAGGACATGACGGTCAATCTGCTCAGCGATTCCTTCCTGCGCGCCGTGGAAGCGGTGGTCGGCGGAGCCCCATCGACGCCGACGTCCGGCCGCTGATTCCAACCCGAATCCATGCTGCAAGCGCGGGCACGAGCCCGCGCTTTTTTGTGTCCTCAATGAACCGGTTCAGCCGAGGAGCACGGGCCTGCGGTGGTTGACCCTGCGCGGGATTGAGTCCTCTCTGAATCCTTCACGGTTTCACCGTTCAACCCCCAACCACCTGATCTCACCTTGAAAACTCTGACCAAACAACTCACGGCCACCTTGATCTGTCTGGCCGCTCCGTTCGCAGCTTTGGCGAACCACCACGAAGAAAAAGCCCTGCCGCTGACCAACCAAGTCATCATTGGCAGCATCAGCAGTGCGGCGGACAAAATGGTGCAACTCGCCAACGCCATTCCCGAAGCCAAATACGACTGGATGCCCATGGAAGGCGTGGCCTCGGTCAGTGGTGTGCTCGGTCACGTGGCCGGGGCCAACTACTACATCGGCGGCATGCTCGGTGCGAAAATGCCCGAAGGTGTGAACCCGCAAACCATGAGCGAAGGAGCCGACAAGGCGAAGTTGATCGCCAACTACGAAGCCTCGATTGCGTTTGTGAAGCAGGCCATCGCCGGGGTGTCCCCCGAAGCGATGAAAGAGGAGATCGAGTTCTTCGGCATGAAGGCTCCGCGAGCTCAGCTGGTCATGGTTCTGGCCGATCACTGCCACGAGCACCTCGGCCAAATGATCGCCTACGCGCGGTCCAACGAGGTCACTCCGCCCTGGAGCCGCTGATTTCGCGACCTAGTAGACAGTAACACTGGATTATTCGCGGAGTCAGCGTCGGGACGAGCAACAATCCTTCAAGTTGTCGTAGCGCTGGGTAGGGTGTTCGCTTGCGAATACCGCATCGTGATGGGCGCGGTCGTCCTATACCTATCCGAATTCTTAGGCGTTACACACGACTAGTCTGATTCGCGTCGTGATTTACGCATATATTTACGGCTGACTCACCCGAGTCGGCATCAGTTTGGTCGGCCGTAGGAGCTTGCTCGCGCGCGATGAATGCGGTGTTTGGGAGCCGAGAGGCAGGTGTTATCGCGCGCAAGCGCGCTCCTACGGTTGGGAGGCTTTTTTGCGTAGGTCCCGATAGGCGGCCAGCACCGGCAAATCGGCCGCCGCGAGATCGATCTCGGCGATCTCGGCGAGCGCGACCCAGCGCAGTGCGACGTGCTCATGCGGGTGCGGCTCGGAAGAACCGGCGGTCAGGTGCGCGACCCGAGGATGCAACACGATGGTCACGGCGTCATAACGGTGCTCGCAGGCGGATAGTGCGGCGGTGATTTTGATATCGCAGCCCAATTCTTCCTGAATTTCACGATGCAGGGCGGTGGCGACATCTTCACCAGGTTCGAGTTTCCCGCCGGGGAATTCCCATTGCAGAGCCAGGTGCTTACCCGGCGGACGCTGGGCAATTAGCACGCGGCCGGCCCGCTCAATCAAAGCGCAGCAAACTTGGATGGGCGTGGTCACGCCCCAGTAACAAGGTCCAATTCTCCAAGTAACAAGCAAGATAAGGTTCGGGCGGGTCGGAAGGGAGAAACGCTGCAACTTTCGCCGGCGGTGCGGGGTTCTCGTAGCATGAAGACGCTTTTTGTTACGGTCCTGAAGATTGCCCTCGTCGCCTTCCTGCTCTGGTGGGCGCTGCACCACGCGCCGATTCTGGTGATGCCGATTGTCGGCGTGATCGGGTTGGCGGTCTCACTCGCAGTAGCCTTTGTCCTGGCCTCCGTCGTGGGGTTGAGCGTCGGACTCGTCGTGGTGCTGACGGTGCTGGCGGTGATGCTCTCGATCGCCGCCGCGCTGGCGCCGATCTGGCTGCCCGTGCTCGCGATCGTCGGACTGGTCGCCCTGTGCCGCCCGAAGAATCGCCGGTCAGCGGCCTGAGACGGGTTCGGCTTGTTTCGGGGCGCGGGGGCTGAAGGCGCTGCGGGCGACGGCTCCGGCGTAATTTCTCAGATCATCCAGGAGGATGTAGAAGAGCGGGACGACGAGCAGGGTCAGCACAGTCGAGGCGATGAGGCCGCCGATCATGGCGCGGCCCATGGGCGAGTAGGGCATGCCGATCATTTGCGAGTTGCCGAGCGCCATCGGAATGAGGCCGCACACGGTGGTGCAGGTGGTCATCAGAATCGGGCGCAGGCGATGTTGACCCGCTTTCAGCAGGGCGGCCATGCGCTCGACTCCCTCTTCGCGGAGGCGGTTGGTGAGATCGACAAGCACGATGGCGTTGTTCACTACCACGCCGATCAAGATCACCATGCCGATCATGGCCATCATGCTCATCTTCGTGTTGGTCAGGAACAGCGTCCAATAGACGCCCAAGAATGAAAACGGCACGGCGATGATCACGGCGAGCGGCAGAATGAAGGACTCGAAGAGCACACCCATGAGCAGGAAGACGAAGGTCACCGAGAGGATCATGGCGAACTTCTGTGCCTCGTTGGATTCCTGGAGGCGAATCCAGCGCACTCCCTTGTCCCAACGGTAACCGCGCGGCATCTCGAAGTCGGCCATGACCTCGTCGATGGCGTTGAACACGCGATTGGTGTCGGCCATCGCGGTGCGGGCAGTGACGTTGAGGGTCGTGAGCCGGTTTTGACGGGCGATCTGGCCGAGAGTTTTTTCCACATTGAGGGAGGCGACCGATTCGAGCGGCACCTCGCGTCCGTTGTCGGTCATGAAGGTCATGGCCCGGAGATCGTCGATGCGTTTGTTTTCGGCATCCTCCAACTGCACCTGAATGCGCACGTCGCGACCGGATTCGTCGTAGTAGCGGCCGACTTCCATGCCGCGCATGGAGTAAGTGATGCTGCCGGAAACCTCGCGGGGCTCGACTCCGAGTTCGCGGGCACGTTCGCGGTTGATCTGCACCTGCAGTTCCGAGCCACCGCGCTCCATGCTCGTATCGACACCTTGGAGACCCGGAATGGTGCGGATGCGATCGGCCGCTTTTTCCGAGAGTTCCATCAGGGTCGTGGTGTCATCCCCGTAAAGGGTGATGGTCACGCGACCGATGCCGCCGACGTCGCCCCACCGACGGGTGCGCATGGTGATTCCGGGCGGGGTGGGGAAGTTGTCCTTCACGTGCTTTTCGATTTCCGGGCGCGTCATGTGGGGCTGGCGCTGGCCGGTCGCAATCATGATGTCGTTCCACACGACATCATACCATTCGGTGGGTTCGTTCTTCTTGAAGCGGGCTTGGATACGACCGTTGTCGCGTCCGTAGCGGGACTCGATGGAGGCGAAATTGTAGGTGTCGAGATTGGCGGCGAAGTAATCCTCCACCTTCAGCATGAAGGCCTCGCTTTCCTCGAAACTGTTGCCGGTGGGCAGATCGTAGAAGAACCGCATGGTGTTCTCCTCGTTGCCGCCGTCGTTGCGGTCCTGCTCGATGCCGCCGAGCGGGATCACGATGCTGCAAAAGGCGAGGATCACCAGCAGGCCCGCTTCGAGGCGGTGGTTGAGCACCCAGCCCAGCGCGATGGTGTAGTGGCGGCGCAACCAGCCGATGGAACGCGGTTCGGCGCGTTGGGTGCCGCGGGAGAAACGGGTGGCGGCCAGCGGCACAAAGACGAGGGCGATGAACAGCGAGGCCAGCAACGATGTGATCACCGGGGTGCCGATGCGGAGCATCCAGAAGGAGAACTCCTGATCGTCGCTCATGAGAATGAGCGGGAGAAACACCACGACCGTGGTGAGAGTGGCCAGCGTTACGGCGAGGCCCACCTCCCCGGCCCCCATAATCGAGGCGCGGTCCGGAACGACGCCCTCCTGCCGGCGGCGATAGATGTTCTCCACAATGACGATGGCGTTGTCGACCACGAGGCCGACACTGAGCAGCAGACCCATCATGGTGGCCATGTTGAGTGACCAACCCATGAAATAGAGGGCGATGAGGGTGCACAGGAGGGACAGCGGAATTGCCAGCGTGAGGATGCCGGTCATGCGCGGCGCGCGGAGGAAGGCGAAGATCACGGAAGCCGCGAACAGGCCGCCCCACATGCCGGTGCTCTTGAGGTTGTTGATCGATTCGCGGACGTGGTCGCCTTGGTCCCAGAAAACCGAATACGTCATGCCCGCGAGCTGGGGATTGGCGGAGAGCTCATCGAGTGTGGCGCGCACTTCGGTGGAAATCTGCTCGATGTTGCCGCTGGATTCGCGGGTGATTTCCATGCCGATGGCCGGTTGGCCGTCGATGTGGTAACCCCGTTCGCGATCGCGCGCCCGGTAACGGACTTCGGCGACCTCGCCGAGGGTGATGCGATGCTCGGGATCGACGACGAGCTCTTTGATTTCATCCACCGTGCGAAAGCGACCGAGGGAACGCACGTAGACCTTCTTGTCCCCCTCCATGACGAAGCCGCTGGAGAGATCGAAGTTTTGGCCCCGGAGCAGCTGCACCAACCGGTTGGGATCGATGCGGTGGCTGCGGAGTCGTTCCTCGATGATGTCGATGCGGATTTCCTTATTGTCGACTCCCCACGTGTCGACGTTGCCGACGCCATCCACCCGTTGCACCGCGGGGGTGATCACGGTTTCCATGACGTAGGCCTTGTCCTCCACCTGCGGCGGCAACTTGAGCACCATGAAGATGATCGGGATGTCATTTTCGTCCCATCGCCGCACGTGGATCATGTCGAGATCGTCGGGCATCTCGGGCATGAGCCGATCCATGCGATCACGCAGGGCGGAGTAGGCGACGCGGAGATCGACGCTGCTTTGGAAGGTAACGCGGGTGAAATTGCGACCGTTGTTGAGGTAGCTGTTGATCTCCTTCACCCCGCTGACCGTGCCCACCATGTCCTCCACCGGCCGGGTGATTTTTTCCTCAATATCACGGGCGCTGGCGTTGGGATAGGAAACGAATACACCCAGTGCGTTCTCCTCCATCCCGGCCGGAAACAATGCGACCGGGATGCGCATGTTGGCGATGAAGCCAACGACGAGAATCGCAAACAGAATCATGACCACCGTGACTGGTCGGGTGACCGAGAAGCGGGGCAGCGAGTAGGCAATCGGATCGCGTTTGCTCATGGGGCGGAGAGGCTAGAGGTGGGCGGGAGCGGGCGAAGGGGAAGACGCGGAGGATCCCTCGGCCGCGGACAGGGGATCGGCGCGGCGGTGGCCGCCGAACTGAGCGTAGAGCGTGGGAATCACGACGAGGGTCAGCAGGGTCGAGACGGCGAGACCGGCGATCACGGTGATGGCCATGGGCGCGCGGATTTCGGAACCCTCACCCAGACCGAGCGCCATGGGCGTCAATCCGAGCACGGTCGTCATCGTGGTCATCAGAATGGGGCGCAGACGGGCCTGACCGGCTTCGATGATGGCGGTGGTGCGTTCGATCCCGCGGTCCTGCAAGGTGTTGATATAATCGATGAGCACGATGGCATTGTTGACCACGATGCCGGCCAGGATGATCAGACCGATGAACACCATGATGCTGACCGAGGTGCCGGTGAGCCAGAGTGCGCCGATGACCCCGATGAGCGCGAGCGGGACCGTCATCATAATGAGGAAAGGCTGGACCAACGACTCGAACTGGCTGGCCATCACGATATAGACGAGAAACAGCGCGAGGGCGAAGGCGAGCAACAGGCTGTTGATCGATGTCTGCATTTCCTCGTTTTGGCCGGAGATCGCGTAGTCAAAACCCACCGGGTAGTTGAGACTCTCCATGGTGAGAACAATCTCGCGGGAAACCGTCGCGAGATCGGCCCCATCGAGATTGGCAAAGATGACGGCGGTGCGGGTTTGATCAATGCGACGGATTTCGCTCGGGCCTTCATTGACCTGTAAATCAGCCACGGCGGAGAGCGGGATCGGGATGGCGCTGCCGGGATTCACAATGAGACCGGACAGCTCGGCGAGACCCACGCGGTCCTCCTCCTCCAGACGCACCAGCACATCGATGAGACGTTCGGCCTGGCGGTATTCCGTGGCCACGTTGCCCTGCACCTTGTTGCGCACGAGTTCGGCCACGGTCCGCAGACTCAGCCCAAACTCGGCGAGGCGGTCGCGGTGATAGACAATGCGAATCTCGGGATTGCCGGACTGCAAGCTGGAGCGCACGTCGACCAAGCCGGGGATCTCCGCCAAGCGCGCCTCGGCGGTGCGGCTGAGTTCCTTGAGCTGGTCGAGGTTGTGACCCCGCACCTCGACTTCGATCGGACTCTTGAAGGAAAACAACGCCGGGTAGGACACTTCCATTTTTACCTCGGGCAAATCACGAAAACGGGACCGAATCCGGGCGATGAGATCGCCCTCCTCGGCCAGGCTGGAGCCGGGCTCCAGACGCACCGTCAGGCGGGCGGTGTGTTCACCGGCTTCGCTGGCCCGCGTGGCGTTGTTTTCCGCGCCGGCCGACAACGCGGTGAGCGCGACCTCCGGCTCTTCGAGCACGGCGGTTTCGATTCGCGACGAGATTTCGTAGGTCCGCTCCAGCGGCGTGCCGACGGGGAGGGTGATATCCAGATTGAATTCACCCTGGTGGACTTGCGGGATCAATTCCTGGCCCAAGCGAGGCAGCACGGTGAACCATACCACGACGAACGCCACCACCGAGCCGCCGAGCACGAGCCAGCGTTGGGCCAAGGCCAGGCGCAGCAATGGCGCGTAGGCTTGGGTGACGAACCCGTAGCCGTGGTTGAAGAGCGCTCCGATCGGGAGCACGATCGGGCGCAGAATCAGGCTGCCAATTCGCACGACGAGCAGAACGAGACCGACCACCACGAGCGCCCCGGTTTGCACGAGTGTGCTGATCCCACGCACGAGCAGGGTGAACCCGAACCGGAGGAGCAGGAAGGGAAACACGAGCAGCACGCACAGTTCGCGCACGATGCGGGTGAACCACCCGGAAGCGCGTTGCGTCCAGGCCCGCAATCCGACCAATCCTTCGCCGAGCGAGGCGGGGGCGGTCACGGAGAGGACGCCGGGCCAGACGTGAGCCCCACGCAGGGGACCAAAGGAGTCGGCGGCGAACCCGGCGCTCCAGCGTGTCCATCGTTGGGCGGCCACGGGTTTCTTGTGGTCAAGCAACCAGAGGAACGGTCCCAGCGGCACCAGCAACATGGCGAGCACGACCTTCACCAGGAGACCGACGAGCAACGCGGCCGCTCGCAGGGTGCGGCCGAGAAACAAACCGATCGAGGTCAGGGCGTCCCGACCCCGGCGCGGCCAACCATGCGAGTCGTCGGCGGCGGGGAATTGCAAAAACGCCTGGTCGTTGATCTTGCCGGCGATGGCGTGGCCGCCGCCGCTGAAGTCGCGCGAAGCGAGCATCGGGATGAAAAACAGGGCCGCAAACAACGACGCGACGAGCGAGAACACCACGGTCAGTGACATGTCGCCAAACACTTGGCCGGCCACGCCTTCGACGAAGACGATGGGGAAGAACACCGCGACGGTGGTGGCGGTCGAGGCGGTGACGGCCATGCCCACTTCGCTCACGCCGCGCACGACGGCGGCCTGGAGCGGGTCGCCTTCCTCGCGGCACCGGTAGATGCTCTCGAGCACCACGATGGCGTTGTCGACCAACATGCCGACGCCGAGGGCGAGACCGCCGAGCGAGATGATGTTGAGCGAGACGTTGCCGATGAACATCGGGGCGAACGTGGCGACGATGGAGATCGGGATACAGATGCCGATGATGGCCGTCTGCCCGAGATTGCGCAGGAACAGAAACAGCACGATGACCGCGATGATGGCACCGAAGATGGCGTTGTTTTTCACCTCGGTGATCGAGTTGCTGATGAAGATCGACTGGTCGGCGAGCGTTTCGATGCGGGCATCTTGGGGCAGTTGAAACGCGACGAAGTTGGTCATCTGCAGATGCTTGGTGACGCGGGCGGCCTCCGCCTGGCGGGCGGCGTTCATCGCTCCGCCGCGGCCCCGTCCCCCGCCCCCGTTGTCGCCGGATCTGGCTTCGGGTTTGGCGTCGGTCGGGGGCGCGGGAGGCACGTCCTTTGAGCCGGGGGGGAGCGTGGCGATGTAGGCCTGCTGAGCGGCGGTGCCGTAGACAGCATCGCGCACGCGCCGGGCGACCTCGACGATGTTGGCGTCGGCTTCCTTGTAGACCTCGATCTCGATGCTTTCGTGACCGTCCACGGCGGTGATGACCTCGCGGTCCTTGTGGAAGCGGGTGATCGTAGCGATATCGCGGATACGAATGTCGACGCCGTTCTGGCGCGTGACGATCAGGGCCTCGATCTCCGGGATGGACTGGAACTCGTTCATCGTGCGGATGAGATATTCCGTCTGCCCCTCGCGCAGATTGCCGCCGGGCAGGTTCACGTTGCCCTGGGCAAGGCGGGTATTCACCTGGTCGATGTTCAGGTTGAGGGTGGAGAGGCGGGACTCGTCGATGGCGACGAGATAGAGCTCCTCGAGGCCGCCCTTGACCTTGATGGCGGCGACGCCTTCGAGCGCTTCGAGACGACGCTTGATCTCGTATTCCGAGAGGTAACGCAGGTCGTAGAGAGATTGGGGGCCGGCGAGACCAAAGCGCATGATCGGATCGAGCGTCGGGTCGTAGCGCAGGAGCAGCGGGCGTTCGGCGTCGTCGGGAAACCGGACCCGGTCGACCTTTTCGCGGATGTCGGCGGCGACCGTGTTCATATCGGTTTCCCATTGGAACTCGAGGATGACGTCGGACTGACCGGCCTTGGAAATCGAGCTGATCGACGTGAGGCCGGGCACGATGCCGAGCTCCTGCTCGAGGCGTTGGGAAATGGTGGTCTCGATCTCTTCGGGGGCGCTGCCCGGATACTCCGTGCGCACGGTGAGCGACGGGTAGCTCATGTCGGGCATGAGCGTGAGGGCGAGACGGTTGTAGGAAACCCAGCCAAAGACGCTGATCGCCATGACGACCATCAGGATGGCCACGGGGCGGCGCGTGGTGAAGGCGAAGCGGGATTCGTCGGGATTAAACGGAGCCGACATCAGAAAATTCGGAGTGCAAGGTGGGGCAGGACGAGGGAGGCGAGGGTCGGTTCAGGAGTCGGCGGAGGGAGCCGGGTCGGCTGAGGCTTCGGGCGGTGTTTTACCCGGGTGACCTCCGCGGGACGGGGCGGGGGCGTTGGGGTCGACGACTTTGACGGGGGCCCCGTCCTTGAGTCCGGATTGGCCGAGAATGATGATGGGGTCGCCTTCCGTGAAACCGGAGCGCACCTCGACGGTATCGGGCGTTTCGAAGCCGGCATCGAGCTGGCGGCGGACCGCCTTGCCGTCGACGACGGTGTAGAGGAACTGGGAACCGCCGTCGTAAACGACCGCGCGTTTCGGCACGAGCAGGGCGTTGGGGCGTTCCTCGGTGATGATGTTGGCCTTCACGAAGAGGCCGGGCAGCACGTCCTGCTCGGGATTGCGCAGACCGACGGTGACTTTGAAGGTGCCGCTCTGCGGATCAATGATCGGGCTGATGCGTTTGACCCAGCCGGCGAAAGTGCGGCCCGGCATGAATTCGGATGTGATGGTGGCTTCCTGGTCTTTGTTGACGGCGGTGAGATAGCGGCCGGGCACGAAGACCTTGGCCACCATGTCCTGGAGGCTGACGAAGGAGAAGAGTTTCGTGCCGCTGCTCACGCGCGCGCCGAGTTGGGCGGCTCGTTCCGAGATCACGCCGTCGAAAGGCGCGCGGATGGTGGCGTGGTCGAGACGGATCTTGGCCCGCTCGGCCCCGAGACGACGTTGCGAGAGCGTATAGCTGGCGTTTTCGAATTCCTGCTGGTTGACGAGACCGCGTTTGAAGAGCTCCTGGATGCGATCAAAATTGGCCTGCTCACGCTCCAGATTGACGCTGGCTTCGTCGGCGTCGACGCGCAGCTCGCGCTCATCGATTTGGAGTAGGGGAGCGCCGGCTTTGACGAAGTCGCCCTCTTCAACGAGCAAGGCTTCGATTTCGCCGGAAATCTGGGGAAAGAGATCCACGCTCGATTCGGTTTCGAGGGTCGAGTTGAAGGACAACGTCGCCGAAATGGGTCCGCGCGTGATGGGGGCGGTTTGCACGGCGACCGCCTCCTCGGTGCGACCGGCGCCCCATTTGCCCGCTCCGGGCCCGCCACCGCCCGGGGCATCAGCTGATTTGTCTCCGCCGCCGCAACCGGCGAGGAGCATGAGACTGGTCAGCGCCAGAGCGGAGGCGGTGAACCGTGAATGGACACAAAATGAGGTAGGGAGACGAAAGGTCACGACGGGGGAGTTAGTGGAAGCGGAGGAAGGAGGCAGGCACAATCGCCCATCCCTAATACTCCAAACGGGGCCAGAAGTTGCGTAGTTTTTGGATAAAAGCAGGAATCAAAGTGAATTCGTTGAGCAGACGCAGGATCGGAGAAAAAGGGTGCGCTCAAACCAGCACTGTTCTCAATGACGCACATGACCGCCGAAAGTGACAACCTCACCACATTTGTTTCTCGCGTGCGGCTGGTCGGATACATGGGCGAAGACGCCGTCAAGACGCTGCCCGGCTTCAAAAAAGGTCGTCATGCGGTGCCCGATGCGGTCACGCCGGCCACCCGGTCGTTTTTTGCCCGGTTGTGTCAGGACATGGTGGCGGAGGAAGCGGAGGCGTGGTTTCAGCGCGCCCGGGCTGAATTGAGCTACAAACGCAAGGAATTGACGCTCGAAGTGGCGAGCCCGCTGGCGGTGCTGACCGCCACGGATTTCACGTTTGAGCTCGAATACCGTTTGCTCGAACGCGATGCGGGGAGATTTGCGGGGGTGCGCACGTTGCATGACCTGAAAGAAGGACGTTTGGGCGTGCCGACCTTCGAGGCATTGTTTGCCGGACAGTTCACCGAGATCGCGTTCGACCTCAAAAAAGGGGTGCAAGTCGAAGCGGTGATCGACGCGGTGGAGGAACTGGAAAGCGCCGGGGGATTGCGGGTCGACTACCCGTCGGACTATCGCGAGTGCACCCTGTCCGTCGCCGGCGTGGAAGCTGAGGTGCTGTGCGACGGTTCGTCGTTGGCCATGAGCTTCCCGCGGGCGGGCGCCCCGATGGAGTTGGTGGAGGGGTTTTGCGCGGTGCGCCGGGCGTTTGTGCTGAGCGAACGCGAGGAGCTGGCGGGATTGCTGTGACGCGACCGACTGGCGGGAGGAGGCCTCAACGTTCCGGAAAGAGTCCGCGATAGACGGCCGTCGGTTCCCCATCGGGTCCGCGAATGGCGAAACCGCCTTGGTAGTCCCAGACGCTCCAGCCGAAACCGGCTGCTTCGCACAACTCGACGTTGGCGCGGATCCAATTGACGGTGGATTCCGGATCCGCCGCACGATAGACGCCAAACTCGGTGATGACCACATTGACGCCGTGTTCACGCGCCCAGGCCGCGACTGGCGCATAGTGGGCGGCCACATCTGCGCGTTCGAGCGTCACGGCCAGCGTGTGGTGTTCTTTCATCATCTGCGCGGCCAGAGGACTGTCGGAGGCCACCTCGATGCCGCCGGGAAACGTGACCGCGCCGGCCGGAATGTCTTTGAGCGGTGTCCACGACGTATTTTGGTGGGTGAACAGGAACGGCTCGTAGGTGTGCAAGGCGTAGTGAACGTTCGGGTCATCGAAGAGGCGCAGATCGGGCACGGTTTGGAACTGGCCCCAACGGTTCGAGGACACGTAGAGAACGCGGGTGGCGTCGACCGTGCGGATGGCGTCGACGATGAGTTGATTGAGGATGTTGAGATCCTCGTTTTCCGGTGCGACCGCTTCGTTGAGAATTTCGTAGCGCAACCAAGGCCCGACGTCGCGGTAGTGGGTGGCAACCTGAGTCCAGAGCGAGGCGGCGGCGGCGCGCAGGTCGGGGTCGGACCAAAGGGCGTTGTCGGCGGCGTCGTTGAGGAACTCGTTGCCCGGCAGGTAGTGCATGTCGAGGATCACGCCGAGGTCGTGGGCCCGACACCACTCGAGGGCCTGATCCAAGGGCTGGAGGAGCTCGGTGATCAGTTTGCCCTCGATACTCATCAGGATGCGACCGTCGACGGGTATGCGCACATGATCGAAACCGTGGTCGGCGATCCAGGCGGCGTCTTCGGCCTCGAACCGCTCGGCGGTGGCGTAATGGCCGGGGGCGTGTTGAGCGAGCCAGTGGCTGATGTTGACGCCTTTTTTGAAATCGGAGCCGGCGGTGGCCACGGTCGGACCAGCGCAGACGGCGATGCTGAGAATTGTGAGAACGGAGGAGAGAAGTTTCATGGCGTGAAGGGAGGTGAAAGGGACAAAAAAACGGCGACCCCACCAGGAGGTCGCCGTTTGCGAAAAGAAGAAAGAAACAGGGACGGCGAACGCTGAATCAGCCGAGCATGTCGGCGACCATGGCGCGTTCGTCGACGAGCTCCTGGTTGGTCGCGGCAAGTTTCTGCTGGGAGAACGCGTCGCTCAGATCGTAGTCGGTGATGACTTCGTAGGCTCCGGGCGTGGTGGTGCGCACGGGCATGCCGGCCCAGACATCGGGATCGAAACCGTAGCGTCCCTCGCTCTTCACGGCGACGGAATGAATCGCGCCGGGGGTCATGAGATCGTGCACGTGATCGACCAACGCGTTGGCGGCGGAGGCGGCCGAGGAGAGGCCGCGGGCGGCGATGATGGCGGCGCCGCGTTTGCCGACGGTGGAGCAGAAGTCGCCTTCGAGGTAGGCCTGGTCGTTGATGACCTCGGCGGCGGGTTTGCCGTCGATCGTGGCATGGGCAAAGGCCGGATACATCGACGGGCTGTGGTTGCCGTAGATGAAGATGTCCTTCACGGCGGTCAGATCGACGCCGGCCTTTTTGGCAAGCTGAGCCTGAGCGCGGTTTTGGTCGAGCCGCACCATGGCGGTGAAACGATCGGCGGTGAGGCGCTTGGCCTTGGACGCGGCGATCATGACGTTGGTGTTGGCGGGGTTGCCGACGACGGCGACCCGGGCGTCCTCCGCGGCGACGCGGTCGATGATCTCACCCTGGGCGGTGAAGATCACGCCGTTGCCCTTGAGCAAGTCGGCGCGCTCCATGCCGGGACCGCGAGGGCGGGCGCCGACGAGCAGGGACCAATTGGCGTCCTTGAAACCGGTCTCACCATTGTCGGTGAGGACCATGTCCTTGAGCAGCGGGAAGGCGCAGTCGTCGAGTTCCATGGCCACGCCTTCGAGGGCTTTCATGGCTTTTTCGACGGGAATCTCGATAAGCTGGAGGATCACCGGTTGGTCGGGACCGAACATGTGGCCCGAAGCAATACGGAAGAGGAGGGAGTAGCCGATTTGACCGGCGGCTCCAGTGACAGCGACGCGAATGGGAGCTTTCATAAGAAGGGCGCTTAGGTAATCAGAAAAGTCGGGAAGGGGACACGCACGAAATGTGTTTTTATCGGCGTATTCTGATCACATGGGGTCCGGGGGCGAAAATGTGTCCTATATCGCGCTGGCCACCCAGCGGGGTAGTCGCAGTGGTGTGTCGTGCACGAAGTCGATGAGCAGAGCCTGAATCCACGGTCGCTCGCACACGCAGTCGCGCAGCGTGATGAAGCTCTCGGCGGTGTCGGATTCGATGCGATAGTTTCCCACCTGCACGGCGAGAGGCTGCGCTTCACCATGCAGCAGGCATACCAGTTCGATGCGCTGGGCGCGGGAATCGATCCGCAGTGATTCCAACACGCCGTAGCGGCGGATGAGGTTGTTGGCGAAGTGGCGCGCGGCGTGGGAGGTGACCCGGTCTTTCAGAGATGAGAGCATGACGACGTTTTCCTTTTCTATGCAGAGACCCAATCGCGGTTTTGGTTCCCGCCCGGCTCAGCTCAGGAACCGTTCGGGGGAAGATGGGTCCGTGCTGCTTAACTTCACCACTGCTTCCAAGCTTCAACTCCGCCATCCCATGAAAATTAAACATCTCTCCCGCTATCGCGAAATCCTCATGCTGTTCTGGCGGTATGGGCACTCCGATCTGGTGCGACAACTCGACGAGGATTTCGAGCCGGAGAAGGAGAGTGGCTCCGACGCTGGCAAGGGTGATAACGCTCCCGAGCAATTGGCCAACGATCTGGAGGCCATGGGGCCCACCTTCATCAAACTCGGACAGGTGTTGGCGGGACGACCGGATCTGTTGCCCGCTCCCTATGTGAAGGCGTTGGCCCGGTTGCAGGACAAGGTGAAACCCTTTCCGTTTGAGGAGGTGGAGGCGGCCGTCACGGAGGAGCTCGGCGTGCGCCTTTCCAAGGCGTTCGCTCGATTCGACGAAGAGCCGTTGGCGGCGGCGTCACTCGGTCAGGTCCATGCTGCGGCGCTGCGCGACGGGCGGGAAGTGGTGGTCAAAGTCCAACGTCCGGGGATTCGAGCCACGATTGCCGAAGACTTCGAGGTGTTGGCGGAGATTGCCGAGTTCATGGACACCCACACGGAGATGGGGCAGCGGTTCCGGTTCGGTTCGATTCTGGCGGAGTTTCGGGAGACCATCAAACGCGAGCTGAACTACGAAATGGAGGCGCAGAATCTCCGGGCGGTGGGGGCGAATCTGCAGGAGTTTCCGCACATTTTTGTGCCGGCACCGATCACCGATTACTGCTCACGCGCGGTGCTCACGATGGAGCGCGTGTCGGGCAGCAAGGTCACGGAAATCGGTCCGTTGGCATCGTTGGAATACGATGCGGCCCCGATCGTCGAGGAACTGTTCAAGAGCTACCTCCAGCAGGTATTGGTGGACGGGCTCTTTCATGCGGACCCGCATCCCGGCAACATCTTCGTGACGTTGGACGGTCAGCTGGCACTGCTCGATCTGGGCATGGTGGGCTATGTTTCGCCGGGCATGCAGACCTCGCTGTTGAAAATATTGATGGCGGTGAGCGAGGGGCAGGGGGAGCGCGCGGCGGACATTGTGATCGGCATGAGCACCAAGCGCAAAGGCGCGGACGTCGGTGATTTTCGCCGCGAAGTCAGCAAACTCGTCGCGCGTCAGCAGGATCAAAATCTCGACGATTTGAACGTCGGGCAGTCCCTGCTCGACTTGAGCAGTCTGGCGCGCACGTCCGGCCTGATCGTGCCCAGTGAACTCACGGTGTTGGGCAAGGCGCTGATGCAGCTGGACGAAGTCGGCAAACGACTGGACCCGGAATTTAATCCGTCGGCCTCGATTCGTCGTCACGTCGACGATCTGATGTCGGAGCAGATGAAGCGCAATCTCGCGACCGGCAACGTGTTTGGCACTTTGTTGGAGGCCAAAGAATTCATGACGCAACTCCCGGCGCGCCTGAACCGCATCATGGACGTCGTGACGAACTCCGAACTGCAGGTCAAAGTGAAGGCGCTCGACGCCAACACGGCCTTGGACGGCATGCAAAAGATCGCGAATCGCATCACCATGGGCATGGTGTTGTCCGCGTTGATCATGGCGGCGTCGCTGATGATGCGGGTGGACACGGACTTCCAACTCTTTGGCTATCCGGGGCTGGCCATCCTTTGTTTCCTGGCGGCGGCGGCCGGTGGTTTTTACCTCGTATTCAGTATCTTCATTCAGGACTACCGCAGCCGGAAAGACCTGGAAGAGTGAACGGATCGTCGCGGTCGATGGTCAGCTTTGGAAGCGAACGGCGAGGGCGGCGTGGGTGTCGCGCACGAGCTTTTCGGTCGTGGCCCAATCGATGCAGCCATCGGTGATGGAGACGCCGTAGCGCAGATCGGACTTGGGCTGGGGGAAAGTCTGATTCCCGGCCTCGAGGTTGCTTTCCACCATGGTGCCGATGATCGAGGTGCTGCCGGCGGCGATTTGGCCGACGATGTCTTTCATGACCTCGGGTTGCAGCTCCGGTTTTTTGGCGGAGTTGGCGTGGGAACAGTCGACCAAGATGGAGGGAAGCAGGTCGGCCTTCGTCAGCACCTGTTCGGCGTTGGCGATGTCGGCGGCGGAATAGTTGGGACCGGCCGTGCCACCGCGCAGCACGATGTGGCAGTTGGGGTTGCCGCGGGTTACCACGGAGGAGGCCTTGCCCTCGATGCTCACGCCGAGAAACGTTTGGGGTTGAGCGGCGGCGCGGATGGCGTTGACGGCGGCGCCCAGGGTGCCGTCGGTGCCGTTTTTAAAACCGAGCGGCATTGAAAGGCCGGACGCCATTTGCCGGTGCGTTTGTGATTCGGTGGTGCGGGCGCCCACGGCGGACCAGCAGATCAGGTCGGCGATGTATTGGGGCGTGATGGGATCGAGCAACTCCGTCGCGGTGGGTAGGCCGAGATCGAGGACCTCGCGCAGGAAGGTGCGGGCGGTGCGCAAGCCGGTGGCGATGTCGTTGGAACCGTCGAGGTGCGGATCCATGATCAAGCCTTTCCAGCCGACGGTGGTGCGCGGTTTTTCGAAATAGACCCGCATGACGATCATGATGCGGTCGGACACCTCGTGGGCGAGGGCGGCGAGGCGACGGGCGTAATCGCGGCCGGCTTCCAGATCGTGAATCGAGCACGGGCCGATGATGAGCAGCAGGCGTTTGTCTTCGGTGAAGATCACGCGGTGGATGTCCTCGCGGGCGCGGGTCACGAACGCGGCCTGAGACTCGGACTTGGGCAGCTCGTCGATGAGCGATTTTGGCGCGGGCAGTTCCCTCGTCTCCAGAACGTTGATATCGGACGTGCGTTGCATGAACCGGCCAACTTGGATCAGAGCGTGGTCCCGGTGCAAGTCCGGGAAAACCTCAAGCCGAGGTTATTGCGGGCTGGGGGCAGAGTTCGCTTGGCGAAGCGAGTGATTTGGGCAAAAAGTTGGCCGGCCACCTACCCCTAAGTGACCGGCCATTTGCTTTCTTAGTTACCCCAAAACTCCCGCTAGGCGGGAGAAGTGAAAAATCTGATGTTGCTAGTGGAAGCGATTCGACGACCTTCGTCAAATAAAGATTTCAAAAACTTTCACAAAAAACGATTAATGATTGATAAAGAGCAATTAATAAAACGTTACTGTTTTGCAAAAGAAACGAAATGGAAGCAGGTTTCGCTCCTGGCTTCATTGGTAGTGACGGGCGAAGACGCGGAAAGTTTCCTGCAAGGACAATTTTCCCAGGAATTGCGACCGGCCCGGGTGGGGCCGATCAACTACGGGTTTTGGCTCACGCGCCAGGGCAAGGTCTTCGGTGATGCCGTGATCGTGCGCGAAAGTGATGACGTTTGGCGTATTTTCAGTGGGAGCCTGAGTGCGACGGCTCTGGTGGAGCGTTTGGAGTCCTTCATCATCGCGGATGATGTGACTGTGGCGGATGAGACCGCCCGCTGGCAGGCATGGCGTATCGCAGGTGGCGACGTCGCTGCGTGGCTGCCGAATTGGCGGAGCGAGACTGCGGCGGCGGGCGGCACTGCGTGGGGTTGGGAGGAGGCTCAACCTTTGCCCGGCGGGAGTGCGCTGATCGTGGCGTCGCAACCGCCGCCGTGGCCGAAAAATTGGCCGGAAGCGACAACGGAGGAGTTTGAGCAGGCGCGCATCGCCGCGGGTATTCCGCGGGTTCCGCAGGACCTCGGGGAGGGCGATCTGCCGCAGGAGGCGGGGTTGGACGCGGTGGGCGTGTCGTTCAACAAAGGCTGTTACCTGGGGCAGGAAGTCATGGCGCGGCTACAGTCACTCGGCCGGGTGCGGCGTCGGCTGGTGACGGTTGCGGGGGCCGGTGATGTTCCCGGTGTTGAGCAGGTGGATCTTTGGCAAGGTGAGAAACGCGTGGGGGCGTTGCGTTCGCGGGTTGCCGGGTTCGATGGAGCGTGGCTCGGCTTGGCTTTGGTCTCCGTGGCGTCGTGCGATTTCACGCGCCCCGTGGGGTTGGTCCAAGGCGACGGTGATGCTCCGGCGATCGATATTGTGGCAGAGGTCACGCCCGAGGACGCCGTATGACCGATCTGGAACGCGTCACGGCACTTTGTCGCAAACTCGGAGCCGCGCCGGAACAGGCGGCCACGATGGCACGACAACTGTTGAAACGGTCAGAACAGCTGGCGTCCGAGCGAGGGTGTTCGCACGTGGAGGCGATGGAATATCTGTTGCGCTTGACCATCCAAGGCGCGAGTGGCGAAGCCCCGCCCGGGTTCGAGGGCGGAGTGCCTCCCGCGGACAAACCTGAAGCGAACGACCGGTGTTAAATTGACCGCGGGCGATGAGACGATCATTTCGTGCCTACCGATGCAGAACCGCCTGATTGCTCTTTTTGAAGAAACCTTTGGTCGCCCGCCGAGCGTGATTTGTCGTGCCCCGGGGCGCATTGAATTCATCGGCAACCACACCGACTACAATGGCGGGGAGGTTTTGGGGGCGGCGATCGACCGCGGGGTATGGGTGGCGGTGGCTCCCGCGGAAGGGCCACGCCGATTCCGTAGCGAGTTTTCCGATACTGTCGTCGAACAAGCCGGACCCAGACAGCGGGAGGAAGGCGACCGGGCGTGGGTGAACTATCCGACGGGCGTGCTGGCGGGCATGGAGGCGTTTGGGGTGACGGCACCCGAGGGGTTTGACTACGCGGTGATTTCCGACCTGCCGCAGGGCGCGGGACTGAGCAGCAGTGCTGCCATCGAACTGGCTTCCGGTCTGGCTTTTCTGGGGTTGGCCGGCGCGGAGTTGTCGCGGGAAAATCTGGTGAAGCTCGGGCGTTGGGCGGAAAACGAATTCGTGGGCGTGCCTTGTGGCATTCTCGACCAAGGGGTCTCCGGATTTGGGCGTCGGGACAGCCTGGTTCACATCGACTGCCGGGGACCGACGTTTTCCACCGTGCCGATGCCGACGGGCGTAAAATTTTGGGTGTTCAACACGCCCTCCGGTCATGCCTTGGTGGATGGGCTCTACGCTGAGCGACATCGTGAGTGCATGGCCGCGGCCGAGGCGCTGGGTGTGGCCTGTTTGGCTGATGCATCGCTGGAGCAGCTGGAGAACGCACGTGGCCTGATGACGGTGGAGTCGTATTCACGGGCCAAGCACGTGATCAGCGAAATTGCCCGGGTCGGGGCGATGTGCGCCGCGCTCAAATCGGGTGATTTTGCGGACGTGGGGCGCCTGTTGACGGCGTCTCATCACAGTTCGCAACGTGATTTTGCCAACAGCACCGTGCAGTTGGATTGGCTGGTCGATCATCTGATCGAAACGAGTGGAGTGTTGGGCGCTCGCTTGACCGGCGGTGGTTTCGGCGGGGCCGTGATGGGTCTGGCCACGGCAGAATTCGACGAGCGGGCGGCGAAGAAGGTCAGCCAGCACTTTGCCGAAAAGTTCGGTCAGTCACCGCAGGTATTGCAACTGGCCACAGGGAACGGGGCCGAGCGGATCGTTTAGCGGGACGATCGTCTACCAGAGCTCGAGGAGCTGATTGAGGTAGGCGTCAAACGGCCGGTGGGCCGCGAGCAGGTAGATCACGGCGGCGATGGCGAGCATGGGGCCAAACGGCACGTGAGCGCCGAAGCCTACTTCGGTTTCTTCGCCTTCGGGGGTTTCGGCGCGCAAAGCGGCGGAGTTTTTACCACCGGAAACGAGGTGCCACACCATGGCGATCGCGAACCATACCGTGCCGACAATCGCGCCACCAAAGACGGCGAAAATCGCGCCCTTCCAACCGAGAAACGCGCCGATCAATCCCATGAACTTCACGTCGCCGAATCCCATGGCTTCCTTCTTCAGCACCTCTTCGGCGAGGAGTCCGATCCAGAGGATGACGCCGGAACCCACCAGGGCTCCGATGATCGCGCTGAATCCAGCGTGGATACTGCCGATGACGTAATACGGTTCCGTCGAGAAGCCCTGCATGCTGGGCACCGCAAACCCCAGCGCGACACCGACCACCGTGCCCCAAATGGTGATCCCGTCGGGGATGATCATGTGATCGAGATCGATGAACGTGGCGGCCACGAGCAGGCCGATGAGAATCATCCCTCCGACCGCCGACGCGGGCGGGTGGACCAACCAACAGGTCAGAAACAACAAACCGGTGAGCGTTTCCACCCCGGCATAGCGAATCGAGTAGGGGCTCCCGCAGCAGCGGGCTTTGCCGCGGAGCACAAACCAGCTCAAAATGGGGATGTTATCGAACCACTTGATGGGTTGGCCGCAGGAGCAATGGGACCCGGGAAACACGATGGATTTGCCGGCGGGAACGCGGTAGATCACCACGTTGAGGAAGCTTCCCACCATGGCACCAAAAACAAAGGCGGCGGCGGGGAAAAACCATGGCATCAGCTCATCCATCAAGGTGATCGTTGGCAGCATGGTTGGTTGAGGGGGAGAGTGGAGGGGGCGCGGAAAGCGATTCGAGCTGCCGGCAGATCGGGGTAGCGGGACGGGACGACGCGGGAGGAAGATCGCGGGGTCCGGGCCGGGGGCTTAGAAACCAGGTTCGGCGGGAATCACGCCGACGATTTTGATTTCAATGGGTCCGATTTCCGAAGTGAGGCCGAGGTTCTCGCGATAGATTTCGGTGATCTCCTGGGTGAGATATCCTTGGATCGCATCGAGTTTGGCCTCGGGGCGGACTTTGAGGCGAAGTCGCGTGGTGAACTGGCTCTTGCGAATCTTGATGGAAGCGTTGGCGGAAGCGACGCCCTTCACTTGCTCGCAACAGGCCTCGACCATGCGGTGCAAGGCGCGGCGGGAAATGAGGAGCTCGCCGGATTCGTTGGATGCCAGAGGCAAGGCCCGCGGTTGACGCAGGAACAACAACACGAGAAGGAGCGCAAGACCTCCCCCCAGTCCGATCACGAGGAAGGGGGAGCTTAGCAGATAGTCGGTCAGGGGGCTCACGAGAGAAAAGGGCGCGGAGGAGGGAAGGCGGGTGGAAACAACCGAATCAGTCGGTCGCTTGTTGAGTGGGCCAGAGTTCGTCGTCGGTGCCGGGTTTTTCGCCGGGTAAGCGGACACCCTCGATGATGACGTCCACCTTGCGCACTTCCTTGCCGGTCATGGCCATGACCTGTTTGCGCACGTCGACCTGGACTTCGTAGGCGGTCTGGCCGATCTCGGAGCCGTAGGCCACGATCAGCCGCACCTCGATGTCGTATTCGCCGTTTTCGGATTCGTTGACGCGGACGCCTCGGTGATCCGCCTCCTTTTTGGTGAAAATCTCTCCGATGCCATCCACGATCCCGCCGCCGACTCCGGCCACGCCATTCACCTGCAGGGCGGCGAGGCGCACGATCCCGGCGATGACATTGTGGTTGATCTTAATGTCACCCAAATCGGGCTGGTCGTCGTAGCGCGGTGGTGGGTTGAACTCGGGCGATTGCATGTTGCGGATCAGAAAAGCGGGCGGGGTTGCCGGTGGCAAGGCTCTGCACAAAACGGATTTTGAGAAACAAAAACGCCGCAGGCGGGAGACTGCGGCGTGAGGACGAAACTGAGGTCGCGGTCTAAACGAATCCTTCCGGCGGGTTGCGGGTCAGGAAATCCTCCATGTAGGCGGTGGTCGCTTTGCCTTCCTTGAAGATCGGGTCGGCCATGATCGCCTTGTGCAGGGGGATGGTGGTTTTGATCCCGCGAATGAGATACTCGTTGAGGGCGCGGAACGCGCGTTCGATGGCGATCTGGCGCGTAGAGCCGTAACAGATCAGCTTGCCGATCATGGAATCGTAATACGGCGGAATCTGGTAGCCGGAGTAAATGTGGCTGTCGACGCGCACCCCGTGGCCGCCGGGGGCGTAGTAGAGGCCGATCGTGCCGGGCGAGGGCGCAAAGTTACGGGCCGGGTCCTCGGCGTTGATGCGGCACTCGATCGCGTGGCGTTCGAAGGTGATGTCCTTTTGATCGAACCCGAGCGGTTCACCGTTGGCGATGAGGATCTGCTGCTTGATCAGGTCGATGCCGGTCACTTCTTCGGTGACGGGATGTTCGACCTGAATCCGGGTGTTCATTTCGATGAAGTAGAAGTTTCCCTTGGCATCGACCAGGAACTCGATGGTGCCGGCCCCTTCGTAATCGGCGGCCTCCGTGGCCTTGATGGCGGCTTTGCCCATGGCTTTGCGCAGGGCGGGATTGGCGGTGAGGAACGGCGACGGGGCTTCCTCGATCAGCTTTTGGTGGCGGCGTTGGACCGAACAGTCGCGTTCGCCGAGATGAACGATTTTGCCGTGTTGATCGGCGAGCACCTGAAACTCAATGTGGCGGGGTTTTTCGACATACTTTTCGATGTAGACGGAGCCGTTGCCGAAGGCCTTCTGCGCTTCGTTGCGCGCGACGTGAAACTCCTTGGCGAACGAAATGTCGTTGTGCGCGATGCGCATGCCGCGACCGCCGCCACCGGCGACCGCCTTGATGATCACGGGGTAGCCGATCTTGCGGGCGGTTTTGACCGCATCCGTCTCGTCGTCGATGGGTCCGTCGGAACCCGGCACGATGGGCACACCGGCTTTGCGCATGGTGTCCTTGGCGATCGCTTTGTCGCCCATCTTGCGAATCGAAGCCGAGCTGGGTCCGATGAACTTGATGTTGCAGGACTCGCATTGTTCGGCGAAGTCGGCGTTTTCCGACAGGAAGCCGTAGCCGGGATGGATGGCATCCACGTCGGCGATTTCCGCCGCCGCGATGATCCGGTCCGCCTTGAGATAGCTTTCGTCGCTGCGGGGGCCGCCGATGCAAATGGCCTCGTCGGCCAGTTGGACGTGCAGGGATTGCACATCTGCTTCGGAATATACCGCGAGGGTTTTGATGCCCAGTTCGCGGCAGGCGCGAACGATGCGGAGAGCGATCTCGCCGCGATTGGCGATCAGGATCTTTTGAATCATTAAAAGAAGGGAGTCGGAAGTTGTCGGGACGGACGGCGAAGGATGCGCCCGTCTTCTAAGTCAGCAGTCGGCAGGACTGCGCGGTCAGCTGGATTTTAACTTGAACAAGCGTTGTCCGTATTCGACCGGTTCGCCGTTCTCGACCAACACTTCGACCACTGTTCCTTTCACTTCCGCCTGGATCTCGTTCATGATCTTCATGGCCTCGATGATGCAGACCACGGAGGTTTCGCTGACGGCGGTGCCGATTTCGGCAAAGGCTTTGGATTCCGGAGAAGGGGAACTGTAGAACGTTCCGACCATCGGGGACTTGATGTAGGTCACCCCGGCTTCATCGGCGGCGGCGGCCGGAGCGGCCGTCGGAGCGGCGGGAGCCGCGACCGGAGCGGGAGCTTCGGATGCCACCACAAAGGGCGGCGCGGAGTTGCGCGAGCCACCGGTGCTGGCCACGACGGCGCCTCCGCGGCGGATCTTAAGTTTGAAGCCTTCTTCTTCGACCGCGAACTCGTTGAGCTCGGCGCGCTTCATCAACTCGATGATCTGCTTGATTTGTTTGATGTCCAAAATGGTTCGTGGGTTGAGTTACTGGAATACTATCCGGTCGTTAGTGATCTGTGGAAGGGAGTCGTTCAAAAAGAATTCACATAAAAGGTGCAATGACTGAATTTTCACCAATTTGGCCCGAAAACCGCAATAAATTGGCAGTTTGAGGGCGATTTTAACCAAAATTGGGTTAAAACGTGAGATTCTTCGAAAATAGAGAAATAGCTGAACCAGCGCCCTGCATAGGATGATTTCGGGGATTAAAGCCGCCATCGGAACCGGAAAAGGGGAGGGCAGGGGAATCGCGGACAAACCGCAACCTTTGCGCCCGGCCTGGCCGATAAATCCCCGCTTATCGTTCCGATAAATCTACTCCGACAGCGTCGCGATCGTAGTGAGAGCGACTTTTCGAAACTCGACTTCCGCCCCTTCGGCTTGCAGCGCGATTTGTCCGCTGGTCGCTCCGCAGTCATGACCGTGATTCACCAGGTCGCCGTTGACCCACACTTTTATTTCAGCACCGACACATTCGATCGTCATGTTATTCCACTCCCCGGGCGGGTTTTCGGAATTGTCGGTGAGATTCATGATCCGGCGTTTTTTACCTTCGGTGACGCCCCATTCCTCCGGTGGACCGCGTCGTGCCTCCATGTCGGGAACGGTGATATCGAGCACGATACACCAGAAGTCGCCCGCATTGCCCGACATCATCTGGGCCTCGATCGAGCGGGGGAACATCCCGTAAAGGGCTCGCGGCGTGGAGACGTGGACGAGAGCACCGCAGTTGCCGGGTTTGGCGGCGAAGCGGTAGTCGATTTCCAGCCGGTAGTCGGCGTAAGTCGCGTCGGTGATGATGTGTCCGCCGGTGTGCGCGAGGCTCACCAGTTTGCCGTCGCGTATGATGAAAGGCGTGGGCACCGACGGGTCCTGGTCCATCGCCGGCACGTCGATGTGCCAGCCGTCGAGATTCACGCCGTTAAAAAGTTGAACCGGTTCGGCGGCGATGGCGGCGACGGAAAGAAGGGCAAATACGGCCAGGGGACGGAGGGGCATCAGTCCTGGTAGCGAAACGAATCGATCCACGTTGTCGATGCGCTTCGGTCCGCGCCGGCGGGCAACGCGGGCGGAAGATGGAACCTGGCGGCGGGAACCGGGTTGGCGGAGAAGGGTCGGTGCAGGGGAACTCTAACTTTTCCCGAAAGGAATCCCATGTCCCAACAATCCGAACCATCTCCCAATCCGAACCCCGAGGTCTCCAATGTGCAAAAGCCGAGCGTGGACCAGAAAGCGAAGATCAAACAGCAGAAGATCGAGCAGACGGGGCTGAACAGCCGAATTCGCGGGCATGTGTCCGCACGAGGTCGGCGAGACCAGGCCAAGAGCGACAGCAAGGGCTGATCGCCCGCGCCCGAGTTTAAAGCCAGCCGCGGCGGCGGATGAATGCCGCCATACCGATCGTGGCTAGAATGGTGACGCCCATTACGGCCGGGTAGGCCCAATTGTTGTTGAGCACGTCCATGTGGGAAAAATTCATGCCGAACCACCCGCCGATCAGGAGTGGGGGGATGCTCAACGCCGTAAGTGAAGTCAGCACCCGGACACCTTCACTCGCTTCGTGACTGGAGCGGTTGAGGAAGACGCGAAATGAAAGAATGATCTGGTCGGACCAGCCGACGGCCTGGCTTTCGATACGCTGCATTTCCTCCTCCAAGTCGCGGAGGTAGGGGACAATGGCCTTGCGGATGAACTTCGCTTTTCCCTGTGAAAGCTCGTGAACGGTCTGCCGTTGGGGACGCACGATTTGGCGGAGTTGGCTGAGCTCCTTGCGTAGCGCGAGGACGCGCGGAAACAAATCGTCGGGGGTGCCTTCGTGGAGCGCGTCCCACTCAATGTCTTCCAACTCCTGCCGCAATTCGGCCAGGGCGGGTTGGTAGGCATCGACCATGTAGTCGAGGATGGTGTGGGCGAAACGGTCGGGTCCACGCACGAGGCGATTCGGCATGCGGACGAACCGATCGATCGCGGCCTGCACGGGGCGCAGGGGACGCCGGTGAAACGTAACGAGGAAGTTCTTCCCCAGAATCAGGTCGAGTTCGGTGGTAGTGAACTTGTCCGTGCGGGTGTAGTCGACCGCATGCATGACCAGATGCAGGTAGTCGTCGTAGGCCTCGAGTTTGGGGAACGGGTTGTCGTTGGCGCAGTCTTCGATGACCAGGGGGTGAAAGGCGAACAGCTCTTCCATGACCCGCTTCACGTGTTTTTCCGACGGGTCGGCGAGGTCGATCCACATCATGACTCCGGGTTCTTCGCGCAACGTCGCCAACAGGCTCGTGGGCGGATTCTCCACGGCGAGTTTGTGGTTACGATAGACGAGAGTGGTGACCAAGGGACGAAAAGTAAGCAGGAGGAAGTTTGAAGTAGGAAGCGAAGACGGCAGTCGGAGTCGCTGGCTCGCTTCGCGCTGGTTTGGAATTTGAAGCTTGAGATTTGATACTTGCGCGGCTGCGCCGCGCTTTAGATCCAGCGGCGTTTTTTACACCACCACCACATGAGGGCGGAGATGCTCACGGTCAGTCCGATGACCACGGGATAACCGATGGCGGTGCGCAGCTCGGGCATGTGTTGGAAGTTCATGCCAAACCACGTGCCAATCACCATCGCCGGCAGGGTGATGGCGGTGAGTGCGGTGAGGACTTTGATGCCCTCGTTGGCTTGAAAGCCGGATTTTGACAGGAAGAGATCGAAGGCGATGAGCAGCTGGTCTGAATACGTGATGGCGCGTTCGTTGATGCGCACGAGGTTGTCCCGCAGGTCCCGGAAATAGGGGAGCATGACCGGCCGGATGAGATCGGATTCGCCGAGCGCGAGGCGGTTGATGACGTCGCGTTGCGGCGCGATGATGCGGCGGAGGTGGGAAAGTTCGCCGCGGGTTTCGAGTAGCATGGGAATGAGATCCTTTTGCTCGGGCGAGAGGAGTTGCTCTTCGATGTCCTCCAATTCCTCGCGGAACTCCTCCGTCACGGGTTGATAGAGATCGATGATGGCATCGAGGACATGATGGGCGATGCGATCGGGGGCTTTGGCCCATTGCCCGGTGGCGCGGCGGCAACGTTCGACGACGCCGGCGACGGCTTTCAGCTCGGCGCGGCGAAACGTGACGATGAAGTTTTTGCCGAGAAACATGTTCAACTCGGTGGTCGTGAATTTTTCCGTGCGGGTGAAATCGACCGCGTGCATGACCAGAAACAAGTAGTCCTCGTAGTCCTCGAGTTTCGGCACGTCGCTGGGCGTGACGCAGTCCTCGATCGCCAGAGGGTGAAACGCAAAGACGCCTTCAAGGATGTCTTTGATTTCGACGGGGGTGGGGTCACTCAAATCGATCCAGGTGAACAAGCCCTTGTCCGAGCGCACGAGTCGCAGCGCACTGACCTCGAGATCGGTGCCGACAACTTTTCCGTCACTGAAGATGAAGGAGGAAATCACGTGAGACGGAGGAAAGCTGAAAGACGTAAAAGCTGAAACGCTGAAAATGGCGGAATGTGAATCTGCCTCAGCTCGTCTCCGCCTCCTTGATCGCGGTGATGAAGGCTTCGGGCGTGGTGGCGGCGAGAAACGCGGCGCGACGTTCGGCGCTCTTCATCAGTTTGCAAAGCGCGCTGACCAACCCGAGGTAGGAGCCGGGGTCGCGTTTCGGGGTGCCGAGCACGAACATGAGGTTCACGTGCTGGTCGGCTTTTTCGAAGTAGATGCCGCGTTCGCTGCGACCGACGGCGATCATGGTCTCGCCGACGTGATCGGTGCGGGCGTGGGGCAGTGCAACGCCATTGCCGAGACACGTGCTGTCGAGACGTTCGCGGGCCAGGAGGTCCTTGTAGAACAACTTGTAGTTGCGCATTGCGGCGTGGGTGGAGAGCTGGTCGGCCACCTGATGCAAGGCGGTGGTGCGGCGCGCGCTGCGCACGTCGAGATCGATGCGCGTCGGGTCGAGGAAGTCGGAGAATCGAACTGCCATGGCGAGTAAAGGATGGGCGAGTTTGACCGAACCCGCCGGAGCCATGATCTCCCGCCAAGGGGGACCAGACTACCGCCGGTTCGGCGGAGTCGAGTAAGGGTCGGCGTCTTCGGGTTCGTGGTTCACAGGTCGAAAATCAGGTTGTCTACGAGGCAAGATCGCGTGCGTGGAGTCAACTGCGCGAGCGCGCTAGGCCTGATGTTTTTCGAGCAGACGGGCCACGAGCGCGGTCCAGCCGGTTTGGTGACTGGCTCCCAGCCCCTGGCCGGTGTCGCCGTGAAAGTATTCGTAGAAGAGAACGTGTTGCCGCCAATGCGGGTCGGAGGCATAGCGTTCGTCTTCGCCGTGGGCGGGCCGACGGCCGGTCTCGGGGTCGGGCAGAAAAAGCCCACCGAGGCGTTTGGCGATGTCGTCGGCGATCTTGTCGAGCGTGAGACGGGTGCCGCTGCCGGTCGGATACTCCATGGTGAAGCTGTCGCCGTAGAAATGGTGGTAGCGCTCCAGAGCCTCGATGAGCAGGTAGTTGAGCGGAAACCAAATCGGCCCGCGCCAGTTGGAGTTGCCGCCGAACATAAACGAGTCCGACTCCCCGGGGACGTAGTTGACCGAGTGGGTTTCTTTCCCGGTTTGCATGACAAACGGGTGCTCTTGGTGGGCTTTGGACAACGAGCGGATGCCATGCGGAGACAGGAATTCCTCCTCATCAAACACGTAACGCAGCACCCGCTCCAGGCGCTCGCGGGAGGGGATGGCGAGCAAGTGGTGGCCGGACTCCTTGCCGTCGGCTTCGAAGTAGGTGATTTGACGGGCGAGATCGGGCCGGTTTTTCAGAAACCACCGCGTGCGTTTGGCGAAGCCCGGCAGGCAATCGAGGCGGGCGTCGTCCATAAACTCGACGGCGAAGAGCGGAATGATGCCGACCATGGAGCGCACGCGGAGAGGCTGGGGCGGTCCGTCCGGTGGCAGGTATTGGTCGTAGTAAAAACCGTCTTCTTCGTGCCACAAGCCGTCGCCGCCGAGTTCGTTCATGGCATCGACGATGGAGACGAAGTGCTCGAAGAATTTGGAGGCGATGTCCTCGTATTCGGGTCGGGTCTCGGCGAGTTGCAGAGCCATGGCGAGCATGGTGCTGCAATAAAAGGCCATCCACGCGGTGCCGTCGGCCTGGGCGAGGGAGCCGCCGATGGGGAGTTCCTTCGAGCGGTCGAACACGCCGATATTGTCGAGTCCGAGAAAGCCGCCCGCGAAGAGGTTGTTGCCCTGCGGGTCCTTGCGGTTGACCCACCAGGTGAAGTTGACGAGCAGTTTTTGAAACGTGCGGGCGAGGAAGAGTTCATCCCGTTCCCCGCGCGGACCGGTCATCTTGTAAACGCGCCAGCACGCCCAGGCATGAACCGGGGGATTGACGTCGGAGAAATTCCACTCGTAGGCCGGCATCTGTCCGTTGGGATGCATATACCATTCGCGCAGCAGCAGCTTGAGTTGCTCCTTGGCAAAATCGGGGTCGATGTGCGCCAGCGGAATCATGTGAAACGCCAGGTCCCACGCGGCGAACCACGGGTATTCCCATTTGTCGGGCATGGACAACACGGCGCGGTTGTAGAGGTGTTTCCAGTCGCCGTTGCGCACGGCCCGACGTTCGGGCGGGGGGGGCGGTTGGTAGGGGTCGCCCTTCAGCCAATCGTCGACGATGTAATGGTAGAACTGCTTCGTCCAGAGCAGGCCGGCGTAAGCCTGGCGCACGATGGACCGCGCCTCGGGATCGGCGGGTTGGTCGGGGAGGTTGTCGAAAAACACCTCGGCTTCGGCGCGGCGGGCGTTGAAGACCTCCGTAAAAGCGGACCCGAAAAAGGCGTCGTCGGGCGGAGCATCTGCCTCGGCGCAGAAACGGGCGCGCACCGTGTGGCTCGAACCCGGTTCGATGGTGACGTCGGCGTGCGCGGCGCATTTGGTGCCGCGTTGTTGCGGATTAACGGCGGATGTTTCGCCATGAATCACGCGGCGGTGAAAGGCATCCTTGGTGAAGGGCGAGTCGTTGGGCGTGTTGAACACCCGTTCCCGGTTGGTCTCGTTTTCGGTGAAATACCACGGCAGCGAATCGTCCTCGACGGCGAAGCGCCACGAGCCAAGTGATTCCTGTTCGCCTTGGGCGTGGCCCGGTCCGGTGGCGTGGAGGCGGGGTTTGAGTTCACAGCCCTCATGGGCGCAGCCCCAGACCCAGGAATTGCGATACCACCACGTCGGAAGAATGTGAATACGTGCCGCGTCGGGCCCGCGGTTGACGACCTCGATTTCAATCAGGATGTCGTTGGGGCCCGCCTTGGCGTAGCGGATGAAGACATCGAAATAGCGGTCGTCGTCGAACGCCCCGGTGTCGACCAGCTCAAACTCGGGCTGGGTGCGATCGCGGGCGCGGCTTTCCGCGACCAGCCGGGCGTAGGGGTATTCCGATTGCGGATACTTGTAGAGCGCCTCCATCCAACTGTGGGTGGGGGTGCTGGCGAGATGGTGGTAAACCTCTTTGACGTCCTCGCCGTGGTTGCCCTCGTCACCGGTGAGACCGAACAAACGCTCTTTGAGAATCGGATCCCGGCCGTTCCACAACGAGACGCCGAAGCAGAGCCGACCTTTGGCGTCGCAGAGACCGAGCAGCCCGTCCTCGCCCCAGCGGTAGGCGCGGGCGGCGGCGTGATCGTGGGGAAAATAACTCCAAGCTTCGCCCTTGGCCGAGTAGTCCTCGCGCACCGTGCCCCATTGTCGATCGGCGAGATAGGGCCCCCAGCGCTTCCAATAAACTTCGCGTTGGGCGTCTTGAGCGAGGCGGTTGAGTTCGGCTGGGACGGGCGAGGAGGTGTCGGGCATGGACGCGAAGATGATAGCAGGAAACGCTCCGCACGTGGGCGGTAACCTCGCCCCCGGCGGGTGAATTTCCCGCCGAGGCGCTTGGTTTTACTCCGCGGCGGGAGGCTGATCGGACGCCGTTTCACCGGCGTCGGTGTCGGCGGTGCCGTCGGGGGCATCGATGGCGGCGACTTCGCCGGTTTCATCGGCTTCGACTTCGCCTTCGGCGGCGGCGGCGGCGTCGAGTTCCTCGTCGGATTCGACCACCTTGGCCAGGGAGAGCAGGGTGTCGCCCTTGCTGAGGGTGAGGAGTTTGACGCCCTTGGCGCCGCGATTGGTTTCGCGGACGGTGTTGATGGGACAGCGCACGCTCTGACCTTTGGAGGTGAGGAGCATGATTTCGTCGGTGTCCTTGACGCCGAGGGCGCCGACCAGCTGAACGCTGCCGTCGTCGGGCAGGTTGATGGCGGTAACGCCGGTGCCGCCGCGGTTGATGAGGCGGTAGTCTTCGAAGCGGGTGCGCACGCCGAGACCGGCTTCGCTGGCGACGAGGAATTTCTTCTCGTGGTCGACCACTTCGATCGCCTGAAGATAGTCGCCGGCACGTTTGAAACGCATGCCGGTGACACCGCTGGTGGCACGGCCGGTGGCGCGGAAGAGCACTTCGCCGGCGTCGTTCTTCTCGCGGAAGCGCACGGCGAGGCCTTGGTGCGAAACGAGAATGACTTCGCTGGCACCGTCGGTGAGCACGCAGCCGATCACGGTGTCTCCCTCGGCGAGGTTGATGCCGATGAGACCGCTCTCGCGGGTGGCGTTGGTGTAGGCGGCGAGGGCGGTTTTTTTGATTTGGCCGCTCTTGGTCGCCATGACGAGGTAGTGCTCTTCGTCGAAGGCCGAATGCGTGAGCATGGCGGCGATCTTTTCACCCTCGTCGAGCGAGAGAAACGATTTGACCGACTTGCCCTTGGAGACGCGGCTGCCTTCAGGGATTTGGTAAACCTTGCGAGCGAGACACTGGCCGTGGCTCGTGATGAAGAGAATGTAATCGTGGGTCTGCGCGGTGAACAGGTGCTCCACGAAATCGTCGGTGTAGGTGTCGGTGCCGATGACGCCTTTGCCTCCGCGTTTTTGGGAACGGAAGTCGGCGACGCGGGTGCGTTTGATGAAACCGGAGTGGGAGATGGTGATGACCATGCCCTCGTTGGGGATGACATCTTCCATGCGGAATTCGCCCATGTCGGGAGCGACCTCACACTTGCGCGGATTGGAGTATTTGGCCCCGGCTTCTAGGAGCTCGGTTTTGATGACATCGAGCAGAAGGCGTTCGGATTCGAGGATGGCGCGCAGTTCTTCGATGAGGCGAAGGAGTTGGGCGTATTCGTCCTCGATCTTATCGCGTTCCAAGCCGGTGAGTTGGTAGAGGCGCAACTCCAGGATGGCGTCGGTCTGACGCGAGGAGAGCGGATACTTTTCCATCAACTTGATCTTGGCCTCGGCGCGATTGGAGGAGGCGCGGATGATGCGGACGAAGTCGTCGAGGTTATCGAGGGCGATCTTGTAGCCTTCGAGAATGTGAGCGCGGTCCTCGGCTTTTTTCAGGCGGAACTGGGTGCGGCGGGTGATGACCTCGCGGCGATGCTCGATGTAGCAGTCGAGCAGCTCGCGGATGTTCATCTGCTTGGGCCGCTTTTGGTCGAGGGCGAGCAGGTTGACGCCGAAGGACGATTCGAGCGCGGTGCGCTTGTAGAGTTGATTGAGGATGGGCTCGGCTTGTTCGCCGCGCTTGAGCTCGATGACGATGCGGGTGTTTTCGTCGGATTCGTCGCGCAGGTCGCGGATGCCTTCGATGGTTTTCTCCGAAACGAGTTCGGCGATCTTCAGCACGAGGTTGGCCCGGTTCACATTGTAGGGGATCTCGGTGATGATGATCTGCTCGCCGCCCGCTTTCATCTCCTCGGTGTGAGCGCGGCCGCGCATGCGCACGATGCCACGACCGGTGCGCAGGTAGGAATCGATGCCGGCGGTGCCGACGATGAAGCCGCCGGTGGGGAAATCGGGACCTTGGATGAAGCCGCAGACTTCTTCGAGGGAGATGTCGGGGCGTTCGATGATCGCGCAGATGGCGGTGATGAGTTCGTCGAGATTGTGCGGCGGGATGTTGGTCGCCATGCCGACCGCGATGCCGGTCGAGCCGTTCATCAACAAGTTCGGCAGGGCCGACGGCAGGACGGTCGGCTCCGTGGTGGACTCCTTGTAGTTGGGGGCGAAGTCGACGGTGTCTTCCTCGATGTCGGACAGGAGGGTCTCGGCGAGCGCGGTGAGACGGGCCTCGGTGTAACGGTAGGCGGCGGGCGGATCGCCGTCGACGGAACCGAAGTTACCCTGCGGATCGATCATCGGGTAGCGCATCACCCACTTCTGGGCCATGCGCACGAGCGTGTCGTAAACGGAGGAGTCGCCGTGCGGGTGGTAGTTCTTGAGCACCTCACCGACCACACCGGCGCACTTGTCGAAGTTGCGGTTGTGGAGCAGGCCCTCGCGCAACATGGCGTAGAGGATGCGGCGTTGGACGGGCTTCAAGCCGTCGCGGGCATCGGGCAGGGCGCGGGAGACGATGACCGACATCGAGTAGTCGATGTAGGCCGTCTGCATAATATCGGTGATATTAGCGGTGGAGAGCTTTTCGTTGGCGGTGAACATGCGTGGCTGGCGGGATCAGAGATCGGCTTCAGTGAGGCCGGAGGTTTATGAAAAATATGATGCGTTCCTAGGAAGCGCGGAGCGAATTGTCAGGCAGCTGCTTTGGCGAAGTAACGAACATTGGGGAGGTCTTTGAAATCAGCGTCCTGAGTCCAAAGCGTAGCTTGGTGCGCCTGAGCCGTGGCGTAGATGATGGAGTCCGCCATGGCTAAGCGGTGCTCGGCACCGATGCGGGCGGCGGCGTAAGCGAGATTGTGATCGAGTGGAGCCACGGCGGCGATGCTAAGCTCCGCAAGGGCCGTATCGGCGGCGGCTTCTCCCAGCACCGTCCGCAGACGACGAGTGACTTCGTAGATGACGATACTCGGAACGAGCAATTGGTTCCGGTCTTCAATCACGTCGCAAAATTGGTCAGCGGCGGGACTATCGAGAAAATATTCCAAAAGAGCGGATGAATCCACGACGTTCAAAGCGGTCGGTCCTTCTTTTCGCGGCCGACATCAGCATCCGAAAGCCGACCCTTGATGAAGCCACGAAGCGCCTTCATGCCCCGCACAGGAACAAGTCGTATCGAGGAACCATCGTCGACGAATACGAACTTCTGGCCGGGCTTGAAATCGTGGGCCGTGCGAAGTTTTTCCGGGATGACCACCTGATACTTTGGCGATAAAGTAATAGGTGGGGTCATGGTCGATGTGCTCATGGTATTACGATGAAGCTATCGATGGTCTGGTCAAGGGTCCGCGGAGGTGCTTACACGTCCAGGTAGGAGACGTTGAGGGCGTTGTCTTCGATGAACTGGCGGCGCGGGGGGACTTCGTCGCCCATGAGCAGGGTGAACAGGGCGTCGGCTTTGGCGGCGTCGGCGATGTTGACCTTGAGGAGGCGGCGTTTGTCGGGGTCCATGGTGGTCTCGAAGAGCTGCTTGGGGTTCATTTCCCCCAACCCCTTGTAGCGTTGAATGGAGAGGCCCTTGCGGCCGAGCGTGCGAATGTGTGAGAGCACTTCGAGCGGGGCGTGCAGTTCGGTGACGGCTTCGCCTTTTTGGCCGGTGTTTTCGGTGACGGTGTAGCGCGGTTCTTCGGTCGGATGGAACCGTTTGATCTCAAGGCCGGCCTTGCGGATGGCCTGAAGGAGCTTCGTCATTTCGGTGGACTCGAAGATTTCGTGCAGCGTGACGCGGCGCGTGAGGGCGCCGGACTTGCCGGAGAGACCGATCGAGGTGGTGCTGCTGGCGACGGGGGCGGCCGGCTCTTCGCCCTCGGCGGTTTCTTCGGTGTCGAGATCGGCGTCGAGGCCTTGATTGCGGTTGAATTCGGCGCGCTCGTCTTCGTCGCGCAGGAACTCATGGGACTCGTTGTTGCCTTCGCGAATGCGGGCGATGTAGCGGGGCAGGGCGAGGGTTTCGGGATCGTGGCGGTCGAGGTATTCGGTGATCGAGGCGCCGTAGCGGGTGACGCCGGCCCCGATCTTTTCGAGGGCGGCGAGGTGTTCGACGATGCTGTCGATCTGTTCGCCGGTGAAGGTGTGGTTGTCGGCGAGGCGCGTGAAGGTGACGTCTTCGGAACCGAGTTCGAGCAGGATGCGGTTCAGCTGCTCGTCGTTGTCGATATATTGCTCCCGGCGCTTGCGCTTGATGCGGTAGAGCGGCGGTTGGGCGATGTAGACGTAGCCGCGCTCGATGAGGCCCTTCATCTGGCGATAGAGGAAGGTGAGCAGGAGGGTCCGGATATGGGAGCCGTCGACGTCCGCATCGGTCATGATGATGATGCGGTGGTAGCGGGCCTTATCGACGTTGAAGCCGCCGGCGTCATCGGCGAAACCGATGCCGGTGCCGATGGCGGTGATGAGGGTGCGGATTTCCTCGTTGGAGAGCACCTTGTCGAGGCGGGCCTTCTCGGAGTTGATCAACTTGCCTCGGAGCGGGAGGATGGCCTGGTAACGGCGATCGCGGCCCTGCTTGGCGGAACCACCGGCGGAATCACCCTCGACGATGTAGAGCTCGGCGACGGCGGGATCGCGTTCGGAGCAGTCGGCGAGTTTGCCGGGCAGACCGCCGGAGGAGAGGGCGCCCTTACGGATGGTTTCGCGGGCCTTGCGGGCGGCCTCGCGGGCGCGGGCGGCGTTGAGAGATTTGTCGATGAGGCGCTTGGCCACCTGCGGGTTGGTCTCGAAATATTGCATGAGCCCCTCGTAGGACGAGGAACCGACGGTGCTTTCAACCTCGGGGGAGAGCAGTTTGACCTTGGTCTGGGACTCGAACTTGGGATCGGAGTGCTTGATCGAGATAACGGCGGCGAGGCCTTCGCGCACGTCGTCGCCGGTGATTTGCGGGTCCTTGTCCTTGAGCAGCTTGTTGGCGCGGGAGAACTGGTTGATGGCGCGGGTGAGGGCACTGCGGAAACCGGAAAGGTGGGTGCCGCCGTCGGGGTTGTGGACGGTGTTGGTGTAACAGAGCACCTGATCGTTGAAGGAGTCGTTGTATTGGAGAACGACCTCGACGTGGATCTCGTTGGGTTTGTCGTCGATCATGAGCTCCGTCTGCTTGGTGATGCGGACGGGATCGGGATGAACGACCTGCTTGCCCTCGTTGAGCTGGCGGACGAATTCGACCACCCCATTCTTGTAGAGGAAGGTGACGGGCTTCGGCACGGCCGGGCGCTCGTCGACGAAGTTGATCTGCAGGCCCGAGTTGAGGAAGGCGAGTTCGCGCAGGCGTTGGGCGATGCGGTCGCCGATGAAAACGGTGGTTTCGCGGAAAATCTCGGGGTCGGGTTTGAACGTAACGTAGGTGCCGGTGCCGCGAGCTTTGCCGATGACGGCGAGTTTTTTCACCGTTTTGCCGCGCTCGAACTTCATGTGGTGGACCTCGCCATTGCGGGAGACCTCGACCTCGAACCATTCGGAAACGGCGTTCACGCACTTGGCTCCGACGCCGTGGGTGCCGCCGGAGAATTTGTAGCCGCCCTGGCCGTATTTACCGCCGGAGTGGAGGGTGGTGAGCACCATCTCGACGCCGGGAATGCCGTATTGGGGATGAATGTCCACCGGGATGCCGCGGCCGTCATCGCGGATCGAGATGGAGCCGTCGACGTGGATGGCGACGTCGATCTTGTGGCAATGGCCGGCGAGATGTTCGTCGACCGAATTATCCAAAACCTCGGAAACGCAGTGATGCAGCGCACGCTCATCGGTGCCGCCGATATACATGCCGGGCTTCTTGCGCACGGCCTCGAGGCCTTCGAGCTTGCCGAGTTTGGAGGAGTCGTAGGAGCCGGAGATGGCTTTGTTTTCGGGAGGAGGAACCGGATCAGGTGTGTCGGACATGCAGAAGTGGGAAAGTGACGGGATTTAAGGGTCAAAGAGCATAGCAAAAGCAGAACTGTCACAATCGAATTTTTAGGCCGGTTATCGGGTTCTTTTCGGGTATTAGAGGTTGCCGACTAAAGATTGGGCTTTAGCGTCCGCGATCGAGTGAAGTTATCGGTCAAAGTAGACTATGCCTGTCGGGTTTTGGCGCAATTGGCGCGCTCGTATGGCCGCGACGAGTTGGCTCACATCGAGTCGTTGGCCAAGGCGGAGGGCGTGCCGGCCAATTATCTGGTGCAAATCCTCAGCGAGCTGCGCAACGGCGGCCTGATCTCCAGCAAGCGGGGCAAACAGGGCGGTTACGCGTTGGCCCGTCCGCCGGAGGAGGTCACGCTCTTCGACATCGTGCGGTTGATCGAAGGCGACGTGTTGGAACTGAATGGTTCGGGCGAAGGCTTCAGCGGGGCCAAGGTCGACACGGTATGGCGGTCCGTGCGGGAGACTTTGGAAGAGAAATGTCGCTCCTGCACCCTGGATATGATGGTCAATACCAGCTCGGAGGAGATGTATTACATATAGAATCTCAGCTTCCCGACCTACCTCCAATTTTTCTCCATGCGACACCCTGCCATTGAACCCCTGTTGATCCTCCAAGACCGCGAGCAGAGCCGACGCGCTTTGCAGCAGCAACTGGACATGATTCCCGGGGATGTGGCGCGGGTGCAGGCCAAAATCGATGCGGAGAAGCAAGCGATCGACGCGGCTAAAAACGAATGGCGGGAACTCGAATCCAAAAAGAAGTTACTCGAGACGGAAATCGGATCGGCCGAGGAGAAACTCGCCAAATACCGCACGCAGCAGTCGTTGGTGAAAAAGAACGACGAGTATCAAGCGCTGGGTCACGAGATCGAGACCATGAGCGCTAAAGTGAGTGGCATGGAGGAGCAGGAGCTTGAGATCATGTATGCCATTGATGCGGCCAAGAGTCGCTTCGCGGCGGCCGAGACAGAGCTGAAGACCAACATCGCCGATCACGAATCCAAGCTCGCCACGCTGGCCCAGCGCAAAACGAGTCTGGCGAGCGAACTCGCTGCGGCGGAGGGCGAAGTGAGCACGGCCCGGGAGCCGATCAGCGAAAAGTTTTTACGCGTTTTCGATCGCATTGCGGAGCGCCAGTTTCCGGCCTGCGCGGCCGTGGTGGGCGGCAACTGTGGAGGGTGTCATCTTAAAGTGTCCGGCGAAAACGAGTCGGTGGCGCGCAAAGGCGAGGAATTGGCCACCTGCGACCAATGTGGGCGCATCATTTGGTGGGAAACGTCCTGACTTTTGGCGCCCGCGCGACGGGCTTGCTTTCGGCGCGGGAAACGAAGAATGTGGTCGGCTTGGTTCCGGGGCCAGATCGTCGCTCCGGGGTTCTTTGTATCCCAAGGCGCGGTTAATCGCCGCGCTCGATAAGATTAACTCCCGGAGAGGAAAGTCCGGACACCACAGGGCAGGATGCCGTGCGAGCTTCACCGCAAGCACGGGCGGCGCGCGTCAAGGCGCGTCGACGGATCAGTGTCACAGAAAACAAACTACCGTGTCGTCGTAAGGCGGTGCGGAAAAGGTGAAAAGGTGGGGTAAGAGCCCACCGCGCCGGCTGCAAAGTCGGCGGCAGGATAAACCCCTTCCGGTGCAAGGCAAAATAGGCGGCTGACCGGCCCGGTTTTAAGCCGCGGGTATGTCGCACCCACCGTTGTTCAGGTCCTTCGGGTTCTGAGCCATGGCGGGCAGGTCCTCCTGGCAACAGCGAGGGCTTGAGATAAATGACGATCCACGCGTCGTTCGCGACGCGGAACAGAATCCGGCTTATCGGCCCCGGAACCAAGTTTTTCTCCGCCGGACCGGCCGGGGTGTGTGTTGGAAATAGGACGAACCAGCGCCAGCCTCATTTCACACTCACCCTGCGGCCTGGGACGGAGCCGATCCCGGACGGCGTTCTCGCCGAAAAGCGGTGGCTACAGGCCCAGCTTCTCAGCTCCGCCTTGCCCGCTACCGACTGCGTTTTCAGCGCTGGTGCCTCCTATTTCCTACGGACCACCGATGGCGGCGTAAGGCGCACGATCCACGGGGGAATTCAATTCGGAGTAGCTGGAAATTTTCAGCGAGCCGCCCGAACCGAAGTTCTTCAGCGACTCGTCGTAGTGATAAGCGCCGCTGCCAGTCAATGTGGCCGACTTCACGATGGCGGAGCCCGCAAAGTCCGTGCTGCCGGGCAGGGTAAGATCGGCGTCGGGGGCGTAGATCAGCGCGTTCAAGGCGCCACTGCCTGTCAGTCGGATGCTTTGGCCGGAGACGCCATTGCGCGTGCTCCAGATTTGCAGTGCCACGGGGGCGGCCGGATTTGTGATCCCGGCGCCCGAGATATCAATGTCTCCCGGCGTGTAGATGGTAAGCGTGGCGTCGGAGGCGAGCACGATCTTGCCGCTGGCGGCGACCCTGATGGTTTCAATGCTGTCGGGCGGCAGGTAGAGGGTGACATCTCCTTCGATGGTCAGGGTCGCGGCACCTTCGACCTTCAGGCTATTGAGCTGATACGAAGTCGCGACGCCCGGGGCTCCCATGGTCTCGGAGCTCAGATACCACGGTGGTCCACTGACGCTGCGGGGGAGGATGTAGGGGACCCTCACGGTGCCGCCGGTGGGTGGTTCCACATCCTCAAAGGCGGCGGTAAAATTGGTCGCCAAAGCGCCCGGGGCGACGTTGTAGGGTCCAGAGATGGCCATGCCTCTGGGGCCGACCTGTCCGCCCCAGCTCATGGCGAGTCCGGCGCTGCTGCCGGCCCCCACGGAGACGACGCCATACACGTCCGAACTGCCGATGCTGACGGACGGCAACGCGCCGGAAACGGTGGCCATGCGGCTGTTGTCCAGCGCCACGCCCGAGCTCCAGGGCACGGCCGGGGTGGTGGGGTCGTTGTCGGGATCGGAAATCCAGCTGTCGAACCAAGCTCCCCCGCTCGCCACAATGGTTTCGCGGGCCAACAACCCGTAGGAAAACAGCGTCCGCGTGGTGATGCCGATTCGCAGCCACTTTTCCACTTCGCTGCCGTCGGCGAGCTGAATCACGCTGCGGGCCACCACAGTGGGCGGGGAGCCGTTGTAGTTCTCCACCAGCACCTTCACGTATCCGGTGACGTTTCCGCTGTAGGCGAATCCGTCAAACTTGCGCGTGGCAGTCGATCCGCTGGTGGTCCAGCCGTCCCAGGCCGCCGCGTTGCCGGTATTGGCCTGATTGAGGGACCAAAGGCCATGTTCCAGCCCCGTCTCGGCCAAGTCGTAAGCGGCCGTCAAATAAACGGAACGGTGCGAAATCGTCGCGGTGGAATGACTGAGCGTGAGGTAGCTGGTCAGGGTGAGAGCGATGACCGCCACGAAGATGAGGGCGGCGAGCAAAACGCCCCCGCGATTGGCGCGTCGGTCATGATCGGTTGCGAAGGAACCGTTGGGTCGCACGTCAACTTACCCTTTTGTTCCGCAGGACGAACCGAGCGGAGATCAAGCGTTGGGTGGAATCCACGTTCGTGTTCGCCTTTCGGGTCAGGTCGAGGTCGACCTGAATCATTTTGGCGGCATCGCCCACCACCGTGGGCGCGGCTTCGACGTCAAGTTCGGTGGTGTTGATATCGAATGCCTTGAAAGTGAAGTCGGTGATTTCGTCGGCCAGCACTTCGGTCGTGCCGTTCACGGAACGGGTGAAGGTGGCTCCGTCGGCATTGAACGTGTAGGTCACGGTGGACCCATTGACGACGAGTTCCAGCGTTTTGGTGTTCGTCCAATCTGCATCGGTCGCTTCGCGGCAATCTTGACCAAAAATTTGAAACGTCATGCGGGCCTGCGCCTCCATGTCGTTGTATTGGCTCAGACTAACGCCGCCCCGACCGAGGTAGAGATAGGTGCTCATCACGCCGGCGAGAACGAATGCGGAAATCGTCACCGCCACCATCAGCTCCGCCAGTGAAAACCCCCGGCGGGATTTTGGCTTAGTTTTGAGCATGATTGTAGTAGTAATCAAAAAGTCCGTTGCGGGCATACCGCATGCGGAAAACCCGGGAGAGCTCCCGACCGCTGATCGCGGTCCAGGTGGCGGTGATATCGATTTCCTTCATCTCGGAGGCGTAACCCGCTACGTCGCTCACGCGGCGAACGATTTCCAGGCGATCGCCGGCGATGGTGCCAGCGGTATGAAATTCAGAAATATCCAGCACTTCTTCGGCCGGCAGGGCCGAAATGTTGGTCCAGTTCAGCAAGCGAATCCGCTCCATTTCGCTTTGAATCATCTGGGAGGCGGCGGTGCTGGTGCGAGCGGTATCGAGATTGCTTAATCCCGCTTGGATAACGATTACCGCAGAAGAGAGTGCCATGGAAAGCACGCCCGTGGCGGCCATGACTTCGATGAGGGTGAAGGCACGGCGACACTTGGTCTTCGCCCGGCCGTAGAGGGTCGGGGGGGAGGACGGTTGGTTCGCTTTCATGAATAACAGCGTTGTAAATGCCCGCTGTGTTGCAAACCGAGGAACTACGCAAAACGGGTTCGGGTCCTACTTACTTTTGTGCGATAATCATGAAATTTCATGACCTAGAAGCTCAAGACTCCGGCGTAAAGGGTCCGATCCGCGGCGGAGGTGAGTTCGGTCCAACCGGCGATGCCGAACGGGTTGCCATCCGTCATATCGGAGAGGGCTTCATCGTAGTGGAACGCGCTGCCGCCGGTCACGGTGATGCTGTCGGCCACGATCGCGCCGTAAACGCTGCCGCTGGCTCCGCCGCCGTTCATGGTGACATCGGCGTTGGGGGCGTAAACCACGGCGCTGAGTTGACCGTTTCCTGAGATGGAAACGGATTGGGTCCCGGCGGATCCCGCCGCTTTGGTGCTCCAGAATTGAAAAGCCTCGGGATCATTGGCGTTGGCGATGCCCCGGCCCGAGATGGAAACATCGCAGGACGCATACATCTGCAAACTGCCGCCGTTAAGCACTTGGATCGAGGTTTGGCCGCCGAGGCTCACCCCGGCACCGCTCGGAGTGGTGATGCGGATGACCACGTCGAAACCGGAGTTGATGACCAGTTGTTTACTCGCATTACCGCTCAACGAAATGCTGCCCACATCGTAGTAATAAACGCCGTCGGCGGCGGGCGTATCCAATACCCGGGGCAGGGCGGTCGCGCCGTTAATCGTGGCAATGGAGTAGCCAGCGGTGGTGGGAGCGCTGGTGTCCTCGAAATTGGTGGTGAAATCCGTGGTGACCCGGGAGTAGTCGATGGTGCCGGCGGAAGCGGTGAAGTCGCCAACGATTCCGTTGGGTCCCACGTCGAGCCCCGAATAATCGGCGGTGCCGATTGAAACGTAGCCCCAGATGTCGGAGTTGCTGAGGCTGAAGCTGTTGACGGCCACTGATCCGCTGCCGGCGCTGCCCCGGTCGTAGCGATTGCGGTTACCGCCGCCGAGATTGGCGTCGTAGCTGCCCAAGCGGGAGTCGTAGCTGTCGACCGAGGCGTTGCCACCGCTGAACGTCAGGGTATCCTTGGCCACGAGCCCGTTGGCAAAAAGCGAACGCTTCGAGAGGCTGACGCGAATCCACTTTTCAATGACCGCACCCTGGGCTGGCGTAATCGTCGAGCGCGCGACGATGACCGGCGCGACGGCGAGGCTGTAGTTGCGGACGTAGACGCGCACGTTGCCGGTGGAGTTGGCGTCGAACTGAAATCCGGTGAAGTTGCGCCACGCGTTCGCGCCGGAGGTGGTCCAATCCGTCCATGCGTTGGGGTCGGCATCGACGGCCTTGTTGATGGACCACATCGCTTGTTCCAAGCCGGTTTCGGCGAGGTTGATCGCCGCGTTGGCATAAAAGGCCCGGTGGGAAACATTGAGATTGGTCTGGCCGATGTTGATGTAGCTGACCAACGAGATGCCGATCACGATGGTGAGCAGCATGGCGACGACCAGCAACGAACCGCGCTGACCGGAGCGGGAGCAGGGACGGATCATGCCGAAACGCGTTTGTTGCGAAGAATATACCGGGCGGAAAGCACGGTGTTGGTCGCGGCCGAGACGGTGGTGGTGACCCGGGATGCCTTCAGGTAGACCTGCAATTGCTTGGTGACATCGCTGGCCGCGTCCCGTTTGGCGATGGTCGACAGATCGCTGACATCGACCTGGGCGCCCGTGATCATGTAACCGTCGAATTTGAAGGTAAGAATCCCATCGATCATGGTGGTGGTGGCCCCGGCACCGGCCTGGCGAGTGAAGGTCTTGGCGGCGGCGTCATGCGCATAGGTGATGGCAACGCCGTTGACCGTCAGGGTGACACTGTTGGCCGAGTTCCACGTCAGCTCCGATGCTTGCCGCGTGTCCTGGGCAAAATACTCCAGCCCCACGCGGGCTTCGCTTTCCATCTCGGCATAGTTGCTGATGTTGGCGCCACTGCGGCCCAGAAACAAAAACGTGGTCATGACCCCCGTCATCACGAAGGCCGCAATCGTGGCCCCGACCATGACTTCGACGAGTGAGATACCCCGCTGGCGGTTACGATCGGGCGAGCGTGTAATAGTAATCATAAAGTCCATCTTTCGCGTAATAGGTGCGGAATTGGCGGGATAGGGAGCGACCGTCCACCGCGGTCCATGTGACCTGCAGGATGATTTCCTTCATTTCGCCGACCTTGCCGGCGACGTCGCTGACCGTGCGATTGAGGGTGAAGCGAGCAGCAAGCGCGGCGTCATCCGAGAAAACACTGGAAAGATCCACCGTGCTGGTGCCGGTGAGCGAGGCGATGTCGGCCCAATCCATCAGCCGGAGTCGCTCCATTTCGCTCTGCAACACTTGGGACGAGAGCGTAATGTTACGGGCAACGTCCAAGGTTTTGAAGCCCCGCACCATGGTGTAGATCGAGGTGGAGAGCCCGAATGCCATCACAAAGGTCGCCATGGTGACCTCCATGATTGTGAAACCGCGGCGTCGTTTCCGACCGCGCGGCAAGGACCGGACTGATGGCGCTGCATTCATCGCCGTCAGCATACCGCCGATGAAACGCGAAGAGTTAGAGGAAGACGGACGTTTTTATTGCCCTACGCCAATAGGCCGTAACGGGCCTATACCTAGGTCCAATCAGCGCCGCGCTCTTTTTGGTTCTGCGACTGAATGAAAACCGCGGCGGCTTGGGAGCGCCTTCTGACCTGCAATTTATCGAAGACGCTGCCGAGGTAGTTCTTAACGGTGTTATCGCTGAGGCTGAGCTCGTCGCCGATTTGTTTGTTGGTTTTGCCTTCCGCCACGCGCGCCAGCACCCGAAACTCCTGGGCGGACAAATCTTTCAAGCTGGTGTCGCCGGCCCGGGGCTCTTCGCCGCGCAGCCGTTGCATGACTCCGGCCGTGATGTCGGGGGAGAGAATTGATTTACCGCTCAGCACGCAGTGGATCGCGTTCATCAAGCCCGCCGGGTCGATCTCCTTCATGAGGTAACCGGTGACGCCGCTGGTGATCGCCTCGTAAACGAATCCGTCGTTGGAAAAGGACGTCAGCACGATAACTCGCGTGCTGGGCAAAGACTTGAGAATGGTGCGGCAGGCGGAAAACCCGGTTCCGTCCGGCAGCCGAATATCCAGCAGGATCAAGTCCGGTTTCAGGAGCAGGGCTTGTTCGATGGCCTCGGCGACAGAACCGGCCTCGCCGCAAACTTCCAGGCGGTCCTCGGAGTTGTGCGTTTGAATCACGGAGCGAATCCCTTCCCGGACCAACACGCTGTCATCCACGATGAGGATGCGTGAATTGCGCGGCGGGGATTCGATGAGACTCATATTGGCTGGTGGTGTGGTGGCGACGACTCGAACGGACCAGTTAAGGCACGAGGCCTGTGGCTGGAAAGGGTTGATTTGGGTTTGTCATGCAAACATTACAACGCTTCGCAGGCAGTCGAACATGGTTTCTCCGGACCGAGACGTTCCAACGCGGGACACGACCGGGACCAATTCGCCCTTGACTCGACTGCGGTGGTTTGAGTTTTTCGACCTCTTACAACTTTCACAATCATCATGGCAAACACCACGTCCGCACTCAAAGCCGCTCGCCAGACCGAGCGCAACACCGCCCGCAACAAAGCGGTAAAGACCCGTCTGAAGACTCTCCGCAAGAAGCTCAACACCGCTGTCGAAGCCGGTGACAAGGATGCGGTCAAAACGGCGGGCTCCGCCTTGGCCTCCGCCATGGATCGCGCCACCAAGTCCGGCGTCGTGCATCGCAACGCTTCCGCCCGGACCAAGTCCCACGTGGCCAAGATCCTCGCCAAGTAAGCGAGTTTCTTCGTTCTCCGTTTTTTAAAAACCCCGCGCAGCTTCGGCTTTGCGGGGTTTTTGTTTTGGCGTGGTGGGCCGAGACCGGTAGCTGATGAGTTCCTTGCCCGACTCTGCTACCGCTTCTCCTGCTTTGACTGTGTTGCCGTGGGATCAACCCGTGCCGCGCACCGTGGCGAAATGGTTGGCCGAGGAAGTGGCGTGGCGTGGCGACGAGCCGTTGGATTTGGGCGATTGGGTGGTGGTCGTGCCCAGCCGGGGAGCGGGGCGTCGTTTGCGTGAAGCGTTGGCCGTGCTCGCCGCCGCAAGCGGTCAGGCGGTTTTTCCCCCACGGGTGATGATGCCCGAGGCGTTGCCGGCGACCTTGGCCGCGCTGCCAGCGATCGCCAGTCGCAGCGAAGCGCAGATGGCCTGGGTGCGAGTATTGCTGGAGGCGCGGTTGTCGGAATATCGGGCAGTGATTCCGTTGGACCCGCCTCGCCGGGATTTTAACTGGGCCCACGCGCTGGCGACACGGTTGCAGCGCGTGCAGGGCGAGTTGGGGGAGGAGGGCCTGCGCATGGTCGATGTCGCGGCCACGCCCGACTTTCCCGAGACGGTGCGGTGGCAGCAACTCGCCCGCCTCGAGGGCGCTTTCGACGACGTATTGGCCGGAGCGGGACTTACCGCGCGCGCTGCGGCAGAACGCCGGGCGCTGAGCGCGGTGACGCTGCCACCGGGGTGTCGTCGTGCGGCCGTGCTGGCCGCCCCCGATTTGTTGGCGGTGGCTCGCCGCTACTTGGAAGCGTTGGCGATGCACGTGCGCGTGGATGTGGTGGTGGTGGGTGAGCCCGATGAAGATGGGGCGGCTCGATTTGATGCGTGGGGGCGTCCGCGCACGGACCATTGGTCGCCACGTCCCTTTGCCCTGCCCGCGTTTGATCAACAAGTGCGGTTGGAACCCGACCCGAGCGCGCAGGCGCAACGCATCGCGACCATTGCCGCGCAGGCCCCCGAGCCGGACGAATGGTTGACGGTGACACTGGCGGACCCGGCGGTGGCGGCACCGTTGCAAAACGAGCTCACCAACGCCGGATTGCCATGCTTTAATCCGGAGGGGGAACCGTGGGCGCGCGGGCCGTTGTATGGATTGCTCGGCGGGTGGGCGGAGTTGCTGGCGGAACCGTCGGTGCGGGCGGTCGGGCACCTGTTGCATCAACCTGATTTGTTGAAGTATTGGTCGGCGTCCCCAGTCGACTTTTCGGCCGAAACCTTGCTCAAACAGTGGGACCGTTTACGGGGAGAGTTTTTACCGACCGATCTGGCGGCGGCGCAGCGGCAGGCGGCGCGATTTCCGATGTTGGCGCGGGCGCTGGCGGATTTGGACCGTTGGCGGCAACGCCTGCTCCGGGAACCTTTTGGCGAGTCGGCCATTGCGGTGCTGGGCGAGTTCTACGCGGGGCGCGCGATCGCGTCGGGCTCCGCTTTGGCCGATGCGGCCGAGCATTGGGTGGAAACGGTCCAGACGGTGGATCGCGCCGCGCGGTTGTATGACGCGCTGACTACGGCGGAGCGTTGGCAATGGGCTTTGCGCGTCTTTACAGAGGGAGCGCGATTTGGCCCCAAACCGGCCGGGGCCTTGGAGCTCGGAGGATGGTTGGAATTGCTCTGGAGCGACGCGCCGCGACTGGTGCTGGCGGGGGCCAACGACGGATGTTTACCCGACGCCGTTTCCGGTGACGCCTTTCTGCCGGAAGCACTGCGGGAGATGCTGGGGCTGCGCACCAACGCGGAGCGTCTTGCCCGCGATGCTTATCTGCTGGCGGCCGCCGTCGCGTCGCGGCCCGGACCGCGCGACGTGGAGATTTTGGTCGGCAAAACGACACGAGCCGGGGAGCCGCTGCGGCCTTCGTCGTTGCTGTTGCTCACGCGCGACGCCGATCTACCCGGTCGGGTGCGTCATCTGTTTCGGGCCGCTGCCTCGCGGGGGGCGAACCTGCCATGGCGGCGGGCGTGGCGGATGGACCCGCGGCAGGCCCCGCCCCCGGTGCGTGTATCCGTCACGGCGTTACGGGATTGGATGGCGTGTCCGTTTCGCTTTTATCTGAAGCACGTGCTGCGCATGGAGGCGCTGGACTTGGCCAAGGTGGAGCTCGACGCGCGTGACTTCGGCACACTGGTGCACGCGGCCCTGCAGGCGATGGGGGAGGACGAGGCGCTGCGCGACAGCGCGGACGAGGCGATCTTGAGCGCCGGTTTGTTGGCCAAGTTCGACGCGGAGGCGCAGGCCCGTTTTGGCGAAAATCGCAGTTTGCCGTTGGTCATCCAGTTGGAATCCGGGCGACAGCGGTTGCGCCGGGCGGCGGCTTTGCAGGCACAAATCCGGACCGACGGATGGCGCATCGAAGCGGTGGAACACGAATTCTCGATCCCGATCGGTCCGCTGCAGGTGCGCGGTAAAATCGATCGGATTGACCGCCACGACGACGGCCGGGTGCGGGTCATCGACTATAAGACATCCGATGCTCCCGCCGCGCCGCTGGATGCGCATTTGGGCCGGGTGCGGGAGGCCGATTTAGCGCGTCCGGAGTGGCTGCGTTGGGAGTGGGCCGGAAAGGAAAAGCGCTGGGTCGATCTGCAACTGCCGCTCTATTGTCGCGCCTTGGCGGCGGATTACGGCACCGAGCTGAGTTGTGCCTATTTCAACCTTTCCAAGGCGGTGGGGGAAACCGATCTGTCTTTCTGGCCGGAGGGCGACCCTGCGCTGCAGGCGGCGGCCGAGGCCTGCGCGGAGCATATCGCGGCGGCGATCGGTGCGGGTGAATTCTGGCCGCCGGTGGAGGAAATGGGGTGGGGGGACGAGGACTGGGCCACGTTGTTTCATCACGGGGTGGCCGCCAGTGTCGCCGATGGATGGATACAACAGGGAGGGGCGTCGTGAGCGATCTCGGTCACCTGATGATTCTGGCGTCGGCGGGCGCGGGGAAAACCTATGCGCTGACGACTCGTTTTGTGCGTTTGCTGGCGCTGGGGGCTCCGCCCGAGCGCATCGTGGCGCTGACTTTTACGCGCAAGGCGGCGGGCGAGTTTTTTGACGAGATTCTGAACCGTTTGGCGGCGGCGGCGACCGAGGCGAAGGCGGCGCGCACGCTCGCGCGGGAGATCGAACAGGGGGACTTCGGGACCGAAGATTTCCTGGGACTGCTCCGGGCCATGATCAACGCGATGTCGCGATTGCACCTCGGGACGTTGGATGGGTTCTTTTCCCGGCTCGTGCAGGCGTTTCCGCTCGAGCTGGGTCTCGGTGGTGAGTTCACGTTGCTGGAGGAAGCGACGGCCCGGCGGGAACGTCAGCGTGTGCTGGGCTTGATTTTTGGCGTCGGCGCGACGAGCGAGGCGGCGCGGGATGACTTTCTGGAGGCCTTCAAACGGGCGACCTACGGGGTGGAGGAGAAGGGGCTGCAGCGACGGCTGGACCGGTTTTTGGATGAGCACGGTGAAACTTATCTGGCGGCACCGAACGGCGACGCCTGGGGAAATCCGGCGCGAATCTGGCCGGAGGGTTGTCCGTGGTTGGATGAGTCCGAACCGATCGCGGCGGCGGCCGAGCGTTGTCGCGAGGCGTTGCCCTGGGCGGAGTTCAATGAAAAGCAACGCGCCCGGTGGGAGGACTTTTTCACGGCGCTGCAGGAGTGGGTGCCCGGGGCCGTGTTGCCGAAGCCGGTGGAATACCTGCTGAAGAATGCGTTGGCCGTGTGGGACGGCCTGTGGGCCGGCGATGCGGTCATGACCATCGAACGACGCAAGGTGTCGCTGGATCCGGCGACGGGTCGTGCGATTGCCGGGGTGATGCGAGCGATCGTGGCGGCGGAGTTCACTCGTAAATTCGAGATCACCCGGGGTATTCACGCGGTGTTGGCACTCTACGATCGCGTCTACGACGACCAAGTGAGACGCACGGGACAACTTACGTTTGCCGACGTGCAGCGACTGTTGCAGCCGGATGGTCCCGGCGCGATGGACGCGGAGCGGCGACTGTTGATCGATTGGCGGTTGGACGCGCGCTTCGATCACTGGTTGCTCGACGAATTCCAGGACACCAGCCGGCGGCAGTGGGCGATTCTGCGAAATCTCATCGATGAGGCGGTGCAGGACCCGGAAGGTCGGCGAAGCTTTTTTTACGTCGGTGACGTGAAGCAGGCGATCTACGCATGGCGCGGGGGTGATGCGCGTTTGTTTCGGGAAATATTCGACTACTACAATGAGGCGGCACCGGGCTCGATTGGGGAGCAACACCTGACGCAGTCCTGGCGTTCCGGACCGGCCGTGATCGCGATGGTCAATGCCGTCTGCGGTGAGGCGGATGCGTTGAGCGCGATGGTCCCGCCGGTCGTGGTGGAACGTTGGATACGCGATTGGCGGGCGCATGAATCGGCCCGACCCCAACTGGCGGGGTTCGCGGCGCTGCGGCAAGCGGACGACGAGGCGGGGCGCTTTGCGGAGACGTTGCGCATTCTGGGCGACATCGACCCGGCGGAGCGCGGCCTGACCGTGGCGGTGTTGGTGCAGAAAAACGATACGGGCGCACGCTTGGCGGAGTATCTGCGCGCCGAGGGGGGATTGGCGGCGATCGCGGAGAGCGACCTGCACATCGCTTTCGACAACCCGTTCACATGCGGGTTGCTTGCCCTGCTGCGCTGGGCGGCGTATCCGGCCGACAGCATGGCGCGGGAAGCGGTCGCGATGTCGCCGGTGGCCCGGGTGCTGGATGAGTTGGGTTGGCGCGATCCCAGTCAGGTTTGCACGGAAGTGTTGGCGGAAATCGATGCGGCGGGATTTGCCGGGATGTTGTTCGACTGGGTGCGGCGGATGGAACCGCATATCGCGGCGGACGATCACTTCAGCCGACTGCGCGGGCGGCAATTGATCGAAGCCGCGGAAGCGTTCGATGAAAACGGCGGGCGCGATGTGGCGGAGTTTCTCGATTGGATGGCGGCGCACACGCTGCGCGAGGCGGAGGCCCCGGGAGTGATCCGCGTGATGACCGTGCACAAAGCCAAAGGATTGGGGTTCGATGTCGTGGTGTTGCCCGATTTGCAGGGGCAAAGTGTGGACCAGCGGCGCAAGGGGTTGGCCGTGCACCGGGACGCGCACCACGAGGTGGATTGGGTGCTGGACCTGCCCACGATGCAGTTGGCGCAGAATGATTCCGTCTTCGCGGAACAGATTGACGCGGAGAAGGCCGAGTCGGCTTACGAGGCATTGTGCAAACTTTACGTGGCGCTCACCCGGGCGAAGCAGGCGCTTTACGTGGTGATGGAGCCGGTCGGGCGATCGAGTTCCCGGAATTTTCCCAAACTGCTGACGCAGGCCTTGGGTGAAACGTGGCAGGCGGGGGATCCGGATTGGTTCAGAGATCTGTCGACGCCGGAAGCGGACGTTGCGGTGGCGGATGAGTCCTCCCGAATTGAACCGCCGGAGCAAATCGAGCGTATGGTGCGTCGATCACCTCGCACGCCCGCGGGCGGCGCGACCGTTTTCTTGCCGGGCGAGCGCTGGTTTGCGGCCAAATCGAGTTCCCGGGCGGCATGGGGCACGACGGTGCACGAGCTGCTGGGCACCATCGAATGGCTGACGGCGGAGGAACTCGGCGACTGGGTTGAGCGAATGATCACGGCGGGCCGCGATGCGGAGGCAGTCAGGGCGGTCGCCGAGCTCTGGAAGAGTGCGGAGACCCGCGCCCTCTTTGAACGTCCCTCCACGGGTGAGACCGATGTATGGCGGGAGCGAGCCTACGAATGGGCTGATGGTGCGACTTGGACATCGGGTGTTTTCGATCGCGTGGTGGTTGAGCGGGACGACCGCGGAATGGCCCGGTCTTTAAAGGTTTACGACTTTAAGACTGATGAAGTTGGCCAAGGGTCGTTGGATGCCCAAGCCGAAGGCTACCGACCGCAATTGACGCAATATGCCGAGGCGGCGGCCCGATTGGCCCAAGTAGCATTGTCGCAGGTCACGGTTGCGGTGGTTTTTGTGCGTGCAGGACGGGTGGTGGAATTGCGGTGAATTCGCGCTTTACACGCCCGAACGTGACCGGCAGGTTGTCCGGCTCTTTTCTTCAATCGAATCACTTTCCAGTCATGGGTAATCTCAAAAAGAAGCGCCGTCTCCAAATGAACAAGCACAAGCGTCGTAAGCGCTTGAAGTCGAACCGGCACAAGAAGCGTTCATGGTAAACGCTCGCGGTCACGCGTAGGCGTGGTCCGTTTCAGCTACCGTTTTCAAACCCGCTGTGGAGATGCAGCGGGTTTTTCGCGTGGGCGGAATGGGGCGTTTAAATGTAAAAAATCGAGCGCGAGAGCGGGTATGCTAATGGATGGTAAATACCTTTTTGCGAGGGCTTAAGCGCCGGAATTAGCCTTGTCTTGCCGGTCCTTCGGTTAGAGTTTTGCAATGTCACCGTCGTCTCGTCGGCTTATCATCCTTTCGCTGACTCAGACCCCGGAATACTCCCTACGTCACCCGCCGCATGTTTTTCGCCACCAAACCGAAAGGCCTTTTTGTCGAATTCGCCAATCACTCCCGTCGGGTGGTGAGGGCAAATTCGGCTACCAGTCCCATGGTCATTGAGGAGTTCGCCGCGTGCGATGAAACCGATGAAGAAGGCTGGGGGGAGATTCTGGAGCATTTTCTGCCCAAGAAATCCACGCATGGATTGCTGCAGGCTCAATGCAGCGTGTTTCCGGAAAAGCGATTGCTGCGGCGTTCCACCATCGATCCCCGACGGGTCAAGGAAGACGGGTATCTGAGCGAATTTGCCGCGAGCCAATATCGCATTGAGCCGGAAGGTTACAATTTGGCCTTCATCAATGCGTCCAACGGTGCGGAGTATAACATGGCCGACCCGACGGAGAAAGAGGTCATGGTGGTGGGCATTCCCAAGGAGGGCCTCGATGAAGCACAGGATGCGGTGCTGGCGGAGGGCGTTTACCCGGATCGTCTGGAGTTTGGCTCGCTGGCCTGCATCGGTGCCCTGGCGGACTATCTGAAGTTCAACGAGATCAAGGCGCCGGTGGTCGTGTTGGAACTGGAGCTCAATTCCGCGCACTCGTTCATCGTTTCGGCCGATGGGGTCGAGGCGTCGCGGTTGCTGCCGCATGGGCTCAGCTCGATGATACCAGTGGTGCAGAAGGAGCTCGGCTTGAAGGACGAGGAATCGGCGAAGAAATTGTTTTTCTCCAATACCTTCGACTTCACCGGCATGGGCCCGACCTTGATCAAGCGCCTCTTGCATGAGTTGCAGTCCTCCATCGGGTTTTTCGAAGTTCAGACCGGACAATCCATCAGCAGTGTGTTCTGCCCCAATCTTTCCTCGAAGTTGTCCTGGTTGGAGGAAGTCATCGCGACCCAACTTGGCGTGGGCCAGTTGAAGTTAAACCTCATGCCATGGTTGGAGTCTCGGGGCATTACGATTGCTCCCAGTGCCGCCGAATTGGAGCTCACCCGCGAATGGTTTGGGGTGCTCAGTCTCATGCCTCGATACGATGCTATCAAAACTGAAGAATAAGACCGAGTCGGCGACTTCGAAGCTGCCGGCTTGGCATCTCGACTTTCGCAACACCGATCGACTTCCCGATGTGAAGCCGATTCGGACGGCGTTTTTCATCAATGTCATCGCGATCCTGATCGCCGCGGCGACGCTGTTCAATTTCGGCAGTCAGGAGATGCAGATCTATTCCATGAACGCCGAGATATCGCGGTTGGAGGATCAGATTGCGAAGGATCAGTATCCCAGTGCGGCCGCGGTGAAGCTCTTCAAGGAGTTCCAAGCGGACGAAAAGAAAATCAACGAAGTGGCCGAGTTTGTGAAGGCGCCGTTGAAACTCTCCACCTTCATGCTGCACCTGGGTGAGATCCTGCCCGAAAACATCATGATCAATTCGGTGGATTGGCGGGGATCGGTCATCACGTTGCGAGGCGTGGTGTCAGGCACCCCTGACGAAGCCAGCGGCTACGCCTCTGGTTTGGTCGCGACGTTGGATGAGGATGAATTGTTCGGCCCCCTGTTTAGCGACGCGGCCCTCACCAGCCTGATCCGGAACCCGACCACCGGCAAACTGGCGATGGAGATACGCTTGGAGTTTACCGGCAAATAACCCTTGGACCGATCATGGCCTTCGACGCGCAAAACATAATTTTCTTCATAAAAAAACATCCCGTGGGAGTAGGGTGCGGGGTGTTGGCCGTTCTGCTCACCATCGGCAGTTACGTGCGGGCGGGGAATATCACCGAACTGGAGGCCACCCTCGAGGAGCGCACGCGGCTCAGCGAACGCTACAAAAACAATTTACGCTACGCGAACCGTCTACAGGCCGATGCCGCCAAGGTCAAAGAGGCGACCGATGCCATCAGCCGTCGGGCCATCGACCCATCGGCGTTGGCCACGAATCTCCAGTTCTTTTATCGTCTGGAATCTGAACTGGATCTGCGCCTGATCGACCTTCGCCAGGGCATCGCCGACCGTCCGAAGAAAGCCACGATCTACTCCGCCGTGCCCTACACCGTCGCGGTGGAAGGCACCTACATCCAGCTAATGGACTTCGTGCGGCGGCTGGAAACGGGAGGACACTATGTCCGGTTTCAGACTTCCAATTTCAACCCCAGTCGGGAAGCGGGGGGAGCGCTTACCGGCACCGATCCAAAAATCGTGCTCAGTCTCAACCTGCAACTGCTCGGCCGCCAATGAGACCCCTGAATATTCGTATCATCCTCGGGGCCCTCGCGCTCGGTTTGCTGGGGACCGCGGGGTGGGCGCAACGGGCCGACGTGCTGCCGCCCCAACGCCGCGTGGCCACCGTCGAACAAGCCGTGCATATGCTGGATCGCGGCGGCGATGAATCGCTGCCCGACGATCTCAATAATCCCTTTTTCCCGAATAGCATGAAGCCCAAGCCCAACGCGCCGGCTCCAGCTCCCGCAGCTCCGGGTGAACCCGAAGTGGTTCAGCCGACCGGACCGTCCAACGACTATGATCTGTTGGAAACCATCGCGCCGGAGCTGAATCCCTCGGGCACCATGATCCTGGGCGGACAACCGCTGCTGTTGTTTGGACAGAAAAAAATCCGCGTCGGGGATCAACTCCCGATCATTTACCAAGGTAAACGCTACACTCTCACCATCAGCGATATCGAATCGTCATTCTTCACCATCCGGCTCGGCGAAGCTGAATACACTCGGCCGATCAAAAACGACAACTGACCATGAGGACCAAACTGCTTTCCAATCTTCTGGGTGCTCTCACGCTGGGCCTTTTCGCGGTGACCACCGTATGGGCGCAGACCCCTCCCGCCGAAACCGAAACCACGATGGACCAGCCGTTCGATCCGGCCCCACCTTCCGCTCCCTCCGCCCCGGCGACGAGTGAGGGCATGGGCACCGCCGTCGAGGCCGAAGCTGTGGTGCCGACCGTCATCATCGAAGACGTCACGGCCAGTTCGGTGGCCCGGGGCCGCGACACGCTCTCCGTCGACTTTCCCGACGAGGAAATTCGCAACATTCTGCGCAACGTTGCCGATCTGTTCGAACTGAATCTCGTCATCCCGGACACCTTGCAGGGCAACACCTCGATCAAACTGCGCGACGTCACCTGGCGGCAGATTTTCGAAGTCGTGCTCGGCCCCGTGGGCTACACGTTTGTCGAAGAGGGCAACATCATCAAAGTCGTCAGCCAGGAGTCGTTGCTGCAGGAGCCGACCACCACCGACGTGTTTGTGATCAATTACGCCCGGGCCGGCGATTTACTCAGCTCGATTCAGCCGCTGATCGATACCGCGGTGGGTGGACGCATCGTGGTGAATGCCCGGAGCAATGCCCTTATCATCACCGAGCGGCCGTCCCGTCTGAGCCGTATTCGGCCCATCATCGAGCAACTCGACAAGGCCACCGATCAAGTCATGATCGAGTCGAAGTTTGTCGAGGTGACCAACCGCGACGTGAAGGATCTTGGCGTCAATTGGAGCTCGCTCGCCGGTTATCAAGTCGGGGTGGGGGGCATCAACCGCACTTACGATTCCACTCGCGGCAATGAATTTTCGAATAGCCGGGATGTATCCAACATCTCGGACAACACCGTGCTCGGGGAAAATGTGGTCACCAACTCCAACTCCAATGGCACCGATGCCACCAGCACCAGCGGCACCCAATCGACGGCGACGACGGGCGTTAACGCCACGGGCGGCGCTGCGACGGCCAACAGTTCGAGCTCGGTGACCTCCACACTGGCCAATACCAACACGCAGACGGACTCCTCGCTCTCGTCCGTGGCCGACACCACGACGACCCGCAACGAGAACAGCAACCTGGTTTCACAGTTGAGTAACTTGATCGGCACCGGCGGCACCGCCCGCGCGACCTCCGCCGTTTTTTCCGCCTCCGACTTCTCCCTCGTGCTCAGCGCGCTGCAGCAGCAGAACGACACCAAACTCGTCTCGAACCCGACCGTCGTCACGCTCAACAACACCGAAGCGCAGATCAACGTCGGCTCCGAGTATCCGATTCCCAATTACACCTACAACGCCGAACGCGGCACGTTCGAGGTCAGCGGCTTCGAGTATCGTCCGGTGGGTATTCTCCTTAAGGTCACGCCCCAAGTGAATGCCCAGGGTTTCATCAAGCTGACGATCGAACCTGAAGTCAGCAGCCAGAACGGCTTCACCAGCTTCGGCGGCGCGGGCGGTGCGCAGATTCCTATCATCGCAACGCGTAAAGCCAAGACACAGGTCTCGCTCAAGGACGGTTACACCATGGGCATCGGCGGCCTTATCGAGCAAAACACCCAAAACTCGGAGACGAAGGTTCCGTTCTTGGGCAATATTCCCGGCCTCGGTCGTCTTTTCCGTTCAGAGAGTCTCGACGAGGACAAGCGTAACTTGCTGATCTTCATCACCGCTAAAACGGTATCGGCGGAGGGGGCTCCGGCTGAGGAAATTTTTGATCCCCGTGCCATCCGCGAGATGCAATTGAGACGCGATGAACTCCCCGGTTACCGTGACGGCCCCGACCCCTTTCTCCCGCCGGTCACCACCGACGCCAACGAATAACCCCGAACTTCGGACCAACCAAGGATCACGATGAAAACGGGCAACCGACTTTTAAGAAACCTCCTCCTGCTGACCGCCTTCGGGTGGTTGGGAGCGATGGGACTTTTCGCACAGGAATCTCCCGTCCTGCGGGTGGACATTACCAACGTGAACGCCGGAGGTGTGGATTTCGGGACTCCGAATGAGTCCTATGGACAATCCAATAGTGCGGTAACGGTGACTGCCTTAGCAGAGGGCACCTTCACCGCCAGCAGTTTCACCTACTCGTTTTTCGTCAATGGAGTTTCGATTGGTCAGTCTCCTGGTGCCGTTGCTCCTCCTGCAACTGCGAGTGCTTCATGGGTTCCTCCCCGGCCCGGGGTCTACTACTTGACGGTGGCAGCCTCTGATGGCGTAACGACGGTGACGTCCCCGACCGTTAGGTTTTTTGCCACGGGTGCCACGATTACCAGCCCATTGGCCGGCACATTGGTTCCGGAAGGATCGTCCGTGACAATTAAGGCGGATGCCACACCCCAGCAGGCAGCGATTCAAAAAATTGAGTTTTTTGCAGACGGTGTTTTGCTCGGTTCCGATTCGACCGCTCCGTATTCGTTTGTTTATACTCCAACCGCTGCGGTGGGGAACTCGGTAAACATCACGGCGATGGCAACCGATGGCAATGGGTCGACCACGGGATTGACCAGTTCTGCCGTAAATTTGAGCATTGTTTCGCGTATCGGATCGATTCCGACGGTTGAAGTAGCCGCACCTGGCGATAACTCAATCATCGCAGTGCCGTCCGCTCCGATTGGGATCACGATAACCGCTAACGATAGCGATGGGCGGATCGATCGCGTGGAAATTTATGTGGACGGAGTATTGTTCGCGACTGACTTGGCGTTCCCTTACACTGCGGACTGGCAACCGTTGGCGGTTGGGCAGTATCGAATTAGTGCGTTGGCCTATGATGACAAAAATAACGTGGTCGCATCGCCGGTTAGTTCGATTTCAATCTCCGCGCCTCCCGCGGTTTCAATAAATTCACCCTCAAATGGGGTGGCGATTTCAGCGGGATCGACGATCAACGTGAAGGCATCCGCGTCCGACAGCGATGGCACCGTTAGCTCTGTTCAGTTTTTCGCCAGTGGAGAGTTTATTGGCGAGGACTTTACAGCCCCGTATGAGATAGCATGGACGCCTGCGAATGCCGATCCTGATAATCCCTTGACCGCGATTACCGCGCTGGCGACCGATAACCTCGGACTGTCGACCGTCTCTGCATCAGTTTCGGTATCGATACAAGGAAGCGGCGGTTCTGGCGGCGGTGGTGTGATTGGGGTCGAACCAACCGTTTCACTTACGACGCCAACGAACGGAGCCTCCCACCGCGTCAACACGCCATTAACTCTCGCGGCGAATGCTTCCGATGCCGATGGAAACATCCAGAAGGTCTCGTTCTACGCGAATTCGACATTGATCGGCACCGATGCGACCTACCCGTATACGACGGGATGGACCCCCACGGCCGTGGCGACCTTTTCTCTGGAGGCCCGAGCGACGGACAATGATGGGAATTTGGTTACGAGCGCCCCCGTCTCTTTGGCCGTCACTGACCCTAGTGGCGGATCACCGAGTGTGGTGGTAAGTTCTCCGGCCGCAGGTTCGGTTGTCCAAGTGGGGACCACCGCCACAGTGATCGTGGCGGCAAGTGATACCGACGGTTCGATCGCTTCCGTTGAGCTGTTTCTCGATGGGCAAGTGTTGGGGACGAGTGACACGACTTCTCCTTATATCTTCTCGTGGACTCCGGAGGCTCCCGGAGTGTTTTCGCTCACAGCTCGGGCAACCGACAATGCGGGCAATGTAACGACAAGCACGGCGGTGGCGGTGAACGCGGCGGACGCGAGTTCGTCTCCTCCCACCGTCTCAATTATTTCACCGACTTCGACCAGCAGTTTGGTTGCCGGTTTCAGCACGAACCTGATCGCGAACGCGCTCGATTCGGACGGGCAAATTGCCAGTGTTCAGTTTTTCGTAAATGGTCGCAATCAAGGTGCACCAGACACGACCGAGCCCTTTATAACCGCCTGGGTTCCGAGTTCGTCGGGAAGCTATTCCCTTCACGCTGTCGCCACAGATACCTCCGGCAACCAAACGACTGGCGCGACGGTTACGGTATCGGTTCAGGCGAATACCGCCCCAACCGTTTCCATTACCAGTCCGTTCGTGGGCAACATTTTGGTCGTGAATGCGCCTACCTCCTTACGCGCCACCGCGGTCGACTCCGGACCGAATGGGAGTGTAGCGGCGGTTGAATTCTTCGCTAATGGCACGAGCGTGGGGACGGACAATGTCTTTCCGTATGCGCTCGATTGGACCCCCACTGCGGTGGGGCCGGTCACGCTCACAGCCGTCGTCACGGATACGGGCGGTAATCTTGGCACTTCCGCAAGAGTCGATGTGGTCGTTACGGGTGGGGTCGATCCGGTGGTCAACCTCACCTCTCCTACAGCAGGATCGGGATATGTGGTGGGTAGTCCCATCGCATTGTCCGCGAGTGCCAGCGCCGGCGCACCCGCAAGTGTCGCCTCTGTAATTTTTATCGCGAATGGGTTTCCCATCGCGACCGACGCAGTCGCTCCATTTAACGGCATATGGGTTCCAACTTCGGCAGGAACCTATGAAGTCTCCGCTCGTATTTCCGATAATCTGGGTAACATAGCCACCAGTTCCACGGTGAGCATTACCGTTGCGAATAACACGCCACCAATGGTGAATCTGACGAGTCCTTCAAATGGCTCATCGTTTGGTGCGGGAACTCCCATTACTTTTACTGCGAATGCATCCGACATTGATGGATCGCTCACCAGTGTAGCGTTTTTCGCGAGCGGCGTTCAAATAGGCACGGACACAGCCGCACCTTTCAGTATAACTTGGACCCCTTCAGCGGCTAGCACCTACAGCATTACGGCCCGGGCGACCGACAATTCCGGCAACGTGACGCAATCTGATACGTTGAGTGTCTCGGTGGTCGGCAATACGGCGCCCTCGGTTTCGCTCACTTCGCCCGGCGCCGGCAGCACGGTGCTGTTGGGTAGCTCCACCGCTCTGACCGCCAGTGCATCCGACTCAGACGGAACGGTGGCGGCGGTGAGCTTCTACGCCAACGGTGTGTTGATCGGCACGGATGCGGAAGCTCCCTATACGATGAACTGGACGCCGAGCGCGGCCGGCATTTACCGTTTGCAAGTCAGCGCGTCAGATAGCGGCAGCCAAACGACGACGTCGACTCAGGTCGTGGTCGCGGTGGTCGATGCGGCGGAGGTTGAAACCGACACGGTTTACTCCGGCACCTATATCGCCGGCTTCGAGATCGGCCAGTTCACCATTGTGCGTCGCGGCACCGTCAGTGCCACATTCATCGGCAAGAGCAATGGCGCCAATCCCACCATCTATGTCTACAAGGATATCGCGGTGGACTCGGCCGGTAATTTCTCACTGGTCCAAAGTGGGCAGACCGTGATCTCAGGCACGTTCAGCGACGCCGGCGTGAATGGTCAATTCGACAACAACCGGGCCATTCTGATCGGGGTCGCATCCTTCCCCAGTTTGACTTACACGGGCCCGAACGGCGTGATCTACGGTAGTCTGTTTTCTCAAAACGATAGTGAACTGCTCATGATCGCCGCTCCCGATGGTAAGCTCACTGTGCTGGCCTCGAGTGGCGGTAACCGCACGGTGGGATTCGGTGCCTTCGGCGCGAACAATACCTTTACGGTGTCCACCAGCGATGGGGGCACGATCACTGGCACCCTCGATGCGACAACGGGCTTTGTTCAGGGCTTCGCCCGGGGCGGGGCGGTTTCCGGCACCATCCGGGCGGCGCTGAGCTCTCCGGCTCCGGCCGCGGACGGGTTCCTGCGCAATCTCTCGACTCGCGGATACGTCGGCACCGGCGAATCAATCCTCGTGGCTGGCTTTGTCGTCAATGGTGCGACCCCGAAACAAGTGCTGGTCCGGGCCATTGGTCCCACGTTGGCCAACTACGGTGTCTCGGGCGTCGTCACGGACCCGACGCTCAAGGTCTACAGCGGTGCCACCGTGGTTGCCAGCAATGACAACTGGGGCACTGATGCCGCCGTGCCCGGCGCCACTGCCACGATTGGTGCGTTCGCTTTGCCAACCGGCAGCGCGGATTCTGCGCTCGTCACTACGCTCAATCCTGGACCCTACACCGCCCAAGTCTCCGGTGTAAGTGGCGCGACGGGAGTGGGGTTGGTCGAAATCTACGACCTCGATACGCAAACGCCGTTCTCGGACGACAAGATGCTCAACGTCGCGACCCGCGGTCGCGTCGGGGCGGGCGACCAGGCATTGATCGCCGGCGTGATCGTCAATGGCACCACGCCGAAACGCGTGCTCATCCGCGCGGTGGGACCCACCTTGTCCGAGTTTGGTATTGCGGGACCATTGGCCAATCCGGTGCTGGAGCTCGTGCGTCAGTCCGACGGCAGCACGGTCCGCCAAAACGATAATTGGCAAAGGGGCAATGATGCGGCCGGTGTGGTCCAGGCTTCCAGTGAAGTGGGGGCGTTCGCCCTGCCGTCCGGTAGTCTGGATGCCGTGCTCCTCATCACGCTACCGCCGGGGAACTACACGGCGTTGGTCACGAGCGGCGATAACTCCAGCGGCATCGCGATCGTCGAAGTCTACGAAGTGCAGTGATGCGCTGCCGCGCTCGGTGCGTCACCATGCCGGTTGATTTTAACCTAATTAACGCAGTTCACAGAAGGTAACAAAGTTAACAAAGCGTTGTAATAACGTGAGTTAAATCGAGTAAGCGGCATGGCATCCAACTCACCTTACGGGTAAATGAATTGATGCCCATAATCGCCTGCAACTCGTTCCAGCTTCGTGCTCTTCGTTGCCTTCTGTAAAATCCAACGGCGGAATCTCGGTTTAACGCAAAGCTGCCAAGCCGCCAAGTTACGGAGAGGCACCCCGCGCAGTAATTGGCGGCTTCGCGGCCTTGCGCCTTTGCGTTAAAATCCGGGACGGATGCCCACGCGCCGTTGGCATCACTCGCCGTCCCAGTTTCTCAGACCAATCGGATTTTACCCGAAGGCCGCAAAGTTCGCGCAGAATCATACCCCCATGGCTTTGCGAACTTCGCGTTCCTGGTGTGAAAAACCACGGTTGCGGGATGTTGGGCATCACCAGAGCCCGACGACGAAGCCTTGGGCGGCCTTAATCGCGAACACGCCGAGGTTTTTCGCCGCATGCGCGGCGAAACACGGGAGCAGCGACCGGGACGGGTTGGCCGGCATGAAGCGCACGGTGTAAAACCAGAGCGAGCTCGCGAACACGGCGCCGGTGCTGAACCAGCCTTTGGCGCCGAGGGTCCACGTCAGGGTGCCGTCGTCCCATTCCCACAGAAAGGGATGGATCAGCGCGAAGACGATCGAAGCGCCGAAGACGCCGCCCCATACCGCTGCGCGTCCCCGAGCTTCGGGCACGACGATGAAGCCGCGGAATATGATCTCCTCAATCACGGCGGCCACCAGGGTGTAGCAGCCGAAAAGCACGGTGATCTCCGACTGTTCCGCCGTGAGACCGAGGTGGATTTCCCCCCATGTTTCGCCCGCCAGAATCACCAGCGAACCCACCACGGCGATTACCATGGCGGTCGAGCGGGTGGGGCGGGCCCCGGGTAAACCGCCCGACGTCGGCTTGCCCTGGCGGTGGGCCTGCAGGTCGGTCCACCACAGGTGGGCGACATAGATGCCGACTCCCAGCATAAACAAGACGACCAACGGAGACGAAGACATGGGGCAGGGGACAACTCAGGCGTTCTTAAGGGAGCGGGGACTTAAGCACTTAACCGATGTATCACAACGCGAGCTTATTCCGGGAGTATTGGTTAGCAAAATGCATGAACACGCGTTTGGCTTTCCGCTTCATGCCAACCTCGCCGCCCTCCGCCTCCAGCCCGACCGCACCGCTTGAGTTTGCGTCGGTTTTCGCGCGTTTGAGTCCGCACGTAAAGGCGCTGGATGCGTGCCTGCGGGAGCAGATTCAAGCGTTCGAGCCGGAAGTCCGGGAGATGGCGGACTACTGCATCGATACCTCCGGCAAACGTATTCGCCCCGCGTTGGTGTTTCTGAGCGGTTGGCAGGATGACGCCGTGTCGCCCGCGCTGGTAAAGGTGGCGGCAGTGATCGAGCTGGTGCACCTCGCGACCCTCGTGCACGACGATATCATGGACGAAGCCGGCTTGCGCCGTGGTCGCGATACCGCCGTGAAGTCCTTCGGTCCGGAAGCCGCCGTTTTGTTGGGCGACGCGCTGTTTGCCCACGCCCTGCATTTGGCCGCCCAGTTTCCCACCACGGCCGTGTGCTCCGCCGTGGGGGAATCGACGCGCCGCGTCTGTGCCGGGGAAATCATCCAAACCATGCGCCGTGGCACCACTGCGATCACGCGCGAGGATTATTACCGGGTCATCGATCTGAAAACCGCCGAGCTCTTCCGGGTATCCTGTCACCTCGGCAGTCAACTGGGAGGTTACGATGACGATTTCGTGGCGGCAGCGACGATTTATGGACGCCAACTCGGGATCGCCTACCAGATCTTCGACGACCTGGCCGATTTCTTCGGCGAGGAAGGCAAGATCGGCAAAACCCTCGGCACCGATTTGGTCAGCGGTAAGTTGACCCTGCCGCTATTGGAGTTGGCGGATGCCCTCAAACCCACGGAGCGGGCCGCGCTCATGAGCGAAATCACCGGCCAGGCTGCGACCAACATGGAGCTGCGCCTGCGCCAATTGCGCGAACTCGACATTTTCGACCGGGTCAACGAAGCGCTGGAATCGCAGCTCCGAAAAGGCGAACGCGCGATCGGTGCTTTCGCGGCGCTGCCCGCGGTGCCGCGGTTACTTTCCCTGGCGGAAGTGCTCCGAGCCCAAGTGAAATTGCTGCAACCCTAACCTCAGAGCGGGCTGTGAAGCGCTGAAGTCGACGCAAATTCCGATTGATTGCATCGAACCGGTCCGCCAGTCTCCCGCCTCGTATGTCCGCCATGTCGAAAGCCCTCGGCAAAACTCTGGTCAGCTCTTCCGAGCGCCGGCAAGAGGCGGATAGTGACTGGGAGATTGTCTTGCAGGTGCAAGCCGGGGAGGTGAGCGCATTTGACCAATTGGTGCTGCGCTACCGCGAACGCGTTTACGGAGTGATCTACAACATGACCTCCAATCGGGAGGACGCGGGCGATCTCACCCAAGACGCGTTCATCAAGGCGTTTCAGTCGATTAACCGATTCCAGGGGCAGTCTTCGTTTTTCACGTGGCTCTATCGGATCGCGGTCAATTCGACCCTCAGCCACCTGCGAAAAGCGAAATTACGCACCTTTTTCAGCTTCGAGAAGATTACCGAAGACGACAAGACCACGGAACTTCTTGCCCAACTGACGGATAAGGATGGGGCCGATAAAGAGGTCTACGTCCGGGAACTTCAGGAAAAATTGAACGAGGCGATGCAAAAACTGTCTATCAAGCATCGCACCGTGGTGACCTTATTTGAAATAGATGGACTCAGCCATGAGCAGATCGCCGAAGTGGTGGGCTGCTCGGTGGGAACCGTGCGTTCGCGACTTCACTACGCGAAACAGCTCCTCCAGTCCGAATTACAGTCCTACATGCGCGCATGATGCCGGAAAAGAAAGCCCCCCAAAAAGTAACTCTCGACGACCTGTTTGCCATCAAGCGAGCGGAGCGTCCTTCCCAGGACTATTGGAACGAGTTCCAGCAGGAATTTCACATTCGCCAACGGGCCGCGGCCGTGGAGCCGAAGCGGTGGTGGTTCGTCCTGCCTCGGGTTTTTGCCGGGTTCTCTCGTTACCAGATGCCCATGGGCGCGGCCGCCGTGCTCGCCGTCACTTTTCTTTCTTTCAGCGAATATCGCGAGCCCGGCTTTGAGGTCGCCTACACCACCACCTCTTCGGTGGCCAAATCACTCTCGCCTGTGGAAGAGCCGGCAGATGTCGTCGCCGCTGCCGTGACGGTGGAAGAAACCGCTGAAAACGCCGTTTCTACCGCGGATGTTCCGGCCGTAGTGAAACCATCGCTCGCCGCCGCGCAAACGCCTGCCCGGTCCGACCCGGTTACGATTTCTCCCATGGTGGTTTGGGCGGGCGTCGCCGCCGGTGAATCGGCCAAGAACGCCGCCGTGCCGTCTCCATCCCAACGGTCCATTGCCGCGAATTTGGCCGCCATCGAGGCCGAGCAGCCGCAGATGATCAATTTGCTCAACCAACCGCGACTCGGCCTGACGGCCAGTGCGCCGCGGACCGACCCGCTCAGTGAAGTCAGTGGTCCCAATGCATCGCGCGACCGGCTTTTCGCTTACCAAGCGAATGCGTCCGAGTTCGCCAGCAACGATGAGGACGCTTCCGGCCGCGATGTCGAAACGCTGATCGCTCGTCGCCTCAGCGATGACCTCCTCTACGATTCGATTCGTCGGGTTACCGCCGGGGGCGATCGTCTTACGCTGAAGTTCTGATTCAGCGGCTGTGCCGCCCCTCCTTTCCTGCCCCGTCCGTTCGCGGTCGGGGTTTTTTGTGCACCCACCGCGGCCAAACAGGATTGGCCGCGGCGAGGATGGCCCACTTAGTTTCCCCGCATGGCCCTTTTACAGGAAACGCTTACCGTGACCGCGCCTCGCGCCGGCACGCTCGAAATCACCCGTGAAGTGGCCGCGGTGGTGGCGCGCAGCGGCGTGCGCATCGGCACGGTCAACGTCTTTTGCCAACATACCAGCTGCAGTCTCGTTATCATGGAAAACGCCGATCCGTCCGCGCGCCGGGATCTGGAACGTTGGTTGGATCGGCTGGTGCCCGACGATGATCCCGACTTCGTGCACACGCTGGAAGGGCCGGACGACATGCCCAGTCACATCAAAATGGCGCTCACGCGCACCAGTGAGACCGTGCCCATCGCCGCCGGCAGTATGTTGCTCGGCACGTGGCAGGGCCTCTTCCTGTGGGAACACCGCCGCGCCTCGCATCGCCGCCGCATCATCGTGACGGTGCACGGCGAATGAGCGCTCGTTGGGCCGCAGTCGTGCGTCGGTCGTTCGGGGTTAATAAATCAATGCTGTTTGATTGGGTTGGGCGGGTTTGCACTGGGCTTGGCTAATGGAAACGAGCGGCTAGCTTCGTGGGCATGACCTTATTCTCCGCTGCAGCTACGTTGCTGCTCATTCTCGATCCGTTCGGGAATATCGTGATCTTCAACGCCATCTTGGAGCGCGTGCCCAAGGAGCGTCGCCGTCGCGTGTTGTTGCGCGAAGTGCTCATCGCTTACGGCATCCTGATGACGTTCCTGTTGGTCGGGGCGAAGCTGCTCGCGTTTCTCGGTCTGCAACAATCGTCGCTCAGTTTGGCGGGTGGCATTTTGCTTTTCCTGATCGCGATCGGCATGGTGTTTCCCAATCGCGGGGTCCAGTTCGGCGGCGCGGAGGATGAGGAACCTTTCATCGTGCCATTGGCGACGCCGATGATCGCGGGGCCGAGCGGCATTGCCTTCCTGTTGCTGTTGTCGAGCAAGGAACCGGGGCGTCTGCCGGAGTGGATTTTTGCCGTGACGGCGGCCTGTGGAATCTCCGCCGCGATTTTGATCATGGGTGATCGCATCGGCCGCATCCTCGGTGCACGCGGCATGCGCGCGGCGGAGAAGCTCATGGGCATGCTGCTGATCCTGGTCGCCGTGCAGATGATCACGGATGGGGTGAGCCTGTATTGGAACAGTCTCCAGGCGGCGGGTTGAGCGTTCATTTTCGGGATCCGGAAACCGGTTGATGAGATCGGGGTCCATGGGCGTGAGGTTTGCCTCATCACCATGGATTCCAGCTCGTCCCCGTCCTCTGTCTACACGTGTGCGCTTTGCGGCCAATCGCACCAGGCGGTGCGCGTGTCCCGGTGGCAGACGGCGTCCTGTCGACGTTGCGAGACGCCGTTGGCGCGAGGCGCCCGGTGGGGCCGGCAGGCGGGAACCGCGTTCACGCTGACGGGCATCATCCTGTGGGTGCCGGCGTTTTGCCTGCCGTTTATGACCGTGAGCAAGTTCGGGCAATCGCAGGTGGAGTTGGCGGGAAGCGGGGCCTTGGCGCTGTGGGATCACGGCATGCCACTGCTTTCGGTATGGACGTTTTGGTGCGTCTGGTTGGCGCCCAGTTTGATGCTGTTGGCGGGGGCCGCGATTGTGCTGCCGCGTCATCAGGGCATATCGCCGCCGGCGCTGCGCTGGCTGCGGGTGACGATCGGGGTGATGCGACGTTGGAGCATGCCCGAGGTCTATGTGTTGGCCGTGTTGGTGGCGTTGATCCGGCTGGGGGCGGTGGTCGACGTGAATTTGGGCGCCGGATTTTGGAGTTACGCCGCGATGTCGTTGGCCATCCTGCTGGCCTGGCGATCGTTTGAGTTTGAACCGACTGAGTTGGCCCGAACGGAGTCCGCTCATCCTCCCGAGACCTTATGAGTGCCCGGACCAATCACGCGGACCAATCAGCGCCCAAGTCGACGCGAGCCCTGGCCTTTGGCTTGGCGGCGCTCTTCATGCTGGTGCCGGCCAATATGCTGCCGGTGTTGTCGAGTAAACTTCCCGGCGAGGTGCGCACCGATACGATTTATTCGGGCACCGTGCACCTCGTTCAGACCGGCCTGTGGCCGATCGCTCTGATCGTATTTGTGGCGAGCATCATGGTGCCGTTTCTCAAATTGGGCGGGTTGTTATGGTTGCTGTGGGCGGTCCGTCGCGGCACGCGCCATCCCGTGAGAATGACCAAGGTTTTTCGACTCATCGATGAGATCGGGCGGTGGTCGATGCTCGATGTTTTCCTCGTGGCATTTCTGGCCGGGGCGGTGGAGTTCGGAGGTCTGGCCTCCGTCGAGCCCCGACTCGGCATCCTCGCGTTCGCGGCGGCGGTCGTGCTGACGATGCTCGCGACGCACGCCTTTAACCCGCGACTCCTGTGGGAGCGGCCGGATTCCGCGCGCTCCGCCTGACCCATACTTCTCACCAACTATCATCCGTCACTCCCATGAGCAGCTCCCAATCCAAACCCATTATTTCTCGTTTCCGCGGTCTGCCCCTCGTGTGGATCGTGCCGTTGCTGGCCTTGGTCATCAGTGGATGGATGGTCATCGGAGAACTCGCTCAACGCGGACCCGAAGTGACCGTGACGTTCTCCGATGCAGCCGGGGTGGAGGTGGGACGCACCAAGCTCGAACACAAGGGCGTGACCGTGGGCGAAGTGAGTGCGGTGGAAATCACCGACGATCTGCAGCACGTGCTCATCAAGGTGCGATTGGATCGGCGGGCGAGCGCGCTCGCGGCCGAGGGATCACAGTTTTGGATTGTTCACCCCAAGATCGGATTCTCCGGTGTCAGCGGATTGGATACGCTCGTGAGTGGGGTGCGGCTGAACGTGCGTCCCGGCGACGGGCCGACGGCGCACACCTTTGAAGGCTTGGACCAGGCACCGCCCCCGAAGGCCGAGCAGGCGGGGCGTGCGTTTGAATTGGAGAGCACTGCTCTCGGTGCGATCACGCCCGGGGCACCCATTTACTATCGTGAAATCAAAGTGGGTCAGGTGGAAACCAGTTGGCTGTCGAAGGACGCGACCCGGGTGTTGGCGAGGATCCGGATCGAATCGGCCTATGTCGACTTGGTGCGGACCAATTCAGTTTTCTGGAACGCGGGTGGGCTATCGATGAAAGTGGGCTTGCTGGGCGCCGAGCTGAAGAGCTCGTCCGTTGAATCGCTGTTCAGCGGCGGCGTGGCGTTTGCCACCCCCGAGCCCAAGGCAGGCGCGTCGTTGGCCGCGGTCGCTCCGGCGGGGCATCGTTTCAAGTTGGCGGATGAAGCCGAGGACGCGTGGAAGGAATGGTCGCCGGTGATCCCGATCACCTCGCCCCAGGCTTCGCCGGATTCAAACCCCGACTCACCGTTGGAGCAGATGATGTCGGGGGGCGAAGGTTAGGCGGGACGATTTACTTGCCCGGCACGCAGGCGGCGCAGCCGTTGACGAAGAAGTCGTTGCCCTTGTCGTCGACGAGGATGAAGGCCGGGAAGTTTTCCACTTCGATCTTCCACACCGCTTCCATGCCGAGCTCGGGATACTCCAGCACGTCGACTTTGCGGATGCTCTCCTTGGCCAGGATGGCGGCGGGGCCACCGATGGAGCCGAGGTAGAAGCCGCCGTGCTTTTGACAAGCCTGGGTGACGGCGTTGGAGCGGTTGCCTTTGGCGAGCATGATCATGGAGCCGCCATTGGCCTGGAACAGGTCGACATAGCTGTCCATGCGACCGGCGGTCGTCGGACCAAAACTGCCGGACGCGTAACCGACGGGTGTCTTGGCGGGACCGGCGTAGTAAACCGGATGTTGTTTGAGATAGTCGGGCAGCCCCTGGCCGGCATCGATGCGCTCTTTCAACTTCGCGTGGGCGATGTCGCGGGCGACGATCAGCGGACCGTTCAATAGCACGCGGGTGGTGACCGGATGTTTCGAGAGCTCCGCCAGGATGTCCGGCATGGGCTGATTCAAATCGATGTGCACCACGTTGTCCTGTTTGATGGTGCGCATGGATTCGGGGATGAGGCGGCCGGGGTTGTTTTCCATCTGTTCCAACCAGATGCCGTCGCGGTTGATCTTGGCCTTGATGTTGCGGTCGGCACTGCAGGAAACGCCGATGCCAACCGGACACGAAGCGCCGTGGCGCGGCAGTCGCACGATTCGCACATCGAGCGCGAAATACTTGCCGCCGAACTGCGCGCCGATGCCGGTGCTTTGTGCGAGTTTGAGCACCTTGGCTTCCAACTCGATGTCGCGAAACGCCTGCCCGTGGTCGTTGCCGCTGGTGGGCAACGCATCGAGGTATTTGGTCGAGGCGAGCTTGACGGTCTTGAGACACGTTTCGGCGCTGGTGCCGCCGATCACGAACGTGAGGTGATAAGGCGGGCAGGCGGCGGTGCCGAGCGACTTCATTTTCTCGACCACGAAGGCTTCGAGGCTCTTCGGATTGAGCAGGGCGCGGGTCTGTTGATACAGGAAGGTTTTGTTGGCCGAGCCGCCGCCTTTGGCCACGAAGAGGAATTTGTATTCGTCGCCCTCGGTGGCGTAGAGGTCGATCTGCGCGGGCAGGTTGGTGCCGGTGTTTTTCTCCTCAAACATGGAGAGCGGGGCGGATTGCGAGTAGCGTAGGTTCTCCTTGGTGTAGCAGTCGTAGACGCCGCGCGAGAGCCACTCGGCATCGTTGGCTCCGGTCCACACGCGCTGACCTTTTTTGCCCATGATGATGGCGGTGCCGGTATCCTGACAGAACGGGAGGATGCCTTCGGCAGCAATCTCGGCGTTTTTCAAGAGCGTAGTGGCGACGTAGCGGTCGTTGTCCGAAGCCTCCGGGTCGTCGAGGATGGCGGCGACTTGTTCCAGGTGCTTGGGTCGCAGCGTGAAGGAACAGTCGTGAAATGCCTGTCCCGCCAGAAATGCCAGCGCCTCCGGGGCGACTTTGAGCATGGTCTGCCCCTCGAACTCCGTGGTGGAGATGCCTTCCTGGGACAGGAGGCGGTATTGAGTCTCATCCTTCCCGAGCGGGAAGGGGTCTTGGTAGACGAAGGGAGGCGTAGGCATGACGGAACAAGTTAAGCGGATGGCGAAGACGACGGAGACCAAAATCTTTGCGATGCGCATTGTTTGGCAACGAATGCGCGGTCGATGTCGCTGCCTTTGGCATGTTTTGCTCCGCAGCCTTGCTCAACCCCATTTCTGCATCTCCTTCCGAGTATGAAGGAACGCCTTGAAAAAGACACCATGGGTGAGGTCGCCGTGTCGGCCGACCGTTACTGGGGAGCCCAGACCCAGCGCTCGATACAGAACTTCCCCATTGGTCCGGCGGGGTCGATGCCGATCGAGGTCATTCGCGCTTTCGGATTTCTGAAAAAGGCGGCGGCGTTGGCCAATGTGGACCACGGGGTGTTGCCTCGCGAAAAATCAACCCTCATCGCCGCCGTGTGCGATGAAATCATCGCCGGTAAACTCGATGATCATTTCCCATTGGTCGTCTGGCAAACGGGCTCGGGCACGCAGTCCAACATGAACTGCAACGAGGTGATCGCGAACCGCGCCCACGTGATGCGCGGGGGTGAACTTGGAGTGGGGGAGCGCTTCATTCACCCCAACGATGACGTCAATAAATCGCAGTCGTCGAACGACACGTTTCCCACCGCGATGCACATCGCGGCCTACCACGCTCTGGTGGGGCGGACGATTCCCGCCGTCACGAAACTCAAGGAGACCCTGGCCGAGAAATCCGCCGCCATGGCGGACATCGTGAAAATCGGGCGCACGCACTGGATGGACGCCACCCCGCTGACGCTGGGCCAGGAGTTTTCCGGCTACGTGGCCCAACTCGAAACCAGTCTCGCTGCGCTTGCCCGCACGTTGCCGTCGCTCGCCGAACTCGCTCTCGGCGGCACCGCTGTCGGCACGGGCCTGAATGCGCCGCGCGGTTACGACATGACCGTGGCCGAACACATCGCCGACCTTACGGGTTATCCCTTCGTGACCGCGCCCAACAAATTTGCCGCGCTGGCCGCGCACGACGGTCTGGTCGAAGCTCACGGGGCGCTCAAGCGTCTCGCCGTCGCACTCACCAAAATCGCCAACGATCTTCGCCTCCTCGGCTCGGGACCGCGGTGCGGCATTGGCGAGATCAATCTGCCCGCCAACGAACCCGGCTCGTCGATCATGCCCGGCAAAGTCAACCCGACCCAAGTCGAGGCACTCACCATGGTCTGTGCCCGGGTCATGGGCAACGACACCACCCTCACCTTCGCCGGAGCCAGCGGCCAGTTTGAGCTCAACGTCTACAAGCCCGTGATGATCGATGCGTTCCTGCAGTCGGCCCACTTGCTGGCCGACGCCTGTCTCGCGTTCAACGACCATTGCGCCGTCGGACTCGAGCCCAACCGCCCCCGGATCGCCGCGCATCTGCAGAACTCCCTCATGCTCGTCACCGCGCTCAATCCGCACCTCGGTTACGAAAAGGCGGCACAGGTCGCGAAGAAAGCGCATGCGGAAGATTCGACGCTCAAGGAAGCGGCGGTCGCACTCGGATTTCTGACGACAGAGCAGTTCGATGCGTGGGTCGACCCCGCCGAGATGACCGGACCGCTGGCCGCGAAATCGTCCGCAGATTGACGTAGAGCGCCCGCTCACGGGCGCTCTTCGCGTGCCGCTCACCGCCTGGGAGCGCGAGCAAGCTCGCGGCCTACGATGGAGGGAACTCTCTCTACACCAATTACTAGACGATTTTCAGCTTGGGCAGGTCCTGACCGTCGACCAGACCGACGGGTTTTCCCTGAGCGTCCACCACGATCAGGTCGTCGATTCTGTGCGCTTCGAACAACCGAAGCGCATCCACGCCGAGCGCGTCATCGCGCACCGTTTTGGGCCCTTTGGTCATGAACGTTTTAACGGGCTGCTGCAGAAAATTAGGACCGGTCAGCGCGCTGCGGCGGAAGTCGCCGTCGGTTAAAATCCCCGTAAGTTTGCCCGTTTTCGTGGCCACCAGCGCGATACTGCCGCTCTTGGCCTTGGTCATGAGCAGGATCGCGTCCTGCGTGGAAACCGTGTCGGGCGCGATCGGCAACCGGTTGCCTTGGCGCATGATATCCGCGACGCGCAGCAGGAGGATGCGGCCGAGGTTGCCTGCCGGATGGTATTTGGCGAAGTCGTCCCGGGTGACGCCGCGGGCCTCCAGCAGCACCATCGCGAGCGCATCGCCGAGGGCGAGGGCGGCTGTGGTGCTGGCGGTCGGGGCGAGCTCCAGCGGGCAGGCTTCGCGGGGCACGACGTAGAGCAGTTTCAGATCGGCTTCGCGCGCGAGGTCCGACTTGGGATGAGACGTGCAAGCCACGACGGTCACACCGAACCGGCGCAGCAACGGCAGGAGTCGCAACACTTCTTCGGATTGGCCACTGTTGCTGAAAAGGATGGCCACGTCGCCCTTGGTGCACAGGCCGAGATCGCCGTGGAGAGCCTGAGTCGCATCCAGGAAACAAGTCGGCAGGCCGGTGCTGTTGAACGTGCCGACGAGCTTTTGGGCGATGTGCGCGGACTTGCCCACGCCGGAACAGATGAGTTTCCCCCCGCGGTCGGCGACGGCGTCGAGGGCTTGGGCGACGGCGACGAACGACTTGTCCAAAGCCACCGCCGTGGCGGCGAGGGCGTCTTGTTCGATGGCCAGACAAGCGCGGGCGCGTTTGAGGGCGGATTTGGGTGCGATGGCCATTTAGGGTTTGTGTCCGGGAACGGGTTGCCAGACTTAGAAGCAACCTTGGGCCGTTCAAATCCTTTTCCCTCAATGATGCGATCGTCGTCGCGATTTTTAGCACCTTGCCTGCTCGGTTTCGTGCTGCTGACCGGTTGTAACCGGCTGCCGGACAGCGAGCCGGTGGCGGAGACCTCCGAGCCGGCTTACGTCGAAGGCAAACGACTCCTCCGGCAGGGCAATGAACAAGGGGCGTTGGCCTCGTTCACCCGCGTGATCGGAACCCGGGCCGACGGAGCGCCCGAGTCCCATTTGGAGGTGGGATTGCTCTACCAGCTCGAGATCAAAGACCCGATCATCGCGATCTATCATTTTCGCCGTTATCTGGAGCTCAAACCCAACTCCGCCCAAGCGGATCTGGTGCGCCAGCGCATCGACGCCGCCACCCGGGAGTTTGCCCGCACCCTCCCGGCGCAGCCCCTCGAAAATCAGGCCCGCCGCAATGACATGCTCGATGTGGTGCAACGCCTGCAAAGCGAGAACACCCGCTTGAAGGACGAGATCGCGACGCTCCGCTCCAATACCGGCAGCGTCAGTGTGCCCGTGCGCCCGCGCACCTCGGGCATGGCCATCACCTCCGCACCCGAACCGACGCCCACCACCGCGGCGAACCCGACCCCCGGTCGCACGGTCACCGCGCCCACCCGGCCCGACGAAGCCCCCGCCGCCCGCCCGGCCGGGCAGCGTGTGCACACCGTGGTCAAGGGCGACACGCTCTACAGTTTGGCGCGTCACTATTACAGCAATTCGACCCGCGCCAAAGACATCTACGCGGCCAATCGCGGCGTGATGAAATCGCAAAACGATCTGCAGATCGGGATGCAGTTGGTCATCCCGTAGGTCCGGGACGGCAGGCCGGTTTGTCGGCTGCATAATTGCCAAAAACCGCAGCGCTCCGGCCAACCGGCGCGCAGTGTCGCTCCGACTGATCTGCGACAGTTATGGTTCAGCCGCTGCTGTCCCATGGTTAAGTCGCTCATCACCTCTTACTTCGATACGGATCTGGACCTGATCCGGAAATACGCCACGTCGGGTCCCCGCTATACGTCCTATCCGCCGGCCAATCGTTTTCATGATCGACTGCTCGAGGTCGACGTTCCGGCCGCCATGGCCGCCGACAACACCGACCCGGATCGTCCGTTGTCGCTCTACTGCCACCTGCCATTCTGCGAGTCGCTCTGTTGGTATTGCGGGTGCGCGACGATTATCACACGCAACAAAGAATGGGCGCGGAAGTATCTCAGGCTGCTCGAACGCGAGATCACGTGGGTTGCTCGTCAGATCAACCCGGGCCGAAGGGTGAATCAGCTGCACTTTGGTGGTGGCACGCCGACGTTTTTTCCGCCGGAATCCCTGCGCCGCCTGGGGGAAGTATTGCGGCGCGAATTCAAGTTCGCGGAGGACGCCGAGATCAGCATCGAAATCGACCCGCGCACGCTGACGGCCGAGCATGTCGGTGCCCTGGTCGACATGGGGGTCAATCGCGCGTCGTTGGGCGTGCAGGACACCAACCCGGTGGTGCAGGAAGCCATTCACCGGGTGCAGCCCCATACGCTCAACGAGCAGGCGGTCGCGTGGCTTCGCGTGGGCGGCATCCATGCGATCAGCCTCGATCTCATTTACGGTTTGCCCCGTCAAACTGTCGCCTCGGTCCAGCAGACGGTTGACGACGTGCTTGCGCTGTCGCCCCAGCGGTTGTCGGTTTTCAGCTATGCGCACGTGCCGTGGGTGCGCCCGGCCCAACGCATTTTCGACCAACGCGGCGAGCTGCCCGACCTCGAAGCCAAGCTCGCCATGTTCCAGGCCATCACGGCCAAACTCACGGCGGCAGGCTACATCGACATCGGGCTCGACCATTTTGCGCGACCCGACGACGAACTCTGTGTCGCTCTGCAGCGCGGCGATTTGCACCGCAATTTCCAAGGTTACAGCACGCGGGCCGGGGCGTCACTGCACGGCTTCGGCATTTCCTCGATTTCCCAGACCACCGACGTCTATTTCCAGAATCACAAATCGCTCGATGCTTACGAAACCGATTTGAACGCCGGTCGCTGGCCTCTCGCCCGTGGCTATCGACTCCGGGACGAAGAAAAGCGGCGCCGACGGCTGATCATGGGAATCATGTGCCACCGCGAACTGAATTTCGGGGAACTGAGTGCGGAATTTGGCTTCGATGTGCGATTGGCTTACCGCACCGAGCTCAAGTCCCTCGCGGCGATGGAACGCGATGGAGTGGTGGCGATCGACGGTCAACGGCTGGTCGTATTGCCCCGTGGGATTCCGATGTTGCGGGTGGTCGCGATGGCCTTTGACCGTAGCCCGGCCGTGACTGGTCCGGTGCATGCGTCGACGATCTGAGCGGGCACGGATCGCGTTGGGGGGTTGCCAAATGGCCGGAGTGCGTGAGATTAGCCGCTCACATGTCCGACCTTACCGACCTCTATCAAGCGGTCATCCTCGACCACAACAAGCGTCCCCGCAACCGGGGCAAGATGCCGACCGCCACCCGTTGGGCCACCGGCGATAATCCCACGTGCGGTGACAACTGCACCGTCTACCTGCGCATGGACGGGGACAAAATCGGCGAGGTGAGCTTCGAAGGTTCGGGCTGCGCCATCTCGCAGGCCAGTGCGTCGCTCATGACCACGGAACTCGTGGGTAAAACCGCGGCCGAGGCCGAGGCCATTTTTGCCGACTTCAAGGACGTCGTGACCACCGGCCGCGAGCCCGAGGAGTTCACCGAGGTCGCCGCCTTCGCCGGGGTGCACGCGTTTCCCGCCCGCATCAAGTGCGCCACGCTGGCGTGGCACGCCGCCATCGAAGCGGTCCATAAGCCCAACCAACCGGTCGGCGAATAACTTCCCGCGATGACGCACGATTTCTCCAATCTCCGGATCGATTTTCCGGTCCTCGATCAACACGTCGGCGGTCGCCCGCTTGTCTACCTCGACAACGCGGCGACCACGCAAAAACCGCGCTCGGTCATCGATGCCGTCGCCCGGTTTTACGAGCGCGACAACAGCAACGTGCACCGCGGGCTCCATGCGCTCTCGATGCGCGCGACCGATGGTTACGAAGCGGCCCGCGCCCGCACCGCCCAATTCATCAACGCGGCCGATCCCGCCGAGATCGTCTTCACCCGCGGCACGACCGAATCAGTCAATCTCATCGCTCAAAGCTGGGGCACCGCCAACCTGAAGCCTGGCGACGTCGTGCTTTGCACCGAGATGGAGCATCACTCCAATCTCGTGCCGTGGCAGCAGATCACCGCGCGCACCGGCGCGACCCTGCGCTACGTGCCCATCGCGGGTGCCGATGCCGAAGGCGGGCTCGATCTCTCCGCCATCGACGAGTTGCTCACCCCCGAGGTGAAGCTCTTCGCGTTCACCCACATTTCCAACACGCTCGGCGTGACCAACCCGGTCCATGAACTCTGCGCCAAAGCTCGCGCCGTCGGGGCCGTCACGGTCATCGACGCCGCGCAATCCGCCGGCCACGAGCTGGTCGACGTGCAGGCGCTCGATTGCGATTTTCTCGTTTTCTCCGGTCACAAGATGGCGGGACCGACCGGTATCGGCGTGCTCTACGGCCGTCGCGCCTTGCTCGATGCCATGCCACCGTGGCAGGGCGGCGGCGGTATGATTGCCAACGTCGAATACGCCGCCAGCACGTGGAAACCCTCGCCGGAGCGTTTCGAAGCCGGCACGCCCAATGTCGCCGATGCGATCGGGCTGCACGCCGCCATGGATTATCTGGACGCCATCGGTCGGCCCGCGCTGGCCCAACACGAGTGCGAACTCGCGGGTTACGCCTGCGAGGAATTGAGCAAACTTCCGGGCATCCGCATCCTCGGTCCGCGTCCCGGTCAACCACGCGCCGGCATGGTGAGTTTTGCCTTCGAAGGCGTGCACGCGCACGACGTCGTGACGTTTGCCGATCAGGACGGTGTGGCGCTACGCGGTGGTCATCACTGCAATCAACCGCTCATGCGCAAACTCGGTCTGCCCAGCACGACGCGCGCGAGTTTTTACCTCTACAACACGCCCGCCGACGTAGAGGCGCTCGTCACCTCGCTGCGCAAGATCCTCGATTTCTTCGGCGTCGAGTAACGAGATCGTTTACAACGGAATGGCGCGAAGTCGCCGTGGACCGCCTCAGCGCGAGCGCGGTCGCGGCCTACCAAAAATTGCGACGAGCTTCCGCTTTGCCCGCTCCGAGGCTCAGCGTGGTTTGGTGAGCTCGGCGATGTAGGCCATGGGGCCCATGCCTTCGCGGTAGCCGATCACGCGGGCGACTTCTTCGCCTTCGGCGTTCAGCCAGATGAGGGTGGGGAAGCCGCGGATGTTAAAGTCATTCTTGATCGCGATCAATTTGCCCAAGGCCGGGTTGGCGGCGACCTTGGCGGGGGCGCGTTCGTTGCGCTCCGGGTAATCCAGCCGCACCAAAATCTTGTCAGCCGCCCAAGCGGTGAATTCGGCGGATTTGTATACTTCCTGGTTCAACACCTTCCATGGATCGCTCCACGCCGTGCCGGTAAAATCGACGAGCACGGATTTGCCTTCCGCTTTGGCTTGGGCTTGCGCGGCGGCCAGGTCGGATTTCCACCCGGAACCGGGGGCGGCCCACAACGAGCCCGCTAGACCGAGGAGGAGGAGAACGCGCAGGATTTTCACGCTCGGAGGCTAGCGTATTTTCCGCGCTTTGCAAACCTGCGCCGCAGACGCCGCCAGGGACTCTTGACCGGGTTGCGCCAAGATATGCACCGGTAGCGGCAACCGCTGCGGAGCCGATAAGACCGTTTTCTGCGATCATGACCCCACGCTGAATCGGAATTGTCCGAGTTCAGCGGTCTTGGACAAATGATTGCGACCCCCGCCTCTCCTCAACTGGTTACCTGCGACGCCAACGAGGCGGTGTCGTCGGTGGCTTATCGCCTTAATGAAGTGATCGCGATCTATCCGATCACTCCCTCCACCCCGATGGGAGAACAGTGCGATGAATGGGCCGCCGCCCAGCGGCCCAACCTTTGGGGAGAGGTGCCGCGGGTGGTGGAAATGCAGTCCGAGGGCGGTGTCGCCGGCGCCGTGCACGGCAGCCTGCTGGGCGGTTCGTTGACGACGACTTTCACCGCTTCGCAAGGGCTCCTGCTCATGTTGCCCAACCTTTACAAGATCGCGGGCGAACTTAACCCGATCACGATTCACGTCAGCGCGCGCGCCTTGGCGGCACAGGGCCTGTCGATTTTCGGCGATCACAGCGATGTGATGGCATGCCGGGCGACGGGGTGCGCGTTGCTGGCGTCCAATTCCGTGCAGGAAGCCCAGGACCTGGGCCTCATCGCGCACGCGGCGACCTTGAAATCCCGCGTGCCGTTCCTGCATTTCTTCGACGGCTTTCGCACGTCGCACGAGGTGTCCAAAATCGAGGCGCTGTCCGACGATCACCTGCGGGCCATGATCGACGAGGCGGACATCGAGTCTTTCCGCGCCCGGGCGCTCACCCCGGACCGTCCCACGATTCGGGGCACCGCCCAGAACCCCGACGTGTATTTCCAAGGCCGCGAAGCGAGCAACGCCCACTACGCGGCGCTGCCCGGTATCGTGCAGGCCGCGATGGACCGCTTTGCGGAGCTGACCGGGCGGCAGTATCATCTTTACGACTACCATGGTCACCCCAAGGCGGAGCGGGTGGTGGTGGCCATGGGCTCGGGCGTGGAGACCTTGTCCGAGACGGTCGATACCCTCGTCGCCGCCGGTGAAAAGGTCGGTGTGCTGGCGGTGCGGCTGTTTCAACCGTTCGAGGCCACCGCGCTGCTCGCGGCGCTGCCGTCGACGGTGACTTCCATTGCGGTCCTCGATCGCACCAAGGAGCCGGGCTCCATCGGTGAGCCCCTGTATATCAGCATGCTCACGGCCCTGGCCGAGCACCGCGAGGTGCTCCCCGCCATGCCCCGGGTGTGGGGCGGGCGCTATGGACTCGGTTCCAAGGAATTTACTCCGGGCATGGCCCGGGCGGTGCTGGACCACCTCACGGAGGCGGCACCGCGCAACCACTTCACCGTCGGTATCCAAGATGATGTTACTCATACCTCGCTCAAGTATGACGAGGACTACGACATTGAAACCGACGCGGTGAGGCGCTGCGTGTTCGTCGGCCTCGGGGCCGACGGCACGGTAGGTGCCAACAAGAATTCGATCAAAATCATCGGCGATGGCACCGATCACTACGCGCAGGGTTATTTCGTCTACGATTCCAAGAAATCGGGCTCGGTGACGGTGTCCCATTTGCGGTTCGGCCCCAAACCGATTCGGGCGCCGTATTTGATCCAATCGGCCGATTTCGTGGCGTGCAGCCAGTGGCATTTTGTGGGCCGAGTCCCGGTGCTCAAGTTTGCCGGCCCCGCAGCCACCGTGCTGTTGAATTCACCGCAACGTCCCGAGGCGGTATGGTCTGCGTTGCCGCGGGAATGGCAGGAGGAACTGATTTCGAAGCGGCTCAACTTGTTCGTGGTTGATGCCACTTCGGTGGCGCGGGAAGCAGGGATGGGGCGGCGAACCAATACGGTTCTCCAAACCTGCTTCTTTGCGCTCGCCGGAGTTTTACCACGGGAGGAAGCGATCGTGGCGATCAAGCAGGCGGTGAAAAAAACCTACGGCCGCAAGGGCGATGCCGTGGTGCAGATGAACTACGACGCCATCGATGCCGCGCTCGCGGGCATGGCCCAGGTGCCGATCCCCGCCGCGATCGATGACGACGCGGAGCCGAGCACGCCGCCGAATTATGCGGGCGCGCCTGACTTTGTGCAGCGCATCACCGCGACCATGCTGGCGGGCGAGGGCGATCGCCTGCCGGTCAGCGCCATTCCCGTCGATGGCGCCTGGATGACCGGCACGACCAAGTATGAAAAACGCGGCATTGCACTCGAGCTGCCCCAGTGGGACGCCGATATCTGCATCCAGTGCAACAAGTGTGCGATGGTCTGTCCGCACGCCTGCATCCGCCCCAAATTCTTCGATCCCGCCGTCCTCGATGACGCCCCGGAGGGCTTCGAATCGCGTCCGCTCAAGATGCGCGACCGTCCAGGCCAACAGTATACGCTCCAGGTCGCGCCCGACGACTGCACCGGTTGCTCCCTGTGCGTTCAGGTGTGCCCGGCCAAGGATAAAACCAATCCCCGGCACAAGGCGCTCAACATGGTTCCGGCCGAGCCGGAGCCCGTGGCCGCCCGCGCCAACTGGGACTTTTTCCTGTCCATCCCCGACCCCGATCGCGCCGTGCTCAAACCCGAGGTCAAGGACACCCAGTTCAAGCGTCCCTTGTTCGAGTTCTCCGGCGCGTGCACGGGTTGCGGCGAGACCCCTTACCTCAAACTGCTCACGCAACTGCTCGGCGATCGACTCGTCATCGCCAACGCCACCGGTTGTTCCTCCATCTACGGCGGCAATCTGCCCACCACGCCCTATTGCTCCGATACTGAAGGACGGGGCCCGGCGTGGGCCAATTCCCTCTTTGAGGACAACGCGGAGTTTGGACTCGGTCTACGGCTCGCGTGCGACCGTCACGAGAAGGCGGCACGCGACCTGGTCAACCGACTCGCTCCCCAAATCGGCCACCAACTCGTGGCCGAGCTCCTCAGCGCGGAGCAGGTGACCGAAGCCCAGGTCGCCGGTCAACGCGAACGGGTGGCCCGTCTGGTCTCCCGCCTGCGTCAGGCCGACGACCCCGCCGCGGCTCGCCTGCTCGGCATCGCTGATCACCTTGTTTCCAAATCCGTCTGGATCGTCGGCGGCGACGGCTGGGCCTACGATATCGGCTACGGCGGTCTCGATCACGTGCTCGCTTCCGGCGCCAACGTGAAGGTCCTCGTGCTCGATACCGAGGTGTATTCCAATACCGGCGGTCAGGCCTCCAAGGCCACCCCCACCGGCGCCGTGGCCAAGTTCGCCGCGGGCGGAAAATCCGTCGCGAAAAAAGACCTCGCGCTCATGGCCGTGCAATACGGCCACATCTACGTCGCCCGGGTGGCCTTTGGGGCCAAGGACAGCCAAACCCTCAACGCGCTGCGCGAGGCCGAGGAGTTCCCCGGTCCCGCCCTCGTCATCGCCTACAGTCACTGCATCGCCCACGGCTTCCCGCTGCACCTCGGTTTGGAGCAGCAAAAACTGGCCGTCGAAACCGGCTACTGGCCGCTGTTCCGCTACGATCCGCGGCGGGCCGCGCACGGGGAAGCGCCCATGAAACTGGATTCGCCCGCCCCCAAGGATGGGCTCGACCGCTTCATGGCCAACGAAACCCGGTTTGGCGTGCTCAAGCGCATCAACCCCACTCGTGCCGAACAGCTCGCCGACGACGCCAAGCAACAGATCGATCAACGCTACACGCTCTACGAACGGCTGGCCCACGCCCCCGCCACGGAGCCGGCTGCAACGTCCAACCCCTCCTCGTCATCATGAACCTGCAAACGAAATACCTCGGGCTCACGCTCAAGAACCCCTTCGTGGTCGGCGCGTCCCCCTTTTGCGACAACCTCACCGCCTGCCGCGAGTTGGAAGACGCCGGGGCTGCGGCCATCGTGATGCACTCGTTCTTCGAGGAACAGATCGAAGCCGAAAACCGCGCCCTCGTGCACCATCTCGACACCGGCACCGACAGTTACTCCGAGGCGAGCTCGTTCTTCCCCAGTTACGAGGATTATCACCTCGGCCCGAATCAATATCTCCGGCAACTCACGCGCCTGCGCAGTCTGGTCGACATCCCCGTCATCGCCTCGCTCAACGGCTGCCACCTCGGCAACTGGGTCGGCTATGCCCAACAAATGGAGGACGCCGGCGCCGCGGCGATCGAACTCAACCTCTACCAACTGCCCACCGACGCCACCGTCCCCGCCGACGAAGTCGAAGCCGCCATGATCGAAATCGTGCGCACGGTCACCACGGCGGTGCGCATCCCCGTCGCCGTCAAAATCTCGCCGTTTCACACCTCCTTACCCCAATTTGCCGCCACCCTGGTCGCCAGCGGCGCGGCGGGGCTCGTGCTCTTCAACCGGTTTTACCAACCCGATATCGACATTCGGGAGCTGGAAGTGATTCCCCAACTCAAGCTGTCCGATTCGTCGGAGCTGCTCCTTCGCCTCCGCTGGTTGTCGATCCTGTCCCCGGAGCTCGGGGCCGACCTCGCTTGCAGCGGCGGCGTGCACTCGGCCGAAGACGCCATCAAAGCCCTGCTCGCCGGAGCTCAGGTCGTTCAAGTCGTATCCGCGCTTCTGCGACACGGGCCTAATCACCTTCGCGTGCTGCGCACCGGCCTCGTGCAGTGGATGGACGAGATGGAATACGACCGCGTCGACCGCCTCCGCGGGGCCATGAACCTCAGCCGTTGTCCCGACCCCGCCGCCCACGAACGCGCCAATTACCTCAAAATCCTCCAAAGCTGGCGCGTGTAACGCGAGGAAAGGGGGGAGGTAAATTAACCCCAAGAATCGAAAACGCAGAATTCGCCAGGCAGCATGCTGGCTCACCGGTGTGGTCCAGCGGTAAGTCTGGCGATTCTGCCCCACCGCGTAAACGAAGGCGCGCTCGGCAACCCGGAAACCCCAGGTAGGGCGGTTTCGCCGAAACCGCCGATTTCACTAGGTGGCCATTCCACCGCCACCTCGTGAAGCAGAGCGCCGCTCCACCGGCGCGGTCTGATCGCGTCCCACGCAGCTCCACGCCTCCGCGTTAAAAACTCGAAGTCACCGAACCGTGGATACGAAGGCGCGCTCGGCGAGCCCGCCCTACCAGAAACCCCAGGTAGGGCGGTTTCGCCGAAACCGCCGATTTCACTAGGTGGCCATTCCACCGCCACCTCGCGAAGCAAAGCGCCGCTCCACCGGTGCGGTCTGGTGGCGTCCTTCGCGGCTCCACGCCTCCGCGTTAAAACCCGAGGTCACCGAACCGTGGATACGAAGGCGCGCTCGGCGAGCCCGCCCTACCCGGAAACCCCAGGTAGGGCGGTTTTGCCGATACCGCCGAATCCATGGGGTGGATCACTCCATCGCCACGTCGCGAAGCCGCAGAGGACGCACAGTATAATCCTGATTCAGCGGCGCGGTTTGGTGGCGTCCTTCGCGACTCCGCACCTTGGCGTTAGATTCCGACTCCGCGCAGCGCGCCCAATATGCCGGCGGTGAGCACGATCCACAACAGATCGACCTTGAACCGCTGCAGCGCGATGAACGCCGCCAGTGCCACCGCGACGGCGATCGTGTCGACTCGACCGGCGGGAAACAGCACCGGACCCGCAAACCATACCGCGAGGTTGAGGATCACGCCCACCACCGCCGCCGTCACCGCGCCGAGCGCGCCGTTCAAACGCGCCACGCCGCGCAGTCGTTCCAGATGTGGCGCCCCGATGAAGATCCATAGGAAGCACGGCACAAACGTCGTCCACGTCGTGATGGCCGCGCCCAACGTTGCGGCGACCAAAGGCGAGAGCGCTCCCGGGTTTTGGTAGCCGCCGAGGAACCCCACAAATTGCAAGACCAGCACCAGGGGGCCCGGCGTGGTTTCGGCGAGACCGAGACCGTCGAGCATCTGCGGACCCGACAACCACGCGTAGTGTTCGACCGCCTGTTGCGCTACATAGGGCAACACTGCGTAAGCTCCGCCAAACGTCACCATGGCGGCCTTGGAAAAGAAAATGCCCTCCTGCACCAGCGTATCACGGGGTCCGAGCACCACGGCCGCCAGCAGGATGGGGGTAAACCACAGCGGCAGTCCGACCGCGAGCACCTTGGCGGCATGCCGCCACGGCGACACCACCGACGGTGCAGGAGTAACCGATCTTGGCTGTTGTTTTTCGACGAACCAGCCGATGATCGCGGCCCCCAACACGATGGCAGGGAAGGGCGCGTTGAAGAAATAAATCGCGACGAACGACACCGCCGCCAAGGCCCACCGCTCCGGCTTCTTGAGCGCCTTGCGTCCGAGTTTGATGACCGCCGCCGCGATGATGGCGAACACCGCCGGCTTGAGTGTTTCAAACACCCCCGCCACCGCGGCGACATGACCGAGCGTCACGTAAAGCACGCCCAACCCCCATAGCAGGATCGCGGCAGGCAGCACGAACAGGACCCCCGCCACGATGCCGCCGCGCGTGCCATGCAACAGCCATCCGCAGTAAGTCGCGAGTTGTTGGGCCTCGGGCCCCGGCAGCAGCATGCAGTAGTTGAGCGCGTGCAAAAACCGGTCCTGCTCGATCCACCGCTTTTTCTCCACCAGCTCGGTCTGCATGATGGCGATTTGCCCTGCCGGTCCGCCAAAGCTGATGCACCCCAGCTTGAACCAAAAGCGGAGTGCTTGGCGGAAGGAAGGGCGCTCACTCGGGGATTCAGCGGACGGCATGGACGGTATGAAACGGGGTCGCCCGTCGCGGACAAACCAAACCGGAGGCTCGCGACCCGAGATTGCATTTGATCGCCCGCATGCGAAGTTGATGTCCCTCGCCATGATCCGTCCGATCGACATCATTCGCCGCGCCCGGACCATAGCGGTTGTGGGCCTCTCCACCAACCCCGCCAAGCCCAGCGCCGCGGTAGCAGCGTATCTGCAACAGCAAGGCATGCGGGTGATCCCGGTCCACCCGACGGCAGATACCCTGTTGGGCGAAAAGGCCTACCGAGCACTGTCCGAGATCCCCGACCACGTGGACATTGTGGATGTCTTTCGCCCCGCCGCCGAAGCCGAAGACTGGGCGAGGGCGGCGATCGCGATCGGAGCCGACTGCCTGTGGTTGCAGCAAGGCATTGTGAACCCGGCGGCGGCCCGTATAGCGGAAGCGCATGGCATGGATGTTGTTATGGACGAATGCACCGCGATTGTGCACCGCGAGTGGCGTCGGCAAGGGGCGCAGCAAGCGAGTCAGTGAAGGCCGTTTGGATTCGCGGCACGAAGTCCGGACGAAAATCCGTTTGACCGCAGGGAATAGATCCTTCTTATCTGGCCCCCTTTCGCCAATCACTGGGTGGTTTTTCCATCAGGCGAAGCACCTGGAGAGGTGGCAGAGTGGTCGAATGCGCTCGCTTGGAAAGCGGGTATAGGGAAACCTATCGGGGGTTCGAATCCCCCCCTCTCCGCCAGTGTGAAGCAACACGAGGCACGAACAAAATACCGACTACGACCGCCACACGAGGCCCATGAAAATGGGGGGATGTGAACCCCGGGGTTCGACGGAGCGAAGCGGAGAAGGACCGCAGGTCCGCCAATCCCCCCCTCTCCTTGACCGCCGAAGCCTTGGCGAAGGTGGTTCCGCCAGTGTGAAGCAACACGAGGCACGAACAAAATACCGACTACGACCGCCACACGAGGCCCATGAAAATGGGGGATGTGAACCCCGGGGTTCGACGGAGCGAAGCGGAGAAGGACCGCAGGTCCGCCAATCCCCCCTCTCCTTGACCGCCGAAGCCTTGGCGAAGGTGGTTCCGCCAGTGTGAAACAACACGAGGCACGAACAAAATACCGACTACGACCGCCACACGAGGCCCGTAAAAATGGGGGATGCGAACCCCGGGGTTCGACGGAGCGAAGCGGAGAAGGGACGCGCGCAGCGCGGGTGCGAAGCACCGGACCGCAGGTCCGCCAATCCCCCCCTCTCCTTGACCGCCGAAGCCTTGGCGAAGGTGGTTCCGCCAGTGTGAAACAACACATGGGGTCTACACCAAAAGATGGGAGAATAACGTAGCTTGCTGATTTTCGATGAGTTGAGTCGGGACTCGCAACGATTCGGGCTCGCCAAACGTCCTCAGGTTAGTCAATTTCCGGCGGGTTTGCATGTTGCTCAGTCTGGCCAATGGAAAGTGCGAAACGATTCGCTGTCGCAATATTCCATGAAGGCCAAACTCTCTCCCCACTTGTATGTGCTAAGTGTCTTGCCAAGTGAGTATTCAAGGAATTGAAAGCCTATATTGAAATGATGAAAGTGATTTATGAAATTGAATAGCTTGCGGGAAAATTGTTGTGATAACGTCACGGTAGATTAATCGCTAGGTGAAGCATTCGTATTTTGAAAATTTGGCGAGGGAAGCGGCTAAGGTAGGCAAAAAAATGCTGCCACGCGGACTCTGGGTTTCACTTAAGGAATCAGTCGCGCGCCATGCTTTTGCCGGGGACCTTCGAATGCTGGCCACCATTTATGGTTCTGACAAGTGGGGCGATCACTGGTATGCGCAGCATTATGAACGCCATTTCTCAACGATGAGAAAAAAGAGGATCGTGCTGCTAGAGCTTGGGATCGGCGGGTTCGACGATTCACAAGGCGGCGGTGCAAGTCTCAGAATGTGGGAAAAATACTTCCCGTCGGGACGGATCAATGGGGTGGACATATACGACAAGCGGGCTCACGACACGCCGCGTATCCGGACGTATGTAGGAGATCAATCCGATGAATCCTTCTTGAGGGAATTGGTCGCCGAAATCGGCACCCCTGATATCATCATCGATGACGGGAGTCACCTCAACAACCACGTTTTGAGAAGCTTTGAGATTCTGTTTCCGTTGTTAGCAGAAAACGGAATTTACGTGGTTGAGGATGTGCACACCTCATACTGGCCTGATTTCGGTGGTAGCAGCACGGAGCTGAATTCCCCGAAGACCAGTATGGGAATGCTTAAGGCTCTCTCCGACGGGCTGAATCATCGGGAATTCAAACGCGAGGATTACCAGCCCAGCTATTGCGATGAGCATATTGTCGCCCTACACTTCTATCATAACTTGGTCTTCTGCCAAAAGGGTGCGAATCAGGAGAAGGGATGGGTAGGTCCAATTAGCGGATGACACACGGGCACTCCGCCGCCTGTTTCCTGAGAATCTAATCATGAGCACAGACGTGAACGAACCAGAGAACGGGGAAGGTCCGGTCAAAATATACATAGATCTCGAAGGTCATGGATATTATTTCCGCAGAGAGATGGAACGGTTGGTTGAAGCCATTTCCGCGGCACCATCGACGGATGGCGTCCTCGTCGGTAGCAGGGACGCATCCGACTGCGTCATCCGCCTCACCGGGTGTCCGTCGCTTCGTGACAAGATGTCGACTTGCCTTAAATGGCCGGAGCAGAAGTCACCGCGGGAGTTCGTTTGGGATATGGGGGATTTACCCACCGGTGGCCCACCGGGCTTCTACGTATCTTTACCGTCCTACATGTTTGAACGCAGGCGCCACCGGGCATTTGGACTTCCGATCAAGTGCAACGAAGTGATTCGCCCGTATGACCTGAGAGATGCGACTTTTCTTTATGGTTTTCTGGGCGCAATCACGTCCGGCGTTAGAGGGCGAATGTTGCCAATGTTGAATGCGTTAAATGAAAGTCGCGAGGGCCTGTTGGTCGTGCGGGATTCAATTTGGCATAAGATGTTTGATCGCTCGGGTCTGCAGGGGAAGCAGGATTACGCAGATACAATGCGCCGGTGCCGTTTCAATTTGTGCCCGCGGGGCAACGTGTTGGCAGGCACGGGCTCGCGGCTATATGAGACAATGCAGGCGGCGCGAGTCCCCGTCATCATCAGTGATTGGATGACGCTCCCGGAGGGTGTGGACTGGGATTCGTGCTCCGTGCGGGTTAAGGAACGTGAAATGTCGAACATTCCGCAGATTTTGAGGTCGTATTTGGATCGTTGGCCGGAGATGGCCCTCAACGCCAGACGAGCTTGGGAGATGCATTTCAGTGATGCTGCGTTGGTCGGAGAGTTGGGCCGTCAGTTGCGCTCGTTGCTCGCTTGGAATGGTGAGCAAAAACTTTCCACCCGATTGAGTGGACGTGGTCGGATTGCCTTAGGGCTTCTCAGTTGGAAAGGACGGCAGGGTTACACCTCATTGAACCGACTCAAGCAACGAATGCAGGAGAGGCGGAAGAGCTGAAACGCACAGCTAGCATCGATATCGAAAAACATTCGAATCGGGCGTTGAAATGGGGCAGGTAGGATACGGGAATGGGGCAATATCAGACCTCGACTCGTAATTTCATTGGCCTCTCTAAAACGGGAGTGATCAAATTAAATTAAGACCTTTCGGGAACTTACGTTTTTCTCCTGATCCGGTTCACGCCTTCGCGGAGGATTTGGGCGAAGGTTTCGGCATGGGGGTTGGGTCGCACGGCGGGCAGGCCAACTTTGATGACGCTGGCGGCAAGGGCGGGGGCGAAGGGGCGCATGACGAGCGTGGGCGGTAACGCTTCGGCGATACCTTCCGTCAGCACAACGACTTCGTGGTTGGCTTCCAGCGCCGCAAACAGCGACGCGACGCTGTCGGCCGATTGATCGGTGAAGCGGGGGCTCAGGCCAAAGGGTTTTAGGATCGTCCGCAGTCGCGGGGCATACTCGGGAAAGTTCGTGCGACCGAGGCCGCGCAGCTGGCACCCTCTGAGCCGAGCGGGCGGGATCTTTTTCAATTTCGCCATCGCGTGGGTTCGCGGGAGGATCAAGACGGCAGCGAGGTGCACCAGTTCACTCCAGACGAAATGCGGCGTGGCCGTTTCCAAACCTGCGGGCATGATGGCGAGGTCCAGTCCGCCGGCCGCCACGCGTTGGCTCATTTCGTGGGGATTCAGGTCGGACAACTCGAGTTTCACCTTCGGCGCGCTGAGTTGAAATTTACCAATCGCCGCCGGCAGTAAACCCGCCGTGAGCGACGAAACGAATCCGACGCGCAGGGTCTCTGCTTTCACGGCGCCGCGCACGCGCTGGATCGCTTGTGCGGCGCGCGCCAGCACGTCGCAGGCTTCTTCGTAAAAAGTGTCTCCGGCATCGGTCAGCGTGATCAGATTTTTCCCGCGGACAAACAGGGTCACCCCCAGCTCTTCCTCGAGATCCTTCACCTGACGACTCAGCGCGGGCGGGGTCACGTGCAGGGTTTCCGCGGCGCGCTGAAAGCTGCCGTGAGCGGCAACGGCGGTAAAATAGCGAAGGTGGCGGAGCTCCATGGCGAATGGCGATTAACCAAAAGTATGGGTGAGCCCAAAATCATGGCAATGGTCGGATCGGGCATCCGGTGATATTCTTTGGTCAACCCGGCGATCAACGGATCCTGGGTCTGCCATTACTAAAATTCAAACACCTCGAATCACCAAAATCATGTCCACGCATACTCCTCCCGTTTCCTCCGCCAAACTTGCCGACAAGGTCGCCCTCATCACGGGCGGCAGCAGCGGCTTGGGTCTGGCAACCGCCCGCCGGTTCATCGCCGAAGGCGCGCAAGTCTTCATCACCGGTCGACGCCAAGCGGAACTCGACGCCGCGGTCCGCGAGCTCGGTCCGCAGGCCACGGCGCTGCAGGGCGACATCGCAAAGTCGGCCGATCTCGACCGCATCTTCGCGGAGATCACAGCTCAGGCCGGCCGGATCGACGTGCTCTTTGCCAACGCCGGCGGCGGAGCGTTTGTGCCGCTCGAGCATGTTACGGAAGCGCACTTCGACAAATACTTCGGCATCAACGTGCGCGGCACCCTGTTCACCGTGCAGAAGGCGCTTCCGCTCATGCCCGCCGGTTCATCCATCGTGCTCACCGGCTCGATGGTTTCCGTCAAAGGTCTGCCGGCGTTCGGGGTGTATGCGGCCACCAAGGCGGCGCTGCGATCCTTTGCCCGAACCTGGGCGGTCGATCTCAAGCCGCGGCAGATTCGCGTCAACGTCATCGCGCCCGGCACGATTGTGACGCCCGGTTACAAGAGTGAACTCGGGCTCAATGACGAACAGATCGCCGGGATGAAGGACCAGGTTGCCGCGACTGCGCCGAGCGGACGCGTTGGCACGCCGGACGAAATCGCCGCCGTCGTGCTGTTCCTCGCCTCGGATGATGCGAGCTACGTCAACGGTATCGAACTGTTTGCCGATGGCGGTGCCGCGCAGATCTGAATCACGGGCGAAGCTCGGCTTTCCGGCCGCGTAACTGGCAGCGGTCCGGAGCGGCCGCGCGATCACGGCCGCTTTCCGGACAGACCGTGATCGCGAATCCCCCGTCAGACCGTCGGACTCACGCGCTTCTTCCGGCGCAGACCGACGGCGGACAGCACCAGTCCGCCGAGGATGAATCCAAAGGTGGCCGGTTCCGGCACCGCACTGACCGAGGTGACGCTATACGTGCCGATGAAGGTCGTCGTGGTGCCGTCGCTCGCGTAGATATCTCCGCTCGATCCATGGCTCACAATGCTTCCGGCGACGCTGGACAAATCCACCGTGGCGGTGCCGGTGAACGCGGCGTTGCTGGTGCTGAAGGTTTCTTGCGAGTTTGGCCGGGCATTGAGCACGAGCGTCTGGTTTCCGGGCAGCGCTCGGCCACTAAAAACCTGGTCGAAATTATGATCTGACCCGAACGACTGCAACGTGTTGGAGTGCAACGCGAAGTTCATCAGCGATTGGCCCTCGGTGAAAAAATTGAGCAGTCTCACCGGAAAATTGTGATTGGCTGCGGGGGTGAAATTGGCGGACGGCGCATTACCGGTGGCCGTAATCGTCACGGCATTGGGATCCGAGATATTGACCACCAGCAATACCTGCGCACCAAGCCAAGTTGGTGCGCAAACCAACGTCGCTACTAGAATAAATTGCCGACAAATTTTAGATAGGTTGATCATGCGAAGCCGACGTCATCGGCCAGTTTGATTTATCTCTGAAGCAAATAATTACGTTCACAGTAGAAATTTTGTTCATCCATGGTGCACGTAGCGGACCGCGATGAGTGGGACGGTCCACCTCCTGAAATTTCACTCCGGCAGAGCCGGGAAGAATTCACCATACTTGCGGCTGTAGCGTCAGCGGGAGAAGTCCGATCCATGACGCTGAAGTCCACGAATCAGCGACGTTCGCGGTCCTTAAAATAAGTTGGCCGGTCGCCTACCCCTAAGCGACCGGCCATTTGCTTTCTTGGTTACCCCAAAAGTCCCCGCTAAGCGGGAACAGACATCACTGTTCTCGGTTTTGGACCATCGTCAACTGCGGCATCATTACATTTTGGAAAGGTTCGACAGAGAGAGAGCTTTAAAAATTAAGCACCAGCTTAAATAAAGAACTTGAATAATTAAGTATATTCTTAAATAACGGCCTCATGCAGAGTCTGACCGCCATCGCCGATCCCACGCGTCGACGCATTGTCGAGCTGCTCGCGGAGCGCGAGCACACCGCCGGCGAATTAGTCGCCAAATTTGCCATGAGCGCGCCGGCCATCTCGCAACATCTCAAGGTCCTGCGCGAAGCGGGGCTCGTCACGGTGCGGGCAGAGGGGCAATCCCGTATCCAAATGCTCAATCCGGATGGTCTCGGAGATATCGAAGCCTGGATGCAAAAGACGCGCGCGATGTGGTCGAACCGGCTCGACGCACTCGAACGCGAACTGCGGGCGGACGACGCGCGCCGAGCTAAACTCACCAACCGAAAGAAATCATCATGAAACCAAACGACCAACCTGGCAAATTCACCACGCCGGCGGAAGTGCGACTCGTGCGCACCCTGCCGGGCCCCATCGAACGGATCTGGGACTACCTGACCGATCCCGCCAAACGTGCCCTTTGGTTTGCCGGCGGTCCCATGGAGCCGTGCGAGGGCGGGAAGATGCTGCTGAAATTTCAGCACAAAAACATCGCACCCGAAGAGACACCGCCCGAGGCCTACCAGGAGGTGCACGAGACTGGTTTTGAAATGCCGGGCACGATCCTCCGGTGGGAGCCACCGCGGGTGCTCACCTATACCTTTGACGAGGACTCTGACGTCACCTTCGAACTCACGGCGCAAGGTCAGTATGTGGTGCTCGTGCTCACGCATCGGGCCCGCGGCGGCGATGTGCCTTCGATCCCGGGATACGCGGCAGGTTGGCACAGTCATTTTGCGATTTTGATCGCTCAACTTGCGGGTGAAACCGTGCCGCCGTTCTGGGCGACGCACGCGAAACTCAAAGCCGAATACGCCAAGGTTTACGCCGATCTTACCACTTGAATCGGACCGGGTGTGTGACTGGTTCCCTCCGAACCCCGGAGGGACGACTTCCACGTCGTCCGCAGTTGCCTCTCAGTCGGAGGCTTTGGGGTAACGCGGACCGGGTGGAACCGGTCCCTTCGATGAGCCAATGAGGCCGATGCAGGGCGATGCGCGTGCCTTGCGCTTCGTCAGCCCAGATGAATCAGCAGGATGAAGCCGGCCGCCAGCGCCAGGGCCAACCCCACGGCGACGTAGAAGCGGAAGGCGTCGGAGTGAGTGGGGTGGCTCGGCACGGCGATGAGGATCAGGCGGAAGCGGGCGCGTTGCCGCGGCGGGAGTCGAGCTGAGCAAGAACGGCGTCAGCCCAACCGGGGAAGGTGTCTTCGAAATCGAGATCGGCATCGAAACGGTCGTGCAGGCGGGAGGCACCGAGCACGGCGAGACGTTCGTCGAGGCGACGTCCGAATCCGTTGAAATCGTCATAGTCCTGATCACCCAAACCGAACACGGCGAAGGTCAGATGGCTGAGGTCGAGGGCGGTATCTTCGAGACCATACCAAAAGTCGGCGGCGTCGTCCGGTGGCTCGCCGTCGCCCCAGGTGGACACCACAAAGAGCACCTGACGCAGGTCGCGAAGGTCGGTCGGTTTGACGTCACAGAGGTTGAGCAAATGCGTGGTCCAGCCGTCGGCCTGGGCGCGTTCTTCGGCGGATTGAGCGAGGGTTTCGGCATTGCCGGTCATGGTGCCGAAACAGATGTGCAAGGAGTCTTTCATGATAAGGTTGAGGAGGATTAAGGGCGGAAAATTTCGGCGGTGGCAGCGTGCCAACGGTCGTGGTCGGTCGCCCGGTTTGGGCCGGGGCGAAAGGTGATCAAACTCGCGCCGTGGACATCGATCGCCCGGAGAAAGGGACCGGAGGAATCACGGCCGCAACCGAGTTGGTGAACGGTGGCGCGCGCGAGTTGCAGGGTCGCGCCGTCGCCGCAGACTTGCAGGGTGCGGCCGTCCTCCTGGACTTGGGCGGGATGAAACCGTTCGGTGTGCACCGCGGCAGCGGTTTCCAGCGTGACGGCGAGCATGTGATCCGCATCACCCCACGCGGCGAGCAGGGGCGCGAGACGATCGATGGCGGTGGAGAGCGTGAGCCGGCGCGGATCGACGAGATTCAACAAATGCTGAGAGGGTGCGCGTTCGTCGGACGCGGGCAGTTGCGTGGGCGAACCGGCGGTCAGCGAGGCCACGATTTGCGCCCAGACGGCGGGAGCCATACGGGCGGGCGCGCAGAGTTGCAGGAACTCCGAACCGTGCGGATTCATGACTTCGATGCGTCCGGGAGAATCGCAGCACGGGCACAACGCGATACGGGCGATCGCGTGCGACCCGACGGCGTGGTTCAGCTTGAGCTCGGTGTGGGCATCGACCCAGTGAAGCGGCGCAGAACCGGGGGCCGGGAGCCGACCCAACCGGATCAAGCGAGCTTGCGCGTGGCGCGTTTGCCGGGCGACGTTGTCGCAATGGGCAAGACGGGCAAAGAGGCGCGGCCAGTCGGGGGTCAGGGGAATGCGACCGTCTGCGGTTGTGGCGAAACAACGGCTCAAACGCGAGGCGGGCGCCGCGGGAAACGAGGTGAAAGAGGGACGAGGAATCATCAGGCGGATTGAACGGAAGGTGCGGTGGTGGTGGGGGCGGAACGAAAGGCATCCTGCCCCAGCACGAGAACGCTGATGCGGGCCGATGGGCAGAAGCAGGCCAGGCGACAGGCGAGGCACCATACTTCGTGTTGCGCCACGGCGAGTTCAGCGGGCAGGTGCAGCGTGAGATTGGCCGCGGCTCCGGTCTGGGGGGATGGTGAAAGCTGAAGGGTCTTCAACGTGATGGGTTGACCGACGTCGCGAGCGCACGTGACCGCGATTTCCGTCAAGGCTGCGGCCTGCGCCGAGCTCGGAGCCACGATTTCACAAAGGATGGAGGGCTGGGTTTTCATAGCATGAATGGGTTTCAGGCGGTCGCGGCGCGTTGGCGGCGCGCGACTCGGAGCAACGTTTCACCGAGCCACAGGACGACGATGCTCAGCCCGACGAGAGGGAAGAGGACGGCCAAGCCGACGATCGTCGCGGCGATGGTTTTGGGGACCTGCTCGGTGCGCGTTTTGCGCGGAGCGCCGAACTTGCCGGCCGGGCGTCGGCGCCACCACATCCACACCCCGGTCACGCTCATCGCGATGATCACGAGGCAGGCCAGGACGGCGATGATCTTGGTGGTGAGTCCGAAAATCGACCCCGTGTGGATCGAGTAAAACAGGAGCGCGGTCTTCGCGCCGGGCGCGAGGCTCGGGTAGTCGATCACGTCGAGCGTGGCGCCGGTGGAGGCGTCGAGGTAGACCACCCCATCGTCGAGATCGCCGGTGTCGGTCGCGCCGAATAGCGTCCAGCACCCGTCGGTCCCATGCGGAGCGGCGAGGTGAAACGTGGGGAACGCGTAATGGGTGCGGGCCTCGCGAACGATGTCGTCAATCGAGGCCGGAGCGGTATCGGGCGGTAGCGGCGAGGAGGTCGGCGGGCTCACGTAGGACGGCGGGAGTTGGCCGCCAAAGTAAAGTCCGGCGAACGCGCCTTGTCCCCAGACCTGGGTGTAAAGCAGACCGGTCCCCATGATGGCTAGCGCCGCGCCAAAGAGGTAGAGTCCGGGGATCGTGTGCAGATCACGGAGCGCGAGTTTACCGCCGCGACGCAGCCGGGGCAGCCAGACGCCCCAGAGTTTTTCCTTTCCGCGCGGCCACCACAGCAGCAACCCGGTCAGCAGGGAAACGATGCCCCAGCAGGTCGCCAACTCGACGGCGTAGCGACCGATCGAACCCGCGAGCAAGGTGCGGTGAAGGCTGAGAACGATGCCGAAGAAACTGCGTTCGAGCGTTTGTTGGCCGAGCACCTCGCCCGTGTAGGGATCGACGTAGACGAACTGGTGTTCGTGCTCGTGGGCATGGTCGTCGTCGACGGGGGATTCGGCGTCGTCGTCGTGAGACGTCACCTCGCGTTCAAAGACAATCTCGTCGGCGCGGCCGGGCTCCGCGTGTTGGTTGAACGAGCTGAACTCCCACTGCGGCGGCAGCGCGGCGCGGGCGGCGGCGAAGCGAGCCGTGTAGGATCGCGCGGGGATGTCGGCGGGCACGGTGACGGTCATGACCTCGGGCTGCGTCCACACCTGCAGTTCCTCTTGAAAGACGAAAAGGGCACCGGTGAGGGAAACGACGATGAGAAACGGCGTGACGGCCAGACCGGCCCAGAAGTGCCAGCGCCAGACGGCGGGATACAACGCGCTCAGCCAGGAGCGGCGCCGGGGAGACGGGGAGCAAGCGGAGGCGGCCATCAGAAGGTGGTGTCAAGACCGACGCCGAGCACGCGCGGCAGGGCGGGTTCGGCGCCGAAGCGCGTGGCGGATTGTTCCCAGAGGCTTTCGAGGTAGTCCTCGTCGAGGAGGTTGTTGGCGTAGGCAAAGACCGACCAATCGCCGAAGCGGTAGCCGAGCTTGGCATTCACGACGGTGTGCGCCGGGAGCAGGTAGTCCGGGTCGTTCTCGGGTCGGGTGAACGCCGCGCTGACGTAGCTGACACTGGCGTGGCCAAACCAGCCCGCACGGCGGGAGTAGGACACGCCGGCACTGGCGGTCCAGCGGGGCGAGTTGGGAAAGGCGTTGCCGGAGTAGTCGAATGCCGCGCTGGAAAAATCGTCAAAGCGCGTGCGGGTGTGCCCAATTGATTGATACGCGGACCAACCGCCACCGAGATCCTCGCGCAGTTCCAGCTCGGCGCCGTAGTAGGAGGATTGTCCGGCGTTGGCGACCTGGGTGTCGTAGATGTCGCTGGAGAGCTGCACCGACACCTGTTGGTCAACCCAGTCGACGTAGAATGCGTTGGCGTTGGCGACGACCTTGCCATCGAGCCAAACCGAACGGAACGAGAGCTCGTAGTTGGTGGTGTATTCGGGGTCGAACGGGACGATGACCGCGCGCTTCTGGTTGAAGGAGACGCCGCCGGAACGGTAACCGCGAGTCACGGTGGCCCCGGTGCTGAGGGTGTCGGTCCAGTGGTAGGTGATCCCGGCGGAAGGCAGGAACGTTTTGAAGGTGTCCTCACCGTTGCCGCCGGCGGAAGCGTCGGCGGCGATGGCGGAGATGACGGCATCGGCGGGCATGCCGGCCACGATGCCAAATGAGGGCACGTCCATCAGGGCGACCGCGCCGGGGAACCCTTGTGCGAGGACCACGTTTTGGCCGGAAGTGCGGTCGAGTTTTTCGCGGTCAAAACGCGCGCCGAGGTTGAAGGTCCAGCGGTCGGTGGGCTGCCAGTCGCCGTTGACGAACAGAGCCGCGTTGGTGGTTTCGATCAGACCGTTTTGCTGCAGATCGAGCAGCGCGAACGACGGGGTGGGCAGGCCGAAGACCTGATCGAGCGGCGAAGGAATAACGTAGTAGAACGGGCCGCTGGAATAGAACATGCGCGAGGAATCGGCAAAGTAGACTCCGGCGAGCGCGCGCCAGGTGTCGCCCTTGGCGAGGAGACGGATTTCCTGGGTGAGTGAATCGTTGTCGTAGCCGTAGCCGTAGAGCAGTTCCTCGGTGGCGTTGCGGTCGCCATCGTAGAGGGAATCGAGGAGGAAGTCGCTCCAGCCGGTGGTGGCGGTGAGCAGCCAACCGTTGGAAAACTCCTGGTTGATTTCGAGGGCGGCGGTGCGGCTGCGGGTGTCGAAATGGTTGCGGGTGTTTTCGTAGGCGAGACGTTCGTAGAGTTCCGGAATGGTGCTGCCGTAGGCATAGGCGCGGTCACCGTTTTGGCTTTCGGTTTGGGCGTAGGTGAGCAAGGCGGAAAACCCCTGCCATGTGGCGGGTTGGAAGAGCAGTTTACCGCGCAGGTTGGTGGAGTCGGTCCGGTGCCAGTCGTCCTCGTCCCGCGTGATGTTGGTGAGGGCGCCGTCGCTGTATTTGTCCTCCAGCGAGAAGCGAAACGCGAGGGCTTCGGGCACGAGCGGGCCGCCCACGGCGAAGGCAAGTTGGCGGGTGTCGTATTCGCCATAGGTGGCGCGGAGAGCACCGTCCCAGTGGAAAGTGGGGTTTTTGGTGCGGGCGATCACGGCCCCGGCCATGGAGTTGCGACCCTGAGTGGTGGACTGCGGACCGCGCAGGATTTCGATTTGGTCGATGTCCCAAATGGACACGCCGTCGAAGCCAAGCATCTGGCCGTCGACCGTCGCGCCGTCGACCAGCACCGTGGCCATGTCGCTGCCCTCGGAGAACGTAAAGCCGGTGTTGGGAATGCCGCGGATGGTGAAGCCGCTGGCGTTGGCGTAGGTATTGGCGGTGCGGGCGAATATGTCGGACAGCTCGGTGTCGGTCGACTGCTCGAGTTCGACGCCGCGGAGGGCGGCGACGCTGATCTGGGTTTCCTGGGCGGTGCGTCCGAGTTTTTCGCCGGTGATTTCAAAGGCTTCGAGTTGGACGACTTCGTCGGCTTTGGCGGAGCCAGTCTCCGGAGCGGTTTGGGCACCGCAGACGGTGGCGAAAAGCAGCGGGCCGAAGAGGCGCGAATAGGGAATGTTCATGGTTGGCGTCGAGTTGGATTAAACGGAAGAAAGGTATCGGGACTCAGTCTCAATGATGGGCAATGCGCGAGTGCCGGAGGAGTTTGTCATCGGGCAAATCTATCTGCCGCTCGCGGCGGCGGTGAGGGGGGCGGGGCGGGGCGGCGCGGGGCGCGCGGGGGGCGGTCGACGGCGACGGCGTTGGAACCAGATCAATGCGCCGCTGAGGGTGAGCAGGCCGGGAGCGAGCCCGGCCAGGCACCACAGGATTTTGGATACCAGGCCGCCGAAGTCCCCGAAGTGCAGGGGTTCAAAGGCGTCGACGATTCGCGCCCACCAACCGGCGGTGCGCACATCCTGGCGGTAGTTGATTTCCAATGACGCGGCGTCGAACCAAAGCGCGCTGCCGTAACGGCTGCGGAACGGATGGTTTTCCGGCGTCTGACCGAAGACGTAGAACTGGCGGTCCTCGGCGGTCGGGAGATAGACGTAGTTGAAGGCGTAGCCGGGCCATGTGGTTTCGGCGAGCGCGGGTAGTTCGTCGAGGCGGTCGAGGCGGCCTTCGTATGCGGTCCAGACCTCTGCTTCCTCGTGTTCGTGGCTCAATTCCTCGGCGAGGTGAGCGATGTTCCAATATGCGCCGGTGAAGCCCAGCAGCAGGTTGAAAGGCAGGGAAGCGATGCCGACGGCCTTGTGCAGGTCGGAGCTGAAGAGACGCCAACTCTGCCGCCAGCGCAGGCGAAACACGGTTTTGAAAAATGCCCGGTGCAAATAGAGGCCGGTCAGACTCAGGAAGATGAACCCGACCGCCAGCACCGCGGTGATCGCGAGACCGATGTGGTCGGCGAAGAACGTGTAGTGGAGGTCGATGAACCAGCCGTAGAGCGTGTCGTGCAGGGCGACCGGCGGACCGGAGATATCGCCGGTCGCCGGATCGACATGCAGCAGATACCAGGCGGCGGAATCGGCGTGGGGCGTGACGTAGGCGACGTCGCGCCGTTCCTCCCCATGATAAAGCAACCAGCCGCGCACCCAGTAGTCGGGGTGCGCCTGCTCCACCGCCGCGATCAGGCCCGACAACGGCAACCGGGGGGCATCGAGTGGCGACGGGCGCAGCACGATTTCCGGTTTGGTGAAACGGGCGATGTCGCGATGAAACACCAATACGCTGCCGGTCAGGCCGATGATAACCAAGCCGAGCCCGGCACAAAGGCCGAGCCAGGAGTGAAGTTGCCAGATGCGTTTGCGCATGAGTGGAGTGGGGGAGCGCCTGCTAGCGGGCTGCCTACGTTGGATTGAGTCGGCGCGGTGGTTTAGAATTTATACGCGAGCGTGAGCAGGAGATTTCGCGGTTCGCCGTAGTTGGGGTAGTCGAGGTTGGCGAGGTAGGTTTCATCGAGGGCGTTTTTGGCACTGAGGGTGACGCCAAGGTGCTCGTTGATCTGGTAGTTGACGTGCAGGTTCACCAGCGCGTAGGCGTCCTGATGAGTGGCGGCGATGTCACCGGTCGGCAGGGCGAGGGTGCCGGTGATCTCGCTTTGCCACGTCAGGCCGGCACCCACCGCGAGGCGGCTCCAGGCCCCGGGGAATTGGTAGTGGGTCGAGAGCTGCACGAGATGATCGGGCAGGTTGGCGTAGATCAGATCGCCGGTGTGGCGGTTGGTGTCGTTATAGGTGTATCCAAAAATCACCGACCAGTCGCGGGTGACGAGTCCGGAGAGTTGGAACTCGACGCCCTGGGTTTCGGTGCCGTCGACGCCAACGTAGCGCGGGTCGGGCGAGTTGGCGTAGTCGGGGTGCACCACGGCGTAGTTGTCCTGACCGGTCTGGAAAACGGCGGCGGTGAAGGTGGCCCGGTCCTGAGCGAAGCGCGCCTTGACGCCGGCCTCGAGGTTGTAGCCATCGAGCGGATCGAGGTAGTGATCATTTACGCCGAGATAAGTCTGCGGCTCGAAGATTTTGGTGTAGCTGGCGTAGGCGGTGAAGCCGGCGGGAAAGTCGTAGGTGAATCCCACATACGGCGTGAACTCATGGTCGATTTCGAAGGCGGAGTTGACGGTGGTGCCGCCGCTGCCGTCGCGATCGAAGTCCTCGGTTTGCCAGCGGGTGACCCGGCCACCGAGGAGGGCGGAAAATTCCTCGGTGAGGCGCAGACGGAGGGAGGAATAGAACCCGAGCTGTTCGTTGGCCACATGGTTGGAACCGGGCAGCATGGTCACCGCCATCTCGGGAGCTGAGCCGTCCCAGGTATAGAAGTTGGGAATCTCGTAGTTCCACGGAGCGAACGCGAAGGTGCGGTTGTGGTTGGGATAGTTGGCCGCGTAGTCGGAGTAGCTCGCGCCCACGACGAGATCGTGGTCCCGGCCGAAGGCGGGGAATGTGCCATTGAGATAGAGATCGACGCTGTCGCGCTCGTCCTCGCTCTCCCAATAGTAGCCGCTGATGATGACCCCGGAGCCGTCGGACTTGTCGAGGAAACTGCCGGCGTAGGGATTGGCGTAGACGCTCTTGCTCTCCTCCGCTCCCTCGGTGTGGTTGAAGGCGGCGGTCAGTTGCCAGTCGGCGGCAAATTTGTGCTGCAGGTTGGTGAAGAAGGTGCCGGATTCGCGCTGCCAGTAGGCCCAGTTGGTGGCGAAGTTGGTATGGCGGGGCAGATTCGAAGGAGTGCCGTCGATGGCGAGTGGGGGGATGGTGCCCCAGACCGAAGCCGTGGGTTCGTTGTCCTGTTTCTGATAGCCCACCGTGAGGGTGGTGTCGGCGGTCAGATCCGCGGCCACGCTGGCGAGAAAGGCGGTCTTCTCCTCATGATAACGGTCGCGAAAGCTGTCGCGGTCGGTGTAGGACGCGACGAAGCGACTGCGCACGCGACCGTCGGCGGTGAGGGGCGTGTTCACATCGATCTGGCCGCGGTAGTAATCCCAGGAACCGACGGTCGCAAAAACCGAGGCGGCAAAGTCCTTGGTCGGCGCCTTGCGGATAAAGTTGATGGTGCCCGAAGGTTCGCCGCTGCCGCTGAACAAGCCGTTTGCACCGCGGAGGATTTCGACCCGCTCGTAGAGGGCGGTGTCGTATTCCTGATTCGTGTCAGTGCTGAAGGTCGGGATCCCGTCGACCTGGAAGTCGGTGATTTGGAAACCGCGCGAGAAGTAGAGAGGCCGTTGGGTGTCGTAGAGCGACACGTTCACGCCGGTGACGTTGCGCATGACATCGTCCATGCTGAACATCGATTCACGCTCGAGCCGGGCGGAGTCGATGAGACTGATGGTTTGCGGCGTCTCCAGATCGGTAAGCGGGAGCCGAGTGGCCACGTTGACGATGTCGATGCGGTCGCCGAAGACGGTGAAGTTGGCGAGCTTCACGACGTCGTCGGCGGACTCTGCCGCGGGTGAGGTGGATTGACCCGAAGCGGTCAATCCGAGAGTGCAGACGGCGAGAGACGCCAGCGTTGCTCGCAGAAAATTACGGGTGGTTTTCATCGAAATAAAAGGATTGGGACTCAGTCTCATAAAGTTTGCAAAAAAAGGGCGAAGGGAGGCGGTGAAGGGGAGCGGTTTAGGTGAGCAAGCCGTCGAAGGCGCTGGTGCGCACTTCGGATCCAGCGAGGCGGGAACGGCCGGGGGGCAGAAACCAGCAGGCGGCGAGTTGGTGCGACTCGGCGAGATCGCGACCTAGGTCCGGGCCGAGCAGATGCAGAGCGGTGGCCCAGACATCGGCGTCGATGCAGGCCGGGGCGAGCACGGTGACAATGGTTTCGGTGGCGGGGGACGCCGGGTCGGGGGCGACCCGGGGCACGATGTGGCCAACGCGGCCGGAGGGATGATTGAAAAAGTGATGCGTGTTGCCGGAAGTGGCGACGGCGTGGTCAAACAACGCCGCGACGGTTTCGGGCGCACCGCTCACGGGGTCGAGCGCACACCACCACGGTTGGCCGTCGGCTTTGCAGCCGCGCCCGCGGGCGTCGCCGCCAATTTCGATGAAATGATTCGTCCAGCCGACGCGGTGCAGGGCGTCGGATGCGAGGTCGACGGCATAACCTTTGGCAATCGAACACAGATCGAGACGCACGCCGCCCGGTTGGCGGACGGTGTGGGTCGTGGGGTTGAAATCGAGTCGGTCGAACCCGGCGGCGTGTCGGGCCGCCTTCACCGTGGGATGATCGGGATCGTGGCGACGGCTGGGATCAGTCGGGCCGAAGCCGAGCAGATCGATCACGGTGCCGAGCGAAGGATCGTAGGCACCGTCGGTAAGGCGGGCGACGGCCAGCGCGCGGTCGAGGACCAGACTGGTTTCCCGAGCGAGCGTCACGCGGGCACCGGCGGGGGCGGCGGCAAACCGGCCGAGGTCGGACGACGTTTCCCAAGGACTCATCAATGCGACCACGCGATCCAAGGCGGTGGTGATCACCCCGCGGGCGTCGGCTTTGTCGTCGGTCGTGTTCGAGGGGCGAGCGATCACGCGGGCGCGCCAATGCGTGCCCATGGTTTCGCCGGTGAGGGACCAAACGGGCAGGCCGAGCGCACCGCGACCGAGCTGCCGCGCAGGCGGCAGTTGAGGCGGGATGAGCACTCGTCGAGGGGCGGCCTCGATGGCATTGGTCCCGGCGGCACTCACTGGGGCAGGACCTCCAAGGTGAGCGAATAAGCGGTGCCGCGGCGCAGGGGATGACCCTGGAACTCGCCGGGAGATTGGCTGGTGTTGGTGTTGAGCCAAAACCGTCCCGGGGCGGGCCACTCGATGTGGATCAAGCCCTCGGCATCGCTCGTGACCACGAGTTCGTCGACGGAGTCACGGAAGCGGTCGTTGCCTTGCACGATCGTGATCTCGGCCCCGGCATGGGGCTCGCCATCAAGGAGGACGCGGAAGGTCGCCGTTTCGCCGAAATAGAGGTCGTTGGGATGGGTGAGGAATTCGAACTCGATGCCGGTGTTGCTCGGAGCCAATGGGGTGGGAGCGCCACAGGTTACGATGGTCTCAACTCGGGTGATGTAGTGCGCGAGGGCGACCTCGTTGAGCCCGGTCAAGTCCTTGGCGGCGATCTCGTCGGGGGAGCCGCGCAGGGCGCGGGGCTCGCCGTCCTCTTGCCATCGCACGAACATCATATTGTTGAGCGTGGTGATGCGATAGGTGCCCGACTGGTCGAGTTGTAGTTCAAACGAGCAGCGGATCTTGCCCTCGGCCGGACTGAGCAGTTCGAGCAACGACCCGTCGGGCGCGGTGGCGGTGGTGGCGGCCAAGGGAATCGCGACGTGGTTGGGAAAGAACAGGTCGTTGGAGACAGCGCCTTCGACGGAAATCCGTTGTCCCTCTCCGGACAGCACTGTGCCCGATGCAAGCAACCACTGGCGGTGGGCATGCAGGGAAGGGGAGAGCGCGATCAACCCGGTAACGATGGCGAGGGTGGAGCGGATTTTCATGATGGAGGTGGGTCGGGGAGGGGATGGCGAGGGACGTTGACGGAACCTATTCCGGCAGCACTTCGAGGATCAGAATATAGGTGGAGGTTTTTTCGCTCGGCACGCCGTGCGCTTCGCCGTGGGAGGAGACCGATGCCTCGATCCAGTAGCGACCCGGGGCGGGCCAGTTGACGGTCACGATGCCGTCTTTATCGGCGGTAAAAATCGCCTCACCCGGATCATTGCGGAAGCGATCATTGCCAGCGACGACGGTCATTTCGCCTTCAGTGGCGGGTTGGCCATCGACGAGCAGACGGAAGGTGGCGGCCTCGCCAAAGTAGAGGTCGTTGGGGTGGGTGAGGAACTCGATGTCGAAGCCCTCGCCAGTGGGTTCCAGCACCTTGGTGGTGGGACTGCCGCAAGTGACAAACGTGACGAGACGACGGCCTCCGCGTTCTTGCAATTTGAAGCCGGGCTTGGCGGCCATGCCCTCGGTCACGAGTGATTCCGGGGTGCCGCGCCAGCGCTGGGGCTGGCCGTTGTCGTCCCAGGAACCGAAGAGCGTGTCGCCACCGCCCATGCCGCCGGGGCCGCGGCGGCGGCCGGAGGACACGATGGAGAGCGCGTAGGTGCCCGGCTTGTTCAATTGCAGTTCGAAGGAACTACGGATCTCCCCGGCGATGGCGTTTTGAATCTCGACGGGTTCACCGTCGGGATCGGCGACGGCGATCGATTCGAGCCGGATGGGCCGATGGTTCGGGAAAAACAGATTATTGGATACAGCGCCTTCGACCGAGACCCATTGACCCTCGCCGGAGAGCACGGTCGTCGATGGCAGCAACCACTGGCGATGGGCGTGAGAGAAAGGCACGCAGAAGGCACCAAAAGTGAGCGCAGCGGCGAGAAGCGTGGAGCGGGAACGTTTCATGATACGAAGGAGAGCAGTGAATCAGGGTTGTGAGATGCGTAGCGTGATGTTGCCGAGCTCGGACTTACCGGCGGCGGACGCTTCGACGGACTGGTTTGCGCCCCAGGCGAAAGGCACGCGCACGAGCTCGCGGCCGCCGACTTCGCGTGACGCTTCGACGACCAGCACGTAGTTGCCGGCGGGCAGCTCGCTGAGAGCGGGGGCGGAGGTGGCGACGGTGATATCGTGGGTGCCGACCGGCAGAGTCGGACCGCTCACGCCATCGAGAGGTAGGTCGAGTTCGCGGCCGGACTTGCGCCACCATTGACGCAGATCCTTCAGCCACGTCTCGCCCTCGTTGTCGGCCATCTCGACGTCATACTTTACCGCGACGTTGGCGGCGAATGCGCGCTTGGGGGTCTCGATCCACACAGCGACATACGGCCGGTGATATTCGGCGACGTTGAGCTGAGGGATCTCGATCGAGGCGGTCAGTTCGCCGGCTCCGGCCGAGGCGACGGAAGCCACGGACGTCAGACCGGGAACGAGGCGAGTGAGAGTGGAACGAAGGGAGGGAGGCATGAGAATTAATCAGGTGTGCACGAAGATGATCAGGACGAGCACCGGCAGCGCCACGCCAGCGACGACGATGGGCCAGGTGGAGGGCCGCCGACGGGCGTGCACGACCAGCAGGGCCAAGCCGGTGAGGCAGAAAATTACGGAGGCGACCGAGAAGACATCCATGAACAGGATCCACTCGAAGCCGGTGTCGCGGCCTTTGTGCAGGTCGTTCAGGTAGGCGATCCAACCGCGCCGGGTGACCTCGAGTTCGACCTCGCCGGACAGCCGGTCGATGCTCAGCCAGCCATCGCCCCCGGGGCGGGGGAGATCGACGTAGATGTCGACGGGGGACCATTCGTAACTGCGACCGCCCACGCGGGCGTCGAGCTCGGTGTCGAGCCATTGACGCACCTCGCGCGGCAGGGGTTGGCGGGAATCATCGACCTCGTCGTCGGCGGGGGTGATGAGATCCAACAACGCGGGCGGCAACGTGGCGGTCGCCGGCGTGACGACCGGTTGCGCGGCGATGCTGCCGGCGTGGTTGAGCGTGATGCCGGTGACGGCAAAGAACAGCATGGACGCCAGGCAGATCGCGCTGCTGATCCAATGCCACGCGTAGAACTGTTTCGTCCACCACGCCCGCCGCGCGCTGCGCGAGCGCGGCGCGGGAGTCGGAGCGTCATCGGAGGATGAGGTGGAGGAGGACTTCACGGAATGAGACGAAGGAGGTGGCGGCGGCGAGAGGCGTCAGAACTTGAACGAAGCGCTCAGGCGGAAGTCACGACCGGCGGCGGGCAGACCGGCGATGCGTTGGAGTTGGCTGTTGTAGCCGGCCGTGGCTTGGTCGGTGTAGGCGATGTCGAAGAGGTTGTGCACCGAAGCGACCAAGGTGAGGCGATCGTGGGGTCGCCATTCCGCGAACACGCCGTGGATGTCGTAGCCGTCCTTGGCTGGGAGACCGGCGGGCACCTCGTCGAAGCTTTCCACCAGATCGATGTTCCAGCCGAGACGAACCGGCACGTCGTTGAAGGTATAGTCGAACGCCGCCGTCCAGGCGCGACCGTAGGCCGAGCCGAGACCGAAGCTCACGTCGGTGAGAGGCGAACCATTGAGTTCAGGATCGGACTGGCTGACGGCGAGGGAAGCGTTGAAACCACCCCAGCGAGCGGCGGCACTGAGGTCGTAGCCGTCGACCTTGAGCTTGCCACCGTTGCCACGGAGGCCGGGCTCGTTGAGGCTGGAGTTGACGATGACGTCGTCGATTTCCTGGCGGTAAACGGTGGCGGCAAAGGTGAACACGCCGTGGGTGTAGCTCAGGCCAAATTCGCCGTTGGTCGCTTGTTCGCCGTCGATGTCGCTGGCGTTGGTGATGGTGCCCTCGTTGGCGGTGATGGCGTCGATCACGGTGGGACCGCGGTAGGCCAGACCGTAGGAGGCGTTGAGGCTGAAGCCCTCGCCGAGATCGACGGCCACGCCGAGGGAGGGACTGATGCCTGTATCCGAGTAGTTGTTACCGTCTTTGTCTTCGTAGTCGTAGCTGTCGAAGCGGGCGCCGAGAGCGACTTCGACGGCATCGGTGGCTTGCCAAAGATCCTGCACGTAGGCCCCGAAGATGTTCACCGTTTCATCGGGAATGGTGACGTAGTTGAGCGGGCGGGCGAAGCCGGTGATGGAGCCGCCGCCGGTGAATTCGAGCGTGTCGTCGCGGTAGTCGGCCCCGTAGGTGACGCGGTGGGTGCCTCCGGCGTAGGTGTCGGCGTAGCGGACGTCGAGTCCGACGCTGGCGTAACCCATGTTGTATTGCCCGGCGCGATCGGTGGTGTTGTCGGAGAAGTAGGCGACGGCGCTGAGGCCGTGGTCCTCATCATTGATCGACTGGGTGTAGCTGGCGGTGACGGTGTCGCGGCCGAACGTCATGTCGACGGGGATATTGGGGGCGACAGGGTGATTGAAGTAGCCGAAGAAGTTGGGCCGATGGCGGAAGGTGCCTTCGTCTTCAATCGATTCGAAACTGAGGGTGAACGTGTGGGCGCCATCATCGGACGTGGCGGTGCCTTTGACGAACGCGCGGGTTTGCTCGTGCGCCGAGTAATCGACAAGGGTGCCCTCGCCGGCGTCATAGTCGCCGATGTCGAGCCACGTGTAAGCGGCGAGCAACGTGACGTTGTCGCCGGCTCGTCCGTAGAGGGCGCCGGTGAGTTTCAGGCCGTCGCCATTGCTCAAGTAGGTCGCCTTGGTGAACGCGCCCGCGGTTTGGCCGGGAGCGAGGAAATCGTTGGCGTCCTTGGTGACAAAACGAATGGCACCGGCAAGCGCGCCGGGCCCTTGGAGGGCGCCGCCGGGGCCGGGCTCGACTTCGACGTATTTGAGCAACTCGGGCTCGACAGTGAATTGGCTTTGGTGATGGGAAAGGTAGCCGCCTTGAGGAGCGCCATCGATGGACACGTGGAGGAGTTTGTCCTCGATGCCGCGCACGTAGATTTTTTCGGCGACCCCGATTCCACCGCCGACGCGGACGGAGGGATCCTGGGAAAACACGTCCTCAAGATCGACCGGTTGCAGGCGGTCGAGTTCGTCGGACGTGACGGTGATCAATTTTTGAGCGCCGAAGGCGTAGGTTTCACCCGTGACGATGACTGGCGCGAGATCGACGATATCGTCCTCGCTGGGAGCGGTTGTTTGGGCGAAGGCCGCGCTGGGAGCGAGCGTAGCTAGAGCGGTGAAAAAATAGGGTTTCAGGTTCATGGGAGAAATCAAACAGCCGTGGGTTTACGGCCGGGAAAGAAACGTCGCCAACTGAGGGCGAAGCCGGTGTAGACGAGGAAACACCCCCCGATGCAGCCGATGGCGGCGATGAGTTGACCGCCCCAGCCGAGAGCTTGACCGGTGTGCAGGAAGCGTGACCACGTGCGAAGCTGGCGCCCCGTGCTGAGATCACCGAACTCGGAGCGCTCGGTCACTTGGCCGGCGACGATGGTGAGCGAAGTGGAAGCGGTGCGCGGCCAGGTGCCGGGCACTTTGACGGTGGCGGACGCACGGGCGGAGACGGGGAGACGTAAGCTGATTGATGTCCAATCCGGCTGATCGGTGGCGGCCGCCGCGTAGACTGAGTCGAGCGAAGGCGCGACGGCGCGGGCCGACCGGTCAGGCGCGCCGTCGTCACCGGAGCGGGGGCCGGGAGGTCCGCGGCGGACGGGTGGTTCCTCGCCGACAGCGGTGTAGATCAAGTTACCCGCCCAACGGTAGGAAATCACCATGCCGGTGACGGCCATGACGGTGATGGGAATGAGTAACCAGAAGCCGAATACATTGTGCCAATTCCAGTCCCGGGCTTTGCCAGTGGAAGATCTCACAAACCAGAGCGAACGCTTGAGGCCCTTGAGGCGCCACTTGCGCGGCCACCACAAGTAGAGGCCGGTCACGGCCAGCACGACGAAGGCGGTGTTGCTGGCACCGGTGATGGCTTTGCCCACGGCGCGGCTGTCGCCTTCGCGGCCGAGCCAGCGGTGCCACGCGACCATGGTGTGCATGAAATCGTGCATGCCGGTGGAGGCCGGCTGACGGACTTCCCCGGTGTAGGGGTTTACATAATACGCCTCACCGCGTCCGATCGCGAAGGTGACCGCGGCGGCGGGGTCGGCACTGACGGTGATAGCGCTGGGCTTTTTGTCCGGATGAGCGGCGGTGAACGCGGTGCTGAGTTGATCGAGCGTCAGATGTTCGGATCCGGCGGGGAACTCGACGCGCCGGGCGTCGCGTTCGGCCCAGGCCACGATCTCGTCCTCGAAGGCGATGATCGTGCCGGTGAACGACATGACGAAAATGATGAGGCCGGCGACAAGACCGGCGACGAGGTGGGTCCAGAAGAGGATTTGGCGGAACGTATTCACGATGAGAGCGGAGAGGCGTGCAGCCACGGCATGGGTTGGCCGAGTTCGTGGCGAAGGGCGGCGATGTTGTGACTGGCGGTTTCGTCGGCTTGAAACACGCGGGGGCGATCCAGTTCATCGCGCAACTGGCGCAGGACCGCGGCGGCGATTTGTTGATACATCGGCTGACGCGCGAAGGGGGCCGGACCGGTGACGGGGTCGAGGGCGTCACGGAGATATTCGAGCAAGAACTGTGGTTGGTAGGCGGCGTAGGTGCGGGCACCAAATTCGAACAGTTGCGCGGCGAGGCGGGAGGCGGTGGGGTGAGGCCGGTGGCACCAATTCACGGCCAGGGCCAGGGCGGCTTCGAGGGTGTCGGTGAAGTCCGCGAGGGAGTTGGAATCGAGATCGCGTTCGCGCAGCAGCAGTTCGAGCCGGCTGATCTCGAGGGAAAGGGTGGCGGCGATGCTGTCGCGGGCGGCGCGGGCGGACAACGCATCGTGCATGGCGGCGAGTTGATCCAGAGCGTCGGGTGGAACGGCCGCTTGCTCAAGTTGGAGTTGAATCAGGTTGATGGTGGCACCGGCCGCGTTGCGGGTGGCGCTGAAATCGCCATCCGGAACGAGGGGGGCAAGTTCGGTGCGAGCGAGGGCGTAGTCGGCGATGGCGGCGCGAATCAATCCGTGGCGCTGGTGGGCCCCTCCCCGGTTGAGGAGCGCGGCGCCGATGGTGTTCAGCACTCCCGGTTGGTGGCGGATGGTGCGAAAGGCGGCGAGGGCGGTATCGTAGGCGTCGAGAGCGGATTCACAGTCCTGACTCTCGCCCAGTTGTTGCAGGATGTTGCCGCGATTCATCCACGCCAGTCCCAGTTGCCGCAGATTGTCGGGATCACCGGTGGCGGCATCGCAGAAATTGCGGGCGCGATCGTAGCAATCGAGGGCGGCGACCAGGTCACCGTGCTGGCCGGAGGCGGCGAGCAGGTGACCACGCTCCAGCCACTCGCGCGCGCTGTCCGTGGCCGAGGAGGGCACGGCAGGGGATGAAAGTGACACGGAAGACGTTGGCATGGTTCTCACGCTTTCAACTGTGCTCGTTATCGGCGGGACAGAGCGGGGCGTGAACGGTCGGGCCGGGGGCACATGGCGAAGAAGTGAACGATGGGGCGGAGTCACATTTCGGCCCACTGACGAAGCAGGTTGTGATAGACTCCGGTCAATTGAACGACGGACGGATGGGTCGCCATTTCCTTGCCGAAGCGTTGGATGGCGACGTCGAGATCGAAGAGGGTCGAGCGCTGTTGGTCGGAACGGATCATGGACTGCAGCCAGAAGAACGAGCACAGGCGGGTGCCGCGTGTGACGGGGGTGACGCGATGCAGGCTGGTGGACGGATAGAGCACCATTTGACCGGCGGGGAGTTTTACGGATTTGGAACCGTAGGTGTCTTCGATGATCAGTTCGCCGCCGTCGTATTCATCGGGTTCGGAGAAGAAGAATGTGCACGACAAGTCGGTGCGGAGGCGCTGGCCGGTGCCGGGAATGGTGCGGATCGAACCGTCGACGTGGGTGCCAAACGTCTGGCCCCCGGCGTAGCGGTTGAACATCGGGGGCAGGATGTTGAGCGGCAGCGCGGCCGACATGAACATCGGGTTTTGGCTGAGGGCCTGCAGCAGGACGTTGCCGACCTCGACCGCGACCGGGTGTTCGGCCGGAAGTTGTTCGTTATTTTTAACGAGGGCTCCCTGGTGGCCGGCGGAGGCCTTGCCGTCGACCCAGTCGGCGGCTTCGAGCTGCGCCCGGCAGGTGGCGAGGGTCTCGGGTGTGATGATGTCGGTGACGGAAAGAATCATGCGAAGAAAAGAAGAGGACGGCTTGGGCCGGTGAATGGGAATGTCGGGCGCAAAGCCCGACCCGCGCCTCACGGGCGGTGGTCTGACTTTACGCCCGACATGGCGTCTCGCGTGCAACGGAGGCACGCGAGTCTGCGGAACGGCTTAGAACGTGTAGTAGGCGGACAGGATGAACTGGCGGCCCTGGCCGGGGATGTGGTGACCACCACCGACGCGATCGATGTAGGTTTCGTCGGCGAGGTTGGTGGCGTTGAGGCGCAGCGTGAGTTGCTCGTTGAAGGCGTAGCTGGCCATGGCGTTGAAGAGCCAGTAGGAGGGAATGGTTTCAGCCGCCTCGGCGGTGTTACGCGGGACGCTGTCCATATACTGCGTGCCGCCGCCGATGGTGATGCCGCCGGGCAGGGCGTAGGTGGACCAGAAGTTGAACGTCTTGCGCGGCGTGAGACCGAGTTCAACGCCTTCGAGACCGGCGGTGTTGGAGGCCTCGACTTCGCTGTCCATGTAGGCAAAGCCGGCAAAGACATCCCAACCGCGGGTGATGCGGCCGGCAGCGCTGAGTTCGACGCCGCTGACGCTTTCCTCGCCGTCGAGCACGATGGGCGGATCATTGGGATCGATGCCGGGCGTGCGGGCGTTGGTCTTGACGGTGCGGAAGAGCGAGGCGCCGAGCGACAGGCGGCTTTCCATGGTGTCCCACTTCACGCCGAGTTCGTAGCTGTCGGTTTGTTCGGGATCGACGTCGCTGAGATCGGTGCGACGGGAGGCGAGGCTGAGGCCTTCGGCGGACGGGTTGAAGGCGTTGGCGTAGCCGACGTAGAAGCTGCTGTTGGTGGTCGGCTTGTAGATGAAGCCGAGACGGCCGCTAATCTCGGCATCGGTGCGACCGTAGGACGTCTTCGCGCCGGTGTCATCGACGGTGTCGTAGTCGGCGGTGAAGTGGTCGTAGCGGGCACCAGCGAAGACCTGCCATTGCTGGCCGGCGAAGACGTTGTCGAAGGCGTAGAGCGAGATGGTTTCACCGCTGCCCTCGTTGTAGGCGCCGTTGCGGGTGATGTTGCCGTTGTAGGGATCGTCGGGGTTGGGATTGTAGACGTCGGTCTCCGGGAAAACGGTGGCGGGATCTTCCACGCGGGTGTAGTTGATCTCGTTCTCGCGGGAGTATTCCACGCCGGCGCTGAGGGCGTGGTTGATGTCACCGGTCTTCAGATCGGCGGCGAGGTGGGTTTGATTGGAGAACACCTCGTCGGTCTGATCGCGGGACTTCCAGTCGTTGCGGCGAATGGTGTCGGTGGTGCCGGAAAGCAGACGGGGCGATGTGGTGACGGAGTCGCGGTAGGTGCGACCGTAGCGGGTGAGGTTGCGCAGGGAGAAACCGTCGCCTTGATGCTCGACGGTGACGGTCGCGAGATCTTGTTCGATCTTCTCGAAGTCACGCGCCTTGAGACCATACCAGTTGGAGAACGGGACGACCGGATCGTAGGAGTAGGTCTGGCGGGGCATGCCGTAGTCGGGCACGTTGTCCTGCTCCAGGTGTTGGTAGGCAAAGGTGACCTTGGTGGGTTTGGACAACCCGAGGGCGAAGGACGGGGCGACGCCCCAGGAGGTGTTCTCCACGACATCGCGACCGGGAACGCCGGCGTCGTGCCACATGAGGTTGACGCGTGCGGCTTGGTCCTCGTTGAGCGGCTGATTGATGTCGAGCGTGGCGCGCTTGTAGGAGTCGGTGCCGACGGCGACGGAGGCGGTCTGGCGCTCGAGACCGTGAGGTGACTTGGAAACGAGGTTCACCGAGCCGCCGGTGGAACCGCGACCGGCGGTGGCGGAAGTCGGTCCCTTGGCCACCTCGACTTGTTCGAGGTTGAAGGAATCGCGGGCGTAGCCACCGAGATCGCGGACGCCGTCGACAAACATGTCGGTGCGGGCGCTGAAACCGCGGATGGTCATCTGGTCACCGGCAGGGGTGCCGCCTTCACCGGCCTGGAACGTGATGCCGGGAGAGTTGCGCAGGATATCGCGCAGGGAGGAGGCGGCCTGTTCCTCCATGATGCGTTGGGAGATGACGGTGACCGTCTGCGGCGTGTCGAGCAGCGGCGCGTTGAACTTGGGCGAAGCGAGCTGGCGGACGCGCTCGCCTTCGACGGTTTGTTGTTCGAGCTCGACGACGTCGTCATCGGCGGCGGAAGGCGTGGTCGCGGTGGTTTGGGCCGTGGCGGCAACCGTGGCGATGCTATTGGCGACGAGGAGCGCGGCAAACGGCGTGCTACGGCGCGGCGCTTGGTTGGAGAACGAGGCGGAAGGAGCGATCGTGGATTTCATGGCGGGACAGATTAAGGAAATGGTAGGAAAAAGAGGGAGGGACGGATGCCGCCGGGTGACCAAACCCGGCGGCGAACTGACCGTTGTGACCGATCCGCGTGAGCGGCGGATCGAAAGTGAAAAGATCGATGAATCAGGGCTGGGTGGAATCGCGGTTGGCACGGTCGCAGTGACCGGTGGCGCGGAAGGACTCGCAGTCGGCTTCGATGCGCAGATCGAGTTTGCGCGGATTGAAGCCGGCCTGTTTGGCGGCAAAGCCCTCGCGCATGACGAGGCAGGAGTTGTCGAGCGGGTGCAGTTCGCCGCAGTCTCGGCAAACGAGGGTGGCGGCGCTGGCGACCTTGCCCACGAGTTCGGGCGAAACCACGGCGTAGCAACGCTCGTCGTGGGCCCCGCGACTTTCGTGGAGCAGGCCGAACGCACAAAGGTCGCTCAAGGTGCGATAGATCGAGGCGAGGGAGATGCCGCGATCCACGGCGCGGGCGAGCGGATGGAGCTGCTCGGCGGTAAACAAGGCCGGCCGCTCCGCGACGACTTTGCAGATCACATCACGCACCTGGGTCCGGCGGCTGCCACGCTGATGCCAGTGTTGATTGGCGGCGGCAGTGAAGCTCTCGACGGGCTGGGTGGCAGGAACGGACATGGGATGATCGGCGTTCAAGCGGCGGTAGCCGGGCGGAAGCGAAACTGCAGAGCGACGGCGGGGGCTCCGGCGCGGTAGTCACGATCCTCGAGGATCGTATTGATGGTGCGCTGGCAGCAGGATTCGAGGTCCGTGGCGGTGCTCAAATCGAGCGGCATGGTTTCGAGCACATCGCCGGAGTCGCGGGTGGCTGCGATCTCGATGCGTGCCTCCAACCACCGACGAAGGGAAGTCAGACGAGGAACCGCGACCGACGGGGCGGCGGCGAGGAGTTTGAAATAGCACATCACGCACCGGCCGGGGTGAGGCTGGGCGGAGGCGGCGGCACGCAGATCCAGAATCGTGTCGGCCTCTTTCGACAGAGGAGACGCGATCTCAATAAGCAGCTGATCAATCTCAATAATGTGACTCATTCTCAAAAACTGATGCGAAGCCAAAGAGAATGAGACGCTGTATCAAGAGTTAATTGCGACAGTGTCGCAGGAGATTCGCTAAGTCGCCGTTATTGAACGAGATCGAATCTCAAAAAACGCGTATTAGGAGCATGCCGAGAGCAATAACGTGGAGTGGCGTTCGGCCACGTTTCGGCATCCAGACACAAAAAAACCGCCCGAAGGCGGTCTTTTTCTCCATCGACGAACGATCGATCGTGGCGCGTCGTTCGCCGGGTGGGTCCTCAGGCGGAGTATTCGCCACACCAGTCGGTGGCGGCGACGGCGGGGAAGCGTGATTCAAATTTCACGTTCTCATCGACTTGGAACGTAACAATTTGCGGAGCGCGTCGGTGGCATTCGCCGTTGCCGTCGGCGGCAGCTTTGAAGTGAGTGCAGGTCGCGCAGGCTTTGGTTTCGGTTGTGGTCTCAGTTTGCATGGATCGGTCCTCCAACGGTTAAGGTTTCGCTAACGTTGCGCCCAACATGGGGGATGCACGGGTGATCGCAAGTGTGCTCACGGACGCGCATGCACTTGTTGTTGATATTCACTCGCAATGGTTTGGCGGGCGCGAGACGGCGAGGGGGCGGACTCCGATCGCGCTGACCCGGGCAGCGGGTTGACTTGGCGGTGACGGCCCGGTCATCACTTTCGCCGTGGAATCGAAGCACGAGCGACCCGGGGTGACGATATTGAGCGGCTTTTTAGGCGCGGGTAAAACGACGATGTTGCGGCATGTGCTCGCGCAGGCGGAGGGGCGTCGGTGGGCGGCTGTGGTCAATGATGTGGCGGCGATGAACATCGATGGCGCGATGGTGGAAACGGTGAATTCGGGCGCGGAGGTGGTGCAGTTGGAGAACGGCTGCGTGTGCTGCTCAAACCGCGACGACTTGGGCGAATCACTGGCGCGTTTGGCGGCGGAGGGATCGTTTGATCACATTTTCGTGGAGGCGTCGGGGGTGGCGGAGCCGCGGGCGTTGGCGCAGTTGTTTGTGCAGAAAAACCCGTTTGGACGTTCGCTGGGAGATTTCACGGCCCTGGCCAATCTGGTGACGGTGGTGGATGTGGCGGTATTGGCCGAGCAAGTGCGCGACATGCGCGAAGGCACCTCGGCGGCGAATAATCCGGCGGTGATGCCGGGAGCGCCGCGACCGCTGGTGGAACTGATGTTGGAACAGATCGAATGTGCTGACCTGGTGGTGCTCAATCAATGCGACCGGGCGGCGGCCGATGATCGCGTCGCGGTGTCGGCATTGGTGACGGGGTTGAATGCGCGGGCGCAGATCATCGAGACCGAGCGGGGGCAGGTGCCGAGCGAGGTGTTGGTGGATCGGGTCCGTTTTGATGCGATGGAAACTTTGGGTGGCGCGGCCTGGATCAAGACGCTCAACGCCGTGGCGGACGGCGTGGTCGCGAACGGCGTGGGGGGAGCGAACGAGCCGGGAGCGCGAGCGAGCTCGCGGCCTACGGTGGTGCGGTCGGTGCCGACGGACGGGCCGGCGCGGCACGAGGCTCGGTTTGGGCTGCGCAGTTTTGTTTATCAGGCGCGGCGACCGTTTCGGCGCGACGACCTCAAGGCGCTGGTCGAATCGGGTTTGCCCGGACTCGTGCGCGCGAAGGGTTTTTTGTGGTTAGCGGAAGCGCCCGACGAGATGGGGTTTCTGTCCGTGGCCGGAGGTATCAGCCGATGGGATACGCTCAACCCGTGGTGGGCGGCGATGATCGAAGCGGGGCGGGCGACGCGGGACGATCTGCCGCCGGGGGTGCGGGCGGCGTGGGTCGAGCCGAAGGGAGACCGGCGCCAGGAGCTGGTGTTCATCGGAGTGGCACTCGATGAACCCGCGATACGGGCGAAACTCGACGCGGCGCTGGTGCCGGCGGATTGAGTTCCGATGTCCCTTCCGATCCCGCCTAAGCGTAGCGCCGTTTAAGGTCGTCGTAAGGGAAATTCTTGCCGGGGCAGACGGTGTGGCTCTTGTCCACCCACTTGTGCACGGTCACTTTTACGCCGCGGCGGGTGTGGCTGGTGCGCAGGAAATCGATGAGTTCGTGCATGGCCTGGGTTTGGCGGGCGGTGGGGCGGTGGTTCTCCATGTTGCCCACCAGGCAGATGCCGATGCCGTGGTCGTTGACCTCGCTGCTGCGCACGTGGCCGCCGCGCAGTTGTTTTTCCCAGCGTGGTCCCACCTCGATCTCGCCGTCGCCGGAGTCTTTGCCGTTGCCGATGACAAAATGATAGGCGAGCCCGTTCTCCATGCCGCGACGCAGATGGGCTTTGCCGTAGACCTCGGCGTTGCCCGCTTCGATCGCGCTGTGGTGGCACACGATGTAGCGCCAATTGTTGCGCCGGACGCGGATCTTTTTGGTGGCGGCGATGACCGGGCCGAGCAGGGAAGTGCCGCCGGAGGAAAGGGGGGGCAGGGAGATTTCCTGGCCGACCTGAATCGTGTCCGACTTGAGGGAGTTCAGCCGCTTGAGGGTCGATACCTTGGTGCCGTATTGGGTGGCGATCCCGCTGAGGGTATCGCCTTTGACGACGACGTGCACGGTGGCACCACTGGCGGTGGGGAGGGCGGTGGCGGAGGTGGGGATGGTCAGTTTTTGCCCGACCTTGATGAGTTCGGACCGCAGCTTGTTGGTGCTTTTGAGCGCCTTGACCGTGGTGCCGTAGCGGGTGGCAATGCTGCTGAGGGTGTCGCCCTTGGTGACGAGGTGCACGTGGGCTTGTGCCGCCCAGACATCAAGCGGCGCCGCCCACAGTGCGAGGGCAGACCACATCGATTTTTTTAAGAATTCTCGCCGGGGCTCCACGTTCGAAGAGTAGCAATGCCGTCAAGTCGGCGACTGCGCAAGCGCCTGCTCAACAATGAACCGCACAATGGCGTAGCGCTGGCGGGTGAGTTTCCAGCGCCGGGTGGAGCCATCGGCCCCAAAAACCGCGATGGTGGATTCGACGAGGGGGCAGCCGGGATCGACGCAGGCGGATTCCATGACCGTCACGACGTCGTCATCCCCGAGATCGAGGATTTCGGCGGTCCATCGTTTGATGGCCTGGGTATGGGAAACGTCGATACCGCTGCGGGCGTCGTCGGCCGGGATGAGAGTGTGCATCGACGGCGACGGTGGGGAGATCAGGGCACTTCGTAAACCTCGACGAGGGCGATGCCGGTGGATTGGTTTTGGCCGCTGACCACAGCGGTGTAACCGCCGGGGGGAAGTTCGATGACGAGGGCGGCGTCGAGGCTGGTCGCGCTGCTCAGGGCGAACGCGCCGGTGCGGGCGAACGCGGCGCTGAGGGCCGGACTGCCGCCCCAGTTGTCGTTGGTCGCCACCGGGGTGCTCGATCCCAGCGGGATGATGGAGAGCACGGGATCGGCCAACGTGCCTCCGACCCCGTAGGTGCCGAGCGTCGGGCCCACGGCGCGAATCAGCAACTTGCGGGGCACGTTGCCATTGACTGAAAACCCGGCGACGAGCACGTCGGCCCCGGTGCCCACGCGGGTGCGGGCGGAGAGGTTGACCAGGCGTGTTTCCGCCGTGGCGTCGAGCGCGTAGACTTCCACGAGTGCGACGCCACCACCGCGGGTGACTTGAGCGGTGTAGGGACCGGCTCCCGGCTCGAACACGACGGCGGCGTCGGCGCTGGTATCGGCCGCCAACGGAAAAGCGCCGACGGAGGAAAAGGCCGTGCGTAGGTCGGTGGTGCCGCCCCAATTGTCGTTGGTTGCGACGGTGGCCCCGCCCAAGGGGGCGATTTGCACGGCTGGATCCGTCAGCACGCCGGGAACGCCGAACTCGCTCAGGGTCGGTCCGATCGCCCGCACGAGGAGCGGGGTGGTGCCGTTGCCGCTCAGGGCGAATCCCGCGGTGAGGGTGTCGTCGCCGGTGCCGGCCCGGGTGCGCACGGAAAGGTTGACCAGACGACCGGGATTTTCCGCGGTGGTGAGGAAGGGGGTGAGTTGCAGGTTTCCGGTGGAACGGAACACGTCGATTGACTGGCTGTTTACGCCCACGAGATCGATCCATCCGTCGCCGTCCGCATCAAAGGCGTGCAGGGACTGTTCGAATGCGCCCGGGTAAGCTTCGGATGCATCGACAAACGTGGCCGCGCCGCGGTTGAGCAGGATGGTGCGGGTGAACGGTGCCCCAGTGGAAGTGTAGGCACCCTGAAAAACCAGATCGAGACGACCGTCGCGATCGAGATCGGCGAGGCGCACCCAGACGATCCATTGGTCGATCGGATCGAACGTGAGGTTGAGCCGGTCGCTCGCGTCGTAGAACGTGCCGTCGCCGCGGTTGAGCAGCAACTGCACCCCCGGGTAGGCGTAGCCGGAAATCACGGTGCCGTCGGACAAGGTGGCCGAGCCGCCGGTCTCGGAAAGGATGAGGTCGGGAGCTCCGTCGCCGTTGAGGTCACCGCTGGTGATGGCCACGACGACGGCGGTGGGTTCGAGATGTTTAGGCGGCAGGACGAAACGGGAGTCGCGGGCAAAGGTGCCGGTGCCGTCGTTGATCAAGACTTCGTTGCTCGCGGTCTGGTCTCCGCCGAGCAAGAGGTCGACGACCCCGTCCGCGTTGAGGTCCAGCAACAACGATGACGTGTAGACCGAACCGGCGGCGCGGTTGGCGATGTCGGCGGGGAGTCGATTGGGCGCGTTTGTGAAATTACCCGCGCCGTCGTTGAGATAGATCCGGGGTCCGCCGGTGCCGCCACCGATGTTGGCGAGATAGAGGTCGGGATCGCCGTCGCCGTCGATATCGCCCACCGCCACGTTGTGGGTGAAGCCGATGTGGGCGGGCAACCGGGTGGCGGTTTCGTCGCGGAGACGGCCGTCGGCGGTGCCGACGAGCAGTTGGGATTGTTCGCCCGGAAACGGAGGGATGTCGGTGCCGTGACCAACGATGAGCAGGTCGTCGATGGCGTCACCGGTAAGGTCGCCGACCCACCAATGGCGGGCGACGGTCATGGTGACGTTGCCGAGCACGGCGTCGGTGACCTCGTGGAATGTGCCGCCGTCGTTGCGATACGCTCGCAACCGTCGACGGGTTTCGGGATAGGTGGCCGGATAGGCCGAGTGCGTGGTGATGAAGTCGGCATCGCCGTCATGGTCGAAGTCGATGGCGATGGCATCGCCCAAGTCATCGGATTCCGCCGGGGGGAGCGGGGAGCGGGCCAAGGCGAAGAACGGTCCGTGCTCGATCACAGTGGAGCGGGCCCACGTGCCACCCGAGGTGAGGGAGTGGTTTTGGCCACTGATGTCGGCGGCGGTCGTGCCGGTCGATTCGTCCAACGGCCAGGCGGCGACCAGGCCGTTGCGATCGGAGGGCAGGGACTCGCCGAGGGCGGCGTTAATCTGAGCGGTGGTGCGGGCGACACTCCAGAAGCGGATCTGGCGGGCAAATCCCTTCAACCTGGCATAGTTGGTGTCGCCGTTGGCGAGGTAGGCGACGCCCACGCTGAACGGGACCTGAGGCTCGACGGGAGGCGCGCCGTTGACGCTGCCGGAGGCGACTTCCACGCCGTTTTGATAGAGTCGGCTGGTGTCGCCGGCGATGACCGCCGCGAGGTGAACCCAGGTGTTGAGGGGGAAATCGACCGGGGAGTTGATTTGCCGAAAGGAGCCCGTGACGCCGGTCGAATAGGAGAAAACCGGGCGTTGTCCCTGATCATCCAGCAGCAGTGCGCAGCTCACATAGGGATCGTTGCCCGCGGCGGCGAGACCGCGGCCCATGATCCAGGCATAGGGTTGCGGAGCGGTGACGTAGAACCAGCCCTCCATGGTGAGCGTATCGCCCGGGGCGAAACCGCTGCCATCGGTCGAGCGCAGGGGGGCGGAGGTGACGTCGGCCACGAAGGCCTGCGTTGGCGGGGTGGGTTGACCGGAGGCGGCGGTGGCGAGGATGAGTCCTACGAGGAGAAAAAAACGCATTCGCATCGGCGCCATATTTTGATGGTGCCCGGCGTGCTCAAACCAAAAGCAGTAGGGAAAAATCGTATTCGGTTTTTGGATCAGGTTTGGACCTGAAGCACGTAAACGATGCCCTGAACGTTGCCGATGGCGAGGTGGGTGTCACCGGGTGACCAGGCGAGTTTGGTGGCGGGATTCGGCAGTTTGACCTTGGCGCGAAGGGGTTGGCGACGGTCGGGGCTCCAGAGCATGACGGCGCCGTCGGCGGCGGCGGTGGCGAGCAGTCCATGGTGGTGCTGGAAAGCCACGGCGGTGATGCGTCCGTCGTGCGGCAGCATGGCGGGCTCGCGACCCTCGGGGCCGGCACCCTGGCAATCCCACACACAGCCTTCGCGACCGCCGCCGGTGGCGAGCCAGCGACCGGTGTGGTCGAAGGAGAGCTCCTTCACCTTGGTCTCGTAGCCGCTCATGTGAAACTCCTGTTTCTCGTCGGGCAGCCACAGATGAACGGACGGGTCCTGGTTGCCCGAGACCAACCAGCGGTTGTCGGGTGACCACACGAGCGAGTGGATGCCGTTGGCGTAGGGAAACTCGGTTTGGGCGACGTAGTCGTCGGCGTCCCACAACACGACGCCACCGAAGTAGGCGGAGGCGACGCAGCCTCCGGCGGGTTGCCAGGCCACGGCGCAGATGGTTTTGGGGGCGGGGGCAAAGGTGTGTTGGGTGGTGCCGTCGGGACCCAGCAGCGAGAGGGTGCGACCGGCGGCGGCGGCGACGGCGGTCCCATCGGGGCGCCATGCGAGATGATCAACCCAGCCGGAGCCCAAATCGACGGAGACGGTGGGTTGACCGGCGACGGTGTCCCAGAGTTTTACCGCGCCGTCTTGCCCGCCGGTGGCGAGCAACGGTTGGCTCGGGTGCCAAGCGATGACGTTGGTGCCGTCTTCGTGGCCGGGAACTTCGTGGGTGATGGCACCGTCGCTGAGTTGAAACAACGTGACGGGTCCGTCGGCGGAAGCGGCGGCGAGGATCGTGCCATCGGCCGACCACGTCAGGTCGATCACGTAGTCGTCGAGCGAGGCCGCCCAGTGTTTGGTCAACTGCATGGGGGCAAGAGAGCGCGGGGACCGATGACGCGCAAGAGGACAGTCGCGACTAATCAGGCGCGGTCGGCGTCGCGGTAGGCGGCGATGACGGCGCGTTCGCCGTCGGCGCCGGGCTGGGCGTTGCCGTGTTCCATGCCGACCACGCCGGCGAAACCCCGGGCTTTGAGGTGACGGAAGACATTGCGGTAGTTGATCTCGCCGGTGCCGGGCTCCTTGCGGCCGGGGTTGTCACCACATTGGAAATACGCGATCTCGTCCCAGCAGTGATCGATGTTGGGGATGAGATTTCCCTCGGTGATCTGTTGATGGTAGATGTCGAAGAGGATCTTGCAGGAAGGACTGTTGACGGCCTTGCACACCGCGTAGGCTTGGTCGGAACGTTGCAACCAGACGCCGCCGTGATTGGCGTGCCAATTGAGCGGCTCCAGCACCATGGTGAGGTCGTGGGGTTCGAGGATGGCGGCGCAGCGGCGGAGAAGGTCGATGGCGTGGGCCGTCTGGTAACCCGCGGCGAGGCGGGCACCGCCGTAGCGATTCCACGATCCGGTTTTATCTGTTTGTTGATCGACGGAACCGGGCACGACGGTGAACCACCGGGCTCCGCAACGTTGGGCGACCTCGACGGCATGGCGGACGCGGTCAAGCACCTCCGCTTGTTTCTCCGCGTGAGGCACGGTGAAAGTGGGTTCGTCAAAATTGGCGTAGGCGACGAACACGCCCATCTGCATGCCGCGATTGGCGAGGGTTCGGCCGATGGCCTCCTGTTGGGCGGGCGGACGACCCGCCATGCCGTTGTCCTCCCACGCGGTGAATCCCTGGTCGGCGGCGAACTTGATTTGATCAACGACGTCGTCGCCCGCGATCGCCTTGAACATGCCGGGGTGGGGCGCGTAACCCAATTCGAATGGGGCGGCGCGGGGGGCAGACTGGGCGAGCAGACGGGATGGTCCGGTCAAAAAGGCGGCGGCTCCGGCGGCGAGGAACGATTGGGTGAAATGGCGACGATTCATGGGGTGGAAAGTTGCGGCTTAGACGAACGAAGGCGGGGGAATCAGCGAGCATTCCCCGGGGGTAACCGAACGAGGACGTGGGGTAAGCTGCGAAGCTCGTGGGAGGCCGCTGCGGTCGGACGGAATCGGGTCTGGGGGTTAGCCGCAAGAGCGACGGAGGGGAGCTGCTCAGACGGACACAGGTATAATCACCTAAGACAATGAACAATAATAGGTTAGACAGGTATAGGGTTTTAAGGAATTGTATGGAGCATGCGACGAACCCGGGCGAACTCCTTCCAACCAGCAGAATCTTTGGATTTATTGTTCAACTGGGGGGCGGTCGCGACCGATGGACGGGAGACAGAGTTACGCGTGTTTGAGCGCATGAAGGAGTCGGCACCATGATCCCTTCGATTCTAATGCAACCCTCCATGAGTCAGATCGGCGAAATCAACTACGCACTTGCCCGGTGGAGGCACCGGGTGCGCATTCCGCTCAACCAGATAATTGGTTACGCGGAGCTGCTGATCGAGACGATCGACTTCAACGTGGCGGAGGATTTGTTGTCGCATCTGCACGACATACGAGCGTCGGGCGCGGAAATTTCCGGACATTTTCAACAGATGTGGCCCGGGTGGTCGAAGCAGGAGGATTTGGCCGGCTTTGAAGCATTTTCGATCGATGTCTGTCACCCGATGGAAGCGCTGGAGTGGGCTTGCGAGCAGTGTGTCGAGGTGAGTCCGAGGCTCGGCAAAGTTCCGCTGGCCAAAGATCTCACGCGCATAGCGGAAGCGGTCGCCCGGTTGCGGGTGGCGTTGCAGTCCTTTGATGTCGATGACCCGCTCAAAGCGGAGGAGGCCGAGTCGGAATTGATGAGCTTTCGCTATGACTTTGCGTCGTTGCCGCCGATCGCGACCAACAACCATCATGACGGGGCGCGGCTGCTCGTGGTCGACGATGATCGCATCAACCGCGAAGTGATCGGCCGCCGCTTGGAGAAGATGGGGTTCGAAGTGGTGAAGGCGCCGAGCGGAGTGGAGGCGCTCGAACTCCTCGAAACGGAGGCGATCGATTTGATCATGCTCGACATCATGATGCCCGAAATGGACGGGTTTGCCACGCTCGACCGGATCAAGGCCGACGAGCGGTGCAAGCATCTGCCGGTCATCATGCTCACCGCGATCGATGATGCGGAGAGCATTGCGCGCTGTCTCTCGGCGGGGGCGGAAGACTACGTGCCCAAGCCCTTTGACTCGATCGTATTGCGGGCCCGCCTCGATGCTTCGCTCGATCGCAAGTCACTGCGGGAAAAGGAGCAAAATTATGTGTCCCGCATTCGGATTGAGAAAGGCAAAACCGAGCAGCTTTTGCAGAGCATTCTGCCGGCGGCGATCGTGACGCGGCTCAAGGCCGGGGAGCGCAGCATCGTGGATCATGTTCCGGAGGCGACGGTCCTTTTTGCGGACATCGTCGGATTCACCACCATCGCCAAACAGCTGGATCCGGAATCGACGGTGACGTTGCTCAACGCGCTGTTCAGCTCCTTCGACCGGTTGGTGGAGGTGCACGGGTTGGAGAAGATCAAGACGATTGGAGACGCCTATATGGCCGTGGCGGGCGTGCCCGACCCGGCGACCGACCACGCGCGACGCGCGGCCGACATGGCGCTGGCGATTCAGGACGCGGTGGACGAATTCAATCAGCTTTATGAAGTGAAATGGTCGGTGCGGATCGGTCTGCACAGCGGACCCGTGATGGCGGGAATCATCGGCACGGGTAAATTTTCCTACGATCTCTGGGGCGACACCGTGAACGTGGCGAGCCGCCTGGAATCACACGGCAAGGCGAACTGTATTCACATCTCGTCGGAAGCCCAGGCATTGTTGGGCCCCCGCTATGAAACGAGTGAACTCGGCCGTATGGAGTTGCGCAACCGGGGTCGCGTCATGGTCCACCGTTTGCTCCGCAAACGGGCGGTGAATGCCACCCCGTGACGTGTCGTCGCAGGCCTAGGCCATGCACGCCTTGAAGCCCTCGGTGAGGGCGGCGCGGTCGAGGTCCTTGCCGATGAAAACGAGGGTGTTGGAGCGGGGCGTGTCGCCCCATTCGGACTCGAATTTGGCATCGAAGAGCATGTGCACGCCTTGGAATACGAGGCGCTTGGGCGTGCCCTTCACACTGAGCACACCTTTGCTGCGATAGAGATCGTTGCCCTTGGTTTGGAGGAGCTTGCTGATCCAGTCATTGAGCTTCTGCGGATCGAGGTCGCCGGGTGTGGTGATGCCGACGGAGGACACGTCTTCGTCGTGACTGTGGTTGTGCTCGTAGTCCTGCTGCCAGACGGGTTTCACATTGTTGCCGCCGACGGGGATGTGGAGCGGGTGCTCTCCGCAGCCTTCAAAGACGAGGTAGGTGCCGTCGGTGGGGATTTCGAGTTTATAGCGCCCGTTGCCATCATCGAGAATCAACCGTTGGAGGGTGGAACCAGGCACGATGGTTTCGCCTTCGGACACGCGGTTTTCCCAGTCTGAAAAGGAAACGACCGCGATGTCGCGGGCGGCGTCGACGACCCCTTGGTCGGTCGAAACGATGGGCATGACGACGACGTCCAATTCGTTTTCGGCGTGGTCGTGGTGATGGTGATGATGATCGTGGTCGCAACCGGCGTGATCGTGGCCGTCATCGTCGTCGACGTGACCGATGACAAGGTCGTGGGTGCCGGCCGGGAGCGGGTAGGCTCCGGCCCACTCGAAGGGGTAGGACGGTTCGAGAAATCGGGGATCGAGCTCGGTGGCGCGGGAGAGGTTGAAGGCGCCGAGATCGAGAACCTTGGCGAGCGGGACATCGCAGTTGGTGGTGCGTTCGACGCGAGCGGCGGCGTTGATGCCCTTGATGCGCTGCTCCAGCGCATCGAGGGCGGCGGGGTCGACGAGGTCGGATTTGTTGAGCAGGAGGACGTCGGCGAACGCGATCTGCTTCTTCACCTCGGGGGCGTCGTCGAAGTGTTGGGCGACGTGTTTGGCGTCGACGACGGTGACGATGCCGTCGATGCGGAAGTTGGCCTTGATCTCGTCGTCGGTGAAAAACGTTTGCGCCACGGGGCCGGGATCGGCGAGGCCGGTGGTCTCGATGAGAATGCCGTCGAGGCGGTTTTTGCGCTTCATCAAGCGACCGAGCACGCGGATAAGATCACCGCGCACGCTGCAGCAAATGCAGCCGTTGTTCATCTCGAAGAGTTCCTCGTCACTTTGGATGACGAGTTGGTTGTCGACGGACACCTCGCCGAACTCGTTTTCGATGACGGCGAGTTTTTTGCCGTGTTGCTCCGTGAGGATGCGATTGAGCAAGGTGGTCTTGCCGGCGCCGAGGAAGCCGGTGAGCACAGTGACGGGAATGGGAGCGGAGGCGGACATGTGGAGTTGAAATTCCCGATTCAATCCCGCCGGGTCAAGTAGGGGGACTAAGTAGTTTCCGGTCCCCGGCAGGACTTGTAGAATTTAAGAGGCTTTGATACATCAACTTACGCTAAGAAAAACTCGTAGGTGCAACGAGTTCGCTTCTCTCCGTCTAATTCGAATTTCCTGTGTTTAAATCCCTCCCTTTTCGTTGGCGAATCACGATGCTTGTTACATCGGTTTCGCTGGTTTCACTCATTGCGGCGTTCGGTGGGTTCCTGTTTTGGGAGATTTTGCGATATCGGTCGGAGGTGGTGACTCGTCTGGATTCCACGCAGGCCATTTTGGTCGAGCGCATCACCACGATGCTGGCGAACAATCCGGAGGTTACGGATCTGCCGTTGGAAAGTTTGGCGGCGGATGAGACCATCACGGCGGCGGCGGTGTATTCCTTGGATGATCGGATCATCGATCGTTACGTCAAAAGCGGTTCCGAGGAATTTATCCCGCGGCCGTTTCGGCCCAACGTGGATCCCAATGCGGTGACCAGTTTTAAATACCTCTCCGCGGACGGTGAGCGTATCGGGATCATTTACCTCAAGGCGGACGTCTCGGGCATCGCGCAGGAGAAACTGGTCGAGCCGTTGCGCGGGATGGCGATCATCGGCTTGTTGAGCATGCTCGCGGGCATGATCGCGGCGCGGTTTCTGCAGCGGTCGATCACGCGACCGATCACCGAACTGGGCCAGGTTTCCCGCCGGGTGGTGGACGAAAAAGATTATGGCGTGCGGGCGAACGTATCCGGCGTGCAGGGGGAAATTCGTGACTTGGTCAATGCGTTCAACGCCATGCTGGCCACGGTCGAAAAGGGCACGGCCGAGTTGGGGCGCGCGAAGAGCGATCTCGAGGATTCGAACCGCAATCTGGAGTCCAAAGTGCAGGAGCGCACCATAGAGTTGGAGCATGCCATGATCGCGGCCCGGGACGCCAATCAGGCGAAGAGCGCGTTCCTCGCGAAGATGAGTCATGAGCTGCGCACGCCGATGAACGCGATCATCGGTTATTCGGAGATTCTGCTGGAGGATGCCGAGGACGAGGAAGACGAAGACACGGCCGCCGATCTCAACAAGATCCTGAGTGCCGCGCGTCATTTGTTGGGTCTCATCAATGACGTGCTCGACCTTTCGAAAATCGAGGCCGGTCGCATGGACCTGTTCATCGAGGAGCAGGCGGTCGAGGGGTTGATGGAGCAGGTGCGTTCCACTGTCGCGCCGCTGGTCGCCAAGAAAGGCAACGAGTTCAGAGTCGAATACTGCTCCCAGATCGGGGTGATCCGCACCGATGCGACCAAGCTGCGTCAGATCCTGCTCAACCTTATCAGCAACGCGGCGAAGTTCACCGAAAACGGCATGGTCACATTGCGCGTTGATCGCGCCGGCAACGGTGAGGCCGACCGGGTGCGCTTCTCGGTCATTGATACGGGAATCGGCATGTCGCCCGAGCAATGCGAGCGCGTGTTTGATGCGTTTGCCCAAGCTGATTCATCGACCGCCAGCAAGTTTGGCGGCACGGGCTTGGGTCTTACCATTTCCCGCCAATTCTCCCGCCTGATGGGGGGCGAAATCAGTCTCTCCAGCGAAGTGGGTCAAGGCACCACATTCCTGCTCGATCTGCCGGCATCGGTCGACGGAAATGCCGCCGCAGCCACGGGCAGCACCGCCTACCGCGAAGCCGGCGAGTCCACCGTCAAATCGCAACGCGTGCATGCGGTCGCCCGGGTGCTGCTGGTGGCTGAGGAACTCAATTTCGCCGCGGGGGTGAAGGAGCAGTTGCCGGAGGAACGTTTCGAGGTGCTCCACGCCCGCAGTCGCAAGGAAGGGCTTGAGCGCGCGCGGTCGGATCATCCCGACGTGATCCTGGTGGATGTGCTGATGGACTCCGGGGCTGGTGGCGAACTCGTCAATGACTTCAAGCGCGAACCCAAACTGGCGCACATCCCGGTGGTATTGCTCACGAAGGACGAGCAGGGATCACGTGCGGTGCTGGCAGTGGGGGCCGAGGAATACATCCCGAAGGACCATCTGGCTCAAGGACTCGCCGAGGCGCTGCGTCGCCATTCCAGCGAGGTCGGCAAAAAGCCGGTGCTGGTGGCGGAGGATGATGATACCATTCGCAACATGATCGGCCGCATGCTGTCCCGGGAGGGCTGGGAGGTCGTGCTCGCGCCCAATGGTCGTGCCGCCATGGATACAATGCAGGAACAGGTGCCGGCGCTCGTGTTGCTCGATTTGATGATGCCCGAACTCGATGGCTTCGGGGTGCTGCGGGAGATGCGGGCCAACGACGCGCTGCGCGACATTCCGGTGGTGGTGCTCACCTCCCTCGACCTGACCGGCAGCGTGCGCCAATTGCTCAAACAACAAACCGATCGCGTCCTGCAAAAAGGCAGCTATTCCAAAGAGGAATTGCTCGCCGAAGTGCGGTCCGCCGTAAGCCTCGTCGGCGAGAAATCCGCCGACGATTGAAATAGCCAAACCGGCGTCCCCACTAGTAAGAACTAGCCATGCCCAAACTACTCCTCGTCGAAGACAATGAAATGAATCGCGACATGTTGAGCCGACGGCTCAAAAAGCGAGGCTTTGAAGTTGAACTGGCCGTTGATGGCATCGCCGGTGCAGAGATGGCGCTGGCCGGCGGGCACGACCTCATCCTGCTCGATATGAGCCTGCCGGGCATGACGGGTTGGGATGTGGCCCGGAAGCTGAAGGCCGATCCGGCCGTCGCCGCCGTGCCGATCATCGCCCTGACCGCGCACGCCATGGAATCCGACCGGCAACAGGCGCTGGAAGCGGGCTGCGATGAATTTGAAACCAAGCCCGTGAATCTGAAGGACCTGCTCGCCAAGGTGAATCGGCTGCTCGGGCTGGAGGCTGCTGAATGAGCGAAACCACGGCGGAAGCGGACGGGACGGGTGACGGGGTGTCGGAACTGGCCAAACTGCGCCATGATCTTCGCACGCCGTTGAATCAGATTTTGGGTTACAGCGAACTCATCGCTGAAACCGCCGAAGACGAAGACATCGCCGGGCTCGAAATCACCGCCATGGCGGTCAACAAGGCGGGCAATGATATGCTCGGCCTGCTCAACGATGCGATGAGTCCGTGGAAGATAGCGGCCGGCTCCTTCAGTCTGGTCGCATTACGTGAGGAAATGCAGGAACCGATCGGTCGCATCGATGATCGCTTGGCCGAAGGTCTGCAGATCGCGAGTGGTGCGGATAACGAGGAGATCGCGGCGGACCTCGAAAAGATCTCCACCGCCGTGCAAAACCTGAATGTGCTTTTAGCCGAGGCGCGCGAACCGGTGGTGCCTCCCGCCGTCGCTCCGCGCACGGGCATGACGGTGCCTCCTTTTTCCGCCCGGGATCCGGCGTATGGCGTCGCGCAGGACTCCAAGTTGCTGCTGGTGGATGACGATGTGATCAATCGCGAGATGATGTCGCGACGGCTCAAACACATGGGCTTCAATGTGGTGCTGGCCGAGGATGGTTATCGGGCGCTCGAAGCCATGGCGGAGGAGGGTTTTGATTTGGTGCTGCTCGACATTATGATGCCCGGCATCGACGGCTTCCAGACGCTGGCAAAAATCAAAGAAAACGACGCGTGGGACAACATCCCCATCATCATGCTCACCGCCCTCGACGACGCGGAAAGCACGGGACGTTGCATTGCCGCGGGCGCCGAAGACTACGCGCCCAAACCTTTCAATACCACCGTGCTGCGGGCCCGCATTGGCTCCGCGTTGGAGAAACGCCGTCTCCGTGGGATGGAGGAAAAGTATCTCGCTCGCATCAAGGAGCTGGAGCTCGAGTTGCAGAACTTCATCGGGGCCGCATCCTAACGGTTCGTGCGAGGTGCCCCGGCGGAGTCGAACGCCACCCGGACATTTCTAAAACCTTTCAATCCTGTAAGGTTCAGGAAAGGGAGCGGTAAGTCCGGTGTGTCATAGTGGGAGGTATTCCAACGGGAACCCTCTTTCAAAAAATGAACACCTCCTACTCACGTCATCCGCAACGCGCCCGCGTTTTACGCTCATCCATGATCGTGCTGGCCGCCGCCGCCCTTGGTTGGACGGCCGCCGCCTTCGCCAACGACAGCGACACCAACGAAGTCGTCGTCAGCGTCGATCAGACCCCCATTGTGCGGGAGCTCGACAACGGGCCCCGAGTCAGTTTTTCCCCCATCGTCAAGCGCGTCGCTCCCGCCGTCGTGCAGGTGACAGTGACCGGCGAAACGCCCAAGATCACCGAGAGCGATCTGCCCAGCTTCTTCCGCGATCCGCGCATGCGCCGCTACTTTGGTCTCCCGGAGAATTTTGAAATCCCGCGCGGCCAGCCGCAACAGGGCGCAGGCTCGGGCGTGATCGTCAGTGCCGATGGCTACATCCTCACCAACAATCACGTGGTGCAAAACGCCGCGGAGATCGAAGTCACGCTCGATGACGGTCGCGAACTCAAGGCCGAGGTCGTCGGCACCGATCCGGAATCCGATCTCGCCGTCATCAAGATCGATGCGTCGGACCTGCCGGCGCTCACGTTTGCCGACAGCGATACCATCGAGGTCGGCGACACCGTGCTCGCCGTGGGTAACCCGTTTGGTCTCGGCCAGACTGTCACCAGTGGCATGATCAGCGCGCTCGGTCGCGCCACCATGGGCCTTGCCTATGAAGACTTCATCCAGACTGATGCCGCCATCAATCCCGGCAATTCCGGTGGCGCACTCGTCGATACCAATGGCCGTCTCGTCGGCATCAATACCGCCATCCTTTCACGCAGCGGTGGCTTCCAAGGCATCGGTTTTGCCATCCCGTCGAATCTCGCTCGCAACGTCATGCAGCAACTCGCCACCAATGGTAAGGTGGTGCGCGGCTACCTCGGGGTATTTCCGAGTGACCTCACCCCGGCGATGGCCAAGCAGTTCGGTCTCGATGCCGATCAAACCGGCATTCTCATCGAAGAGGTTTCCGAAGATTCTCCCGCCGAAAAGGGCGGCATGCAGCACGGCGATATCATTACCCACATCAACGGGCGTTCCTATGAATCCACCCGCGCCTTTCGCATGGCGGTCGCCGACCTCAAACCCGGTGAAACCGCCGAAATCACGGTGATCCGCGATGGGGATGAAAAAGAACTGGAGATCACCTTGGGCAACCGTGACGGCTCCACCGCCCTCAATGGTGCGGTAAAACCCGCGGACGAAGGCACGCTCAATGGGGTGGCCGTGGCCGACATCACGCCACAGGCTCGTCGCCAATACGGCATCCAGAGCCGACTCACGGGCGCGCTCATCATCGAAGTCGATCCCGAGTCCGCCGCCGCCGAAGCGGGCCTGCGTCCCGGCGATGTGATTCTCGAAATCAATCGTGAACGGGTGCGCAGCGCCGAGGAGGCGGTGAAGCTCACCGAAGCGTCCACGCCCTCCATGCAGACTCTCGTCCGGGTGTGGAACGCCCGCCGCGGCGCCCGCTACATCCTCGTCGACGAATCGTCCGACCGCTGATCCGGCGGCTCTTTTCCTCTAACCGGCGCGGTGGAGCCCCGTGTGCCCGCCGCGTCGCGCAATCCCTCTCCCTTTTGTGTAGTTATGGTTGGTTAGTGTTATGATAAGTCAGTCGGCCCCGATCCCTCGAAGCTCCGCGTTGTGCGGACGCCTTCGAGCGGTCGGGGCGATTTTCTTTCTACGCCTTTCGGACTGACTCCCGCTCCATTTCCCCTGCAACATGGATTCCGTGCGTATACTCGTTGTCGAAGATGATGCCAAGATTGCCTCGTTTGTGGTCAAGGGACTGAAACAGGAAGGCTACGCCGTGGACCATGCTCCCGACGGCGACACCGGGCTGTCGTTGGCCACCACCACGTCCTACGACGCGGCCGTGGTCGACGTGATGCTGCCGGGATTGGATGGACTTTCGCTGGTCAAGCGCCTGCGGCTCTCGTTCCCGGAGTTGCCGGTGTTGTTTTTAAGTGCGCGTTCCACGGTGGAGGATCGCGTGCGCGGTCTCCAGGCCGGGGGCGACGACTACCTCACGAAACCCTTTGCGTTTGCGGAACTCTCGGCCCGCGTGCAGGCGCTGCTGCGGCGGGCGACCCGCGCCCCGGAAACCACGAAACTCACGGTGGGGGATGTGACGTTGGACCTCGTCTCCCGCGTCGTCACCGTGGCGGGCGAGAGCATCGAACTGCAGCCCCGCGAATTCGCGTTGCTGGGTTATCTCATGCGCCATCCCAACCGGCCTGTCACCAAAACCATGATACTGGAGCACGTGTGGGACTACAGTTTTGATCCGCAGACCAATGTCGTCGACGTGCTGGTGTCGCGGCTGCGCAGCAAGGTCGATCCCGATAAAACCCGCATCGAAACGGTCCGCGGGGTCGGTTACGTGATCCATGGGCGCGCTTAGGCAAATCCGCCGCTCGCTGGCGCTGCGTTTCAGTCTGTGGTTTGCCGGGTGGTTCACCATCGGGTTTGTCGCGATCTTTGCGCTGTTATATTGGTTGCTCGGCCGGCAGATCGAGTCGCGCGATTACGAGGATCTGCAGCAACGGCTCCAACAATACGCCACGGTTTACGTGCAAAGCGGCGTGCGTGGGCTGCAGCGGCGTATCGCCGAGGACAGTCAGCAGCCGAATGTGCGTTCGTTGTTCCTGCGTCTCGTGGGCCCCGGGGGCAGTCAGGTGTGGGGCAAGATTCCGCCCGATTGGCTGCAGGAAGACCAGTCGGTCGTGGTGGTGCCGGACGGGTGGGGGCGGTGGCGCGAGCAAACCGTTTCACGGGTGCGCATCACGCGTGATGCGCAGCGGGATCTGGCCATCGTTTCGCAAGCTTTGCCGGGCAATGTGCTCCTGCAAATCGGCCGTTCGACCGACAGCCGCGAGGCGTTGCTCGAGCCGCTGCGCAAGACCTTCGCCTGGGTGGCGGGTGCGGTGGTGTTGATGGGCTTCGGCGCCGGTTACTTCACGGCACGGCGCGCGACGCGTCCGCTGCGTGAAGTGGTGGAGACGGCGCGGAGTATTCTGGCGACCGGCAATCTCGATGCACGGGTGCCGTTGCCGCGAGCCAACGACGAAGTGGCGGAGTTGGTGCGACACTTCAACAGCGTGCTCGACAAGAACGCCGGTCTGCTGCGGGCGATGCGCGAAGCGTTGGACAACGTCGCGCATGATCTACGCACGCCGTTGGCGGGGTTGCGTCTCACGGCGGAGTCGGCGCTGCAACGTCGAGATGTCGATGCCGCCACCGGTGAGACCCTCGGAGACGTGATCGAGCGCAGTGACCAGGTGCTGGCGTTGTTGCGAGCCCTGATGGAAATTTCCGAAGCCGAGGCGGGCATGTTGAAGCTCAATCGCGTGTCCTGTGATCTGGGTGAGACGGCACGTCACGCGGCCGAATTATACGAAGAAGTGGCCGAAGCGGCCGGGGTGACGTTGACCATCGAAGCCATGCCGCCGGTGCCGGTGGTGGCCGATCCCACGCGTCTGCGTCAGGCGGTGGCCAACCTCGTCGACAATGCGATCAAATACACGCCGGCGGGCGGAGCGGTTCGCGTCAGCGCGGGATCGGGTGACGGCCGCACCTTCGTGCGGGTCACCGATAATGGTCCGGGCGTGCCCGTCGCGGAGCAGACCAAAGTGTGGGACCGCCTTTACCGTTGTGATCAAAGCCGGACGCAGTCGGGGCTCGGCCTCGGTTTGAGCATGGTGCGGGCGATCATGACCGCTCACGGTGGCGATGCGGAAGTGCACGACGCGCCCGGAGGCGGGGCGCGGTTTGAGTTGTGGTTGCCCGCGGTCGAGGTGCCGTTGTTGATGCCGGCGGAAACTTCTCACCCCGGAGATTGAGCTTTGGGGGAAGAAAAGACTGGCTGAGAGGCTCCGTCCTCCACGCATGCTCGATTCGATCCAAGTCATCATCCCCGCCCTCGATGAAGCATCGACCATTGGGGACGTGGTATCCGAACTGCGGGCACAAGGGCTGACGCGCATTCGCGTGGTCGACAACGGCAGCTGCGATGCGACCGCGGACGTGGCCCGGGCGGCGGGCGCGGACGTGTTGTCCGAGCCGGTGGCCGGTTACGGTCAGGCCTGTTGGACGGGATATCAGCAGTTGGACGATGCGGTCGAGTGGGTGCTGTTTTGCGATGCCGATGGCAGTGATGACATTGGCGATGCGGCGCGTATGATCGCGGCAGCGGCGAAAGGGGCGGATTTTGTGTTGGGGGACCGACGAGCACGACCGGAAGCGCGGGCGGTCATGACCCCCGTGCAGCGTTTCGGCAACGGGTTGGCCACGACGTTGATGCGCTGGGGCTGGGGGCAGCGGTATGGCGACCTGGGACCGTTGCGGTTGATTCGTCGATCCCTGCTCGAACGCATCAACATGCGCGATCGCGGATTTGGTTGGACCATCGAGATGCAGGTTCGAGCGGTGGAGGAAGGGGCGCGAATCGTGGAGCTGCCGGTGGGTTACCAGCGACGGGGCGGGGGGCGTTCCAAAATTTCGGGCACGATCCGTGGGAGTGTCGCGGCGGGGACCATCATCCTCACCACCTTGGCTTCACTTTGGTCGGCGCGCGCTACACTCGGTGGAGTTTTGCGCTACAAGGCGGGCGGAGTCGTGCTGCTGGCGGGAGCGGTGATGATGGCGAGGTTCGGCGGTTTTGCCGCGGTGGGCACGGTGCCATGGTTTTTGTTCGCGGCGGCGGTGATGAGCCTGGGATGGGCGTGGGCGGGGCGACCGCCGCAGCTGCCGATCGCGTGGTTTTGGGCGGTAGCGGTGGGAGCGCGGGTGTTGTTGCTGCCCATGTATCCGGGTGACGATGTTTGGCGTTATCTGTGGGAAGGGCGGATGCAGTCGGCCGGATTTTCGCCGTATCTGCATTCCCCGGACGATCCGCTGTTGGTCACGTGGCGGGATGGCACCTGGCCGTTGATCAATCACGCAAATGCCTCGGCCATTTATCCGCCGATCGCGCAGCTGGTGCTGCGCATGATCGCGGCAATCTCCGTGTCGGTAGGGGCCATGAAGATCGCATTCGTGGTGGCGGACCTCGCAACGATCTGGCTGTTGGCCCGGCGGTTCGGCCGTGGTGCCACGCTCGTCTACGCTTGGAATCCCCTCGTGATTTACGTGGGGGCGGGTGGGGCGCACTACGAACCCGTGTTGATGCTCGCCCTGGTGGCGGGCTGGCTGGCGCTGCTCCCGCCCGTTTGTCACCCAATAGGTGACAAACGCGCTGAGGTGGAGGTGGAGGCGGTGGCCCCGGCGCGACGGTGGGCGGGAGCATGGTGGCTGGGGGTGGCGGCGGGTCTGAAATGGATCACGGCGCCGTTGGTGGTTTGGTATGCCTGGTCGCGGGTGCGGGTGCAGGATTGGCGAGGAGCAGGGCTGTTCGGGTTGATCGCCGTCGCGCCGCTCGGTCTGGCGCTGTGGTGGTTCAAGTGGGACTTTGGCCGGATCGGACCCTTGGCACCCCAGGACTATGTGGCGTGGGCGCGGACCGCCGAACTGGTGCCGTGGTTGCTGGAGCAAGCGTGGTCGGCGAGTGCTTACCAAAACGGCCTGATTCTGGCGGTGTTCGCGCCGGTGTCGGTTTGGTTGTTTTTTCGGGCCCGCACGCTGACGCGCTTTGCGGAGTCCTTCCTGTTCGCGTTGCTCGTGTTTTCGCCATCGGTGCACGCGTGGTATTTTGTGTGGTTGGTGCCGCTGGCGGTGGCGACCCGCAACCTGGGCACCCTGCTGGTGAGTGTGAGTGGGTTCAGCTATTTTTGGTTGTGGGAGACTCAAGCTCGAACGGGGGAGTGGATCCACTCTCCGGTGGAGAAGGTGATACTCTGGGGACCGCTGCTCGCGGGTTATGCCTGGAGCCGCTGGCGGGAAGGAAAGACAGCATGACGCCCACGGTTTTGATTTTTTTGAAAGCGCCGGTGGCCGGGGCAGTGAAGACCCGACTGGCGGTGGATGTGGGCGAAGCGGAGGCGTTGCGGATTTACCGCTGGCTGGCCGAGCGCCAATTGGCGGCGATTCCGTCGACCTGGCCGGTGGAAGTGCATTTCTCTCCGGCACCGGCGGCAGCGGAAATGAAGGCGTGGTTGGGAGAGGCGAAGGGCCGGACGTTTTGGCCGCAGGTCGAGGCCGGACTGGGCGAGCGGTTGCGTCATGCGATGGCGGGCGCGTTCGCGCGGTCGGCCGAGGCGGTGTTTCTGATCGGCGGCGATTGTCCGGGATTGAATGCGAAGGTCCTGAATCGGGCCCGGGACGCGTTGCGCGAGCACGATGTGGTGATGGGCCCGGCGTGCGACGGCGGCTATTACCTGTTGGGGATGACGACCGCTCGACCGGAACTCCTGCATGATATCGCGTGGAGCTCTGACCGGGTGGCGTCGCAGACCCGCCAACGCGTCGAGGCGGCGGGACTTGCGCTGGCGGAACTGAATCCGTTGCGTGACGTCGATCGCTTGGCCGACTGGCGGGCGGTGGAACGCCGGGATTAGTCACCAGTTGCATTGAACTCTGGTGGAACTGAAGCTTCGTCTGCCCGTGGATTCCCGCCCCGCTAACATTTCACCGTTTTCCCGTCCGATCCCGTGGTGGCGGCAGCTGCGGTTTCGGGCGACGTTGGCCATGGTCAGTCTGTCGCTGCTGGTGGCGGGGGCGTTGTTTGTGACCAACTACGTGTTCGGTCGCTCGGAGCTGTTAAAACAGTTTCAGGAGCGGGTGGAAACGATTGCCGGCACGGGGGCGGTGGCGATCCAGGGGGACCTTTTGGAGAGTATCGAATTCCAGTTGGACTACCTGACGGATGAGTTTCAGGACTCCCGCGCGATTCTGGAGGAAATCAGGCAACGCAACCGGCTGAGTCACGAGGAGATCTATATTTTACGACCGGTCAGCCGGGAGGATTTGTTTGAAACTGAGTTTGTGGTGATGACCGCCGAGGAGCCGTATATCGCGAATCGCTACCAAATCAGAGAGCAGAACCGCCAGGCCTACCTGCGCGCTTTGCAAAAGGGCGAAGTGACCTCGACCGGAATTTATGAGTCGGATGTCGGGGAGTGGATCAGTGCTTATTCCCCGATCAAAAATCGGTTGGGGGAAATCATCGCGGTCTTGGAAGTCGATGCGCAGGTGCAGCGCTATGATCGCGCCTTGCGCGACAAGATATTGATCGAGGCCACGGTGACCGGACTCGCGCTGGCCATTGCGCTGATGGCCGTGCTCTTCCTGACCCGGCAATTGACCCGGGACATCGGCAAACTCGTCATGGCGATGAGGCGATTCGAGCGCGGAGAAACCAACGTGCAACTGCAGCTCGATTCGCGGGATGAAATCGCAGCGATGGCGGAGACATTTAACGGGATGGCCTATTCGGTGGGGGAAAAATTGAAGCTTCTGCCGTTTGTTTCCCAGTTCACGGCGCATGCGGTGGAGAAGAGTCGCTACGTGGAAAACTGGCTGGAGGGTCAGGAGCAGGAGGCCGCCATTTTGATCACCGACGTGCGAGGCTTCACGCGCTCGGCGGAAGACATGGCGCCGGATGAACTGCTGCGCCAACTCAACGAGTTGCTGGCACTGCAGACCGAGGTGGTGCTCGCCCACGGCGGCGACGTCGACAAGTTCATGGGGGACTCGGTGCTGGCGGTTTTCTCGGGCGGGGCGGACTGTTTGCAGCGGGCGGTGATGTGCGGGCGGGAACTGCTTTCCCGGGTGCAGCAACGCACGAACGAATGGCCGCAGAATTGGGCCTTGGGGGCCGCCGTTAATTATGGCCGCGTCGTCGTCGGAGCGGTCGGTTCTCAAGCGCGCCGCGACTACACCGTGATTGGCAACCCCGTGAACTCGGCGGCGCACCTGTGCGCGGCCGCCCGTCAATGGGAACTGCTGTTGCCACCGGGACTGTGGGAGCAGTTGCCGATGGAATTGAAAAATTTATTCCCCGAGGAGGTCGGCGTGCGAACCAAGCATGAACAGAACGATCGTCCCATGCGTTCCCATCGCCGCAATGATGTAACCCAGACGCCGTGGTGAGCTGGTGGCGCAATCCCTTCCTGCGTGTGCATGTTGGCGGTGCGGTGGCGTGCGCTTTTTACGTGTGGCTGGCAACGCAAGCGGATGTCGGAGAGGCGCGGGGAGGGTTGGCGCTGGCGTTGGTGGTGGGGTGGCTGATGACCGGTTGGGCCGCGGCGGCGACCAGTGAATCGCGGTCCCTGCGGCAGGCCGTCGTGGTGTGGGCGCTGGCGTTTCGGCTCGCCGGGGTGGGCACGGAGCCGACGTGGGAGGACGACTATCACCGGTATCTTTGGGATGGATACCAAACCCTCACGACGGGGAATCCCTATGCGGAAGCCCCGGCCCATTTTTTTGGCCGGGACGACGGCATGCCGGTCGCGGTGGCCCGGCAGCTGGATGGGATCAATCATCCGCACTTGACCACGGTTTACAGTCCGGTGCCGCAAGCCGTCTTTGCGGCGGCGGCGGCGTTGGCGCCCGGAAGTTTTCTCGTATTGAAACTCCTGTTACTGCTGATCGAGGCGGTGGGGTGGTGGAGCTTGCGCCGCGTGCTGGGCTGGCGCGGCTGGGTGTTGGCCTGGTGGTGTCCGCTGGCGGTGACGGAGTTTGCCTTCGCCGGTCATCCCGAGGCGATCGGAGTGGCGACGATGGCGATGGCGTTGGCCATGTGGCAGCGGGGCCGGGCGGGGCGTTGCGGGGCCTGGGTGGCTTTGGCGACGGCGACCAAACCGCTGGGGGCGGTGATGGCACCGTTTGCGGTGGGTCGATTCGGCTGGGCCGCGATTGTCGGCGGTGTGACGGTGTGGGCCGCCTGCTACGTGCCCTGGTGGGCACAGGGCACGACGGCGGAGTGGCCGGCGCTGCGATTCATGGCCGGGTATTTTGAATATAACTCCACCGGCTACGCGTTGTTGGCGCTGGTATTGCCGACGAAGGCGGCGCATATGACGGCGGCGGCGCTGGTGGTGGGATTCGGCGGATGGACCTGGGTCAACTGGATGAGGGGTGATCGTGGGGGTTGGCCGCCTTACGCCTCAATTCTGGGAGTCGCGTTTCTGTGCGCTCCCGTGATGAACCCCTGGTATGCGCTGTGGCTGCTCCCCATCATGACGGTGCGACCAACCGGGTGGGGCATCGGTGTTCTTTTGGCGGTGCCGTTGGCGTATACCCACGGTTGGGGCGATCCGGGAGGGGCGGGCACCAACTACACTCATCCGGCTTGGACGCGACCGTTGGAGATCGTGGTCGTGCTGGGAGCGATGTGGTGGGCGCGGCGGTGGCCGCGAACGGACTAGAACGAGAAACTGGCCGCGGTCACCACGACGTTTTTCTTCGGAGTGTTTTCGCCGTCGAGTGTGCGGGCGTAGCCCAAGCTGAGGGTCGACGCCGGACGCCATGCCCAAGTCACTCCGACCTCGGCGGTCCGGTTTTTCTCCCGCACGTCCGTGAACCGATCGAGACTGAAGCCGGGGCCGAGGATATCGATGCCGCCGACGGATTGTTTCTCCCGCAAACCGGCGGACCAGGTGAATGCGCCGGTGATTTTGTAGGCGCCGAGACTGGCCTCCCATTCGTCGGGAGTGGAGGAGTTCAACCAGCGGTAGGCGAAGTCGCCGTAGAGCCCGGCGTTGGCGCCGAGGAAGATCTTGCCAAATTTGAAGCCGAGTTCCCAACCATCGGCTCCATCGGAAACCGCGTTGAGGAAGCCGGTGTCGTAGTTGCCAGCGATGATGGCTCCCGCGCGCAGTGTAAGCGTCGGCATGCTTTCGTTGACGCTGGTGAATTCGTCCACCAACCGCCACGAGACGCCCAGGCGCGTGTCCATCGTGCCATCGCGTGTGTTGGTGTTGTCCTGGGTCAGCGTGTAGGGACCGAGCGGGCCGCCCTGGTAGTTGACGATCGAATACCCGACGGTGAGATCGACGGCGACATCGGTGGTCACGCCGTATTCGGCCTCCAGGGCCACGGAGGTCTGGGTGAGATTTCCGGGCAGAGTCGCCGCCGTGTCGTCGAACCAGAAATCGGTCGCCCATTGCACGGAGGCCACCGGCTGAAGATTACCCGTGCCGGGCGTGGGCAGATAGGCGGTGGAGGCGTTGAGCCCCGCGGTTACCAGCGTGCCGAGTAGTAGGGTGAGGTTGAAACGGTTCATGCCTTGCCCTCCGTGACGCGGAAGCGGAGGCGGAGATAGTAGAGCAACGCATCCACGCTTTCCTGGTTCAAATCCCGGGCGAGGGCGGGAACGTCGAGTTGCGATTGGGCGCGCTCAGGAATGTGCCCGACGACGGATTCGAGCCGTTCGCGAGTGTGGCTGATGCGGGTCGAATCAGGAGACGGCGTCGACTTAATCGACGCCCGACCGGTATAGATGGATTTGCCCAGGTTGTAGGCCACCGAGTCGATGCTCTGCGTGACATCCGACCGTAGCCGTGGCGGCGCGGGCGGATAAGTGCCCGAGGCCAGAACGACGGGAGTGCCCGTGAGCAGCCCCATCGCGATCAAAGTCGTGGTCCGTCGTAGCAACAGCATGGAGTTACAGGGAGTGCCCCGGCGTGAATCCGTCAACCGGAGGAGACTACTTAGTGTTTCGGGAAGCGGAGTCTGATTCCGGTGGGCGTGAGATTTCAACGCACCGTGCGCAACTGCACGCTTTCCACAAAGCGGTCATGGGAAAGAATATCGGTCGCGACGATCAATTTGTCGCCGACTTGGACCCGACCTTCGCGACGCAGCAGCCGGATGGCGTTGTCGATGGTGTCGTTGGGGTCCGAGGCGAGCGGCATGACAAAGGGTTCCACGCCGCGCAACAGGCGCAGATGCCGCAGGGTTTGCACCGAATTGGTCATGGCAAAAATCGGGGCCCGGGCGGGCCGCAGCGCGGCGAGGGCGGCGGCCATGAAACCACGCCGGGTGAAGGTGAGGATGGCGCTGTTGGGCAGTTCGTTGGCGAGCACGACCGCGGACTGCAGCACTTTGACTTTTTCGCCGGTCAATAGGGCCGGCTCTTTGAATACGAGGTCACCTTCGGCTTCGATGCGACGGGCGACGCGATCGAGCGTATCGATGCATTCGAGCGGGTATTTGCCGATCGTGGTCTCACCGGAGAGCATCACACAATCGGCTTCTTCGTAGACGGCATTGGCCACGTCGGTGACTTCGGCGCGGGTGGGGACCGGCGATGAGATCATCGATTCGAGCATGTGCGTGGCGATGATCACGGCCCGGCCCCGGTCGAAGCAGGCGCGCACCGCCCGGCGCTGGATGACGGGGAGTTCCTCGATGGGACACTCAATGCCGAGATCGCCCCGTGCGACCATCAGCGCGTCGCATTCATGGATAATGTCGTCCAGATTGGTGATCGCTGACTGGTCCTCGATCTTGGCGATGATGCGCGCCTTGGAGTTGTTGGACTTCAGAAAATCGCGCAGCGCCACGATGTCCTTGCCTTCGCGGACGAAGGACAGGGCGACGAAATCGACTCCGGCCTCGATGCCGACCAGCGTGTCGCGCCGGTCTTTTTCGGTGAACGCGGGCAGGCTGACTTTCACCCCGGGGAGGTTGATGTGGCGACGGGAGGTGAGCTGACCGGTGATCAACACCTTGCAGCGGATGCGGCGGTCGATTTTCTCCAGCACCTCAAAGCGCATGAGGCCGTTGTCGACGAGGACGATGTCACCAATGGCGATGTCGTTGACGAGGTTCTCGTAGTTGACGCCGACGGAGCGGACCTCCTCAGGGCTGTCCCCGGGTCCGCCGGGGCGCACGGTGAAATCGAAGGTCTCGCCGGCCATCAGTTCGATGGGGGCTTCGACGTCACCGGTGCGAATCTCCGGTCCCTTGATGTCCATCATGATCCCGATCTCACGACCGACTTTTTCGGAAACCTGGCGAATTCGCGCAACCATCTCGCGAACCCATTCGTGGCTGGCGTGCGCCATGTTCAAACGGGCGACGTCGGCGCCGCCGCGAATGAGTTTTTCGAGCATTTCCTCACTCGCCGTGGCGGGGCCGAGGGTGAAAATGATTTTGGTGCACCGGGTGCGTCGCGGGGCTGCTGCGGTCATATAAGGGTCACATCATGAATCCCCGGGGATCGCTCGCAATGGCCATTCCTCGTCTAACCGGTGACAATTGAGTATCCTTCAACCCAGTTCCAAAAACGGGGTGCCTTCGCCTGGTCCGACGATGGAAAAGGTGCAGCCGGTCAGTCGGGATCGGATCTCTGCCATGGCGGATTCCACGGCCGTGAGCGAATTGCAGTCACGGGAGAGGTGGGTGAGGCAAACGTGTCGCCAGTGCGGGCTCGCAATCTCGGTCAGGATTTCACGGCACCCATCGTTGGACAGGTGTCCATGCCGGCCGGAGATCCGCTGCTTGGTCGACCACGGTCGTTTGTGGTCGGCTTCGAGCAATTGCGCGCAGTGGTTGGATTCGATGGCGATGAAGTCGACCTCGCGGATGCGTTCCCGAACATGACGCGGGATGTGTCCCAGATCGGTCAACCACGCCAGTGAGCGCCGAGGCGCAAACAGGTCGTCCGCGTTCCCGGTGGTGAAGACAAAGCCCACGGGTTCCTGGGCGTCGTGCGGGACCGCGAAGGCGTCGACTTCCAAGTCACGGTAGCGAAAGCGCGAGCCGGTTTGAAACACCTGCCAGGTCGGCCGCACGGCGAGTTTGGTCTGCACGGCGCGGGCGGTCGGGGCGTTGGCAAACAAGGTCAGGTGCGCGTGCTTCTTGGTGATGGTGTTGAGCCCAGCCGTGTGATCCCCGTGCTCGTGGGTCACGAAAATTGCGTCGATGTCCTCCATACGGGTATCGGCTTCCCGGAGCAGCTGGGTGAGTTTGCGCCCGGAAAATCCCGCGTCGATGAGCACCCGCGCCGATTCCGTCTCCACGAGGGCGGCATTGCCCGAGCTGCCACTGCCAAGAATCCGAATACGCATCGCCATCAAGGTGGCATGATGGCGAGGCGGGAGGAGTCGCAAGGGTTTTTGCGAGTCGGACTGACCGGGCGCTTGAGGATCGACGAGAATCTGCCGTTCGTGGCAGGCTTAGGCTTCACCCCCATTCCGCACCTCGCCCCAAATTAAATGAAGACATCGACCCTGCTGAAACCCTGGAGCAGTCTATTTCTCGCGACGTTTTGCCTAGTCGCCTCCCCACAGGCCGAACCGTTTACGGTCAAAGAGGATGCGGACACGCTCACGATCCGGCGCGGCACGCAGGAGGTGTTGGTTTACCGCAAAACCGCGCTGCCGCTGCCTAAAGGGGTGAATCCCGTCTTCGCCCGCACCGGTTACATACACCCGCTGAAAACCCCGGCGGGCGGAGTGGTGACCAGCGTTTATGCGCCGGACCACTACCACCATCTCGGACTCTGGCACGCCTGGGTAAAGACCCATCACGGAGCGCGGGAATTGGATTTTTGGAATATCGGCGGTAAGACGGCGGGGATGCGCTATGACCAGACGATGGCCCAAAGCGAAGGTGCGGATTCGGCGGGTTTTACGGTGGCGCAAAGTCAATACGCCTGCGACCCCGCGACCGGGGAACCGGCCGAAACTATTCTGGATGAGCAATTGACCGTGACCGTCCAGGATGCCGGCGACGCCTATCTGGTGGACTACGATTTTACCCAAACCAACGTGACCACCGCTCCGCTGGAACTCGCCGCCTATCGCTACGGTGGAGGCATCGCCTACCGCGGTCCCTTGCATTGGAACAAGGACAACAGCCGGATTCTGACCTCGGCAGGACACCGTCGCGCCGATGGACACGCGACGCGGGCGCGCTGGGTGGAAATGTCGGGCGACCTGGACACGGGCCGCGGTGGCGTGGTGATTCTTTGCCACGAGCGTAATCAGGACGCGCCCCAACACGTGCGCCTTTGGGACGACGGGAAAGTGTTTTTCAACTACGTGCCGGCGCAGGAACACGCTTTTTCGGTCGCCCCGGGCGAAACGGTGCGCGCGCGGTATCGGGTGGTGGCGTTCGACGGCGAACTCCCCGTCGAACGAATCGATGCGCTGTGGAAGGCGTATGTGCAGGATTCGGCGACGCTTCATTGACGACAGGCATCAAGCGCCCATTTTGCGGTTCCGCATGGCTTCCGCTGCTCGAAAATTCTCCGCTCCTCGTGTCCTGTCCGGCACGGTCTACGTGACCCGACAGGTGCATTTCAACGCGGCCCACCGTTTGCACAATCCGGCCAAGAGCGCGGCGTGGAACCGGACCACCTTCGGGCCCTGCAACAACGCCAAGTGGCACGGCCACAACTATGAACTCGAAGTCACGGTCGCGGGCGAACCGGATCCCGACACCGGGTATGTGATCGATTTGGGGGCGCTTAAAACGATTCTCGAAGAACGCATTCTCCGCGACTGCGATCACCGCAATCTCAACGAAGAGGTGAAGTGGCTGCGCGGCATAATCCCGTCAGCGGAAAACCTCGCCATCGCGTTCTGGACCCGGATTGCCCCCGTGCTCCCGAGCGGACGGTTGCACCGTGTGCGTCTGCTCGAAACTCCCCGCAACTTTGTCGACTATTACGGACCCGATGGAGGGCCTCGATAGCGATTTAATCTCCACCCAATTCGGCCAGCTAACCCTGCGTGCGCGGGGCTACGGTTATCGTTCCAACCGCCTGGCCGCAACCGCGTAAAAACGACATGTCCCAACCCACCACCAAGAAGATGTATCTGCATGCCGCCTTCGGCGCGCCGCCGCAGATCAAGCGCCGCTATGATGCGTCATTCAAGATGACGCCCGGTTACAAAGCCTCGCTGCCCGACATGATGGAGGCCGAGGAGGCCATCCAGGGCGCGGCCGTGCCCATTCAGCAAGTGGGCGTATCGAATTTTAAACTACCGCTGAAGTTCAAGACCAAGGCGGGCGTGATCCATACGCTCGAAACGAGTGTCACCGGCAGTGTTTCGCTGAAAGCGACGCTCAAGGGCATCAACATGAGCCGCATCGTCCGGTCGTTTTACGAGCACGAGGACGACGTGTTCACCCTCGCGTTGCTGAAACGTATTTTGGCCAAATACCGCCGCAAGGTCGAGGCGCTCAATGCGCGGATTAAGCTCAGCTTTTCCTATCCCATGAAACAGCCGTCGCTGCGCAGCGGATTGGAAGGGTGGCAGTATTACGACGTGTCCTACGAGGCGGTGATGCGGGCGGATGGCAGCTACCGGCAGTTCATCGAGTTTGATTTTGTCTACTCGTCCGCCTGCCCGTGCAGTGCCGAACTGAGCGAGCACGCCCGGGACACCCGCGGCGTCTACGCCATCCCGCACAACCAGCGCTCCAAGGCGCGGGTCAAGGTCGAAGTCGCAGCCGGTAAACGCCTCGCGATCGAGGACCTGCAACAACACTGCGCGAACGCCTTGAAAACCGAGACGCAGGTGATGGTGAAGCGCGAGGACGAGCAGGCGTTTGCCGAGCTTAATGGGGCGCACATCAAGTTCGTCGAAGACGCCGCCCGCTTGCTCTACGCCGAACTCGATGCGGACAAGCGAATCGTCGACTTCCAAGTCGCCTGTTCCCACTTGGAGTCGCTGCATTCGCACGACGCCGTGAGCGTGATCTGCAAAGGCGTCCCCGGTGGCTTCGCCGCCGACTTTATGGAGTTTCGCGATCTGGTGTGTTAGTCACCGATTTGCTGGGTCTGAACACGACTGGAATAATCGCGTAGGCATCGACTGGTTTCCCGTCCCGACGCGGAACTTCGAAGCGCCAATTGGCCACAGCTTGAACGGCGGTGAAGCCGAGTTCCGGGTCTGAGCCGGCCAAGAGTTGCGGAACTCGCACCACGCCTTCGCGGTCGACCACCACGGTGATCCGGACTTCGATGCCTTCCGGCGGTAGCAGACGACCCGTGGGGACCAAAGGAGGCGGGGACAGGATCAACTTTGCGGGTGCATCCAGTGCTGAGAACGGCACGATTTTCTCGGGTGATTTCGACCGCAGGCTCAGTATGCGGTTGGTGCGTTCCGTTACGGGCGCATGACTGCGTTTGCCGCGATTGAAATCGAACTCCAATTCCAACCAAGCCGGGGATGGGTTGCCTCCGCGTTGCGCGGGCTGAAAGTCGCAGGCATTCACGGCGGCAACGGCGGCCATGGCCAGGTCTTCATCAGCGTCGCCCTTGGCCTCCGCTTGCTCGACCCGTCCTTGGGCATTGACCAGAAACGACACCACCACGTGGCCGGTGCGCTTTTCTTCCAGGGCGGCACGGGGATAGACCGGCGGGTAGTAGTTCCGGATCATGGGTGGTGTTTCCCAATGATAAATATCGGCCAAGGAGCGCGGAAATGCTCGGGGCTTGGGGGGAGTCCAACCATGGTTCAATAGAGATTTTCCGTTGGCGGCGAACCACACGGGAGTCGATATGGATATGGTTACTTTCCGACCGTCCTTTTCGGCGGGCTTGAACTTCCATCGCTCGACCGTGGCCAAAGCAGCGTCGTCGAACCCCGGGTGACTCGACGCCGAAATATGAGCGCCCTCCGCCTTGCCCGCTTCATTCACATCGAGGGAGACGACCACTTTGGCCCGGGAGCCGAACCGTTTGAGTTCCGCGGGATAACGGGGGGCTTTTTTTCTCGTTACCGTCGGCGGCACATCAAATTTTTCCGACCGATTCTCCGGAGGAGGAGTGATGTTGAAATGCAACGGAATCTGCATGCGAGAATTCACCTTTTGACTATTGACCATGCCGGGCCGGAATTTCCACTTACTCACGGCGTCCACTGCCGCTGCCCCGAACTCTGGATGGGTCGTGCGAACAACATACGCATCTGTCACTTCCCCCGAACTTCTCACGATGAATCCCACGACCGCATTTCCTGTGATGTTGGCCCTTCTTAATTTAAAAGGGTAAAATGGTTTCGGTTGGAATCGTGGCACCGGCGGCGACGTGAGTTCGTTTAGATCATATAGCTCCTTGAGCATGGCCGGATCGATCTCCGCGATCGCGGAAGCTCCCACGGGGACTGGCGCTTCGGGCTCTTCCGACTTCGTGGCCTCGATCGCGTGCAAGGGTCCCATGACCACGATCGCGAGTAATACCATGATGATTCTCATCCATGTCTGGGAGGGATCCATCGTGTTACCGATGAGGGAGAAAGCGTGTCGCGAAAGGCACATGGTTTGGGGACGGTAGGGTGATGCAGCCATGGGACGAAATGAATGGGGCTTCGGACGAATCAGGCGAGGAATTGGCACGCGGGTGGTGGAACCGAATCGAGCGGACTGAGAGTGTTAGGTTTAGATAATCCCCGACGAATGTCACTGGCGGTTTCTCCAAACTCTCAGGGGGCAGGAGGTTTTATGAGCTTTCGTGATTCGGTCGATCGGGTCATCCTCCTGTCCTATGGCTAAACCAGTTGTTCTTATCACCGGCGCGTCTCAAGGCATTGGGGCGGAGATTGCCAGGACCTTCGCCAAACAGTTGAAGGGCGTGCGATTGGCCTTGGTGGCGCGCAACGAAAAGAACCTCACGAAAACGGCCAAGGCGTGCGCCAAACTGGGTGCCACCGTGGCGACGTTTCTCTGCGATGTGACCGATGAGACGGCGGTTGACGCCATGGCGGCGGCGGTCACGAAGCGCTTCAAAGGCGTGGATGTGCTGATCAACAACGCGGGCCGGTTCTACCCAACGGAGTTTCTGGCCATGAGCGTGGCCGACTTCGACGGCCTGATCGCGGCGAACTTGCGCAGTCTGTTCTTGGTGTCGCGCGCCATTGTGCCGGCGATGGTGAAGCGTGGGCGCGGTGATGTATTCAACATGAGTTCGATCGCGGGCCAAAACCCATATCCCGGCGGTGCCGGCTACTGTGCGGCGAAGTTCGGCGTGACGGGATTGTCGAAAGTCATGCGCGAAGAGTTGAAGGATAAAGGCGTGCGCGTATGCACCGTCTACCCGGGAGCCACGATGTCACCTTCGTGGGAAGGCAGCGGAGCGGATTGGACCAAGATGATGCCCACGGCCGACGTGGCGCGCGCGTTCTACGATATTTACCAACTGTCCCGCAAAACGGTGGTCGAGGACATCGTCCTGCGTCCGCAGGGCGGGGATCTCTAGCCTTCAGAAGGGCGGAGGAGTTCCTTTTCTAGTAGGGAGTTTTTGAGGATGGAAATGGCTCTATGGAGATGATTTTTCCAACTTTGGCCAACTCGCTCAAGATCTTGTCAGATAGGGCAATGCGCTCATGAATATGGACGAGATGTCTTTCGAGTCGTTCTCGTAATTCGATGGGATTGGTTTGATCCGAATTATGGGGTTTTTCGTCCAAGGCTGACAGTGATTGTTGGACAGCCCCAAGATGCACCAAGGCGGACTCTTTTCGTGAAAGCGTATCACGTCGCACCCGTTCGACCTGATTCGCTTGGAGAATTTGGTAACTCTCGATGAGTGAATCGAAGGTGGCTTGATCGCCGTGCTTCAGCTGAAAGTGGTATGCTTCGACATAGTCGTCTCCGAGCTCGGAAACTCGAAGCGTTCGAACGTTTAGTCCCGTGTCTATTTTCCTGATCTCTCGCTCTGTTTTTGTGGGATTTTGCGACGAATAATAGATCCAGAACTCTTCCGAATGAAGGATTTGGCGTAGTTCCATTTGTTCTGGATAGGATAATACTCCTATGTCGACCGCCGCATTCCGCCGCTCCCAACTGATTTGTGGGATATAAGCGGTTACGGTGGCTTCAGCACTTGGCTGACGGTTGCACGATGTATTGCAGATCAGGATGAGGACGAAGCTGATCCTGAGGTATTTCATCCGTCGGAAAGCTGACGAAGAGGCTCTACCAATCGCAGAGGCTCGCGATGTAGTCGGCGCTGCCGTCGCGTTGCCAGCCGTCGAGTTGGGCTTGGTCCTTGAGCTGTTGACCGCGCTGGCGCGGCACCACGGCGAAAACGTTTTTCACATCAGAGAGGCCAGTCATGTCGCCCCAGAGTTTTTCGAACTGGGTCACCGGATAAACGTCTTCCTGGCCGTGGCCCCAGCGTTTTTTAACTTCTTTGATGGTGACGTAGGTCGGGAGTCGGGACGCGATACGGCGCACGGCCGCGTTGGTTTTGTTGGTGTCGCCAAGGTCGGCACGGGTGAGACCGAAGAACGTTAGCAGGCGGTCGACGTCGATCCAACAGGTGTTGGCATTGTAGTAGGTGAGACGCGATTCGTCTTCCTCCTGCGGGAGAGCGAGTCCTTCCACCAATCGCATCTTGCCGTCGACGCGGGCGAGTCCGCCGCCGTGGTCTTCGATGCGTTTGGTGATCATCTCCCAACCCAGGGTGGCACCCGCAGCGTTGAACCAGCCCAACATGGCGGGATCAGCGGTCGCCCCGAGCGTATCGATGTTGTGAACCATCAGCGTGCGCAGGTTGGGCTGTTGGGCAATGAGCGCGGCGAGCGTGCCGTTTTTGAGCAGATTGGGGATCTCGAACCAATGGCCGACAGGGTGCAGGCACTGGCCGGGCAGATTGTCGGTGTAGTCGGCTCCTTCGCCGGTCGCACGCGCCCAGCCGGTCAGCGCGGCGCGCACGCTGTCGCGCATTTTCTCCTTCTGCTCGTCGAGTTTTTGCTGGGCCGTTTCCTCCCAGGCAAACTGCAGGTCGCGCACCGTGGGCACGAGGCGCAGGCCGATGGAGCGGCCGGGAGATAACCATACTTCACGCTCCCACGCGTTGCCGTAGTGGGCACGCAGATACGTTTCGGTCGGGGCGTGGGTGAGGTAGCTCGTGGTGAAAACGTGCGGAATGGTGGCTCCGTGCGCGTGAGCCACCCGGCGGGTTTTCGCCAGATGCACATCGATGAAACTCCGGTGCTGGCCGTCGAATTTGGCGAAGGGATGCAGCCCTTTGACGACGCCTGCGCCTTGCGTCCACCGACTGCCGACGCCGGCGGCATAGGTGACCACGGCGAGCTCGCCCCGCGCGATGGCGGCGGCCCCGGTGGCGCGGTGGGTTTCGTTCTCGACGGTGCCGTCGAACAATGTCCCCGGGGTGACGTCTTCGATCTGGGCGGTGGGGGGCAGCCGGTTGAGCGCCATGCCGATGCGTCCGTCGCGCAGATCGGCGCGGATTTGCTCGTGTTGCTGGCGATCAAAGCCGTTGGCGTTGAGCAGCTCCTCCAACGTGTTTTCCTGACCTTGATCGTCCTCGATGGAGGGGAGCAACCGGTCGAGCAGACCGGGCAGGGCGGCGCCGAACTCCGGCTGATGCTGGGCGGCGCGGGTGAATTGGGTGAGGTCGATCTGCTCGCGATTGGTCAACTCCCGGGCTTCCCGTCGCAGGATGTCGGGCGTGACCTGACGGTAGTAGGCGACGGGCAGCAGGGCGTCGTCACCGGAAAGTAAATACGACGTGGAACCGTTTTCGTTGATGTGGAAATCGTAGACCACGGGGTCCATGGCGAACGGCAGTGACGATTCCAGATCGCGTTTGGCGGCGAGCATGATTTGGAGCAAACGATCCTGCGCCTCGGCGCGACGGGCCGGGGCAAAGATGAAGCCCATGCCACCTCCAGACATGCCGCCGAGCATCCAAAAGCCCCAGAAATCTTCGCCAAATTCGGCGCGAACTTCGCTGATCAGGCGTTCGGTGTAGCGGTTGCTGACCCACGGGATGATGGTCTGCAGCGGCCCGGTGAAGTTGGCGGTGAGTTCCGCACCGAGGGTTTTGATATCGCCGGTGGAGAGGGCCTCCAGAATGCGGTCCAGCGTGGCGACCGTGGACTGGCGGGCGTTCCAGGCGGCGGCGCTGCGCAGCAGGTATTTCTCCGTGGCCATCTCGAGGATCGGGCCGACGTTTTGCGCCATGCCGCCGTGCACGAGCACGAGGGAATCCTGCAAGGCCTGACGGGCGGAAGCCGGAATACGATCGGGACCCAGCAATGTGTGGCGGGGCAGCAGGGTCCCGCGGCTTATGCCGTATTCGGCGTCGGCGTCGGTGGCGGGGGCTCCTTCGATCAGTTTGATGCCCGGCCAAAGTCCACCCGAGTCCTGCCAACCGCCGCCGGAGCCGCCAATCCATTCGCCGAGAATGGCGCGGGCGGCGACGATGCGGCGCTCGTTTTCGGTCATCGGACCGGTGAGGTCGGCGATCTGGTGGGTTGCGCGCATGCAGGCCGCGATGAGGGCACCGAGGAGATTGGTTGAAACGGCGAGGCGGGAGCCTTTGGGAATGCCGTTCACGCTGGAGACGAGTTCAAAGCCCCGGCCCTGGCCGAAGACGCGGCCGAGCAGATCGGCCAGGCTGGCGCCCGAGCGCTCGATCCCGGGAGGCACGATGCCGGCGGCGATGACGGCGGCTTTGAGCAGACCGAGATAGTCCCGACCGAAGTCGAACACCTCGTCCAAGTCGCTGATGCAGACGGAGGCTTCCAAATCGACGGAAGCGAGGCGAAGCACGGGTTCGTCGATCACGCGGAAGTAGGCCTCGACCGGCGGGCGGGTGGAGGCGTCGCGGCCGTGCACGCCGAGGTCGATCGATACGTTGAGCACGCGGGCGCCCTCGGGGTAGTCCATGCCGAGGAAGAAGATGTCGCTCCACGCGCAGTGGGTGAGATCCATGCGCACGGCGGTGCGTTCCTGCAGGAGGGGAAACGGGGCGCGAGTCGAATCGCGCTGCACCAACTCGCGGCGCACTTTGAGCGGTTGGTCGAGCGGATGACCGAGGCGAAACATCCACGCGTTGCCCCGCGTGGAGCGCACGGTGCGTCGGACCTGGTCGGCCAACGTCTGGAATGCGAGCGCGTGGTAGCCCGCGGCGAGAGCGCTGCTGAGGGATTCGCTGGGGCCGGCGTCGGTTTGTTGCCGGCGAAGGCGGGTCAAAGCTTCCTCGAAGTGCCGTTCCAGCAGGTGCCGAAATGCATCGTAGGGCACGCGGCCGGATCGCGGCAGTTCCGTGCGGGTCGGCAGGTGATAGCGGTGAATGGCGCTGAGAAAAAACAACGCGCGCACCCGATGGTAGAGATTGGGTTCGTCGTGGCGGTAGGATTCCAGTTCCTCACACGCTGCGAGCAGCGCGACGACGGAACGGCCTTCGCACCATTGATCAAGGGCCAGGTTGCGCGTCGCCTCATCGGCGCCGTTAATGATGTCGGTGATGCCGAGGCTCATGGCATCAACGACCGGTTTGCGCGAGGAGCTCGACGATCTGCGTGAGCACGAGGTCGCGGTCACGGCCGCCGAGCGACAACGCGAGTTGTGCGTTGAGCAGGCCGTAGTCGGCGCCGATATCGTAGCGGCGCCCCGCGATGTTCAGCGCGAGGTAGCGGCGGCGGGAGGCAAGGGCGTGGAGCGCGGGCGAAAGGCCGAGCGGGGCGTCGGGCGCGGCTTGTTGCGCGGCCTCGAGCAGGGAAAAAATCTCGGCGTCGAGCACGTGCAGGCCGAAGAAACACAGATAAAAGCCGGCGCGCATGCCAGGCACGATCAACTCCTGTTCGGCGATCGTGGGCGTGGGCTTTTCCAGGACGGATTCGATCTGATAAAGCGGGGTGTCGCCGCCGAGCAGTTTGCCGCCGATCGCGCCGTAGGATGTGATTTGATTTTCCCGCGTCGGCTGCACGGCGGATACCGGAGTTTTTTCGGCGGCGGCGATATCGAGCAACTGCCGGGCGCACGTGGCGGTGGTGTCGCTGAGATGGAGGTGATCGCCGACCAGGTGCAGAAACGGTTGGTCACCGATGGCGTCCCGCGCGCAGAGAATGGCGTCGCCGTAGCCGCGCGGAGTGGATTGTTCGGCAAACGTGACCCGGGAGCGCAGATCGCCCGCCGCTTCGGCGTAGGCCGCTTGATCACCGGGGCAGATGACGACCACGAATTCCTCGATGCCGGCGCCGGCGGCTTCGCGGAGCACGATTTCCAAGGCGGACCGCCCGACGCCGTCGCGATCGATGAGGGTTTGGAGAGGGAGAGTGCGTTGGCGGGGATTGGCCGCCGTGACGAGCGCGTGTCGGACGTTCATGGGATCGGGGTTACCTCACCGGCGGAGCGGAAGGCATTCAATCCCAATTGCGTGCGCCGCTGCGACTACTTGGTGGTGCGCGGCGCGATCGTGGCGGGATCGGGCACGGATTTGGCGGCGAAATCTTCGCTGGCCGGCGTCTCTTCCGTCTTGGGTTTGTCGGGATCGGGCGCGGGCGGTGCCGACAACCTCGCGGGCTCGGGACTGTTCAACTGCTGAGCGAGTGATATCTGGTGAGTGCTTTGGCGCCGTTTGAGCACTTTCTGGAAGAAGAGATTGTTGGGCACGCGCCATTGCGAGCCGTCGTGACTGAGCAGGGTGGTGAAGAAGAAATTAATATCGATCACGCGACCAGTCACGTTTTCGGAGGGCAGTTCGATGTCATCCCCCACGCTGTAAGGTCGCAGGATCACCAACAAAATCGTGGCCGAGGTATGGCTCAACAAACTCCACACGGCGACAAAACCGATCGCGACCATGGCGAGCACGGTGGAGATCATGGCCCACAGTCCGCCGAGTTCGAAGCCGAACACGCCGAGGACCAGAATCGCCGTGATGATCCGCACGATCCAGCGAATCACATTGCGCGCGGGCACGACATCGTCCGGGGACAGGTGGGAGCGTTTGGTCAGGAGGCTGAGCATACGGCCCAGCACCATGTTGAGCAACATGCCGCCCAGGATGACCGCGGCGGCCACGGGCAGCGCGGCCATGAGGCCGGGAAGATAGGTCGAAATTTCGTTCCAGAGTTGGTCGAAGGTCATAGTGGCTTGGTTTGCAGCCCATCGCGTGCCGGATGTCTACATCCGACTGCGGTAACTGCGGCGGTTGAATTTCAGGTTCAGTAAGCCGGGGTGGCGCCGCGTTGGCTGGCCACCCATTCGCCGTGACGACAAGCGCTGGCGAGGCTTTCGGCGGGGGATTTCTCTCCCGCGAGGAGGTGGGAAAGCAGGCGGGCGAGAAACGCGTCGCCAGCTCCCACGGTATCCGCGACCTCAACTTCCCGGCCGGGTTCCCAGTGCCAGTGGCCGTTGATCAAAAGTCCGGCCCCGCGCTCGGCGGCGGTGATGCAGATCATGGGGCACTGGCGGTCGGCGGCAATGGCTCGTGCCATGGCTTCTTCGGCACCGGGTTGTTCGTCACAGGTGCCGAGGGCGAGGCGGGCGGCTTCGCTGGCGTTGAGTTTAAGCAGGTCGACGCCCGCGGCGAGTTTTCGCACCAAGTCGAGATCGTCGTGAGGAGCGCGGAGGTTGACGTCGAAGACACGCCACGCGTGATCGGGCAGCACGGTGAACAGGCGCGCCAGGGCGGATTGATTGAATGGCGTGCGCTGGGCGAGGGAGCCGAACACGATCGCGCGAGCCTCGACGGCGGCGCGGGTGGCGTCTTCGCCGACGGTGATTTGGTCCCAGGCGACGCTGGTGGTGATGTCGTAACTCGCATCGCCCCGCTCACCGAGGGCGGCGATGACCGTGCCGGTGGGCAGGCCTTGGTGCGTCTCGATCAGACTGGTATCCAGGTTCCAATGCTTCAGTCGTCGCAGGAGTTCGCCGCCAAGCGTATCCCGACCGAGGCCGGAGATAAGCCGCACATCGGTATTCAATTGGTGGAGATGGTAGCCGACGTTGAAGGGAGCGCCCCCGGCAAACAGACCGGCGGGGAGAAAGTCCCAGAGGATTTCACCGAAACAGAGGATGGTCGGACGTTCAGGCATGGTGGAGTCGAGTCGAAGGGATGGGGGTAGGGAAGTGAGGCGAGCTGAAGACGTTGGATGCAAAACCGCGGGCGAAGTTCAATTCCCGCCACGGTTCCACTTTACTCGGTTTTACGGATAGCGCATCCGCGATGGCTCAATCGCCACCGTGATCGGGGTCGGCTTCGACCTCCTGACAAGCGCGAATGAAGCACGCGGCGGACCAGGCTTGATACGCTTTACCCATGGGTCGGCCCGTCTGGCCGTGGACCCATTCGTTGAACTCCCACTCGCGATCGCGACCGAGGCGGTTGACCTCGGCGAGACGATAAAGTTCGCGACACGCGACCTCATGCAAACCGAGGCGATGGATGAAGCGCACCCACATGCCGCCGACGAAGGGCCAGATGCCACCGTTGTGATAGTGGTGCGGGAGATTGAGGAGATTGACGGTGTAGTAGGCGCGCCAATCGGGGTCGCCGGCTTGCACGACCGGGTAGAGATTGGAGACCGGATGGGGTTCGTTGACCCCCACGCCCCACATGAAGCGGAACGCCTCCCGGGCGCGGTCGATGTCGAGGAGGTTGGTGAGAAAGGCCAGCACGTTGCCGAAGACATCGCAGCGCCAGTTGAAGGCGAAGGGGGTGATCTCGGCCAACAGGTAGTGGGTGTCGCCCATGCTGAACTGGCGGTTGGCAAACGAGCGCGTGTCGTGGCCGGTGGTATCGGGATTGGTCGTGGGCCAGAACATGCTGAGGATCTTGCCGCGAATGTGCTGGGACCAGCGCAGGTAGTCGGCGGCGCGATCGTGGTCGCCGCGAAACTCGAGCAGATGCCCGTAGCACACGTTGGCGCGATACCAGAGGACTTCGTCGTAGAGCACGTTGTAACTGCGGCCAAACAAATCGGTCCAATCCCCGGCCTCGGGAATTTCGAGCAAGCCGTCGTTGTTGCTGTCGTGGGCCGCCAGCCAGTCCATGGCGCGTTGCAAGGCGGCGGCGTGCCGGTCGAGAAAGGCGGTGTCGCCGGTGCGATCGACGAAGTTGTAGACCGCGATGATGAGCCACAGGCCCGAGTCGATGGCACAGATGTTGCCCACCCCGGAATAGTCGGGCACGCCGTCGTCGATGCGCACGTTGGCGGGAATCTGGCCCGTCGGGGAAATGGCCCCCAGCAACGTCTCCAACGTGCGGCGGGAACAATCGAGGATCTCGGGGTCGTCGACATCGAGACTGTTGATCACGGTGATCGCGCCGTCGCGGCCCCACACGGAACGGTAGTTGGCGTCGGTGCCGGTGACGGTGTTGTCGTGCAACGAGCAGGCGGAAAATCCGATGGGCGTGATGTTGCGCTTCAACGCGTCGATGGCGCGTTCGTAGGCGGTGTGCACAAAGGCTTTTTCCTCATCGTTGAGACCGCCGAGTTTGGTGCCGGTGAACAGCATCTTGAAATCGGTGGTCATCTTGGCGCGCGGGATGGCGGTCTCGTTGGCCGTGGGTGGGGCGCAGGCGACGCCGAAGTGACACAGTCCCTCGACCACGCCGTCGGCCATGATTTGGCGCGCGTGATGCAGATGGGGATGACCGACGGTGGCTTCGAGCAACTCCGGCTGGGCGTTTTGCACGACGATGCCTTTGACGCCGGGCACGAGGAACATGCTGCTGTCGTTGCCGGTATCGCCCGCGACGATGACCGATGACAACGGCATACCAAGGTGTTTGCACAACCAGCGCAGGGCACCGCCCTTGGTGGCCGCCTGCGGCAGGATATCCAAGTCACGCGCGCTGGAGTAAACGACAGTGACGTCGAGCCCGGTGGCCTGGACGAGTTGCTCGATCTCGGCGATGCGCTGGGCGGTGGCATCGTGCAGATACCAACTCGTCTTGTGGTCGTTTTGAAAGTGATCGGGTTGGGGCGAAGTGTCCTCGAGGTCCTGGAGGATGGCGTGGACCTTGGTGCGGTCCCAGTTGCGATTCAGTTCGTCGGACCAGGCGTCGAGTCGAGCGTCGCCCTTGACGTCAAAGATCTCGGTGCCAACGCCGCCGATGTAGAAGTCCGGGGACGGCAACAACTCGGCGGCGACCAACGACTGCATGTCGGCGACCAGTCGGCCGCTGTTAAAAACGAGACAAGGGCGTTCGGCATCGGTGAGCGTTTCCCACGCCGCGATGAAACGCTGGGTCGACTCCGGATTGCCGAGCAGGGTGCCGTCGAGATCGGAGCTGAAGAGTTGAATCGGTGAGTTAATGGATGCGGCCATGAGTGAAGCGGACCCGCGAAGCTGGGATCGGTGCGAGTTGAAAGGCGGGGCGAGCAGGGTGAATGCCGGAGAGGGCCCGTGAAACGTCTCAACAAAGATTTACCCGGTGGCGGGGTCAAGGAAGGGACCGGGTTCCGCGCGGCGCGGGCGGCGTTTGACACCTTTGATAGGGTCGATGGGTGCACCCGATTGATACGGCCATTGTAGGACTTTATCTGCTGTCGTTGCTCGTGGCGGGCGTGTGGCTGGCCCGCCGCGCCGGTCAGGGCGCGGATGATTATTTTCTGGGGGGACGCCGGTTGCCGTGGTGGGCGCTCGGGTCCTCGGGCATGTCGAGCAATCTCGATGTGGCGGGCACGATGACGATTGTCGCGCTGGTCACGCTTTACGGGCTGCAGGGATTTTGGATCGAGATGCGGGGCGGGGTGGTGCTGCCGATCGCGGTGTTTCTCGCCTTCATGGGCAAGTGGCACCGGCGCTCCGAAGTGATGACCACGGCCGAATGGATGCTGTTGCGTTTCGGCGACGGGCGCGGCGGGCGCGCGGCCCGATGGACGGCGGCGTTGACCTATGTGATTCTGACGGTGGCCATGATCGTATTCTTCCTGTCGGCGGGCGGGCGATTTCTCGCAGAGTTTCTACCGTATTCAGAAACTCAATGCGCGGTGGGCGTGGCGCTCATTGCCTTTCTCTACACGACGGCGAGTGGTTTGCACGGCGTGATCTGGACCGATGTCGTGCAGTCGGTCCTGATCGGAGGAGCGGCGATTTATGTGGCGGTGACGGCGGCAGGGCTGGTCACGCCGACATTGTTGGCGGGCTGGCCGGCGGCGGAGTTGAACACCTTCTGGCCGCAAAGCGGCGACGGAGCGATGGAGCCTTACGTGCCCTTTTATGCGTTTCTCGCCATATGGATCAGCAAAGGCGTGCTGGAAGGACTGGGGGGCAGTGGAGGCTCGGCGTATATGGCGCAGCGGTTTTATGCGGCGAGCGATGAGCAGGACTGCGGCAAGATCGCGATGTTGTGGACGGTGCTCTTTGCCGCGCGTTGGCCGATGGTGTTGGGCTTTGCCATCATCGCGATGCAGCTCGGTGTGACCGTGGACTCGTTCGCGGCGGCGGAGGGAGTGTTGCCGACGGTGTTGCAATCGACCTATTTCCCCGCTGGGGTGCGCGGACTGATTCTCGCGGCGATGTTGGCGGCGGCGATGTCGACCTTTGACAGCACGCTCAACGCGGGGGCGTCCTACGTGGTGCGCGATCTGTTTCAGCCGTGGTTTCCCCGGGCGGCGGAGCGGCAATTGGTGTGGGCCGGTTATGGGGCTTCCGCGGTGCTGGTGGCGATGGGACTGGGGTTGTCGCTATGGTTGGGCGGCACGGTGTTGGGCGTCTGGATCGGCATCGTCATGCTGCTGTTTCCGGCGTTTTTGGTGCCGTTCGCGTTGCGGTGGTATTGGTCGCGGTTCAACGGTCCGGGGTTTGCGGCCGGTATCGCGGGCGGATTTGCCACGGCGTTGTTTTTCTCGCTCATCGACCCGGCCGGATGGAACGAAGCGACCCGGTTTTTGGCGATTTCCGTGGTCTCAGCGGTGGCGGCGATTGCCGTCGCGCTGAATTCGGCCCCCGTGGATCCGGACCAGTTGCGACGATTTTACGAGCAAGTCCGGCCCTTCGGCTGGTGGCCGCGGGCCTGGCGGCAACCCGACAAGGTCGAGCATCGGGCTGATGTCGCACGGCTGCTGCAGGCGCTGGTATGGCAGATCACCACGTTTCTCCTGCCGATGGGCATGGTGTTGGGTATGTGGGTCGAAGTGGCGGTGGCCGCCGTCGTGTGGATCGTCCTGGCGGTGCGGTTGTGGCCGGATAGCAAACGACCGCAGGCGTAAAACACTCGCGGCCGGAAAAGTTTGGCACCGCCCGCGAAGACGGCGTGGTGTTGCTCAATTAATCGCCATCGTGCCAGGGCTCGTCCCAATCATCCTCGTCAATGGCATGGGGACTCGGACGACCTTCGACGAGGCCGATGAGTTGTTGAGCGATCCCGGTCCAAGTGAAGAGGCTGCGAGCCTTGTGGGCCCCCATACGTTTCATGCGATTGCGTAATTTGGGATAATTCAGCGGTTTCATCATGGTAATGCCGAGATCCTCCGGGTCGAAGGTGTCGGCATAGAGGCCGTGGCGGCCGTAACTGATGGCACGGAACAAACCGCCGTGGACCGTCACGACCGTCGGGGTCCCGCAGGCCATGGCTTCGATCGCGGTCATGCCGAATGGTTCGTAGCGGCTGCTGAGCACGAACAAATCGGCCGCGCGGTAATAGTCGGGCAAGTCCTCATCGCTGATGAAGCTGCCAAACTTGACGCGTTTTTCGAGGCCGTGGGATTTCACCTGGGCCTTGATGCCGGCGAGAATCTCGCGTTCCTGCTTGTCCATTTTTTTGCCACCGACGGCGAGGCGCAGGATGGCGTCGGGGACACGTTTGGCCGTCACTGCAAACGCGTCCACCAGCAGGTCGTAACCCTTGTTGGTGGCGAGACGACCGAGGGCGACGATGGTCGGTTTCTTGAAGCCGAGGCGTTTGCGGATGGCCTCGCGTGATGCTTCGCCCACGGGAAAGAAACGGTTGTCGTCATAACCGGGCGGAATCATGGCAACGCGGCGACGAGGCACCTCGTAGTCTCTGATGATCATGTCGTGCTGCGGCGGCGTGGTCGCGAGCACCATGTCACAATGGCTGTAGAGCAGGGTCTCCTCGCGGATGCGGGTGGTGAAGTTGAACTCCTGGTCGAAGTCCGCTTTCTTGTCCGGGTAATCGGTCTCCATCTGCGCACGCTTCCAGAAGCCGAGCGAATGGGGCGTGTGCACGTGGGTGACCCGAAGGGTGTCGGCAAGACGTTGTCCCGCGATGCCCGCATCCCAGTAGTGGCTGTTGATGAATTCGTATTTGAGTTTGTGCCGCTTGATGTAACGCAACGCGTGCTCTCCCCATTCCATGAGGTGTTCGTGCAGGTATTCCTTGGGGATGAAATCCTTGCCTCCGCAGGGCATGCGAATGACGCGGACTCTGCCGCTCACGGTATCAATCTGGGGCTGGCCTTCGAAACGACGGGTCCAAATATCAACGTCGTAGCCGAGCTGCCCGAGCTTCTTGGCGAGTTCGAGCACGTAAACCACCTGGCCTCCGGTATCGGCGGCGCCCAGCGGCGGGTTGGCGGCCACGTAGCCATGAGTGGACACCATCGCGATGCGAGGGCGTTTAGGATCTACTGTTATCGCGGACATTCCGCAAGAATGCCAAAAACCGGTGCAAACGCCAGTCGCGGAAGGAATTCATGTCGATTGACGCCCTTTTGTAACGGTTTGGTGCGGAGTCTGCTCAGAGTTTGTCATGAATTGCTTTATTAGTGGACCCAACCGGGAGGTATCGTGAGCAAACGAAAAATTCGGATCGGGTTCATCGGCACCGGAGGCATCGCGCTGAGTGCACACGTGCCGGGATGGCAGTCACTGAAGGACGTCGAGATCGTGGCCGTGGCAGATGTCCGCGAGACTGCCGCCCAAGGTTTCGTCGCCGCAACGGGGGGGCGCGTTCAAGTCTTTAAAGACTACCGGGAGATGCTCGAACTCGACCTGGATGCGGTCGACATTTGCACGCCCAACAAGATTCATACGCCGGCCGTGCTCGCCTCGCTCAAGGCGGGCAAACATGTGCTGTGCGAGAAGCCTCTGGCGACCACCACGAAGGACATCCGCAAGATGGGCGAGCTGGCCGACAAGCTCGGGCTGACGCTCATGTCCTGTCAGCATATGCGCTGGCGTCCGCAGTCACTCGCCTTGCGCGACTGGATTCACAACGGCGGACTCGGCGAGGTGTATCACGCCCGCGTGCGAGCGATGCGGAGAGCCAAACTACCGCCACGCCCCGGTTTCATTTACGAGGAACTTTCGGGGGGCGGACCCTGCATGGACATCGGGGTGCACGCCCTCGATTCGACGATGTGGATGATGGATTTTCCGAAGCCCGTGCGCGTGTCGGGCACCACCAAAGTTAATTTTGCCAAGGGACGAAAAATTCCCGGCCAATGGGGCGAGTGGGATCGCAAGGGCTTTAACGTGGAGGACTTCGCCGCCGCCTTCGTGCACTTCGAAAACGACGCGACCCTCATGCTTGAGACCGCCTGGTTGGGGCATCAGGAGGAGGACGAGGACATGAGTTTCCAGCTCTTTGGTCAGCGCGGCGGCGTGAAATGGCCGAGCGCGGAATTTGCCTCCGTGCAAGGGCGGACCTTTACGCAAGGCACCCTGAAGAACCCGGACATGCTGGCGGCTCCGCACACGGAGGCCATTCGCGCTTTTCACCAGTGTTTCACGCGCAAAAAACCGTCGCTGGTGCCGTGGACTGAGACGATTCAGGTGATCGCGATTTTGGAAGCGGTTTACGCGTCGCAGAAAAAAGGCCGCGAAATCACGCTTAAGTAAACCCGATCTCCATGGCTCGTATCGCTTTTCTCTCCACCGCCCACATCCATACCAAGGCGTTCATCGAGATCCTGGCCTCGACGAACGACGGTCGCGAAGCAGCGGTGATTTGGGACGACGTGTCCGAACGCGGCCAACGTTATGCCGAGATGGCGGGCTGTCCGTTTGAGCCCGACATGGACAAGGTGCTGGCCGACGCCTCGATCGATGGGTTCATCATCTGTTGTGAGAACACGCGTCACCTGCCGCTCCTACGGTCGACGTTGCCGGTGGGAAAACCCGTGTTCTGCGAAAAGCCGCTTGTTACTTCCACTCGTGAGCTCACGGATTTGCGGGAGCTGGTCGCGGCCTATCCGCAGACTGTTCTCTTTGGCGGATATTTCCAGTTTTACGACGCGGCGTTGCAGAGTGCCAAGGAACTGATTCTCAGCGGCGGGTTGGGCAAGGTGACGCGAGCCAGTTATCGCAATGCGCATCACGCGGCCTACGGGCGGTGGTTTGATTCACCGGATCTGGCGTGGTTTGCGAATCCCGCACTCGCAGGAGGTGGCGGTTTTTTTGACATGGGCACGCATGCGTTTCACGCGCTGCGCTCGATCTTTGGTCAGGCCGAAAGTGTCTGGGCCGACATCGGCAACGAAAGCGGAGAATATCCCGCCTGCGACGACTATGGTGTCGCACACCTCAAATTTGGCGGCGGCGTGAAGGCGACGGTCGAAGCGGGCTGGACCTTCACGGGCGGTCGCCTCGGTTTAGAAGTCATTGGCTCGGAGAAAAGCCTGTGGCACGACGGTGAAAAGTATGTCGTCGCCAAGGCGCGGGAGAAGCCGGAGCCGTTGGAACTCACCATGCCGGCCCGACCCTTTCGGGTGGAACGCATGCTCGCCGTGATTCGTGGCGAACTCAGCCACGATGAACTCTACTGGGACCTCGAAGCCTCCATGGACATCGTCGCCTGGATGGAAGCCGCCTACACCTCGGCCGGCAGCGGTCGCTGGGAATCGATCGGGTAAAGATAGCCGGGGCGGTCGCAGCCTTATCCGACCGAGCGACCTTCGCGAAAACCGCACGTGTCAAAATGGTGGGCGCCTGATGTAAAATCCCCGGCGGCGACGGCCGCAGCCACATCTGGATATCGTGTGAGATAATGGTTCTCCGGGAACACGCTAAGCACGGCGACGGATTGGCCGAAGCCGACCACGCCTTCGAGCCGTCGTCCGTCCTCGCAGTCGACAGGCTCCAGGATGGGAATCCAATGGTCCGTGCCGTCGCGAATTTGTTCCTCTCTTAAACCGAGAGCGCGAGTCAGTCGGCGAATGGTGTCCTTGGTGGTAAACTTGTTGAGCACCCGGTCGGGGCGGGTGTCTTCCACCGTTTTTTGGAAAATGATCCAGTGCGTGTCGCAGTCGAAATCGAGAAACGAAAACACGATTCTTCCATCCGGTCGGAGCGCGCGACGAGCGGCGGCGAGGAACCGGTAAATGTCTTCGTCGAGGAGGTGGGTGAAAACAGAGAAAAAGGTAACGAAGTCGGCGGTGTGCTCCGGCACCGGAATTTCGATGTCCGTGGTCCGGGCAAACGTCCAATCGCGGCGCTCACAACGGTCCCGGGCGAACCGCAGGGCTTCTTCCAAAATGTCGGTGCCGATGAACTTGCCGGTCAAGTAGTCGCGCAACCCATACGGGAGCCGACCGCTGCCCGTTCCCACATCGACCAATGTGTCGGTGGGTTTGAGTCCCAGGTGGATAAGCAGGGACTTCTCCAACATGCTGACTTCTTCAAACTGACCGCCCACCACCAATTCGATGGCGCGATCATAGCCGTGCTCTTCGATCATACGGTCGAGTTGGGACTGATAGGTCGAGAGGTAGTCGGGGAGCGGCATCGAATCGGACGCAGGATGTTCGATATCCCGACAATCGATATCGACGGACCCACCCTTCCGACCCCGAAAAACATGCAGGCTCAACCGGTCTGACTTGCCAACGCTCACTGTCGCAACGTCCGGCAGGCTCCGGAAGTGTAACCATTATGGTTACACTGGCGCGGCTGCGATCTCGACTAATGGGTCGTAGCGGGACAGACGAACGCGACCGTTACAGTAAATCGCCTTGGTCGCGGGCGAAGCCTTTGAGGCCGAGGGCCTGGTAGGCTTTGGCGGTGAGGACGCGGCCTTGTTGGGTGCGTTGGAGGTAGCCTTCCTGGATGAGAAACGGTTCGTGGACTTCCTCGAGCGTATCGGCTTCTTCGCCCACGGCGATGGCGACGGTGCCGAGTCCGACGGGGCCGCCTTTGTAGTTTTCGGCCATGATGCGCATGATGCGCTTGTCCATCTCGTCGAGACCGCGGGCGTCGATCTCCAGCAGCTCGAGGGCCTTGGCGGCGACGGGCTTGGTGATGCGGCCGTCGGCGCGTTCCTGGGCAAAGTCGCGCACGAAGTTGATGAGGTTGTTGGCGATGCGGGGCGTGCCGCGGGAGCGGGCGGCGATCTCTTTTGCGCCGTCGTTGTCGATCTCGACGCCGAGCAATCCGCACGAACGTTCGACGATGCCCATCAACGTGGGCGTATCATAATAGTCGAGACGTGTCTGCAGCGTGAATCGCGAGCGCAGGGGGGCCGTAAGCAGACCGGCGCGGGTCGTCGCGCCGACGAGCGTGAAACGTGGAATCGAAAGGCGCACGCTGCGGGCGTTGGGGCCCTGGTCGATCATGATGTCCAAGCGGAAATCCTCCATGGCGGAATAGAGGTATTCCTCGACCGTTTTGGGGATGCGGTGGATCTCGTCGATGAAGAGCAGGTCGCCTTCCTCCAAGCTCGTGAGCAGACCGGCGAGGTCGGATGCCTTTTCGACGACCGGACCGGAGGTGACGCGCACATTGCGGCCCATTTCGTTGCCGAGGATGAAAGAGAGCGTGGTCTTGCCGAGACCGGGCGGGCCGCTGAGCAGGATGTGGTTGAGCGCATCGCCGCGTCGTTTGGCGGCCCCGACCATGACCTGCAGGCGCTCGACGGATTTGGCCTGGCCGGTGAAATCGGAAAATGAGAGTGGGCGCAGCGCCGCCTCGGCCGGGGACTCCGGATTGTTGAACGTGGAGGCGAGGTAGTCGGTGACTTTGGGCGTGTCGGGCATGGCGGCCAAGTAAGAGGGATGAAATCTGAAGTAAGAAGCGCGAACTGACGTCCGGTGAAAACGATCAAGGCAGGTCGTTGAGCACGGTCAGGCCGGGCACTTTATTGAAGTGACGGTCGAACGTCAGCACCGCAGCCCCGTGATCGAGAGCGCAAGCCGCGATGGCAATGTCCGTCGCGGGGATGACATCACCATGGCGGTCTAGCTCCCAGGCCAGCGCAGCGGCGTGTTGCCACGTGCGAGGCGTCAGGTTGAGGAAGTGCATGGTGGAGAAGCGTTGGTCGTAACGCTGCCGATGAGTCGGAACGCTGCGGCCGCGCAAAACCTCGACCCAGACCAAACCATTGATCGCGAAATCGACGTCCGAATAGAGGTCGAATGATGCAAAAGCGTCCTCTCGTAGCTGGCTGAAACGAATGAAAAAACTGCTGTCGACGAGAATGAGCGGATTCACTTTGACGGGTAATTTCCGGTGTCCTCGTCGGTCGCTTCAGGCACTTGCCGATCATCGGCCTCCGCCGCTAATTGGCGACGGGACCTGAGTCGGTTGATGCAACGCTGCACGGCATCCTCGTCGATATCGGGTGGATCAATGGCGTCCGATGGCTGTGGCGCGGAATCCTTTACCCAATCTTCATGGGTGGGCCAGAGGGGAGTGCGAAACAGTTTTCGCTGTTTGTGGCGGCGGGCGAGATCGCGCAGAGCCATCTCTACAGCGGCGGTCTTCGTCTTCGCCCCGGTCAGATCCATGACTTCGGCCAAGACGTCTTCGTCGATATGCATCGTCATCTTCATGATGCATTATGAGTATGGTTTCTAAACCATACCGTCAAGGCAGATATGGCATGCGAGCCATACTGTAGTTTAAATAACACCACATAAGCAATATAGGCAACTTGTCACCTAATGGGTGACAAACTGCGGGGGGTTACTGCCACTCCAGGCGGGCGCCGAGGGAGTTGAGGTTTTCGACGAAGCGGGGGTGGGCGCGTTTGATGATTTCGGCGTGGCGGACAACGCTCTCGCCCGGGATTGAGGCGGCGACCATGGCGAGGGCGACGGCGGCGCGGATCACGTAAGGCGAGTCGACGACGGCGGGGCGCAGGGGGCGTCCGCCGAAGACGATGAGGCGATGGGGGTCGCTCACCACGGCGTGGGCACCGAATTTCGCCAACTCGGGAATCCAGGAAAACCCGTTTTCATAGACCTTGTTCCAGAAGTGAATCGTGCCGGTTGCGTGGGTGCTGAGCGCGATCATGAGCGGGAGTAGGTCGACCGAGAAATAGGGCCACGGCGCGGCTTCGATTTTGGGCAGCAGATTGACGGTGTGGGGCTGCTCAATCTGGAGCGATTGGTTGCGCTCCACGATGGCGGTATCGCCGTCATGGGTGACGATGACGCCGAGGCGGGCGAAAGCGCGGGCGATGAGGTCGAAGTGTTGGGGCACGGAGTTTTCGATCCGCACCTCACCACCGGTAATGGCACCAAGGGCCAGGAAGGTGACGACTTCGTGGTAGTCGGTGCCGATAGTGATGTCGGCGCCGTGCAGTGAATCCACGCCGGTGATTTCGAGTCGGCTCGTGCCGATGCCGGTGATGTTGGCCCCCATGGCGACAAGGGCGGTGCAGAGGTCCTGCACGTGCGGTTCGCTGGCGGCGTTAATGAGGGTGGACGGGCCGTCGGCGAGGGCGGCGGCCATGGCGAAGTTTTCCGTAACGGTGACCGACATGTAGTCGAGCCACTTGCGCGTGCCGGTGAAGCGTTGGCCGGGCAAGGCGATGGTCAGCGGTTCGGTCCCGGAGATGTCGGCTCCGAGAGCGGCCAGGATATCGAGGTGGGGATCGATTTCACGGACACCGAGGGAGCAGCCCTTGGTGTTGGACCGCACTGTGATCTTGCCGAGGCGGTGGAGCAGTGCCGGGTAAAGCAACACGGTGGACCGCATGTCCTGCGGCAGTTCGTGATTGGCCAGGGCCGGGGAGAAATTGGCGTGATCGATCTTCATCACGCCGGCGGCGCGATCCCACGCGATGCTTGAGCCCTGAGTGGTGAAGAAGTTGACCAGTTTGTTGAGGTCGGTGATGTCCGGGACGTTGCGCAGCGTGACCGGTTCAGCGGTCAGGAGGGTGGCGCAGAAGACGGGCAACACGGAGTTTTTGTTGCCGGAGGGAGTGATGGTGCCGCTCAGCGGATTACCGCCTTGGACGATGAGATCGGACATGGGGAAAGAGTGAAGGAGGAGAGACGGCGAAGGAAATGCGGAAAGGCGATGGCGGCGATGCTGTTCCCGGGGCGGAAGCCAAAAAAAGGCGCCCGTCGGAGAGACGGACGCCTGAGAAGTGCGTTTGGGCCGGTGGGCCTTGGCAAGGGTTAACTCGATGCGGAATCGCCGCCGCCGGAGCCGCCTTCGCTGCGGCGTCCCCGGTTGCTGCCACCGCGACCACCGCGACGACGACGACGGCGATTGCCGCCGCCTTCCCCACCACCTTGGCCTTCGCCACCGCGTTCACCGCGAGGGCGCGAGTCATGGGACTCGGGGTTGGCACCGTTGGAACGACCGCGACCACGACCGTTGCCGGAACCATTGCCGCTGCCACCGCCGTTACCCCGACCGCGACCACGGCCGCGACCGCGTCCACCACCGGAGCGATTGCCGCGCGAGCGTTCGCCGGAGCGGGAATCGGATTTGCCGCCTTCGGTTTTGGTGGGCTCGGAGGAACCGCCGATGAGGTTCTTCAGCCAGCCGAAGAAACCGCCCGAGCTCTTGCTCGATTCGAGTTTGGGTTTCGGCACATCGACCTCGACGTCCTTGGGGGCGCGGGGGCGGCGTTCGCCTTGATCGCGATTGCCGCGGCCTTCACCGCGGGGCTTGCGCTCACGACGACCACCTTCGCGGTTGCCGCGAGGTTCGCGCGCGGGGCGTGCGCCGTCGCCTTCGCCGCGACGATTGCTCGGCTTGAAAGCCGGACGTTCATCGGAAGTGGCGGGTTCGGGAAACGACGGGGTCTCCCAGCTTTCGGTCGATTGATTCACGCGTTTGGGCGGAAGGATATCGAGTTCAGCTTTTTCATCCGGAGCAGGATCCTCCGGGGCCTCTACCTGGGCGGGAGCTTCTACCTTGGCCGGAGCGGCTTTGGCTTTGGGCTTGGGCGCGGGCTTGGACTTGGCGGCGGGTTGAGCTTCGGGAGCCCAGGATTCCTCGGAAGCCTTGAGGGGCTCCGGGTTTGACGGAGCGACCTCGGCGGCGGCAGGCGCGGCCGGGGTCGGCGTTTCGACCGGAGCGGGGGCAGCTGCCTCGGGGGCGGCGGCCGGCTCGGGAGCGAACGGGTTTACGTATTCGGACTCGACCGTCACAACTTGGACGGCGGTCGGCTTGTAGTCGCTCTGAGGAGCGGTGCTGCTGGGAGCCGGGGTCGATGACTTCGGCTTGCGTTTGCCGCGCGCGAGACCGGTGCCGCGGCTGGTGCCGAACGCAAAAGCGGGTTCGGCAGCAGGGGTGGTCGTCGGTGCGCTGGTCGTCTCGGCGGGAGCTGCGGCCTCGGGGGCGGCGCTCTCGGAACCGGACGTGTTATTATCTGACATGTTCTTGTTTATGTTTAGGTTAACACGCGCTCACTCAGAGAGAGGAGCTGCGTGACAGTTGCCCCGGGCGGAGGCCGAACGGGCGCTCAACGCGGGCAACAACCCGGCAACTTCGGTGCAAACCACTGGCAGGGCAATTCCTTTTTCGGGGCGGTGGAACGTGCTCGTGAGTTGTCACTTGCGCTCCCCGGCCGCACGAACAGCCTGCGTTGCCATGGACAAGCTCGAAGAGATTTTCACCATGCAGGAAGCGCTCAACGCCCGGATCGGGGTCCAATTGCCGCCGCCGTCGGATGAGGAAAAAGCCAAGTGGATCCTCAACTACACCCGCGCGATGCAGCAGGAAACGGCGGAGTTGATCGACAGTGTGCCGTGGAAGTGGTGGGCGAAATACCAGAAGTTCGACGAACAAAACGCCAAGGTGGAGGTGGTGGACCTGTTCCACTTTCTCGTGTCGTTGGCGCAGACTTTGGGCATGACCGCGGAGGATGTTTACCAGGCGTATTTGAAGAAAAACGCGGTGAATCATCAGCGTCAGGAATCGGGCTATGTCAAAAAGGACGAGGACGATTCGAAGCACATTTAGCCGGGGCGGAGGCCCGGCTAAGTATCAAGTAACAAGGGCCAAGTATCAAAGAGGGGAGAAGCGAAGCAATGAAGCGGGTGGGTGATCGGTTGGATCTCTCGTTTGAGATCAAGGTGGTGCGGGGGACCGATGCGTCGCCGGAGACGGTGCGGTTTACGGATCTGTTGACCGGCCCGACGGTGGTTTCGGTTTACATGCGCAATAATACGGGTTCATGCGACAAGCAGAACGACGCGTTGGTGGCGGATTGGGCGGAAATCAACGCGGCGGGTTTTAACGTCGTTGGTGTGTCGCGCGATACGGGTGGATCGCACATCCGATATGCGGCCAAGAAAGGCATCGGCTATCCTCTCGTCAGCGATCCCGAGGATTTGTTCGCCACGGCGGCCGACGCCGTGATCGACAAAAAGATGTATGGCCGTGTGTTTCGCGGTCCCTTGCGGTCGGCCTGGGTGCTCGATGCTTCCGGTAAAATTCTCGCCATCATCGAGAAGGTGGACGCGAAGACGCATGGCGCGCAGGTGCTCGCGGCCGTGTCGGCGCTTTAACCGGCGATTCACAAAAGCGACGTGTCGCATGGCTTGCCCGCGAGAAGGGCAGTGAGTTAGCGTGAGGGTCGTGAAGACTCCGACCATCAAGGATATCCGTGCCGCCGCCGCCGCTCGTCGGTCCCGGCGGGAGCGTCAGCGCCGCTGGTTGATCGGCCTCGGAGTCGGGGTCGTGGTCGTGGGGGTTCTGGCGGTGTTTGTGCTGCCGCCCTGGGTGAGGAGCCAAGTGGAGACGCGTTTGGGCGCTGCCTTGCGGCGGCCGGTGACGGTGGAGCGTGTGTCGCTCAATTTGTTCACGCTGACGGCGACGTTGGAACAGGTCGCGATTGCCGAAACCGATGGCTCGTTGTTCGCTCGATGGGATCGGTTGCTGGTCAACGGGGATGCATTGGCCTGGGTGCGAGGCATTCGCGGGTTTGACCGGATTGAGTTGGATGGCTTCGAGGGACGCGTGGGGCTCGATGCGGAGGGCGCCCTTAATTTTGCTGATTTGCTGGAGCGGAACGATGCGGAGGAAGCGACGGAAACGGGGCGGTTGAAGTTGGCGATCGACGCGTTGGTGGTGCGCGAGGCCAAATTGAATTTCAGGGATGCGAGCCGGTCGGTGCCGTTTGCCACGACCCTGGGCCCCATGAGTTTTACGTTGGAGGGCTTTCGCACGGAGCACGATGCCGAGGCGCCGTATGAGTTCGTGGCGACCACCGAGGCGGGGGAGTCTTTGCGATGGAAAGGCCAACTCTCGGCGGTGCCGCTGCGTTCGGCCGGCTCGATCGAGATCAGTGGTCTGCATCTGGCCAAGTATGCCCCTTATTACGCTGATTTGATCGGCTTCCAAGTGAGGGAGGGACGGATGACGGTCGCGGGCGACTACACGACAAATCTGAGCGGAGACGCGCCGGAAGTGCGGTTGTCGAACGCGAAGGTGGACGTGACCGCGTTGCAATTGGGCAAGTCGGGCGACGCGACTCCGGTGATGCGGGCGGAGCGCCTCGGAGCGGAGGGAATCAACTTTGATTTGGGTCGGCGCACGGTTGAGGTCGCTCAGGTGAGTTGGACCGGAGGTGACCTCACGGCGACGCGCACGGCGGCGGGCATTGACTGGATCGATCTACTGGTCGGCCAGGGGGAGAGTGAAACCACAGCGGCGGGAGCGGAACCTTTCGGTGCCAAAATCAACGCGATTGCGATCGAGGGGGTGGACGTGCGGTGGGTCGACCAGAGCCTGCCGCTGCCGGTCGAGGTGAGGGTTTCGCCGCTGCGGCTGACGTTGGGAAAGGTCGATCTCACCCGGCTCGATACGGCGGTCGCGGTCGGACTGAGGGCCACGTTCGCGAGCGGGGGCGAAGTGCAGGTTTCGGGCGAGACGAGCCTGGTGCCGTTCAAGCCGGCTCTCTTGGTCAGTGTCACGGATCTGAATTTGGCGACGATGGGTGGTTATGTGGCGGAAGCCACCGGATACAATCTGACCCAAGGTCGATTGAGCTTGGAAGGTCAACTCGGCGCGACGGACGAGGCCCTGGTCTGGCGGGGGCAAACGAATCTGGCGGGCGCGCGGCTGAGCAACGTCGACGGCGGGCCTTTGACCGGGTGGGAGAATTTGCAGGTCACCGGCATCGATCTCGTGACCGAGCCCATGACGGTCGAAGTTGCATCCGTGCGTTGGATACGACCGGACGTGACCGTGGTGATGGATGCCGCGGGCTCGACCAACTGGAGGGCGGGATTCCTCGCCACCCCGGAAATTGCGGTGCCGGTGGCGGCGGCGCCGACTGCCGTCGCGCCGGTGATTCGCGTGAACCGGGTGGAGTTGGTGGAGGCGCGCATCGATTTTACGGATACGTCGTTGGCCGCCCCGGTGAAACTGTCCCTCGAAGCGCTCTCGGGGGAATTGACCGGTCTTTCGTCCGTCGAAGTCGCCAAAGGGCGGGCCGACCTGCGCGGCAAGGTCAACGGGTTGGCCCCCGTGGCGATTGCGGGCAATTTCAACCCGCTCGGTCGTCCGGCTTACACCGATGTGAAGATTGATTTTGATCGGATCGATCTGGTGCCGATCGATGGTTACATTGGCAAATATGCCGGTTATGCGCTGCAGCGGGGCCGCCTTTCCCTCGATATTGATTTCAAGCTGCAGGATCGCCAGGTGAGCAGTGAATCGGTGGCGACGCTCGACGACTTTACGTTGGGAGGGAAAGTCAAAAGCCCGGATGCCACCAGTCTGCCGGTGGGTCTCGCGGTCGCGTTGTTGAAGGATACCAAGGGGCAAATCGTAGTCGATGTGCCGGTCGCCGGCAGTCTGGATGATCCGGAGTTTCGCTTCGGCCGCGTGGTGTGGCGGGTGATTACGAATCTGTTGACCAAAGTGGCGACCTCACCGTTTGCGCTGCTGGGCTCGATGGTCGGGGGAGCGCAGGATGAAGAGCTGGATCGCCAGGAGTTCGTCGCGGGCGCGGCGAGTTTGACGGACGCTTCGATGGCCAAACTCGATACGCTGTCGCGCGCGCTCCGGGAACGGCCGGGGCTGGTGCTCGACCTGGTGGGGGAAGCCGATGCGAGCGCGGATGCGGCGGCTCTGCGCCCGGAGGTATTGGAGAAGCAACTACGGACGGCGGCGACACCGGAGCAGTTCACCGTCGCCACGGGTTGGCGGGGGCGCGGCCGGGAGACGGCCTTGATGAATCGTTATCTCGAAGTATTTGGCGTGCCGCCGATCGACCCCAACGGCGTGGTGACTCCGCCCTTGGTGGCCGAGGTGGTGAAGCCGGCCCCGGTTCCGGTTAAGGCTGTTTCCCCACCCGGTGCCATCGCGGAAGAGGACCAAACGCTGTTGGGTTGGATCAAGCAGGTGTTCAAAGGCAGCCCGACGGCTGCCGATACGGTCGACGCGCCCAAACCGGTGGAGAAATCTCCGGCGGAAGCGGTGATTGCGGCACCGCCGGTTTTAGCCGCGCTGCCGGTGGCGGAAGTCGAAGCCCGCTTGCTGAGTCGGATAGAAGTGAGCGAAGCCCGTCTACTGGATCTGGCGCAAGAGCGGGTGCTGGTCGTGTCCGCGCTGTTGGAAGCCAAAGGACTTCCGGCGAGCCGGTTGAATCTGGGGTTGCCGAAACTCGGTCAGGCGCAGGTGACTCTCACCCTTCGTTGAGCCAGGGATAACGCGCGAACACGGCTTCCACGGCGAGCACGGTGTCGCGACGAATGTTCTGCAACATTTCGGCGCGCACCTCGGGAGAAGGCGCTTCCATCGGGTCGTGCAGTTTTCTGATCGAATCGACGGCACCCATGAGCGCCAGCGACCCGGTCGAGCCTTTGAGTTTGTGCAGGAGCTTGCGGGCTTCGGTGTGATTGCTGGGGTCGAGCGCTTCAACTGCGTCGAGCACCGTCTTGCTGTCGGCCTGATAGGTTTGAATGATCCGTCGCAATACCGAAGGGCTTTCACTCGCGTTGGTGAAGGCGATAATGCTGTCGAAATTGGCCCAATCAACGAGATGGTTGCCGGCAGAGCCGGAGCCGGTTGTCGGCGACTTGGCCGCGTCGGAGTCAGCTGGGCGGGAGTCGTCGTCCGAGTTGGGAGACGGGGATTTGGCTTGGTCGATCAATTGTGAAAGTATGTTCAGGGTGATGGGTTTGGCGACGTAGTCATCCAAGCCAGCGCTAAGGCAACGTTCGCGATCGCGCTGCGTTGCATTGGCGGTGACTGCGATCAACTTGGGACGACTCCAGCGGTTGTGCCAGCTCGATCGCACCCAATCCGCCACAGCAAAGCCATCCATGACGGGCATTTGAATATCCACGAGCGCGATATCGTAGGGTTTTTTCTTTAGTTGTTCGACGGCAATGGCGCCGTTTTCGGCAAAGTCCGGGGCGAGACCCAGGAACTTCAGCATGGTTTGGACGAGCTCGCGATTGACGGGATGGTCTTCGACGACGAGCACCCGCAAATTCTTGCCGGAGGCGGGGGCACTGGGAGCGTCCTTCGTGGCGACTGGTGCGGTTTCGTCATCGATCGGCCGCTGACCATTGAGCACATCGATCAGCACCCGGCGCCGCAGCGGCGCGGTGAGCTCGAAGTCGAAGGGAGTGGGGGAGGAAAGTTGGGTCTGGGTGGGCTGAATACCAATCAGGACCGGGCGCGGGGTGCGTTGGGCCACGGCGGTCGCGATGCGTTGGGCGGCAGCGAGGGTGTCCGGGCGGTAGGCGCGAGGAAACAGGATGTGCATCGGACCGTCGCCGTCCTGCGGCAGTTTGTCCGCCTCCTCGCAGCCTATCCGGCGAAAACGGGTGCCGGTTTGGATCAGGGCATTTTCCAAGGCAGACATGTCGTGGGCATCTCCGTCGAAAACCCACACCGTGCGATTGATCGAAACATTTTGATCCGTGTAGCGACGCTGCTGGCCGGTGGCGGGAGGAAGCGCGACGGTGACCTTGAAAACGGCCCCGAGGTTGTCCGCCGTCTCGAAGCTGATGTCCCCTTGCATGGCGCGGGCCAGTTCGCGACTGATGGCCAGGCCGAGACCGGTGCCGCCGTGGGAGCGGGTGGTCGACGCGTCGATCTGGTTGAAGCGGGTGAACAGGTTCGCCTGCTGTTCCGGCGGAATGCCCGGCCCCGTGTCCTCGACGGTGAACTCCCAACGGTCGAGTCCCAGCGGATTGACCCGCAGCCGCACGTAGCCGGACGTGGTGAACTTGACGGCGTTGCCCACGAGGTTGGTGAGGATCTGGCGCAGACGCAGGGCGTCTCCGAGCACCCACACCGGTCGATCATGCGGGGTGAACTCGTAGTGCAGGGCGATGGACTTTTCTGTCGCCAGCGAAGAGAAATGGTCGAGCGATTGTTCGGTGACCCGACGTAACTCTATATTGGATACGTCGAGTTCAAGACGCCCCGCCTCGATGCGGGAGAAGTCGAGCACATCGCTGATCAATTCGAGCAATTGTTCGGCGGACGTGCGCATCGATGTCACCCATTCGCGCTGGTTGGGATTCAGCGTGGAGCGATCCAGCACGGTGGCGAAGCCGATCACGCTGTTGAGCGGCGTGCGCAGTTCGTGGTTCATGGTGGCGAGGAACTCGCTCTTGGCTTTGTTGGCGCGAGCGGCGGAGTCGGCGGCGGCGCGGAGCCGTTCCTCGTATTCGTGGCGATGGGTGACGTCGCGATCGAAGCCGATGGCTCGTTCGGCCGGGCCGTGCGCGGTGCGCATTTGCACGTAGTCCGATTCGATCCAGTGCCAGGAACCGTCGCGGTGTTGGGCCCGGTATTCTTCGCGGTGAAAGCTGCGACCAGGCGGACCGGGTTTGATGGCATCGGCCTGGAGTTGGATGAGGTCGTCCGGATCGATCAGCGCTTCATGGGCATGGGGATCGGTGTCGGAATCCGGGGGCTCATGACCGAGCATGCGCCACCAGCGGGGGGAACGAAAACTCCGTGACTGGGTGTAGTCGATATCCCAAAAACCATCGGGACTGGTTTCGATGATGGTGCGGAACCGCTCCTCGGCCGCTGCGAGGTGCTCGCTGCGTTCTTCGCGGGCGAGGCAGAAGGCGAATGAGTTGGCGATGGATCGCAGGGCGGAGCGGATTTCCCCGCGCGTCATCAGCTTGCGTTCGGGGAACACGACCACGATCGAACCATACAATTCTTCGTGCAGCTCGATGTTCTCCACCAAGACCCAGGAGCGACCGGCGGGACCGTCGGTAATCTCCGGAATGGGTTCCCCGAGTTCGCTGAGGGGGCCTTCAATCGACTGGCGCTTTTCCAGTGCGCTCGTCCACGCGGGGGGTAACGCCGTCAGAGCCCGCCATGGTCGCAGGGTGGAATCGCGCGACTCGGAATCGATGGCGAGCACGCGAAATCCCCGGGTGTTTTTATTGCGGCTGTGCAACCAGAACGAGGCATGCTGGAGATTGAGTCCTTCGCGTAGTTGGTTGATCAACCACTGGGACACATCCTCGGGGGCAAACGTATCGAGCAACCGCCGCGACAAGTTGGCGTTGATGTCCAACAGGGTGTCGCGCTGGCCGACGCGCAACACGCCATGGCGATAGCCCGCCAGACTCACGTAGACGATCAACGCGATCAGGAACACGATGACATCGGTGAAAAGCAGGGAGCCGGCGATGCTCTGATTAATGAGCTCCACGGGCGCGGCCAGCCCCAGAATGGCGACGGGTTGGTCGTCAAGGGCCGAGTGCACCCGAGCAAACGCCACGTGCCACACCCGGGCGTCCTCCAGATCCCGGAATCGAGCAACCTTGGGCTCGTTGTCCCCTGCGATCCGGGCGTAAACCTTGGCCGACAGCATGAGCGGACGCGGAGTCTTTACCGGGTCGCGCCACCGGGCGATGAAGCCGTCGCTCGATTCCTCGGGGGGCAACAGGAATGCGCCGGAGATGGTCGGCGAACTCGCGCATACCGAGCGCAGTTGCATGGAAAACCTGGCGTAGGTCGGGGCGGATGAATCCAACGTCTCCGACCGCTCGTCGACGCTCATAAGATTGGCGAAAGCAATGACACGGTCGCGGAAGCGTTGGTCATAGCTGTCGATACCGTGGCGGTAGGCCAGCGTGGAAATCACCCAACCGGTGAACAAGGTCAGAGGCGCCGCGACGAAGATGATACCGACCAGAAACCGCCAGTGTTCCCGCGTGCGATTGAGTTGGGCGAGGATCATCCAAACCAACGCGATCACTGCGAGGGTCGTCGCGATGGTGGAACCGAACGGCATATGGCTGTCACTCAGCCAACCCCCGACGACAAACGTGCACGTGTAGTGGGCCACCAGGCACAGCCGGGAAATCACGGGCCAGGTGTGCCGATGATCAACGCTCCGCCGATGCGTCAGAAACGCCCACCCCAACGTGATTCCCCCGAGCAACGTCCCGATCGCGATCAGCCACGGCACCAGTGGGCGCAGGCTGAGTTCAAAAAACGCCAACCAGATCGCGAACTGCGAACAGAGCACGATCGCCATGTAGATTCCCAGGGGGCGAAATCGTCGCTCGTAGGCGCCCCGCGGTATCAGCCCAAAATACCATCCGGCCAAGCCGGTCGCGGTGACGGCGTGGACGAGAAGGATGAATCGAGCTAAAACGTGTATTTCCAAAACGGCCGGGTTGCCCAATCTGGGGCCCTGAGTGTGCCCCCCTTGGAAAACGCATGTCGATTTCAAATAGGGATTTGGGTCATCCGTATCGTTACGCACTCCCATGGCGTAGATGTCCGCGATCTCGCCGAAATCGGTTGGTAATTATCGGGCGACCCGCTTGACGACCGCGAACGCTCCGGCTGCGATGCTCGGCATGGCCAAAGGCGACGAACCCAAAGTGATTTTTTCCATGATCGGCGTCTCGAAAAAAATCGAGCGCAAGGAGATCCTGCGCGACATCTCCCTCTCGTTTTATCACGGCGCGAAGATCGGTGTGCTCGGTCTTAACGGGGCGGGAAAATCCTCGCTCATGCGCATCCTCGCCGGTCAGGACCAAGAGATCGATGGACGGGTCCACTTCGAGCCCGGCTACACCGTGGGCATGCTGGAGCAGGAGCCGCATCTCACCGCAGGTGCCACGGTGCGGGCGTGTGTGGAAGAGGGCGTGAAAGCGCTCACCGATTTGGTCGCGGCCTATGATGCCACTTGGGATGAAATCGCGGAAGCGGCCGACGACGCCACGCGTGATGCCATCACCGACAAGCAGGGGGAGTTGCAGGAAAAGATCGACGCGCTCGATGCCTGGGATGTCGCGCCGCAAGTCGAGATGGCGATGGACGCCCTCCGCTGTCCTCCCGGCGACACGCCGGTGGATACGCTGTCGGGCGGTGAACGTCGCCGCGTCGCCCTCGCGCGTTTGCTACTGCAAAAACCCGATGTGCTCCTGCTCGACGAGCCGACCAATCACCTCGACACCGAGAGCGTGCATTGGCTGGAGCAACACCTCGCCCGTTACGTGGGCACGGTCATCGCCGTGACGCACGATCGCTACTTTCTCGATAACGTGGCGGGTTGGATTCTCGAACTCGACCGCGGTCACGGCATCCCGTGGCAAGGCAACTATTCCGGCTGGCTCGAACAAAAGCAGCGCCGCCTCGCCATCGAGCAACGCACGGAAGATCGTCGCCAGAAGGCCATGAAACGTGAGCTCGCCTGGATTCGTCAAGGCGCCCGCGCCCGGCAGGCCAAGGGACAGGCTCGCATCAACGCTTATGAGGCGATGCTTAACCAGGATGTGGAGGAGCAGGAACGGGAATTTGAAATCGTCATCCCGCCCGGTCCGCGGCTGGGCGATCTGGTGGTCGAAGCCAAAACGGTGCGCAAAGCGTATGGCGACAAATTGCTCTTCGACAAACTGGAGTTCGCGTTACCTCCCGGCGGCATCGTCGGCGTGGTCGGCCCGAACGGCGCGGGCAAGACGACGTTGTTTCGCATGATCATCGGCGACGAAAAACCCGACGCCGGCGAGCTGCGGGTCGGACCGACCGTGGCGATTGCCCATGTCGATCAGTCGCGGGATTCGCTGCCGGATGCGGCGACCATTTACGAGGCGATCAGCGAGGGCAATGAGACCCTGTCCCTCGGCAACCGTGACGTGAATGCGCGGGCCTACTGCTCACAATTTGGATTCACCGGCGCCGATCAGCAGAAGAAAGTCGGCGTGCTGTCCGGCGGCGAACGCAACCGCGTGCATCTCGCGCGTCTGCTCAAGCGCGGCGCCAATCTCATCCTCCTCGACGAGCCGACCAACGACCTCGATGTGAACTCGATTCGCGCCTTGGAAGACGCGCTCGAATCGTTCGCCGGGTGCGCCGTGGTCGTATCGCACGATCGCTGGTTTCTCGATCGCACGGCCACCCACATTCTGGCGTTTGAAGGCGACTCCGAGGTGACGTGGTATCGCGGCAATTACAGCGCTTATCTCGAAGATTATAAGAAGCGCAAAGGTCACGACGCCGACCGCCCGCAACGCATCAAATACCGCAAGTTGTCGCGGTAGTTTTTCTCCCGGGGAACGCCGAGCTCCAGCTCGGCATGTTTCAGCCGGGCGGGGCCGGGCCGGAGCTCGGCGCTCCCAGGTCAACTTGGATTCGATACTCGTGGTTGCGGATCGCGAAGCGGTGAATCACGTTGCGGCATGAGCGAATCAGAGATTCCCAATTCCGAATCGATTGTGGTGGGGGGCGGGTGCTTCTGGTGCACCGAGGCCGCCTATCGCATGGTGCCGGGCGTATTGTCGGTGGAAAGCGGATACGCCGTCGGCGACGATCCCGCGCCAACCTATGAAAAAATCTGCGGCGGGCAGACGGGCCACGCCGAAGTCGTGCGAGTGACGTATGATCCGACGCAGGTGGAGCTCGCGCGCATTCTGGCGTTGTTCTGGAAAATGCACGATCCCACCACGCTCAATCGCCAGGGGGCGGACACGGGCACGCAATACCGATCCATCATCCTGTGGGCGGACGAGGCGCAGCGCGTGGCCGCCGCAGCTTCGCGGGCCGAGGCCGATGCGGCGTGGGGCGGCAAGGTCGTCACCGAACTGGCTGAGTTGACGACCTTTTATCCGGCGGAGGTTTATCACGACGATTACTTCGCGCGGAATCCGCAGGCAGGATACTGCCAGATGGTGATCGCCCCGAAATTGGACAAATTTCGGCGTGAAATCTGAGGCAATCCCCAAACAGGTTGAACCGGTTTAAGTCGCTGCATTTAAACTCCTAACGTCGTCACGCGGCGTTGACCCCCGCACGGTCACGTCGCACGCTCGGCGCGTGCACGACCGTTGGTTGAAGTTCGGCATTTGTTTTTTTTTGGCCACCAGCGCTCTGGTGGTGGCGGCCCCCACTTCGCGACTGACCATGCCGCCGGGACTTCAAACGGACGCAACGGTGGCGGCGGAAGAGCTGTTGGCCAAAGCGCAACAGCTCCTGCCCGAAGGGGCGTTCCTCGGTCCGTTGCTCGATGATCGCTATGCAGTGATTGATCACCGCTGGTTGGAGCAGCAGTTCATGCCCGCGTATCAGGCCGCGACCAAGGAGGTGTTTCGCGTGGCGGCCAATACGGGGGATGCCTCCGACTGCGACAGCTTTGGCATGTTTCTGCGCCAAATGGTCGGGTTGGCCGGCATTATCGGGCACACCGAAGAACCGGCGGCCGCGCAGGTGATCGTGTTGCAGAACGCCGCCTTTTCCGGCGTCGCCCGCACCCGCGAAAACCACTCGGTGGGACTGTTTCTCACTGATCGCGGTTGGTATGTGTTGGAGCCGCAGAATGCGACCGAACTGGTCGCGTTTCACCGCTACGCGAACCGGCACACCATTCGTTACGTCACTTTTCACTGATCCACCGCTAACTCGCTCCGTCCCGCTTCCCGCCATGAAAATACTCACCGTTTCACTCCTGTCCGTTGCCTGCATTGGCACGCCCACGTTGGTTGCCATGGACACGGAGATCGAACTCGAAGCCTTTGTCATCACGGAGACCGTGGCAGCTCCCGCGCCGGTGACCGCGAAATTCGATGCGGACAAGTTGCCCGCGGTTGCGGCCGAAAGCATGAGCGATGAGACGATGCTCCGGCCCTTGGTGGCGGTCGGTTCGCTGAAGGGCAAAGACGAGCTGAAGAAACTTCCCAAGATCTTGGTGACGGGTTCGAGGCTGGCCGCACCGAGAGTTGACTGAGAGCGGTCGAGAACGGCCATACATAGGTCGAAAACGGACAATTCGGAAATTCCCCTAGCGCGGTCCGGGTGGGTGTGATTGACGAAGCTCCGATGCCGTTGTCCCGGGAACGCCCCCCTCCATCATCTGCCGGCCGAGTCGCCATCGCGTTGGTGGAAGACGATCCCCATTTTTGCCTGTTCCTCGAATCAATGCTGGAGGCAAGTCCGCGGCACCGAGTGATTGCTACGGCGAACTCCGCAGCTGAGGCGCTGGCGTGGGATGCGGCGGTGCAACCGCACGTGCTATTGGTCGACGTCGGCTTGCCTGACCGTTCGGGGGCGGAGTTGGTGGCTGACTTGGTGGCGCGGCATCCGGCGGCGCTCGTGCTCATGCTGACCGCGGAGACCGATGCGGCGATCGTGTTGCAGGCTATTCAGGGGGGGGCCAGTGGCTACATTCTCAAAGGTGGACGTGAGGAAGAGATTCTGGGGGCGATCGACGATGCCTTGGCGGGCGGAGCGCCGATGTCGCCGTCGATTGCGCGCAAAGTGTTGGGCCTGATGCGCGGCCCCGGAAACGTCAAACCGGCGGTCAAATCCGGGGGCGCAGCGTTGGCGATTCTGACCGAGCGGGAGAGCAACCTATTGGAACGCGTTGCGGCGGGGGCTGGAGACAAGGAGATTGCGGAAGCCTTGGGACTCTCGCGTTCGACGGTGAAAAATGCGTTGTTGGTGATCTACCAAAAGTGGCGGGTGCGTTCGCGCACGGAGGCGGCGGTGAAGTTCACGCGACTGACGGAAGGGTAAGCGTGATGGACACCGCGAAACACCAGGCAACGTGGCAACGGGAGGCGCGAAGGTTGCGGTTTTCGGATCTGGATTGGGAGGAACGGTTCCGGTCCGAACGCATCGAGCAAAGTCAGACGCGCGTGCGGGTGATGTTGATCGTGGCGATGCTGGCGGTGGCGGGCATGGGACTGGGCGATGTCGCGGCCAACGGGCGGCAGTTTCCCGAATACGTTTCGCTGTCGCTGATCCATCGGTTCGGTTTGGCGATTCCGATGTGGATGATCATGTTGATTTCGACGGGGTTGCCCGGTCACCCGCGGCGCTCGTCGTGGTTGTATCCGGTCGGTGTCGTGGTGGCGATGTGGGCGATCGTGCTGTTGAAGTGGCGCCACGGGTTGATGTTCCGGGACCACTACGTCGTCTCCAACGTCTTTGCCGATATTGCCGGCCTGCTGCTGATCAGCGTCTTCACCTTGCCCATGTTGTTTCGCACGACGTTGGGGATGATCGTGGTGGCGAGCGTCGGGATCGTCGGATTGTTCGCCCTGTTTGACTACATCATCCCCCAGATCAAAACGGTGTTGATTCTAAGTTCCAGTTTGGCGGGAACGGGCTCCGCCGTGCTGGCCTTGGCGTGGCTCCGCGAGGTGGGCGAGCGGCGGGACTTTGCGCAACGCGAAATCATGGCGGGATTAAACCGGGAGCTGGGTCGATTGAACGCCGAGAAGAACGAGTTCATGGCGGCAGCGGCGCACGACCTGCGGTCCCCTTTGGCGGCGGTGCGCGGTTTGGCCGGACAACTGCGGCTGGGGCGGATGGCTGATCCCGACCGGCAAGCCAAGGCTCTCAGCGCGATCGATGATCTCAGTGGACGCATGTTGGAGGTGGTGAACAACTACCTCGGGGAGCACGCGCTCGAGTCGGGCACGTTGCCCGTGCGGCTGGAAATGGTGGATTTGCGCAAAGTGATCGGACCGGCGGCCGAGCGTCACGGACCGGCCGCGCAAACCAAGGAGCAGCAAGTGCTGGCGCCAGCGGGCGCGACGGTGTGGGCGCGCACGGATGTGACGTTGCTGGGTCAGGTGTTGGACAATTTTTTAAGCAACGCGCTCAAGTTCAGTCCGCGCGGGGCGACGGTGGAACTCGATGTCTTCGTGGCCACCGACGGTTCGCGGGCGCGTCTGATGGTGACCGACCAAGGCCCGGGCGTGCCGGCGGCGGAGCAGGATCAACTCTTCCGTAAGTTTGGCCGCACCAGTGTGCGGCCGACCGGTGGTGAAGAGAGCCACGGCATCGGACTCGCGGTGACCAAGCGACTGGCCGAGGCGATGGGCGGCGCGGTGGGGTGTGATTCTCCCGTCAACGCCGTCGGCACGGGGGCGACGTTTTGGGTGGAGTTGCCCGCGAATTGAGGAGGCGGGTCGATCGGTAACAGGAGTTATGATATAAACGCCGCCGGCGAATGGAGGCGAAGCTGAGGGCGGTGAAGCCGAATAGGATCGCGCAGGTGGCGGGTTCGGGGACGGCGGAGGTCACCGAGGTGAGTTGCAGCGTGTCACCGAAGAAATTGAGCGAGTAGTCGTATCCGGAGATGAGGGAACCGAAGGCGAAGTCCGTGAGATCAAAGTTACTCAGCGTCGTCGCTCCGCTGGAGAAATCGAAGAGCGTGTAAGTGCCGGCGGTGAATCCGCCGGAGTTGGTGAAGTTCAGCGTGACGGTGCCGTCTGACGGACCGGTCAGCGTGCCGCCGGTGACGGCGATCATGTCGCTGAGGGTGCCCAGCTCAAAATCCAGGATCGAGCCGTCGATGAGTGTGAGTCCGTCGGTGAAGGTGATGGTGCCGGGTGAATTGCCGGGCGCGAGGGTCGCGCCAGCTTGGAGTGTCACGAGGCCGCCGAAGGAGCCGGACCCGCCGAGCGTGGTGCCGGAACCGATGGAGACGGTGTCACTGGCGAGGAAGCCGTTGATCACCAACGTGCCGCCGGAGACGACGGTGTCGCCCGTGTAGGTGTGCACGCCCGCGAGGGTGAGCGTGCCGGTGCCAGCCTTGGTGAAGCTGCCGGCGCCGTTGAGGGCCACGGTGGCGTCGAACGTGAGATTGTCCTTGGTGTCGAGGGTGCGGTCGCCGGTCGCCGCGGTGTTGAACCCGGCACCGAGCGCGGAGGAAGCGCCGAGGCTGACCGGAGCTCCCGCCGATGACGCGGTGGTGCGCAAGGTGCCGGTGGTGAAAGTCATGGCGCCGCGGAAGGAATTCGGATCGGTCAACCAACCGAGGGTCGGAACCTCGAGCGTGCCGCCTTGGAGCTTCAAGATGCCGGCGGTGCCCGCGCCGTCTTCGCGGGCGATTTGGAGGGCCGAGCCGGTCTCGAAGCGAGCGGTGCCGCCCGAGAGCGTGAAATTACCGCCCCGGCCGGCGCCGTTGTCGCTGCGAAGACCGGGGAGCCGACTGACCGTTCCCTCAAAGGTCACCGCCGTGCCGGGGCCAGAAATTGTGATGCCGCCCCCGTTGCCGCCCGCGGTGCCGCCCGCGGCACCATTGCTGACGAGATCACCCAAGTAGCCCACCGTGGCCCCGTCGCTGATGGTAAGCGCCCCGCCCACGCCCGTATCATACTCCTGGCGGTTGTTTTTTCCATCGCCGGACTGGTCGACGCGTTGCTCGAACGTGACGACGGAGTTGCTCCCCGAGATGACATGGTCGCCCCCGTCATAGGCGCTGAAGATGTCGGGCCGGCTGACGGAACTATCCACCATGCCCCTGAACGTCACGATGCTATCAGTGATGGCGATGTTTCCCGCCGGACCCGATTGGTGGAGCATGACGGCATTGCCCTCCAGCATGTCGCTTGATCGGTTGTTCACGTTGCCCTGAAATTCGACGGTCGCATTGGAGAGCAGGATGTCACCGCTGCGACCGTTATACGCGCCCTGGCTGTTGAAGTTGCCTTTGAATATCACGGTCCCCTGGCTTTTTACCGACAGATTGCCGCCCGCCTTGCCGGTGCCGGCTTGGATGGCATACCCGCCGCTGATGTCGAAGTCGCGGTTGAAGATGACGGTTCCCGTCGGTCTGACTCCGAACAAATCATATTGCACGTAAACGTTGGCCCCGGCCCAGTAAGGGTCGTTCTGCGGGGATTTTTGGCCGCCGAAATTAGCCCAGTCCATGATGAGCGTGTTTCCTTCGGCGATGTAAAAATTGACCGGCGGATTCTCATACTGCCAAGGGATGTAATTTCCGCGATATCTGGTCCTGAGCTCCCCGAGTTCTGTCACGGTGGTGCCGGGCGCAGCACGCAGGATGAAGTCGAAGGTATCTCCCGGGGTCTCCGCTGGGTCGGTGTTGTAAACATTGTCGGGCTGCACGCCGTCTTGATAGAGGATTATTTCCGGGTGAAAATATTGCCCCCGACTGGTGAAGGCCGGGAGCGACAGCGCGAGGAACAGAAGTGAAACGCGGAGCGCGGGACTGCGGCGGCTCCTGGCACCGGCGGGAGGTGAGCAGAGGACTGGCAAAGGGAGGGCGAAGTTCATGGGATGGGCGTGGACGGCAATAGGTGCTCGCGGTCATCGGCCGACTCCTGCCAGAAACCCGCGCTGCGCGTAGGATTCTGCCTGAATCCGCGTTCCCTGCCTACCTTGCTAAATAGCAAGGGGTGAAGCCGGGGCTCAGGTGCCGCCCATCCAGAGCGTCATGAGTCCCGCTCGGCTGGAGACGTTGAAACTGCGAAAAATGTCGGTGACATACTTGTGCGTGGTGGCGCGACTGAGCCCGAGGGCGTCGGCGATTTCCTTCTCCGACTTGGAGGAGAGCAGCTGGGGCAACAGGCGCCGGTGGGTCGGGGAGAGCGGCGTCTTGCCCACGAGCAGGCCGTGGTTGAGCAGCAGTTGGCGGTGGAACCACTTGATGCCGCGGAGGACCTGCGCCACGAGCCGCTCGTGCTCCAGGGTGAAGTGGCTGCGTCGGCGGATGCGATCGAAGCAAAATAATGACTCCGCATCGCGGTTCACGGGGGAAACGCACCAGATGCGGTCGGTGATGCCGCCTTTTTTGAAATACATCTCATACTGGGGCGTCTGGCGGAACGCTTTAAAGTCGATGAAGCCGTCCCGCTGGCGATAGCTGCGAAAGCGGCCCGCCTCGCTGATCACCTTGCGGACGCCCATGCCCGGGTCGCGTTCCATGTGGGCGAGCACCTTGCGGATGAACTCCGCGTTATACTCCGGCCGGGTGATCCAGCGTTCGGCCGTGCGCAGACGCCAGCCATGGAGCACGTCGTTGGCGGCATGCGGTTCACTCTGGACGCGGGCGATACCGATCCAGAAGGCGTCATCGGCGCCCACCCATTCGCTAATCCGGCTGAAGAGGAGTTCGATGGACAGGCGCGTTTCGGCGAGAGGCAGGTCCGCCAATTCGTCCCATAATTCGTGAATTTTGGCCGATGGATCAGAAATCATTTTCCAAAGAAGAAATCCTCATTCCCGCCCGCTTAAGTTGGTTCTCTCGAAGTGGGTTCCAGATGTAGAAAACGTGTGGCTGACAGGTCTTTGAAACTAAGCTGGGCGATCAGGGCGGAAAGCGGAATATTCTGGAAATACACCCTACACCGGGAGTGGGGTGATCGTGCCGGATCGCGTTGTCGACGAGCTGAGGTCGGAGCGACTTGGTTTTTATTCGTCGTGACCGCCCAAGTCCCGCCTCCCGGGACAACCGTGGTTTTCTACGGTCGTAGAAAATTCCCCGTCACTCCGCCGGGAAGGGCGGGTTGCTCGTGCGGACGAGGCGCAACACGTGGCGGGCGACGGGGAGGGAGAGGGGAGAGCCGCCGGCGAGGGCTTCATCGATGGCTTCGAGGATGGCATCCTTGCCCACCGATTTGAGCACGTAGCCGACGACACCCGCCTGAATCGCCTCGGTCAGCTGTTGTTCGTCCTGCGTGGTCGTGAGCACAATGAACAACGTATTGGTAAATCGGTTACGCAGTTTCCGGATGAGCTCGCCGCAGGGGAGATCGGGCAGGTCGGCTTCGACGAGCATGACGTGGGGCACGGGGACCTGCGGCCACTGAAGAGCGCTGGCGGCGGATTCCGCGGTTTGCAGCACGCGATGCCGTGAACTGGAGTTGAGGCAGGAAGCCAGGAACAATCGGTAGTGGGAATCGGGATCGATCAGCGAAACTCGGATGCGGAGGGGGGCAGCCACAGGGAAAATTCCGGGGGGCGGTGCGACGGATCAGGCCCGACGGCGGCGGCGGGTCGCGGTGAAAACGAGAGCGACGAGGCCGAAAAGGATGGCAAAATTCGCGGGTTCGGGGACGGCGCTGGCGGTGAAAGTGAGTTGGCCGGAGGTGGCGAGGGCGGTGGTGTTCCAAGTGCCGCCGGAGACGATCGGGAGATTCACCGCGGCGAAGGTGCCGCCGATGCTGGTCGATGAGCTGAAGAGGTTGAAGGTGACGGATTCGCTCGGAGTGAAATCGTTGATGAATGATACGTTCAAGGTGCCGCCGAGGTTGAGCGCACCGGTGACGTCGAAAGCGTCGTAGGTGGTGCCCCGGTCGAGTCCGCCGAGTTCGAGGTTGATGATGGACGCACTATCGAGGGTGAAGTCGCCGTCGATGGTGATGAGACCGGCGCTGTTGCCGGGTGCGAAGGTGGCACCGGCGGCGAGGTTCAGCGAACCACCGATACTGCCGGTGCCGGTGAGGGCGGCGCCGTTGGCAATGGTGACGTCGCCGGTGCCGGTGGCGCTGCCGGAACTGTTGGCGAGGTTCAGGTTGCCGGCAGAAATGGTGGTGTCGCCCGTGAAGGTATTGGCGGCGGAGAGCGTGAGGGTGCCGTTGCTGGTTTTATGCAGATTGCCGGATCCGGACAGGGCGCCGGAGAAGGTGGCGTTGAGGCCATTGGTATCGATGATGGACGTGGTGCCGCTACCCAGAGTGATGGGAGCGGAGGTGGTGAGGTCGGAGCTGACCACTTGAATCATGCCGCCGTTGGCGTTGAAGGCTCCGGTGCCTGCGCCGATGGCGATGCCGTTGGGGCCGCGGGCCTGGAGGGTGCCGCCGGCGTTGAGGTTGAGCGTGCCGTTGCTCCCGGCGGTGGTGGCGATGGAGAACGCGGCGTCCGAGGAAAGGGTGCCGCCATTGGCCACGGTGGCGATGGCGGTGCCGGCGTAACCGACGTAGAAATTTCCGGTGGCAGCGACGGAGGAATCACTGCCGGTCACGGTGAGCGTGCTTTGGCTGGAGCTGCCGGTATCGGCGAGACTGAAGGTTTGGCCGGTGGTGATTGATGCGCCGTTCTCCACCGCAATGGTGTGGGTGGTGGCACCACCGCTGGTGCCGAACCACAGGTAACCGGGTGACGAGAGGGAGGAACCCGCCCCGGTGACGGTGACGTCGCGACTGGTGGCAAAGGCCAACGGATTGGTCGCGGTGAGGTCGGCCCCGCCGGACACGATGATGTTGCCGCTGCCGAGGTTGGCGAGAGTGCTCACGGCGAGCGTGCCGGCATTGACGCTGGTCGGGCCGGTGTAGGTGTTGCTGCCGGAGAGAGTGAGCGTGCCCGCGCCGGATTTGGTGAGCGCACCCGACCCGGAAATGTTTCCGGAAAGGCTGTGGTTGTTTGCGTCTCCCGTGATGAGGCTGCCTGAGCCGAGGTTGATGTTACCGGCGCCGTCGAGAGCGGCGAGGGTGGTGTTTTGACCATTGAGGTCGAGGCGGCCACTCGCGCCGATATTCACCGCGGCGGTGTTGCCCAAGGCGGTGGCCGAACCGAGGACCAGGGATCCGCCGGAGATGGTGGTGGCTCCCGTGTAGGTATTGGAACCGGAAAGGGTAAGGGAGCCCGGGCCGGTCTTGGTGAGCGCGAAATCGGCGGCCCCGGCCCCCAGGGCTCCGGCGAAGTTTTGATTTTGGTCAGCGGCGGTGTTGACGGTGAGATGGCCGGCGCTGCCGCCGAAGCTGTAGACGGAACCCGAGCCGGTGAGACCGGCGACTTCCAAGGCCCGATTGGAGAAATCGAACACGCCTCCGCTCGCGACATTGACGGTGGTGGAGGCGGACAGCCCTTGGTCCGCGGAGGTGGAGAGCACCATGATTCCTCCGGATGCGATGGACGTGTCGCCAGTGTAAGTCTGGGCGGAAGAGAAGCGGACAATGCCGCTGGCGATGGTGAGATCCCCGGTGTCGCTCACTACCCCCGCGTAGGTATGGTCGTCGGAGCGGTTGAACGAGACGGTGCCGTGGTTGGTGATGTTGCCGCCGACGGATCCGGTGTTTCCGCCGGCGCCGAGGGTCAAGGTTCCGGCCGCCACCGTGGTGCCGCCGGAGTAGGAATTGGTGCCGCTCAGCGTGAGGTTGCCGACGCCGGACTTGGTGAGGGAACCGTCGCCGGTCAGGTTGCCGGAAAGGGTGGTGGCGTGGCCGTTGGTATCGACGGTGGAGGCGTTGGTGAGGGTAGCCGGGAGGCTGGAGGTGAAGACACCGCCGGAGCGCAAGGTGCCGCCGGCGAGATTGAAGGTGCCGCTGCCGGAGAGACCGGCGGTGGTGAGCGTGCCGCCGGTGTTGAGATTGAGGGTGCTGCTGGCCGTATCGAGCGAGGTGAGGTTGCCGACGTTGAGGGAGCTGCCGGAGGAGATGTCGACCGTGCCGGTGCCGCCGGTGTAGGCGAGGGTGAGGTTGTAGGCGGAGGCGGCGGCACTGTTGGTCAGGGCGAGGGAACCCGTGCCGTTGTGACCGATGATAAGTTCGCCGTTGTTGGCGAGGTTGGTCCCGGGGCCATCGAGGGTGACGACGCGGTTGGGGCGGAAGTCGCTGCCGGTGGCAAGGGTGGCACCGGAGGTGACCGTCAGCGCGCCGGAACTGGCGCCGAGGTTGGCGTCGGAAGAGATGGTGAGCGTGCCGGCGGAAACGGTGGTGCCGCCTTCGTAGTCGTTATTGCCGGATAGCGTGAGGTTGCCCACGCCGATCTTGGCGAGGCTACCGGAACCGGACATGACGCCGGCGTAGGTGCCGGTGGCGGCTTGGTCGAAGACGACGGCGGCGTGGTTGGTGATGTTCCCTTGAAGGGAGTCGGTAGTGCCGGAAAGGATACCAGCCGAGACCGTGGTGCCGCCGGCGTAGTCATTGGCGCCGGAGAGAGTAAGCGTGCCGGTGCCGGATTTGGTGAGGGAGCCGTCGCCGGTGATGTTCCCGGACAGGGTGGCGTTGAAGCCGTTGGTATGAAGCGTGGAATTGGTGGCGTTGCCGAGGGTGACCGGGGCGGTGGTGGTGAGGGCTGAGCCGGTGACTTCGAGGGTGCCGCCGTTCGCGTTGAAGTTGGCGGTGCCGGCTCCCGTGGTGATTCCGTTGGTGCCGCCGACGCGCAGGGTGCCGCCGGAGTTGAGGTTGATGGTGCCGGAGCTGTCGGATTGTGAACCGAGATTCAGCGTGCTGCCGACCGTGATCAGGCCGCCATTGCTGACGTTGGCCGTGCCCTGTCCGCCGTAGCCCAGGTAGAAGATCCCGGCGGATGAGACGGAGGAACCGGTGCCGGAGATGTTGAGGGTGCCGACGCTGGTGGAGCCCAAGTCGGCCAAACTAAACGAGGTGCCGGCCGTGATGGAACCGCCGTTGGTCACATTGAGAATGTTGGTCGATCCGGAGGCGCGGTTGAACCAGAGATGGGTGGCCCCGGCGAGAGAGGAACCGACACCGTCGACGGTGATGGTGCGGTTGGTGACGTCTTCGTAGCCGCCGGAGAGGTTAAGGGCAGCGCCGTTGGAAACGGTGAGATCGCCGGTGCCGAGATTGGCGTGGGTGCCGACACTGAGGGTGCCGGCGGAGACGGTGGTGGCTCCTTGGTAGCTGTTGTTGCCGGAGAGGGAGAGGGAGCCGGTGCCGGACTTGGTGAGGGAGCCGGAGCCGGACAGGTTGCCGGAGAGGATGGTGGCGTGGCCGTTGGTATCGACGGTGGAGGCGTTGGTGAGGGTAGCGGGGAGGCTGGAGGAGAAAGCGCCATTGGAGCGTAGCGTGCCCCCGGCGAGGTTGAAGGTGCCGCTGCCGCCGAGACCGGCCGTGACGAGGGTGCCGCCGGTATTGAGATTGAGGGTGCTGGAGGCGGAACCGAGGGACGTGTAGTTGCTGACCGCGAGGATGCCACCGGAGGAAATGTCGACGGTGCCGGTGCCACTTTCGTAGGCGAGGGTGAGGTTGTAAGTCGAGGCGATGGCGTCGTTGGTGAGGGCCAGGGAACCGGTGCCGTTGTGGCCGACGATGAGCTCGCCATTGCTATTGGAGAAGGAGGTGCCGGAGCCGTCCAAGGTGACCGTGCGGTTAAAGCTGATGGGGCTGCTGGTGGTGAGGGAGGCACCGGAGGTGACGGCCAGCGCACCGGCAGTGGCGCCGAGGTTGGCGTCGGAGGAGATCGTGAGGGTTCCGGCGGAAACGGTGGTGCCGCCCTCGTATTCATTCGTGCCGGAAAGGGTGAGATTACCGGCCCCGATTTTGGTGAGGGAACCGGAACCGGACATGACACTGGCGTAGGTGCCGGTGGCAGCCTGGTCGAAAACGACGGCCGCTTCGTTGGTGATGTCGCCTTGGAGGGAGGTGGTATTACCGGAGAGGGTGCCGGTTGAAACGGTGGTGCCACCGGCGTAGTCGTTGGTGCCGGAGAGGGAGAGGGTGCCGGTGCCGGACTTGGTAAGGGACCCGGAGCCGGTGAGGTTACCGGAGAGGACGGTGGCGTAACCGTTCGTATCAACGGTCGAGGCGTTGGTGAGGTTGGCGGGGAGGCTCGATGTGAATGCGCCGCCGGAGCGTAGGGTGCCGCCGGCGAGATTGAAGGTGCCGCTGCCGCCGAGACTGGCCGTGCTGAGGGTGCCGCCGGTGTTGAGGTTGAGGGTGCTGGAGGCGGAGCCGAGGGCGGTGTTGTTGCTGACATTCACGGTGGCGCCGGAGGAGATGTCGACGGTGCCGGTGCCGCCGTTGAGACCGAGGGTCAGATTGAAGGTGGAAGCGGAGGCGTCATTGGTGAGGGAAAGAGAGCCGGTGCCTGCACTGCCGATGACGAGTTCGCCGTTGTTGGTGGTGAGGGTGGTGCCGGAACCGTCCAAAGTGACGGCGCGATTGGTCTGGAAGTTGGTGCCGGCGTCGAAAGTGGCACCGTTGGTAACGGCCAGCGCACCGGAAGTGGCGCCGAGGTTGGCGTCGGCGGAGACGGTGAGCGTGCCGGCGGAGACGGTGGTGCCACCTTGGTAGGTGTTGGTGCCGGAGAGCGTGAGGGTGCCGGAGCCGATCTTGGCGAGACTGCCGGAACCGGAGATGTCGCCGGAGAGGGCATGGGACCCGCTGTTGCCGGTCGTGAGCGTGGCGGAGCCGAGGGCAATATTGCCGGCCCCGTCGAGATCGGCGATCGTGATGGTGTGGTTATTGAGGTCGAGCGTGGCACCGGAGGCGACGTCGACGGAAGGCGTGGAGCCGAGGGCCGAGTCGGAGCCGAGTTGCAGGGTGCCGGCGGAGACGGTGGTGGCGCCGGAGAAGGTGTTGTCGCCGGAGAGGGTGAAGGTGTCGGCACCGGTTTTGGTGAGGGTGGCGGATCCGCCCAAGGCTAGGTCAAGACTGCCGGTTTGCACCTCGAAGGCGGCGGCGTTGTTGAGCGTGCCGTTGGTGAAGGTGCCACCGTTGAAAATAGCCGTGCCGATCGTCGGTTGGTGGGTGCCGAGGTTCAGGGTGCCGCCGTTGAGGGTAAGATTGCTGCCGGTGTCACCGAGGGCGTTGCCGTGGCCGAGGACGAGGGTGCCGGCGTTGACGGTGGTGCCGCCGGTGTGGCTGTTGTTACCCGAAAGGGTGGCGGTGCCGGCACCGGATTTGGTGAGGCTCGCGGAGCCCGCCAGACTGGCGGAGAGAGAGCCGGAGTCGGTGAGGTTGTAGTTGGAACCGGTGAGGGAGCCCGAGCCGATGATGCTGCCCGAAGAAAGCGTGACGGTGCCGACGGTGGGAGTGTAGCCCCCGAGGTTAAGAGTGCCGCCGTTGACGATGAGGGCACCGCTGGTGGACCCGAGAGCGCTGTTGTGGCCGAGCAGCAGGGTGCCGGCGGAGACGGTGGTGGGGCCGAAGTAGCTGTTGCCGCCGGAGAGGGTGACGGTGCCTGCTCCGGATTTGGTGAGCGGGGCATCGCCGGCCAGATGGGCGGAGACGGTGCCGGAGTCGGTGAGGTTGAAACTGCTCCCGTAGAGTGCGCCCGAACCGATGATACTGCCGGAGGAAAGCGTGATGGTCCCGAGGGACGGGTTATAGCCATTGAGGTCGAGAGTGCCTCCGTTGATCGCGAGAGTGCCGCTGGTTGAGCCCAGCGCGTTGTCCCGGCCGAGTTGCAGCGTGCCGGTGGAGATCGTGGTGCCGCCGGAGTAGAAGTTGTTACCCGGGAGAGTGAGCGTGCCACTGCCCGATTTGATGAGCGAGCCGGCGCCGTCGATCGAACCGTTCAGGGTGGCGTTGAAGCCGTTGGTATCGACGGTGGAGGCGGTGGACGTGCCGAGGTTGATGAAGGTCGCGGCGGAACTGGAGAGATCGGAAGTGACGACCTGAAGGACGCCACCGTTAAGATACAATGAAGCACCTCCGGACAAAGCCAGGCCGCTCGCGCCTCCGACCTGCAGGGTGCCGCCGTTGTTCAAGCTCACACTACGGGATTCGTTGATGGTGAGTGATCCGGAGGGGGCGAGAATGGAGTTGCTGCCGGTAGCGATGACATTGCCGGAGCCGAGATTGGCCGGGGTGGCGAAGACGAGCGTGCCATCGGAGACGGTGGTGTCACCGCTGTAGGTATTGGCTCCGGAAAGGGTGAAGGTGCCGCTGCCGGTTTTGGTCAAGCCGGCGGAGCCACCGAGGGCCAGACTGAGCGACCCGGTCTGGACTTCGTAGGCGGATGCGTTCTCGACGGAGCCGTTGGCGAAGGTGCCGCCGTTGAAGACGGCGGTGCCAATGGTGGGGGCGGCGCCGTTGAGGTAGGCGGTGCCACCGTTGAAGACCAGGTATTCGAATTCGTTGCCACTGGTGATACTGCTGAGGTAGAGGTCACCGGTGCCGGATTTGGCCAAGCCGCCGGTCCCGGAGATCGCACCGGTCAGATCCACGGCGAGACCGTTGGTATTGATCGTGGAGGTGGTGCCGGAAGTCAGGGTGATGGGCAGGCTGGTGGTCAGGTTGGATCCGGTGGCTTCGATGGCGCCGCCGCTGAGCGTGAGCGAGGCCGAGCCGGAGCCCTTTTGGATACCATTGGTGCCGCCGACGGCGAGGGTGCCGCCGGAGGCAAGCGTGAGATTGCCAACGCCACTGCCTTGGTAGCCCAGGTAGGCAATGCCGCCCACGTTTACGCGACCGTTGTTGCTGATGGTCAAGTTGCCGGTGCCGCCGTAGCCGACGAAAAGGTCGGTGCCGGCGCCCAAGTATGATCCCGAGCCATCGACGGTGGTGGTGCCGGTGACGCCGTTGACGAGGCCGAGGGCAACAAATTCAGTGACGTTGAAATAACCGCCCGACTGCAGATTCACCGTGGCTGAGCTGGAGTCACCGATATCCACGTGCTGGGCATTGAGGAGTCTGGAGTTGGAGCCGCTGACGGTTACGGTGCGGTTGTTGATGTCGAGAATACCGTTGGTGGTCAGCAAGGCACCGTTGTTGACCGTGACATCGCCGGTGCTGAGGCCGGTAAAGTCATAGACAAAGTTATACCCCCCCGAGAACGTGGAACTCCCGGTGGTGTGCACGTGGATACCGGGAGTGTTTAAATAGAGAGATCCGTCCCCGGTTTTGACCAAGTTGACGGGCCCGCTGTTTTCGTAGAGCGCCACATTGATTCGTAACGAAGCTTGGGAACCGATGTGGATGGCGGACAGATTGTAGATGGAGCCATTGTAGGTTCCGCCGTGAAGACTCACATACCCCTCCTCCATTTGAATAGAGGAAACATCCACCGTCGGACCAATATCCACTTGGTATTCCGAGTAGCCGCTGGCGTTGGAGCCGGCGGAAAAAACCGCGGTGCCTCCTTGCGACCAACCCTGGGTAGCCCAAGTCCCGTCCGGATTGGCGTTCCAATTGAAGGTGGCGGAGTTGTCCCAGAGTCCGGGAGCAAGTCTATTGACTCCATCACTGGTCGCGCCGGTAAGTCCGCCATTGGTGTCCCAGTAGAGGGTTTGAGCGATGAGCGACGGACAAATGGCAACCAGAGCGAGGAGGCGGCGGAACGAGTGGTTCATGGGCAAGGTGAAGCCAAGTGGGAAGGAAGGCGATCGCCAGCGGACAAAAGGCCCGGGCCTTTTGGTGAGAGCGGCGGTTGAATCGTGGCAAAGAAGGGGATTGTCCGGCGGGGAGACGGAGAGGAGAGTCGGAGCGGTTTCGTTGACCGGGAGGTGATGGGCAACGGCGATCAGTGGAATGGCTGATTTGGGCACGATAATGTCCGAAGTCGTTCGCTTGCATTGGCCTTTGGAATCCGTGAGTGTGGCGCCGCCGTCGCTCCTCCTCGGTTACCCCTTTCACCGCAATTGCCGCATTCTTCGCCCCTCATGGAACGATTTTCGAATTGGAACAACTGGTGCCTGATGACGGTGGAGGGGGACCATTGGATTCGGGGGAATGCCACTTTTGAGGCTCGTTTTCCGGCGACGGCGACGACTGACACGAAACCCTGGACCGCACGATTGGGGCTCGTCGATTCGGCGGCCGCCTTGGCTTGGCTGGGCGAGCGGGAGATGCCGCTGCGCGCGCATATCGGACGGGCGAAACGCGGGGAAGTGCGGCAGTGGCTGCGACTGCGCGTGGTGCAATCCGCCGCCGACGGTGAACACGTGATCGATGTGGAGGACGTGACGGAAGAGCAGGAGGCCGTCGAACGCATGCGCATTGAAGGTGGCCATTTTCATGCGCTGATCGAGCGGTCGGCGGAGGGCATCTCGCTGTTCGATACCGGGGCCAACATCCTCTACGAGAGCCCATCCAATAAACGGATACACGGCTGGGAGAGCTGGGAAATGGAGGGAAAAAACCTCTTCGATTTTTGCCACGAGGATGATCTCGCACGAGCCATGCCGCGGTTCGAGCATCTGGCCAAGGCCCCCGGGATCGTCGAGACCGAGGTGGTGCGCTTTAAGCACAAGGAGGGGCACTGGATTTACCTCGAAGGCACCGTGATCAACGCGACGGACGATCCGCGGGTGGGCGCGTTGGTGAACAATTTTCGCGAGGTGACGGGGCGCTTGGCCGCCGAACGGGAGATCCGTCGGGCGAAGGATGCGGCGGAGGAGGCGCAGCGTCTGCAGCAGCACTTCCTCACCAACCTGACCCACGAATTCAAGACGCCGCTGACCCTCATTCGCGGGCCGTTGATTGACCTCGCGGAGGGGCGCATGAAGCCGGCTCAGGTGCCGGCGGCTCTCGCGCGCGTGTTGCGCAATGTCGACCGACTCAACGGGCTCATCACCGAGTTGATTGATTTGTCCCGACTCGATGCGGGCACGTTTGTGATGCAGGTCAACCGGCACGATCTGGTGGAGTTTGTGCGGGCGGAAATGGATACGTTTTCCGCCATGGCGGTGGCGAAAGCGGTGGACCTGCAGCTCGATGCGCCGCCGCGTTGCACGGTGTTTTTCGATGCGACCAAACTGGAAAAAGTCGTGACGAATTTGATGTCGAATGCGCTGCGGTATTCGCCCGAAGGCGCGGCCGTCCGGATTCGTCTGACGGTGGGTGACGAAGGGGACCAGGAAGGCAGCGTGCGGGTCGAAGTGACCGATCAAGGTCCGGGCATGGACGAAGGGACCCGGGCGCGGGTGTTCGAGCGATTCTTTCAAGCGGACACGAGTTTGTCGCGAGCCCACGAAGGCATGGGTGTGGGGCTGGCGTTGGCCCGGGAGATGGTGGAAATGCACGGGGGCGCGGTCGGCGTGCACAGCGAGCCCGGCGTCGGCAGCACGTTCTGGTTCACGTTGCCGCTCGGGTGTGACCATTTCGATCCCGACGACATTGACATGGGCGCGGTGCGGGAGCCGCGGCCGCACACGGTCGGTGGCACGGCGGCGACGGCGCAGCCCGTTGGTTTGGTGGCCAAAGCCGAGCATCGTCCGCGCTTGTTGTTGGTGGAGGACAATGAAGACATGCGTGCCTACCTGCGCATGAATTTGGACCCGTATTATTTGGTCACCGAAGCCATCGACGGGCGGCAGGCCTGGGCCGAGATCGAAACCTCGAATCCCGAGATCATCATCTCAGACGTCATGATGCCACACGTGGACGGACTCGAGTTGTGCCGCTTGCTGAAAAGTGCGGCGCGGTGGCGCACGGTGCCGGTGTTTCTGCTCTCAGCCAAGGGATCGGTCGACCATCGGGTGGAAGGCCTGAAGGCGGGCGCGGACGACTACATGGCCAAACCGTTCTCGGTCGCCGAACTGCTGCAGCGCCTGCGTTCGCGGGTGCCGTGGGGCGTCAGCGCGGATTCCACCGGCGAGGCTTGGCGCGAAAAATTGGAAGCGTGCGTGGCCGAACACTTGGGGACGGCGGCTTTCGATGTCACGGAACTTGCCCGGCACTTGGGCTACAGCGAACGCCAGCTCCGGCGGCGCGTGATTGAGCATTTCGGTATGAAGCCGTCCGCGTTGTTGCTGCAACGCCGTCTGGCGTGCGCCCGAGATTTGATCACGAAGCATCGCTACGAAACGCTGGCCGAAGTGGCGCACACCGTCGGGTTGTCGCCGGGTTACTTTTCCCGGCGCTACCGTCGGGCCTACCCGAACGACACGATCGCGACGGCGGCGGGTGTCAGCTCTGAATCGGGGACTTGATAAACTTGGCGAGGACGAGGCCGGCGATCAATGAACCCGCGGTCATATAGAAGAGTTCGGTGAGCTGCCAGTGGATGGACTTGTGCCACCAGATCGCGTCGCCGATCCGGGCGTAGAACGCTCCGACGAAACCGATGAGAGTGACAAACCCCACGCGCGTGCTGTAACCGCTCTTTTTGCAGATTTGGGTGAGCAGCCATGCCGCCAGCAGACAGTATCCCCAGCCGTGCAAAAAGCCGGCGATCATGAGCACCGGGCTCATGGCGGCAATACCCTCCCGGTGCATGTGCACCATCGCAATCGGACCACGCGCCATCAGCGCGACGGTCTCTTCGGAGGTGGCCATGCCCGGCACGAAGTAGGTGCCACTTTCGGGAAACGCTTCGTTGAGCATTGGACCCACGTCAGTGGTAGGCGATTTAAGCGCCCGATCGGGGACGCCGGAAACCGAGTAAAAGAAGAAGCCCCAGAAGAACAGGGCGAGGGCGGCGAGAAAGGAACCGAGCAGGATGGATTTCATGTGGGGTAGGGCTGGTCGCGCCAACGGTGGCGGGTTTTCCGATCGCATTCAAGACGCAAGGATCGATGAACCAGTTGGCGTATCGCTGAGTTGAAGAAACTGGCAAACTCCGGGGAGAGCGCAAAAATCCATCCGCATGCCCCGCTTAATTCGAGCTCACGCCAACCACAATCAACCGATCATCACTTCCGCTTCGGGTGTTCTCGCGTTGAGCTATTTCAACCTGATCCGTCTCCACGCGGGAGAGTCGCACGCGTTTGCCGTGCCGGGGTGTGAAACCGTTTGCGTGGTGCTGTCGGGGCAAGCTGATATCGCGGTCGCGGAAGAACGGTTTGCGGCCGTCGGTCGACGGGCCGACATTTGGGACGGACCGGCCGATTCGGTTTACGCCGGCACCCGGTCGCCGGTGGTCGTGACGGCCACGCGCGATGACACCGAAGTGGCGGTGGCCGGTGGTCTGTGCGACGAAGCGTTCGCGCCGTTTCGCATCGCGCCGGAAGACGTAGCGATGGTGGAAGTGGGATCGGCGGCCACGCATTCCCGTCGACGTATCTTCCACATCCTGGGGCAAAATGCCAACGGCCGGGCGGGCAATTTACTGGTGAGTGAACTCTACGCCGACGGCGGTTGTTGGTCAGGGTATCCACCGCACAAGCACGACACGGAGAATCCGCCCGAGGAAACGGAGTTCGAGGAGATCTATCACTATCGGTTCAAACCGGAAACCGGGTTTGGGGCGCAATACTGCTACGAACCCCAGGAGGGAGCGGACGCGTCCGCGCCGGAGGTCGTGATGACGCGTCACGGTGATACGTTCATGGTCGATCGGGGGTATCATCCGACGGTCGCTTCACCCGGTCACGATGGCTACATTTTCACGATACTCGTGGGCAAGCATCAGCGTTCGTTGGTGCAATCGTTTGAGCCGTCACACCGGCACTTGATGGACGGTATTCCCGGCATCCAGGCGATGCGCGACAAATTCAAATAAGGTCGCGGGCGGCGGCGACCGATGCCCGGTGGGCGGTGAGGGCGTCCATGGTGTGCGGTGATCCGGATTCGACGGCTTGTTCCAAGGTGAGCAGCGGGTGTAGGTCGCGGTCGCCGAGCCACGTCATCAAACGGCGGTAGTCGATGTCGCCGGTGGCCGAAAAGGTTTCGTTCCAAACCCCGGCGGTCGATTGGCGCAGGTGCAGTTCGACGATGCGGTTGCCGTAGAGTTCGACGGCGTCGAACAGCGCGACAGTGGAGTTGTCGCAGCCGCGGTAAATCCAATGGGCATCGAGGCAAAACTTCACGTTGGCGGGATCGGTGGCGACGAGCATGTGGTGAAACTCGCGAGCCCCAATGCGCAGCTCGGAATCGTGATTGTGATACGCGAGCGTCAGGCCTTCGCGGCGGAGTGCGGCACCGAGTTGATTGAGGGCGTCGGCTTGGCGGAGAATCTCGGCGTCGGTTTTGTTTTCCGGCCCACCCCAGCTGATGGGGCGCGGATTCGTGACCACGATGTTGGTCCCGGCTTGGGCTTGCGCGCGGGTGGCAATCCGCACGACTTCATCGATACTGGTAGCCATGGCGTCCGCCTCGTGGAGGACACTGTTGACGTAGATCGACACCATTTTGAGACCGGCAGTCTCCGTCAATTTTGCGTAGCGGTCCGCGACTTCGACCGAGGTCAAAATGGGTTCGACGCTCTCGGCTCCACTGGCGGCCAATTCGCCGAGGGCGGTGGCGAGCTCGGCCTCAAAATCGCGGCCATCACGCTGCAGGAAAGTGATCCAAGGGTAGGTGTTGCAGACGAGGGGAAAACTCATGGCGGGAGGAAAAGTGGCGGCGGGCAGCGAAGCGGCGAGAGTCGCACCCATCAGAGCGGTGGACGATTGTTGGATAAACTGACGACGGGTGGATTTCACCGGCGGCGGACGAGCACCACCCAGTCCTGATCAGGATCGGCCGGAGCTGCGCCCAGCGTCACCTCGCCGGTGGCTGACACGGTGGTGAGGGGACCTGACTGCAGGTTGCCGCCGGCGCGGGGATTGAACCAATGGATCGAATACGAGACCCCGTCGCGGCCGAGATCGAGACGAGGTTCGGCGGTGGCGTCGGGCAGATAGATGGCGTAGGTGAATCCAGGATACGCGAGCACGTAGTCGTCGGAGCGCGGGGTGAGGTTGTCGGCGGGCTCCATGCGGGCGACGGGCAGGTGGGTGAAAAAATCGAGGGCGTGGCGCGTCTGGCGCCAGAGATTATCGCGACTGCGCCAGTCCTCGGCGGAGAGATCGTTGTGAGCGTAGCGGGCGCCAAAATACCATTCCACGCCGGAGGCTCCCGCCATGAGCGAGCCCCAAAGCGCTTGGTAACGCAGGCTGTCGTGGGTGGGGTCGTCGGCGTCGGGCACGGCTCCGGTATGCCATTGCCCGATTTCATCCATAGTGATGAGCCAGGGGTGTCCGGCGGCGCGGGCGCGTTGCCGCCAGTCGAGCAGTTCACCGTGCACGCGGGTGGGTTCGTCGACTTGGAAAGATAGTCCGTCGAGCGTCGGGTGGCCGAGCAGAGGCGCTGTTACTTCGTCTTTCCCGGAGGAAGTGGAATGCGTGTGGATGATAATGGGATGGCCGTAGGGGTCGGTCGCCGCGAGGTAGTCGGCCATCGCTTTTTGTTGCTCCGTGGTCTGACCGTGGGGGGAGAAGTTGGCGGGCCCGTTTTCCTCGCCAAGATTCCAGATGAGGCCAAGGTGGTGGCCGAAGCGGGCGATGAGTTCCCGGTAGTAGAGGCGGCGTTCGCGGCCGGTGAAACCGCCGTCGAGGAGGCGTTCGTTTTCGGTTTCCTGGGTGACGACGTGCATGGCGAGGCCGAGACGTTCCATGTGTTGGAAAACGATCTCCCACTGGTCGAGGCGACTGCAATCGAAGCGGTCGCGATCGGTGTGGGTGCGGTAGGGCCACACGTCCTTGCCGTCGCCGTCGATGTTGAGGGTGAGAAAGTAGACGGCGTTCATGCCGGTGCCGGCGAGGTAGTTGAGCGCGCCGATGATGCTTTTGCCTTTGTCGCCGTGCCAAGTGGGGTCGCCCTCGCGCCAATCGGCGAGGTGGGGGGCGTAGGTGTGCAAGGAGGCGTTGGGGCGGTTTTCGCCTTCGCGGAACGTTTCGCTGTGTCGGTAGGTGTCATCGAAATCGCGGTAGCCGAGAAAGTTCTCCGGGCTGTCGGCCCCGGCTTTGATCCAGGTGCGGCCGGTGGAGGCGAAGTGGAAATAACCGGTGGCGGGGTCGACGGAGAGGCGGCCGTGGGCCCGAAAATCGCGACCCGTGGCGGAGGAGGGAGTAACCTCGAATGCACCGGAGTTGTGGTCGAGATGATGGGCTTTGAGGTGGGGGAAATCGGCCGGAAGCAGCACCGCGTCGGGTCCGATGTGCATGGCTGCCGACCACGTCCACGGACCGGTGTGATCGGGCGTGAAGCGGACCTGCCAGACGTTGCCGGTATCGGCCCCGCTTTCGGCGGCGTTGCCATCGGCGGCGTAGAATCCGGGGATCGTGTAGCTTGCGTCGGCGTGGGTGAACGTTACCTGCAACCGCACATCGGCGAAGGGATTGACCTCGGCGGTTTCGGACAGGTCGGGCCCGGGAAAGCTAAGGGTGACGGTGTCCCATTGAGAGACGGCGGCGGCAGGATGTTGGGCCGACAGCGCAGCGGACAGAAGAGGTAACAATACGAATGAAATGAGGGCACGAACAGGTTTCATGGGGGAAGATGAGAATGCAGGCAGGGCGCGCAGGTGCAACGTCGGGAAGTTGAGCAAGCCTTCAAGTTGTGGCTGGAGGCTTGGTTGGAAGCTCTATTGGTTGGCCGGATGCCCTTGTTCTCCCGTCGTATGTTGTTGGCCGCGTTGGTGGCTTTGATCCCCGTGGTGTCGCGCGCGACCGCTGATGTGGTGGAGTGGTTTTTGGACAATCCGGGTTGGAGAGTGGAGACGGTGGCGGGGGAATCGGCGCTCGTGTATGCCGGAGTGGCGAAGGCTCCCCAGCTGCGGTCTCACGCCTACATCGGGGACAATGTCGTGCGGGTGGAATACCGACCGACGGCGGCAGGGCAGGCCTGGCTCATGTTGCAAGCGCGTTATCCGGTGGCGCTGGACGGAGAACCGGGAGCCTGGCACACCGTGGAGGCACGGGTGCGGGGACCGCGCTATGATGAGGCGTCGTCCAAGACGGAGCACGCCCTGATCCTCGATGTGGTGCGGGACGGCGAAGTGGTGGCTTCGAATGTGGTTTTTGAAAAGCAGGTTCCGGAGTCGGAGTTCGAATGGGAAAACGGCGAAGGTCCGACGACGATTCGAGCGGAAGGCTCTGGGTTTGCCATCAAGTCATTCGAAGTGCGGCGGGCGGATTTCGGCGCGGTGCGCGTGCCGACCGAAAGCGGTGGTGCGACCAACCTGGAGGAACTCGTTGATTTTGTCGCGCTCGGTCGGGATCAGTTCAAAGGCCTCGGCTGCGCGGAATGTCATGCGGTGACCGCCGACGATACCGCCGCGAAAACGGGCCCGAATCTTTTCGGGCTTTTTCAGGTGAACCCGCGCGAACGCGAGATCGTCAGGGGCGGCGAGGGGCATCGTTTTGTGGTGAAGGCGGATCGCAGCTACCTCTTCAATGCCGTGCGCAACGCGCAGGATGAACGTGCGGTGGCCGAGGTGGACGGCACCGGAGTATCGACGGGCGAGGCCTACCTGCCGATCATGCCGCCGTATTCACCGGAGATTCTTTCGGACCAGCAAATCGAGGCGATCGGCTTTTATCTCGCGACGCTGAACCTGTCGCAAAATCAGGGACCGGTGGAGAGATGGTTGGAGGAAACCGGTCCGGAAAACTACGACCCGATGGAGGACCGGTTACAGTTGCTGGTCGATCAACGCGTGCGCATCCAACGCGGTCCGATGGCGGAGGTTTCCGGCCGCGCCATCCACGTCGGTCAGCCCAACGGGACGCATTACAGCTTCGATCCTCGGGTGCTGGGCGTGGCCCGGGTTTGGCAGGGAGGATTTTTGAACATGAGCGGCGAATGGCGGAATCGCGGTGGTCGCGGGCTCGCCCCGGGTTATGAGAGCTTGAAGATCGATCTCGGGACCGCCGGCGTGTTGCTTGCGCCGCTGAACGCGGCCGGTGCGCCGATCGATTTCACGTTCAAGGATGCCGTCTTTAACGATAAGGTGGCGCGGCAAGCTTCGATGAACAGTGCGGTCGACCCCCTGACCATGGTTGCGGCCGTGGACGCCCAGTTCCTGGGTTACGAACGCGATTCCCGAGACCCCCGGTCGGCGCCGATCTTCAAGTATCGGGTGGGGGAGAACACCGTGGAAACCAGCACGACGTTTGACGTCACGGGCCGGGTCACGGCCACGGTGGCGGGCCGTCGTCGCACGACTCAGTCGTGGCGCGTGAATACGGAAGTGTGGCAACAATTGGAGGTCTCGGCCGGCACCTTGGTCGACGGCGTGTGGACGTTGCCGCCGGGTAAAAGAGCCGCCACCCTGACCGGGGAAATGGCTCTCGTATCCAATCCGTGGCGACCGAAGCCCTCCCCGTTTGACGATCGCCGGCAAGCTCTGGTCACGCAGCCCGGCACGGCCGAAGTGTCGCCGGGCTACGCCGTGGAGGACTACCTCGCCCCGAAGGACAATTTCGGCCGCGATCTGTTGTTCGAAGCGCTGGGCATGGCGGTCGCGCCGGATGGCACCATCGTGGTGGCGACGCGCACGGCCGGAATCTGGCGACTCGTCAAAGGTGAATGGCGACTGTTTGCCGAAGGCCTGTTCGACAGTTTGGGCGTGGTGGTCGAGGACCAAAAGGGACTCGTGGTGGTGGCCGGTCAAAAGGCGGAACTCACGCGCATCAGCGATACGAACCGTGACGGCGTGGCGGATCGTTATGAGACGCTCACGGATGCCTTCAGTTATCACGGCAACTACCATTCCTACATGCACGGACCGGTGCGCGATGCGGCGGGCGACTACTTCATTACCCTCAACCTCGCTGATGGGGGCGACGGCACCTATCACAATGCCGGCGGCAAATACATGGGCACGGCGGGCGGCTATCGCGGATGGGCGGCGCGGGTTTCGCGCGACGGCGTCTTCGAGCCCTGGGCGGATGGACTGCGCAGTCCCGCAGGCCTCGGTTTCGCGCCGGACGGCCGGTTGTGGTATGCCGACAACCAAGGCGAATACATGGGCACCTCGAAGATCTTCGTGGTGGAGCAGGGCAAGTTCTACGGCCACCCGGCGGGTTTGATCGATCGCCCTGGCATGACGCCGGGATCGTCGGAGATCGCTTGGGGAAACGTGAGCGAGACGCGCGAGCGTCCGGTGGTGCTGCTACCGCAGAGCCGGTTGGCGAACTCACCGGGCAATCCCGCCTGGGATCTCACGCGCGGGAAATTTGGACCGTTCGCTGGGCAGATGTATATCGGCGATCAAACCCAGTCCGTGCTCATGCGCGTCGCGACAGAGGTGGTCAACGGTCAGGAGCAGGGCGTGGCGATTCCCTTCGGACGTGGTTTGGAGTCGGGCATCATGCGCCCGGTGTTTTTGCCCGACGGCAGTTTGTTACTCGGGCAAACGGGCCGAGGCTGGCAGGCCAAGGGCGGCAACATCACCAGTCTGCAGCTCTTGCGGTGGGATCCCGCCGCCAAGGTTGCCGCGATTAAAACGGTGAGCGCGGCACCCGGCGGTTTTGCGATCGAGCTCACGCAGCCGTTGCCCGCCATGACGACAGCCGCTGAGGTCGCGGCGGTTTTGGCCGTCAAGTCCTGGACGTATCGTGACGCACCCGACTACGGCTCGCCGGAATTGGATGAACATGAGGAGACGGTCACGCGCGTCGCATTGAGCGATAACCGTCGTCGTGTGGTGGTGGCGCTCGGCACGACGGATCGTCCGTCCGTGCATCCCCAACAGACCGCCCGCGTTTACCAACTCACGCTCGATGGGATTGCCTTGTTTGGTGAATCACTCGCGGCCGGCCCGGGTTGGAATGCGTTTTATACGTCTTATGGTTTTCCTACCGATCCGTCGGTGTGGCATCATAATGCCGATGGCGGCGAAGACTCCGAGATCGAGTGAGACAGCAGCGCATCGTCAGCTTAAGACGCTGGCGATGGCGTGGGCCCGCGAGCAAGGGTGGGTGATCGCGGCTCCCGAAGTGCGGGTGCCGCGCAGTGGCTACCGGGCCGATGTCGCGGCGATCGGGCGGGGTGAGTCAGCACGCTGCGCCGTGTTTGAATGCAAACAAGCCCGCGCGGATTTTCTGAAAGACGCGCACGATGATCAGGCGGCGCGGACGGAACTCACCGCCCTGGTGAAACGGCGGGCGCGGTTGGAAAAACTATTGGGCGAACACCGACCGGATCTAAGACGCGGCGATACGTTGTTCGCGGAGTTCGATGCGTGGGATTTCGGCGACCTGCCGCACAAAGGTTACCATGACCTGTTGAGTAAAATCGCGACGGTGCAAACGCGGGTGCTCAAGGGCACCAAGTTTGCCAAAATGCTGCGTTATCGCTGCGCTGATTTTCTGTATCTGGTGGTCGAAGATGACATCTACGCGCAGGCGGAGATTCCGGCCGGCTGGGGACTGCTCGTGCGCTGCGGCGACGCCTTGGAGCTGCGGCGCAAGCCGGCCCGCCTCGACGCGGATCAGGCGCAGCGGCGGGCCTTGCTGGAATCGATTGCACTCAAGGCGACCAAGGCTCTCGCTGCTGCCGCAACATGAATCCGCTCTTTAAATTTCCCGGGGTGCGCGTGGTGGAGAGTTTTGAGGAACTCGTGGCCACGCCGTTTGCCGACACGGTGAATGCGTTGTGCTGGCCGCGAGTGCTGGCGGGCGATTTCGACGAGATCGTGACGGCCGTGGTCGCGCTGGTGGGGGATGCGGAAATCACGTCGTTGGATGAGGACGATTTGATGTCGTTGGAGCTGAGTCCGGCGGGTTCGCTCGCGCGGACGGCGTTGATCGACGATTTGCGGCGGTTGTCCCGACAGGGTCTCGATCCGAATCTCGATTGCATCCCGGCCTATCCGCGGGAAGCCGAGCCCGGTCCCGTGCCGCTCGACGTGTATTCGTGGCACGCGGACAGCGCCAACGTATTGGCGGACACGTGGCTGTGCAGTTACACCGCGCCGGCTTCGGAAGGCTTGAGCAATGCGCAGGCGATTTGCTGCGTCGATGTGCCGGAGACGCGGGCGGCATTGTTGCGGAGCTTCGGCGGTGAGGACGACGCGGCGTTTCGCGCGCATCTTGCGGAACGGTGTTATGACTTGCACTACGATGCGCGGGCGGGAGCCGAGCCGTATTCGTTTGGCGTGGGCAACCTGTGGCGCATCGCCACGCAATGTCCGGGCAGTCCCGTGCCGCCATGTGTGCACCGGGCGCCGATGACGGCCGCCGGCCAAGCGCCACGGTTGCTGATGATCACCTGATTTACCCCTGGGTCGGCCAGGAAACCGCCGCTCGGGAGTGGACAAGTGCGCGCGGAGGTGAATGTTGGCCGCATGAGTGAAGAGCCAATTCAACCGGCCAAGGTGGTCGACGACGGACACGAGGTCCGGACGTATTTTGTGCGCGAGCGCAATGCCCTGCTGGCCGAGGCCGATTTCGGGCAACTGTATGTGGATTACTATCTCCACTTGAATGATCAGGGTCTCAAGCCGACCCCGGAGCATGACGCCATGTTCAAGCGGGCGCTGGCCGGTTTTGTCCTGCATTGCGCGTCGAAGCCGTGGAACGAGATGACGGCGTGGACGATCAATTTCCAGCAACCGCTGGTGAACCTGTTTCTCACCGGCGACAACGAGACGGGTGCGGTCACCGGGCGAATCTTCGACGAGAACGTGAAGAAGATGGACCACAACCTGTTTTACGCGGACGTAGTGCGGGGCAAGCAGCCGACCCGGCGCAGCTCGGTGACGTTTGAGGGCAATGATGCGCTGGTCGCGGTCGAGGCGTTTTATGCGCAGAGCGAACAACGGGTCGCGCGGTATTTTCAGCTGGAGGAGGAAAAGTTTGCGATGTTGAGCGAGCATCCGGATTGCGACCTGGATTGGTTTCGCAATGTAACGGCGGAGGAAGTGAAGCGTATCCACGAAACGGAGGCGACGAATCTCATGGAACGTCGCATCCAGCGCTGGGACTGCGGTTGCAACCAGCAGCGCATGTTGCAGGTGCTCGCTCCGGCGTTTCAGGCGCAGGGGGATGAGTTGTTCGGCCCCGACGAGACGATCGAGATCCGTTGTCCACGTTGCAGTGCCCGACACGCCGTGACGCGGGAGGCATTGGAAGCCTACGTCGCGTCCCACCACGAGAGTTGACTCGTCGATCTCCGAGGGCCCGGGAATGGGAGCCGGGAGTAGGCCGATTCGTTGTTCGTTCCTCGTTCTCTTTCTTCCCGGGGAGGGGGGCGGGGAGCGCGAGCGAGCTCGCGGCCTACGGGGTGGCGTGAAGCTGGCGCGCTCGGCGAGCACGCCCTCCCTTTTTATGCTTGGCGGAGGCGGCGGCGGCGCAGCAGGTGGGTGGCAAGGGCGGCGGCCATGAGGAGGGCGCCGTAGGTCGCCGGTTCCGGCACGGTGATCTCGTTGGCGCCGTAATCGTAGGTGCGCCAGATGGTGTCGGAGGCGGTGAAGCCGTTGAAGGTGATCTGCGCGGTGGCGCTGTTGCGCAGATCGAGCGCCGCGCCGCTGAAGTTGGCGGCGGTCCACAGGTCATTGAAGGATGACCAGCCGATGGCGGAAACGGCGACGCCTGGATTGATAATCAAAGTGCCGATGTTAAACGTCGTGGTATCGACGCCGGAGAAGTCGATGACGGTGTCGCCCGTGATGCGCAGGGTGCCGAGGTTGAAGGTCGTGCCGTTGCCGGTCAGTTTGAGCGTGGTGCCGGTGGCGAGTTCCAAGGTGCCACCGAAGGCGAAACTGGCGGCGATCTGCAGGGTGCTGGCCGTGTTGAGCATCATCGTGCCGGAGCTCGGCGCGCCGTTGGCCCCGGCGCCGATGAGTCCGCCGTTGAGCGTCATGATACCGTCGATGTCGAGCGTGCCGGTGAAGGCGCCGGCGTCGCCGATTTTGTCGATGCCGAGCACGCCGCCGGCAGCGATAGTGAGGGTGCCGGAGCCGTTGAGGTCGTCGATGGTCTCGGTGAACGAGCCGACGGCGAAGGTGCCGGCGGCGCCGAGGTTGATGTCCATCGTGTTGGCGAGGATGTTGGAGTTGCCGAGGGCGAAGGTGCCGGCGTTGACGTTGGCCACCGCGTAGGTGTTGATGCCGGTGACGGTGAGTTTGCCGGTGCCGATTTTCTCCAACGTATTGAAAGTATTGTTACCGTTGAAGGTGGTGTTGCCCACGGAATCGACGGTGAGGGTCTTGCCGGAGCCGGTGATGTTGCCACCGATGGTGAGGGTGGCGCTGGAGTCCGTCTGAATCTCGGCGTGGGCGGTCAGGGCCACATTACCGGCCCAGCTATTGGGGCCGTTTACGGCGCGCAGCGCACCGGTGGAACTGATACCGCTGCCGGCGAGCTGCAGGGCCTCGGCGCCGACGGTGACTTGGTCGAGTTGCAACTGGCCGCCGGAGGACACGCGGGTGTCGCCAGCCGTGGAGCCGAGGCCGAAATTGTTGTCGATGCGCACGATGCCGGCGGTGATTTGAGATGTGCCGGTATAGGAATTGCCGCCGGAGAGGATGAGGGTTCCCGCGCCGGTTTTAACGAAACCACCGTTGGACAGCAGGGCGTTGATATCGAGAGTGGAGCCGGCGTCGACGATGACCGATTTGGTCAGATCGTTGTTGAAACCGAGGAGACCGTTGATGGTGGCGGTCTGCGTGGTGGAGGTGCTGCGCAGGGTGCCGGCGATTTCGAGACGATTGGCCGTGCCGACGTCTTTTTTCGCGTCGATGGTGCCGCCGTTGATCGTGACGTGGTTGACGACTTCTTTGTGGCCTTGGAGGTCCCAGTAGCCATCGGCGTTCACGGTCACGTTGGAGGTGTTGGCGATGATCTCGTTGGAGTTGTCGACGCCGGCTTCGTAGAGGCCCTGTTGGAGGATGGCGGTGCCGACGCCACCGAGTCCGTCGCCGATGGTGATGTCGCCGCGCATGCCGCTGTTTTCGGTGGCGTAGGTGTTGAGGATCGTTTTGCCGTCGTTGAGAAAAAAGTCCGTCGCCGTGGACAAAATGGTGGGGTAGGCCTCGCCGTGGTTGAGGGTCAGGGTGCCACTGCCGTTTTTGTAGATGTCCCCCGTGCCGGTGAAGTCGGACTCGACAACAATGTTACCACCGGCGGTGTTGAAAGTCAGGTTGTGTGCCCCGAGGTTGAGCACCGGCGACGTGGCCTGGGTGCCGAGTTGCAACGTGCCGGCGGCGGCGGTGATGGTGGTCGCGGCGCCGAGGGTCATCGGCGTATTGACAATGTTGTTACCCGAAACGTTGCGCAGGGCACCGCCGCCGTCGACGCCGTGGCCGGAGAGGGCGATGTTGGTTTCGGTGGCGACGGTGATCCCGCCCTGGACGGCGAGGGTGGCGCCGGAGTTGACGGTGGTGGTGCCGCCGCTGCCGAGGGCTTGGTCGTGCGAGACGAGCAGCGTGCCAGTGTTCACCACGACGTTGCCCGAGTGGGTGTTGGCGGCAGCGAGCTGGAGCGTGCCGGTGCCGCCCTTGGTGACGGTGCCGCTGCCGGTGACGGTGCCATTATGGACGACGGTGTTGACCCCGCTGACGTCGAGCGTGGCGTTGCCGGCGAATTCTATCTGACGCCCGCTGCCCATGGCGAAACTGCCATCGGCACGGAGGGTGGTGTCGGAGGACAGGGCGACATTGTTGTTGGCCTGGCCGAGGGCGGCATCGGTCGTGATGGCGATGGTGCCGGCTTGGATTTGGACGGCGGAGTCCCACGCGTTGCCGGTATCCTGAAAAGTGTTGGCTCCGGTCAGGGTGAGCGTGCCATCGCCGGTTTTGACGAGCCGGGATGGGGTGCCGGCCCCGCTGATCTGAGCGGAGATGGTGAGGTCGGAGTCGGCGGTCCCATCGGCGACCTGCACAGTGTTGGAATTGGTGGCCAAGCGGATCTGGCCGCTGATGGTGGACGTCGTGGCCGAGGCGTTGCTGGTGATGGGGCTGTTGCCTGAAAAGGCGAGCGTGCCGGTGCCGGTGGACACGCTGGCTCCGTTGTGGAGCGTGATGGAGGCAAGCGTCTCGTCGTAGTTGGCGAGATCGAAGTTGCCGGTGCTGTTGATGATGACGTTGGTGCCGTCGGCGATCTGATGGGAGGCACCGAGGCGCAGGGTGTCGCTGCCGACGCCGCTGCCGTCTCCGATGGTCACGGTGCCGCTGAGGGCGGTGGTGCCGGAGGTTTGGTTGAGCAGCAGCGTGCCACTGTTGATGGCCGTGGAGGTGATGTTCTTGTTGGTCGACCCGGTGAACGTCGTCGTGCCGGTGCCGGCGAGAGTGAGACTATTGAGGGAATTGATCGTGCCGGAGGCGTTGAAGTTACCGACACCCTGGAGGGTGAGATTTTGGCTGCCGCCATCGATCGCCGCCATGCTGAGTGATCCGGCATCGGATTGGATGGTTGCGGCACTGGCGAGGGCGAGTGTGCCGCTGACGGTGTTGCTGCCGCTGAGGTTGCGCAGGGCGCCGTTGCCGTCCGCGCCTGAGCCGGCGAGACTGATGCTGCCTTCGTTGACAGTGAGTCCGGTGCCGTGGGAAAGGGCGAGGGTGGCACCGGCAGACACGGCGTTGTTGTAGGTCGAGCTGCCGAGGGCGTTGGTATTTTCCAACTGGAGCGTGCCGGCGGAGACGATGACGGGGCCGGTAAGCCCACTGTTGTTGCCGGAAAGCACGAGCGTGCCGGTGCCGGTTTTGGTGGTGGTGGCGTAGTAGGGGTTGGAGACGGCGCCCGCGAATGTGGTCGTGCCGGAATTGGAGACCTCGATGGTGCGATCGCCCCCGCCCAGGCCGATGGTTCCGGTGAAGGTCAGGTTGTTGGTGCCGCCGATGACGATGTTGCCGGTGGCGGAGACGGTGTTGGTCAACGTGCGGGCACCGCCCAATGCGCTCACGGTGCCGCCCGCGAACGTAAGTGTGCCGGTGCCGGCGGCGGTGTTGCTGCCGAGAGTGGTGAGCCCGCTGGACAACGTAAGTCCGCCGCTGAAGGAGTTGGCGGCATTCAACGACAGAGTTCCGGCACCTTCTTTGGTGATCGAACCGGAGCCCGAGACGACACCGTTGAAAGTGAGGTTGTTGCCGGCGTTGGAGGGAAGGGCGGTGAGCGTGCGGGAGCCGAGGTTGACGGTGTGGTTGAAGACCAACGTGCCGGTGGTTGCGGTCATCCGCCACGTCTGATTGGCACCGAGGGCGAACGCGTTGGCAAAGGTGTGCGTGGCGGTGGAAGCGTCGTCGATGCCGTAGCTGCTGGACGCGAGCGTGAGCGTATTGGTGTTGGTGAAATTCAGGCCCGTGGTCGCGCCCGCCGTGAAGATCAGTCCACCGAGGGTGAGGGATGCATTGACCTCGGGGTTGATGTTGCTCGTGCCGGTAAATTGCGCGAACTCACCCGAAGTATCGGGGGCATTGCCTGTCCAGTTGGCGTTGCGATTAAAGTCGTCGCCGGTGCCGGTTTGGCTGGTCGCCGACCATGTCCGAGTTTGGCCACGGAGGACCGGGGATGTGATCGCGAAGATCATCCCACTTAACACCAACGCCGCAGAAAGACGCTTAATGCTCAAGGTATCAATGTGATTTAGAGCATGAAGAATCTACCCTAGTTTGGCGTTCTGCAATATCGTCGATGGCTGATTACAAAAAATATTTAAGGAAGGGAGGATCGGCCACCCCCCCGGCTTATATCGCGGAGGGATTGACGGTCGTTAGGGAGGAGCGCGAGCGAGCACGCGGTTCAAGGGACGACAGAAGTTTGTCACCTAATAGGTGACAAGTAGGTCGGCGGATTTGGCTACCGGGCTGTGCCGTATGGGGGGGGGCGCGAGCCGGTGGATTTAACGCGAGCCGGTGGTGGGGGAGCGCGAGCGAGCTCGCGGCCTACGGGGTGGCGTGATGCTGGCGCGCTCGGCGAGCACGCCCTACCTGTTATGCTTGGCGGAGGTGGCGGCGGCGGCGCAGGTGGGTGGCGAGGGCGGCGGCCATTAACAGGGCGTCGTAACTGGAGAGGATCGGCCCCCCCCCGGCTTATATCGCGGAGCGATTGACGGTCGTTGGGGAGGAGCGCGAGCGAGCTCGCGGTTCAAGGGGCGGCGGAAGTTTGTCACCTAATAGGTGACAAGTGGGTCGGCGGATTGGCTACCGGGCTTTGCCGTATGGGGGGGCTCGAGCCGGTGGATTTAGCGCGAGCCGGTGGTGGGGGAGCGCGAGCGAGCTCGCGGCCTACGGGGTGGCGTGATGCTGGCGCGCTCGGCGAGCACGCCCTACCTGTTGGTGGCGGCGGCGCAGCAGGTGGGTCGCGAGGGCGGCGGCCATTAAGAGGGCGCCGTAGCTGGAGGGCTCGGGGACGGTGATTTCGTTGGCTCCGTAGTCGTAGGTGAGCCAGATGGTGTCGGCGGGGGTGAAGCCGTTGAAGGTGATTTGCGCGGTGGTGCTGTCGCGTTCGTCGAGGGTGGCGCCGCTGAAGTTGGCGGCGGTCCACAGGTCGTTGAAGGATTCCCAGCCGGTGGCGCTGACGGCGACGCCGGGATCGATGATGAGGCTACCGATGTTGAAGGTGGCGGTGTCGACGCCGGAGAAGTCGATGACGGTGTCGCCGGTGATGTGGAGGGTGCCGAGGTCGAAGGTGGTGCCGTTGCCGGTGAGGTTGAGCACGGTGTTGGCGGCCAGTTCGAGGGTGCCGCCGAAGACGAAGTCGGCGGCGATTTCGAGGGTGCTGCTGGCGTTGAGCATCATGGTGCCGGTGCTGAGCGAGCCGTCGGCGCCGGTGCCGATGAGGCCGCCGTTGAGGGTCATGATGCCGTCGATGTCGAGGTCGCCGGTGAAGGCGCCGGCGTTGCCAATCTTATCGATGCCGAGGACGCCGCCGGCGGCGATGGTGAGGGTGCCGGAGCCGTTGAGGTCGTCGATGGTTTCGGTGTAGGTGCCCACGGCGAAGGTGCCCGATGCGCCGAGGTTGATGTCCATGGCGTCGGCGAGGATGTTGGTATTGCCGAGGGCGAAGGTGCCGGCGTTGACGTTGGCGGTGGCGTAGGTGTTGGTGCCGGTGACGGTGAGCGTGCCGGCGCCGTTCTTTTCGAGGGTATTGAAAGTGTTGTTACCGTTGAAGGTGGTGGTGCCGAGGGAATCGACGGTGAGGGTTTTGCCGGAGCCGGTGATGTTGCCGTTGACGATAAGGGTGGCGCCGAGGTCGGTCTGGATTTCGGCGTGGGCTTCGAGGGCGACGGCGCCGCCGACGGTGTTGGTGCCGGTGGTGGCGCGCAGCGCGCCGGTGCCGTCGGCGTTGTGGCCGGTGCCGGAGAGTTTGAGGGGTTCGGCACCGATGTTGACGGCGGCGAGTTGGAGCTGGGCGCCGCTGTCGACGCGGGTGTAGCTGGAGCCGACGGAGCCGAGGCCGGAGTTGTTGTCGACGATGACGATGCCGTCGGAGATTTCGGTGTTGCCGACGTAGGTGTTGCCGCCGGAGAGGATGAGGGTGCCGTCGCCGGTCTTGTCGAAGCCGGCGTTGGAGAGGGTGGCGTTGAGGTCGAGGGTGGCGCCGGAGTCGACGATGAGGGAGGCGGCGCTTTGGTTGTTGAGGCCGAGGAGGCCGTTGATGGTGGCATCGGCGGTGGCGTGGAGGGTGCCGCCGATGTCGAGGCGGTTGGCGTCGCCGACGTTCTTTTTGGCGTCGATGGTGCCGCCGTTCATGGTGACGTGGTTGACGACTTCCTTGTGGCCTTGGAGGTCCCAGTAACCGTCGGCGTTGATGGTGATGTTGGAGGTGTTGGAGATGATCTCGTTGGAGTTGTCGGTGCCGGATTCGTAGAGGCCTTGCTGGAGGATGGCGGTGCCGACGCCGCCGAGGCCGTCACCGATGGTGATGTCGCCGCGCATGCCGCTGTTTTCGGTGGCGTAGGTGTTGAGGATGGTGGTGCCGTCGTTGAGGAAGAAGTCGGTGTCGGGCGAGAGGATGGCGGGGTAGGCTTCGCCGTGATTGAGGGTGAGGGTGCCGGAGCCGGTTTTGTAAATGTCGCCGGTGCCGGTGAAGTCGGATTCGACGGTGATGTCGCCGCCGTTGGTGTTGAGGGTGAGATCGAAGCCGGAAAGGTTGAACTCGGGGTCGTTGCCCTGGGTGCCGAGTTGGAGGGTGCCGGAGGTCGCGCCGATGGTGGCGTTGGCGGCGAGCGACATGGGCGTATCCACAATGTTGGTGCCGCCGGTGCTCAGGAGGGCGCCGTCGGTGGTGACGCCGACGCCGGCGAGGGAGATGTTGGTCTCGGTGTCGATGTCGACGCCGCCGTTGACCTCGAGGGTGCCGCCGGATTGCACGGTGGTGGAGCCGCCGCCGGATCCGAGGGCGTCGTCGGCGGTGGCGACGAGCACGGAGCCGGAGCCAATGGTGATGTCGCCGGAGAAGGTGTTGGCGGCGGAGAGGGTGAGTGTGCCGGTGCCGGTTTTGCTCAAGCCGCCCGAGCCGGTGGTGATGGCGCTGTTGACGATGGTGTCGCCGTCGCCGTTGAACGTCAGGTCGTGATTGGTCGCGGTGATATCGCCGGAGAGGGTGAGGGTGCCGCTAGCATCCAGCGCCTGAATGGTGGCGGCGTCGGTGAGTGTGATGCTGCTCGAGATTTCGTTGTTTCCGGCGGCGTTGTTGAGAGCGCCGTAGGTTCCACCGACGCCGGCGCCTTCGAGGTTGATCGTGGTTTCGGAGGCGATGGTCACGCCGCCTTGGAGGGCGAGACTGCCGCCGCTGGCGACGTCGGTGGTGCTGCCACCGGAACCAAGTGCGTTGTCGGAAGTGGCGACCAACGCAGATCCGCTGCCGACGGAGGCGACGCCGCTGAAAGTGTTGTCGCCGCCGAGGTAGAGGACGCCGCCGGTGACTTGAACTCCGCCGGTGCCGGAAATGTTGCCACTGAAGGCGTTGGCATCGCTCGAATTGAGCAGACGTCCCGTGCCGGTGACGGTGAGCGACTCGCCGGAAATTGTGACGCCGTTTTGCAGCTCGAGGGTGGCACCGGTGGCGACGGTGGTGCCGGCGGCGTTGGTGCCGAGAGCGGTATGGGACACGGCCACCACGGTGCCATTGTTAATCGTGGTCGTGCCGGTGTAGGTGTTGGCGCCAGCGAGGGTGAGGGTGCCGGCATCGTCTTTGATGAGGGAGCCACTGCCGGTGGTGATGTTTCCGTTGATGGTGGAGGTGCCGGCTCCGTTGATCGTAAGGGTCTGGCCGGAGCCGGAAATGTCGCCGCTGATCGTCAAAGAGTCGGCCAAGGTTTGGATGGTGGCATCGTCGGTGAGCGTGATGGCGCTGGAAACGGTGTTGGTGCCGGAGAAACTGTTGAGGGCGCCGTAGGTTCCGGCGTATCCGGTGCCGTCCAACTCGATGGCGGATTCCGACGAGAGGTCGACCCCGCCCAAGAGCGCGAGACTGGCACCTGAAGCGACGCTGGTGGAGCCACCGCCGCCGCCGGTGCCGAGGGCATTGTCCGAGGTCACCAGCAGAGCGCCACTGGAGATCGTGGTATCGCCCGAGTAGTCGCTGTCGCCGCCCAGACGGAGAATGCCGGGACCATTGACGAGCAGGTTACTGCTGCCGGTGATGTTGCCATTGTAGGTGGTGTCGACGCCGGTGTTGACGTAGATGGAACCCTCGGCGGGCCCGAGGGTGATGCCGCGATTGCTGTTGAGCTCAAAACTCGCGAGGGTGACGAGGCTGCCGCCGTCCAGGGTGATGGCATCAGTGGTGGGGGAGCCGGGGGCGACGCCGAGGGCGTTGTCGGCGCTGATGGCCAGAAAACCGCCGTCGATCACGGTGTTGCCGTCGTAGGTGTTGGCGCCGCCGAGCACCAGTCCGCCGTCGCCGGATTTGGTGAGATTGCCGGAGGCAGAACCGGCGATGATGCCGTTGTAGGTGGTGGTGCCGGTGGTGACGTCGACGGTGCCGCCGCCGGAGCCCAGGGTGACCCCGCGGTTGGCGTGCAGGGTGATGCCGGCGGTCGTCTGGAGGGTGCCGTTGTTGAGGGTGATTTTCCCCGCGGTGGGCGAACCGGGGGCGGCGCCGAGGTTGGAATCCTGGGCGATTTGAAGCACGCCGCCGCCGGAAACGGTGGTCAGGCCGGTGTAGGTGTTGGTGCCGGAGAGGGTGAGTTGCCCGCCGTCCACGGCGATGTTGCCCGTGCCGGAGATGACGCCGGCGTAGCTGTTGTTACCGCTCACGTTGGTGAGTTGGCCGGTGCCGGTGACGGTCAGGGCTTCGCTGCCGACATTGATGTTGGCCGTGAGATGGAGGTTGGCGCCGGTGGCGACGGTGGTGCTGCCGGTGGTGGTGCCGAGGGCCGCGCCGTCGGCGATCGTGACGGTGCCGGCGCTGATGGTGGTGGTGCCGTCGTAGGTGTTGGTGCCGTTGAGGATGAGGTTGCCCGCGCCGGTTTTGGTGAGGTTGCTGGTCGAGCCGCCGTCGGCCACGACGCCGTTGACGGTGGTGTCTCCACTGCCGTCGATGGTGAAGGTGCGATTCGTGGTGTTGTTGGAGAGCGAAACCTCGTTTATCGTGACCGTGCCGGTGCTGTTGTTGCGGAAGAGACGGTTGCCGGCGTAGTTCTGCAGGGTGTCGTCGACGGTGAAATCACCGGCCCCGGCGACCGTGAAGTTGGTGGTGTTGATCCGCAGAATATCGGTGTCGACGCCGCCGGTGGTGTTGATCGTGAGCGTGCGGTTGGCGTTGTTGACCTGCAGGCGGTTGTCGATGTCGACGCTGCCGGTTCCGTCCACGGTGAGGGAGCGGATGAAGATCAAATTGTTGTCGATGAGCACGCCTCCGCCGGCGGACAGGTCCCAGGATTGGTCGCTGTTGAGTCGGACGGTTTGGAAGCGTTGATCGACCTGATCGTTGTTAATCAAACCGCCCGTTTTAATTCGCACCTGTTGATTGAGAAAATCGAAGCCGGTGTTGTTGATCGAATCGGCGAAGACGAGTCCGGCCACGACTCGGTTGGAACCGTTGAGCGAAATGTCGTGCTGGGAGTTGGCGTTGTCGGCGTCGAAAGTGACGGTGTCGTTGGTGCCGGGCGTGCTGTCTGGGTTCCAGTTGGCGGCGGTGTTCCAATTGTTGTCGGCCCCGCCACCGTCCCAGACTTGGGCCCGCGTTTCCAGGTTGCAGATCCATCCCAGCAGCACCGCGAAAGCGAACCGTCTGGAAATCGACTCCAGGGGTAGTTTTCGACTGATGCGGGCGGACGAGCGGGACATGACTGGCATTTGGCAGCGCCGGGTTGCATCTCACAACGCGCGCCGTTGGGGGTAATTACCTAGTAAGTGGGTAGAATTACGGGGAAATGCAATTCTTTAACGGTTGTGGCCCCGGGGGCGAATAAATCGCCTCATTTGAGGATTTGGGGTTTTGGGGCCGTTGGCGGACCCGGCGAGGGATTGGGCGTTGACGATTGCTGGAAGCGACGTCCGCTAGGGCGATGCGAGGTGGAAATCGATGACTGACGGGCTGCAACAAATCGTGGACGGGCTGACGGATGCGTCGCCGCTCGATCAGGTGAATCTGGTGCTGGGCATCGTGGGAGTGGCGCTGATGATCCGGCGCAGCCTGTGGGCGTTTCCCGTGGGCATGGTGGCGGTGACCGTGCAGGGCGTGTTGTTTTGGCAGTGGACGTTTTACGCGGATGCGAAGCTGCAGATCTTCTTTTTCGTCTGTCTGGGCTATGGCTGGTGGCACTGGGTGAAGCACAAAGGCAATGCGCCCGAACTGCCGATCACGACGCTGGGCTGGCCGGTGCGGGGGGCGTGGATCGTGGGCGCGACGCTGGTGATGCTGGGCTGGGGGTATTGGCAAAGTGGGCACACGGATGCGGTGATGCCTTATCGCGATACCTTCATCGCCTCGTTCAGCATGGCGGCGCAAGTGCTGCAGGTGCGCAAACGGCTGGAGAACTGGGCCGGCTGGGTGGCGGTCAACAGCGTGGCGGTGGTCACGTATTGGGCAGCGGGGCTGGTCTACACCTCGTTTCTCTACACGGTGTTCCTCGGCATGGGTGTGCTGGGGTGGTGGCAGTGGTGGCGGGCGATGACGGCGACCACCGCGGCGACGGAGGAGGCCGCGACGCATGGTTAAGCGCGTCGCGATTTTTGGCACGGAGTCGACGGGCAAGTCGTCCCTGGCGGCGGCGTTGGCGGCGCATTTCGATGAACCGTGCGCGGCCGAATACGTGCGCGAGTTCTGGGATCGGCGCGGCGGTGAAATCGCGGCGTGGGATCTGGCAACCATCGCGCGCGGGCAGATTGCCAACGAAGAAACGGCGGTGCTGGCGGCGCGGCGCGTGGTGTTTTGCGACACCGATTTGCTCACCAACGTGCTTTGGGCGGACGTGCTCTACGACGGGAAAATATCGGACTGGGTGCGCGAGGCGGCTGAAGCGCGCTCGCGGCAGTATGCAATGTATCTGTTTTGCGAACCCGACCTGCCATGGGAGCAGGACCCGCAACGCGTGTTTGCTGATGCGGAGGCCTGGCGGCAGTCGGCGGAGCGTTGCCGGGCCGTGCTGATGGACCGCGGTCTGCCCTGTGTAAGTATCCGCGGGACCGGCGATGCTCGTTTAAGCCAGGCGATTGCGGTGGTGGAGAAGGTGCTGAATTCGAACGGGAGTTAACGCATGAGCGATCCGGGCGCAGTTTGGAGCTGATCCGCCCGGAGCGGTGGGGTAGGCAAGGTGGCATCCCCACCATGAAGTTACCCTTCCTTTTCCTCACCGCCGTTTCTTTCCTCGCGGGAACGCTGGGTGCCGAGCGCGTTTTTGTGCTGCACGATGCCACCGTCCCCCAAGCCGCCTACGCCGCACGCAAAGTCGGGGCGGCCCTCCGGGCGGCTGACCATGAGGTGATCGCCGCGCGCGCGCAATACGATCGCCTGATCAATCTCTCGGTCAACCCGGGGCGGCTGGGCGCGGAGGCGTTTGCCATCATTCCGGAAGGCAAGGTCATCACGGTGCTTGGTGGCGATGACCGGGGCATGATCTATGGCGCGCTCGCGTTGGCCGAGGCCGTGGCCAACGGCACGCCGCTCGCCGACATCGCGGCCGTGGAGGAAGCGCCGCACCAACAGTTTCGCGGCATCAAATTCAACCTGCCGTGGGAAACCTACCGGCCGAGCTCGGCGCTCGATCAACACATCCCGACGGCCAAGGACTTGAAGTATTGGGAAGCATTTTTGGACATGATGACGGCCAACCGTTTCAACGCGATCAGCCTGTGGAACATGCATCCATTCACGTTCATGATCCGGCCAAAGAATTTTCCCGAAGCCAGCCCGTGGACTGACGCGGAGTTCGCGGAGTGGCAGCACCTGTATCGCGAGATTTTCCGCCTGGCCAAGGAGCGCGGTCTCGACACCTACATCGTGCATTGGAGCATATTCGTGAGTAAGGACTTCGCCGACGCTCATGGTGTCGCGCAGCACAATTACTATCCGTTTTATTACGGTCCGGGCGACACCTCCGAAATCGTGCGACGTTATCTGCGCGAAAGCGTGACGCAGGTCCTGGAGGAGTATCCGAATCTCGACGGCATCGGCTTATCCCACGGCGAAGGCATGGGCGGCATGACGCCGCTCGAACGCCAGCAATGGATGGACGACGTGATCATCGCGGGCGCGCTCGCGGCGGACCGGCCGGTGAAGCTCATTCACCGCGCGCCGTTCTCGGCCAATCTCGATTCGGGCGGCAGCACGAGCAGCAGTGCCGAAGTGATCACGCGGGCGGCGATGGAACGCCTCGGCGACGCGTTCGAGGGACCGATCTGGGTGGAGATGAAATTCAACTGGTCGCACGCCCACTCCACGCCGAATTTGGAAAAAGTGCACGGCGGCAAGCTCGGCGACACCTATTTCAAACCCGTGCCGGAGAACTACAAAATCACCTGGCAGGCGCGCAACGAGGACTTCTTTGCGCTGCGTTGGGGCGTGCCCGATTTCATTCGCCAACATATCGCGCGCAATGGCGGGCATGACTACTCCGGCGGCTATTTCACGGGCTCGGAATGCTACATCCCGGCGCTCGATTATTTCACGGCGACCGACGACCCGGTGGACTGGACGTGGGCGTTTCAGCGACAGTGGTTGTTCTACAAATTGTGGGGACGCCTGCTGTATAATCCCGCGACGCCGGATGCCGTATTCCAGGCCGAATATACGCGTCGTTATGGTCCGGCGGCGGACCACTTGCTGAAGGCGATGTCCCTCGCTTCGTCGACCCAACTGCGGCTCGCCTCGCTCTACGATTCGCGGTGGGACTTCACGCTCTACAGCGAGGGTTTCCTCGCGTTGCAGGGCGAAACGACGAAATACATCGGCGTCGATGCCTTGATCAAGCAAGGCACCATGGCTTCGGAATACGTGTCAGTGGGCGACTACGTGACGGCGACGCTGGCGGGCGAATCCTTCGCCGCGGAGCGCATCACGCCGCCCGTGCTCATTGGCCTGCTGGAACGCGACAACCGCGAGGCGCTGCGCCTGGTCGAGTCGGTCGACACCACCGGCAATGCGACGCTTCGCTACGAGGTCGCTGACATCCAAACCTGGGCGCATCTTGGTTTGCATCTCGCGGAAAAACTCCGGGGAGCCGTGGCCCTGCAACGCTTCCGCCTCGCGGGTGATCCGGCCGACCAACAAGCCGCCATTGGCCACCTCGAACGCGCCCTCGCCGCGTGGGACGAAGTCATTGCCATCACGCGCCCGCTTTACCGGGACATGCGGCTCACGCACTACAATCACAACTCCTTCGAGCGTAACGACGACAACCGCTTCCATTGGGCGCTCATTCGCGACGAAGTCGCCGCCGATGTGACGGTAGCCCGCGAGGCCACGGCGGGGACGGATTGACGCCACGCCCTCGTTGACGTTCGGTGGCGGCCCTATGAATCCGGCCATCACCCAGCTGAAGGACTTTTTGCTAAGTCACCACGTCGACGAACTCTACGCCCAAGCCATTGCCACCGGCGCGGGCGTGATCGGGTTGTTCGTCCTCGCGTGGGCGGTCAACTACATCGCCAAGCACATCATTTTGCGCGCCGTCAACGCGGTGGTGCGGCGCACGAAATTTCAGTGGGACGATGTGCTGCTCGACACGGGCGTCTTCACCCGCCTGTCCCACCTCGCCCCGGCGCTGGTCATCAATACGTTTGGTGCCAGCGTCCTCGGTGACTCTCCGCGCGTGTTGGCCGGGGTGTCCGGCGCGGTGAGTCTCTACCTCATCTGTATCTGGCTCGGCGTGCTCTTCGCCATCCTCAACGCCGTGCATATCGTCTCCCAACAAAAGGGCGCGAAAAAGGGCGTGCCGGTCAAAGGCTTCATCCAGGCGATCAAACTCGTCTCGGTCGTCGTGAGTCTGATCTTCATGCTGGCGATTCTGTTGAACAAATCGCCGGTCTACCTGTTTTCCGGACTCGGCGCGCTGACGGCGGTGCTGCTGTTCGTCTTCAAAGATGCGATTCTCGGCTTCGTCGCGGGCATTCAAATTTCCGCCAATAACATGGTCACCGTCGGCGACTGGATCGAAATGCCCAGCGCCGGGGCCGACGGCGATGTAATCGACGTTTCCCTGACGACGGTGAAGGTCCAGAACTGGGACAAAACCATCACCACGATCCCGACCTACAGCCTCATCTCGGATTCGTTTCGCAACTGGAAGGGCATGTCCGAGTCCGGCGGCCGGCGCATCAAGCGCTCCATTCATTTTGACATCTCCTCGATCCGGTTTGCCGACGAAGAACAACTCGAACGCTGGTCGAAAATCGGCCACGTGCGCGAACACCTGGAGCGCAAAAAAACGGAGATCGCCAAGGACAATGAAAAGCTGGGCGAAGCGGCCAACGTGCTCGGCAACGGACGGCGGCTCACCAACATCGGCACCTTTCGCGCCTATTGCCTGATCTACCTGAAAACCCACAAGGACATTGATCAGGAGAAGACGCTGCTCGTGCGCCAACTCGAGCCGACCGAGCACGGCTTGCCGCTGCAGATCTACACCTTCGTGAACAACACCGCGTGGGCCTACTACGAGGGCGTGCAGTCCGATATTTTCGACCACCTTCTCTCCGTCGCGAAGGTTTTCGACCTGCGGGTATTCCAGGAACCGAGCGGCTCCGATATCGTGACGGGTATCGCCGCGCTGAAATCGACCGCCGCCAAGGAAAGCTGATTTCTCATGCTCAATACGCGACTCATCCACCCCCAGATTCTGGCCGCGCTCGCCGCCTCGGGGCATTATTCCCAGGTGTTGGTAGCGGACGGAAATTTTCCCATCGCGGGCAATCGCGGCCCGAATGCCGCAATCGTCCATCTCAATCTGGCCCCCGGCATGGTCGACGCCGTGTCCGTGCTCGACGCGCTGCTCACGGTCGTGCCGGTGCAGGCGGCCACGGTGATGGAGCCACCGTCCGATTATGCCCCGGAGATTCACGCCATTTATCAAGACAAGCTCGGGGCGCACGTGGCGTGGAGTGCGATGGAACGCTGGTCATTTTACGAGAAAATCGCGTCACCCCGCACCACGCTGATGATCGCCACCGGCGAACAGCGTCGGTTCGCCAACCTCCTGTTGGAAATCGGCGTCGTGAAGCTGGCGGCCGAATCATTCTGAGCTCATGGCCGCGGACGATTACAACGAACGCTTTGGCGGCGTCGGTCGCCTCTACGGTGCTGGCTCGCTCGATAAACTGACGGCCGCGCACGTCGCGGTGATTGGCGTCGGAGGCGTGGGCTCGTGGACAGTCGAAGGTCTTGCTCGCAGCGGAGTGGGTGCGCTCACCCTCATCGACCTCGACGACCTGTGTGTGACCAACGTCAACCGTCAGTTGCCCGCGCTCGACGGCAACCATGGCCGACCCAAAGTTGAGGCTCTGGCGGAGCGCGTGCGCTTGATCAATCCGGCGTGTGCGGTGACACCGGTTTCTGAATACATCACGGCCAGCAACGCCGATCGCCTGCTCGCGCCGAAGTTTGACGTGGTGGTGGATGCCATCGACGGCACCACGAACAAGGCCGACCTCATCGGCGCCTGCGTGCGCCTCGGCCAACGCTGTGTAACGGTGGGCGGGGCGGGCGGCAAACGTGACGCCTCGCAGCTCCGCATTGGCGACTTGGGTGAAGCGTGGGGCGACGAACTCCTCAAAATGGTGCGCAAGAAACTCCGCCGCGAACACGGCTTCGCGCGGGGTGAAGGCAACCGCTACGGCGTGCGCTGCATCTATTCGGCGGAGAACCCGACTTACCCCTGGGCCGACGGCACCTGCAGCACGGAACCCGAACCCGGCAGCAACCTGAAACTCGATTGTGCGAGTGGCTTCGGCACGGCGGTCTGGGTCACCGGAGCCATGGGCCTTGCCGCCGCGCAGGAAACCGTGCGCTGGATCGTGGAAGGTGACGAGTGGGACAGGAGCTGAGCGGCAGATGCAGGAGAAGTAATTCCACGCAGATCGCTGACCCGATCGGATGTGAAGGAGCATTCCCGGACCCAGCGCCGGGTCATGGGATCCAGCCAACGCGGATGGGAGTTTACCGCATGTTTCGTTACCCAAGCGCAGGAGCGAGCTTGCGCGCGACAACGTCTGCCGCTCAGCGCAAATCCAACGCGTTCATCGCGCGCAAGCCCGCTCCTACGTGCCGACCCAGTGCGAATGAAGCCGTGGCTTCGGCATGGCGGTTTAGATCACCAGTCTCATAAACCTCGCGGTCGCCCAAAAAATGGTGCGTTGGATTGTGGAAAGTGGCGCAGGGAGCGGCAGCTGAATGGTGGATGTCTCCGGAATTCTACCGCAGAGATCACCGAGTAAAAACAGAGAGCTCGGGGGGCTAGCTGGCCGCCACCAACACGGGGTTGAGAAGACCTGGTTGGAGCAGGTATCCCAGAGGGAAGGGATCATCGGATTTTCCGGCATTTCGTTTATGCCAATTTTCGGCGATTTGTTTGAGGTCACCCGCTTTGATGAGTGTGACCGTGGCTCCGCAATCGACGGTGAATTGCATAGCGAGCATCTGGGACTCGATGGTGAAGTCTGGACCGATAACCCAAAAACCGGCCACCGGCCTTTCAGAAGTTTTGATATAGTTTTCGAACTGCTTGATATGGTCTTTCAGGTGGACCGGTGATTCTTTCGATTTGTTGTCCCAGATGATCACTTTGTCTCGAAACGAAAGAATACCATCGGCGTGGGCGGAACCGATTAACTTCAGCGGTTTGTGGTGAAGCCGGTTTTCAAACAAGAAGTCGGTCGCATCTTCGAACCGGGCTTCGCATTCCAAATCCTTCTCAATAAGTTGCTGTCCTCGTAAAAATTGAAGGTCGCGGGCAGCGAGTTGTTCGAAGTGGTCATACCACACTTGTCGATCGTCCCCGGCGGTTTCCGTCCGCTGCAGCAGATTGTCATAGAAACCGATCAAACGATCGATGAGCTCTGCTTTGGTTCCAGACACGATCTGACCGAGCTCTGCGCACCATTTTTTCAAAACCTCTACTTCCAAGCCATCTCGGGGCGAAATGCCACCGAGCAGCGTGGAAGGCGGCACTTGTTCCTGAACGATCTGCTGGAGCTCGGCTAATGTCGTAGTTTTATCGGCGCTGATGTCGCATTTGCGAATGGCATCGAACAAGTAGGGTTTTGACCGCACGGCTTTGTAGTTCAACAGCTCGTGGTAGCCGTGGGTTTTGATAGTAACGTGCAGAACCTCACGAAGCACGCGGGCGATCTCATCTGGGATCAAATCGAAGTCGGTGCCGTCTTCGTTCCGGATGGAGAAAAGCAGACCTTTCGATTGAAGGAGTCGTCTCGTTTCTTCGATCTCTGTTCGAGTATGCAGGACGTTTCCGAGCGAGGGAAATCGGTTCAGCCCGGCTTCGATTGTTCGATACTCGCGTTCCGTGATTTTTAATCGAACGCGCAGTTTTTCGATTAGGTTGAACTCGTCATTTGAAACTTGAGCTTGGTTTTCCCAAGCGGTTTCGAGAACGAATTTGAAGAGTTCGAGCTGTTCAGATCGGGCCACTCCGTTTTTTAGAATGTCCTCGTTTGAGCGGTCGATTATCGACTGTTCGTAGGCAATAATGTCGTCGGAAGTTTCTTTCTCGTCCGCGAGATAACTATCTTTGTTCAGAAGAATTTCTTTAAGAATCAGACGAACCAGAATCCGGTGCTGCCGATCTGCCCGGTAGAGCAGTTCGTTCAATGCCGATTTTACGTTGGAGGCGTAGTAGTATTGCGGAGAGGTTTTTTTAAGGGCGGCCCGAATCTCATCGTCGGTGAGATTGCGATAATCGATTACGTAGGCGCTCGAAATACGCTTTAGCACGAGGCTTGTGCCGATGTGATCGACAGCTTTGGCAATTTTCATGGGGTATGAACTTTAGGATGAATGGCGGCCAGCCAATCGCATACAAAAGGCATAATCCTCCATGATGCGATTCAAGACTCAGCACTGAATTTGTGCCAAGTGTTCCCTTACGTTGATTTCCTGTTTTGTAGAATAAGTGATCGGGATTTTCTCCGAAACAGTAGTCGGTGCGGCGTCTATCGACGAACGAGAGCCCCGTTGTTGCAATATGGCATGAGTCTTTCGACTTCATCAATTTCGCTGATAGCTGCACCGGTGGAGGTGAACTGGGAGTAGGAGCGAGCTTGCGCGCGATAACGTCTGCCGCTCAGCGCAAATCCAACGCGTTCATCGCGCGCAAGCCCGCTCCTACGTGCCGACCCAGTTGGAGTTGGTTTGGTGATCTGGTCAATGAAGCCGTCTTGAAGGGACGGGATGTTCGCGAACCGGGGACACGACCACCTCAGTTCACTTCGTAGACTTCGACGAGGGCTACGCCGGTGGTGTTGGCTTTGCCGGAGACGACGGCGCTGTAGACGCCGGGGGGCAGGGTGAGGAGGAGGGCGGCGTCGTTGGTGCCGGTCGACAGGGGGAAGGCTCCGACGGTTTGGGCGGCGGTGGCGATTTCGGCGGCGTAGGCGATGTCATCCCAATCGTCGTTTTGATAGAGGGGCATCGTATCGCCTTGGCGATAGATGCGCAGGACGGGATCGTCGAGCAGGCCCGGCACACCCCATTGCGCGAGGGTAGGGCCGACGGCGCGAATGAGGAGGGTTTGGCCGACGTCTCCGCTGATGACGAAACCGGCGATGAGGTTGTCGGAATCGGTGCCGACCCAGGTGCGGGCGGAGACGTTGGTGAGGCGGGCGGTGCCGGTGATGTCGGCGTCGTAGGCCTCGCCGAGCGTCACGCCGCTGCCGTCGGTGCGGTCTCCGATTCGCGCGGTGTAGGCTCCGGCGGGCAACGTGGCGACCATGGCGGCGTCGAGGCTGCCGGATTCGAGCTCGAAGGCGCCGAGACGGGCGGAGGTTGTGGCAACGTTGTCGGCGTCGGCGCCCCAGTTGTCGTTGTGGTCGAGCGGTCCGTCGGCAGGGCTCGCGAGGTCGAGCACGGGATCGGCGAGGATGGACGAAACGCCGAAGCCGCCGAGCGTGGGGCCGATACCGCGGAGCAGGACTTCCTTGGTGCCGTCGCCGCCGATGACGAAGCCGACGGTGAGCGCGTTGATGCCGGCCCCGCTGACGGCGCGAACGGAGACGTTGGCCAGGCGTGAGGCACCGGCGGGAGGCACGACGATGTCGGTCGCGGCCGGCAGGCGAATGGAGGTGACCGACAGCGGTGGCAGGGTGAGGTTGAACGCGTTGGCGTTGACGGCGGCGGACCCGATAATCTGCGCGTTGCTTGCGGTGGATTCGAAGGTTTCGGTCGCGGGGAGGTTGGCCAATTGGCGGGCCGGATAAACACCGTTGGCGATGGTCGCGTGGGCGAGCGCGACCTGGGTGGTGTGGGCCTCGGAGAGTGCGCGGTTGACCAGCACGATGGTGAGGTCGCCGGTGGCGTTGTCGGTCGTGGCGTAGGCCGAGACGGATTCTTCGTCGCTGGAGAGGGCGCGGACCGCGACGTCGCCGTTGTAGCGGGAGAAGAGGTGGAGGACTTCCCACATGCCGGGCTGCCAGCTCCACGGGGTGAAGATCTCGACACCGTGCCGCATGAATTCGCCGAGAGTGGATGCATACCAGACCGAGGCCAGGGCGGCATCGGTCACGGGGATGTCGATTTCGGTGAGGCCGAAGGTGACACCGTGATCGGGACCGAGGTATTGATCGAGCCAGGCGGCGCAGCGACCGAAGATGTATTCACGATTTATGGACGTGTCCCAACCGCCGTGGACGGTGCGCACCCCGTTGGCGTCGGGGCTCACGTAGCTCTCGTCAAAGAAGGTGCGGTGCAGTTGCACGATGTCGGCGGGGGCGGTGGTGCCGGGGTAGTAGTGGATATCGAGCACATCGAGGAGGCGGATGCCGGTGCGGGCCTGTTCCTCGCCGACGCGTTTGATGAAATACTCGAGCCACGGGCAGGTGCGGCCGTCGGCGTCGATCGGGTCGGGCCAGTTATACCACTGCCACTCGTTGGCGGCGACGGGACCGGCGAGCTTGATCTCGGGCAAGCGGGCGCGGGCGGCCTTGGCGTAGGCAAAGTAGCGTTGCATGAATGCTTCGGCCGAGAGCTGGGTGGGCATCACGTCGTCGTGGGTGCCCTCCCAGATTTCGGGTTCGTTATCCATGCTCCAATAAATGAACTGCCGCCGGTCGAGACCGAGACTGGTGGGCTGGATCCAGTGGTCGAGAATGGCGGTGGAGGTGGCGGCATCGGAGTCGGTGAGGTAGAGGTCGGGGTTGCCCTCCTGCAGAGCCTTTTCGCCGTTGGGATTGGGGGTGCCACCGCCGGCGAGGTTTTGGCCAACGCCGCTCCACCACTGGCTTTGGTTGTAGCCCCAGTCGTTGAAGTTGTGAGCGGAATTGGCGGCGACTTTGCCGATGAGTTGGAAGCTCCACATCGACTGCACTTCGGGCAGGTTTTGCTGGAGTTGAGCCTGGGCGAAATCCCAGTCGTTGGCGTAGACGTTGTTATACCAATCGGGGTGGGAGGAGAGTTTTTGCTGCCAATTGTATTTGGTGCCGTTGTTGCCCGCGAGGGTGCGCATCATGCGCAGGCCGGCGTCGCGAAAGCGTTGCCAATCGGCGGCGCTGCGAAGGGAACCGGGCTGCCCGGGGGTGTCGTTTTTACCGTAGATAAACGGCGACACCGGCACACGGTCCTGAGTGACGTCGACCGTGATTTGAACGGTGGCGGCGGGGAGGGAGGTGATCGCGGCCAGCAGAGTGAAAAGCAGTGGGGCCGGGTGGGGCAGGTATCGACGTGACATGAAGCGGGTGGGGAGAGGTAAAGCAGCCGGGACGGGCGGAGGATCAAGGGGTGGTCAGCGCGTCCCGGCGGGGCAGGCGGATGAGTTGGATTTCAAAGATGATGTCCTGGGTTTCCTCGGGGGCGGCGAAAGCGCGGGCGGTTTGCACCTGTTGCATCTTGGCGGGGTCGGTGGTCTCGACCCAGGCGACGGAGTAGAGGTGATCGTCGGGACCGAGCGCGATGCTTTCGGTGAAGAAGATGCGGCGATGGTCGGGGCCGGTGATCGCGCCGTGGTCGGTAAAAGTATCGGTGTCGATCGCGTAGGTGAGCAAATGCACGGACGTCGCGACAGCGCGATCGGCGGTGCTGGGCGTGGGGGGAGCATGCGCGAGGTAAAGCAGCGTGTTGTCGGGTCCGAGCATGAAGCCGAGTTGCGTGCGAAACGGGTTGCGGCGACCGGGCACGATGGTGGTCGGATTCAGGGGACGCACGGAACGCAGGGTGCCGGTGGCGGGGGTGAATTCGAAGAGTTGGCCGCTGCCGCCGTGGAGGCCCCAGAAGCTGGCGGTCGCATCGTTCCAGATGAGCGTGCGCCAATTGCGCCAGAAGAAGTGGGGCACGGGCTCGATGGTGAAGTCCTCCGCCTGAATGGGCGGCACGGCATCGAGGTTGAGTTGGGTGAAATACTTCACCGGGCGTTGATCGTCCGAATCGAAATGCCAGATGCGGCCGGTGTTGGTGGAGCCGTAGACGGTGCCTTCGGGGGTGACGCCGAGTTTGCGGCACACGAAGTCCCATTCGTCGGGGAAAGCGCCCCATTCGCCGCGTTGTTGGACGGCTCCCCAGTTTTTCAGGCGCCCCTCGTCGAGGTTGAAACTGACGAGTTGAGCGCTGGGCCAGGTAAGACCGTAGAGCGTGCGGCCGGGTTTATCGACGGCCATGGTGATGAGCCCCTCGTTGGGCAGGCCAAGCGCGGCAACGTCCTCGATTTTTTGGGTGGCGAGATTGAGGCGCATGAAGTGCCCACCGGCGTAGGGTTGGCGACCGTCGGGCGGATTGATCAGCGGGAGGTTGCCGTCGTATTGGGACGTGTGGGTGGCGAAGTAGAGATAGCCGTCCCACTCGACGAGAGGCGTGTGGATCTTGCCATGCACGATCTCGCGGGCGGGCTCCAAACCGAGCGCGGCGCTGACGTCACCGACCAGCGCGGTGGTGTCGGTGGACGTATCGAATCGGTAGATACGGACGGACGCGCCGGGATGGTGAGAGTTGACGGCGAAGTAGAGGTAACCGTCGGACGCGGCGGTGAGGCAGTGGTAGTTGGAGTCGCCCTCCAAGTAGCCCGGATCGAAGATCTCGGCGGGAACGACGGATTCCGCGCGGACGGTGACCATCATGACGCTCAGCAGCGTGATGAACCAGCCGAGCCGGTTCAAAATTGGAGGGTAAATGCGATCCTGCATGGGAACGAACGTGGAACAGCCCCGGCCGTCGAGCAAGCATGGCCACCCGGGCGTCGGTCGCGTGGGGCTCAGCGGGTGTCGGCCGTGAGGGGACGGCGGCGCTACGAGCCGGGAGGGCCGTGCGCTGAGTTTAGCACGCGCTCCACAATTTCACGGAGTTCCGCGAGTTGAAACGGTTTGCTGAGCATGGCCTGAGCGCCGCGGGCCAGCGCATCCGAAATATCGAAATTTTCCGCGTAACCGGTGCTGAGGATAAATGGCAGATCGGGGTGGATTTTCCGCACGTTGTCCAACAGTTCCAGGCCGGTGAGTCCGGGCATGGTTTGGTCGCTGATGATGAGGTCGAATGCCAAGGGCTCCTGCTGCATGAGTTCCCACGCCTCGGCGCCATCGTTCGCGATGGTGGGTTGATACCCGAGGCTGACGAGTGCCCGCCGACCGACCCGGGTAATCATCGGCTCATCATCGACGAACAGGATGCGGGTGGGCGGGGAAGGTGGTTCCATCGGGGGGGCGGTTCTGTGACCGCCGAGGCGATCAGAGTTGGTTTATTACCTCAGTGTTAACAGGAAATGCCGAGAGGTGGGCAGAGACGCATCGGCGGATCCGACCATGGTGTATAGACCCAGCCGAATGACGGGGGATGTCAAGATGGCCCGGTCTTGAAACCGCTTAAACCGGGGCCACGGGTGGTCCGATGGCTTCGAGCCTTGGCTTATTCCACGAGGTAGATCTCGAGTAGCACGACGCCGGTGCCGCCGCCCGCGTGCATGGTGTAGGCCCCGGCCGGAAGATCGATCGCGAGGGCGGCGTCCTTGCTTCCAGTCGACAGGCTGAAGGCCCCGACCTGCGCCATGGTCGCGGCATCCGGGGCGGACCAGTCATCGTTGGTCGCGACGATTTCGCCAGCGGCGTTGAAGACGGTGAGCACGGGATCAGCCAAGGGATCGGCGATGTCGTAGTCGGCCAGGGCGGGGCCGACGGCGCGGAGGAGCACGCGTGCGGAACGGCCGAAGTTTTGCGGATCGACGATCACAAATCCCGCGATGGCGGTGGCTTCGCCGGGGCTGGTGTGCGCGCGGAAGGACAGATTGGTGAGTGATTGGAACAGATACTCGTGGCCGGTGGGGAAGAGCTGATAAATTTCGAGCAGGGCGATCCCGGTGCCCTCGCTCTGGGGACGCACCATCACGGTGGCACTGCCCGTGCCAAATGTGTGAATGCCGGCGGCATCGTTGCTGGCATCGGCGAGGGCAAAGGCACCGGCGGCCGTGGCTGCGTCGGCGGTCTGCGGGTTGGCCCACCACTGGTCGTTGTTGCCGATAAGTTCCCCGGTGGCATTGAACACATCGATGGCAGGATTGGGCAGAAAGCCCGTCAGGCCGAACGGGCTGAGTCCCGGCCCGACGCCTCGCAACAGGGTGGGCAACCCCAGGGCGCCCGCCGAGATTTTGGTGGTGAGTCCGGCGATCACGCTGCGTTCGCCGGTGCCGGTCAGGGCGCGACTGGAAAGATTCGAGAGGTAGGATTTGTGGGGGCCGAGCTCGAATACCGTCACGGGGCTGAGCAGACTTTGCCCGTTGGCCAGGACGACCCGGAGTTGATAGTAGCCGAGGTTGTCGGGACCGATATCCGCAATGGTAAGCGACGGCGACGTGGTGTCGGGAGGCAGAGGCTGACCATCGAGGGCCAGCCATTGATAACCCACCGGATTCGGGCCGGTCACTTCGCTCCGGAACGTTTGGGTCGAGCCTCCGCGCGGGTTAGACCCCGGGCTGACAATGGATAACTTCGTGGGCTGCTCACCAGCATGGTCGCCGCGCAGTCTGAAAACGGGCGTGGAAACCACGGACGTTGCCACGAGATTGCCATCGGCGAGGAGGACGAGGGAATAAACGGGAAGAGGGCCGGGGTAGAAATCGGCATCAAGCTCCAGACCCGTTGCGGTGATGGTATAGCGATGGAGGACGTGGGCGTAGTCGGTGACAAAGAGACGATTGTGTTCGCCGTCCACGGCGAAGCCGTAGCCGGTGAAGCTTGCATTGTGCGTCCACGTGGAGTCGACCTGACCTTGGTCCGTCAACATCGACCCGCTCTTAATGCCCTGGTAGTTTTGATAGCGCAGCAGGCGTCCGTCGGGCAGTGGGTAAAGGACCACGTCGCCGCGACGGAGGAGAGGTGTTTGAGGGGTGAAAGTTGAGTCGGCGGCACCGGAGGCGCTCAACCGGTAGATGATTTTCCAACTGGTGGGGTAGTGTCCCGGCACCGGGTCAAATGCCATGCCGGTGACGTAGATCCGACCCTCGCGATCGAACTTGAATTCGCGAGGTTCGGTGGTGGTGGCATACTGGTAGTCGAACGTGACGTCGAGAGAGTCGTCCGGATTTAGTCGGGCGATCTGGTTTCCTTGAGCAAGGAGTAGTTTGCCATCGGGTTGGATGGCGGCCCCGGCGAGGGGTTCGGAGTTGGAGAACGTCGTCGGGAGCGGCAAGGCATCCACGCTGCCATCGGCCGCCAGACGGTGAGGGCCGCCGGGGGTGGCGAGTATCAGGCGGCCATCGGGATAGACCGCCAACACGTTGGCGGCGCGGAAGCTTTCATCCGAAGGATATCGGAAATCAGGATCAAGCGAGCCATCCGGCCGCAGGCGGTGGGTGGAGGATGGGTTGGGGGACGAATCGAAATATGTTCGCACCACCACTCGGCCGTCGGCGGTGGCTCCGATGACTTCGGTCCGAGTATCGGTCAGGTCAGGGGCATTAAACGCCGGATCGATGGCACTCTCCGGTAGCTGAATCACATTGATGGTGGCGGGATAACTGCGCTCCGTGGTGTCGCCTGCGGTGATTTGGAGGGTGTAGTTGCCGGAATCCGAGGGGGTGAGATTCGACAAGGTCAGAGCGGAGGCATTGGCACCGGGAATGGCGGTGCCGTCATGGAGCCACTGCCACTGCCAGCTCCCGATCGGTTCCGGCGAGTAAGCCGCTGAAAGCGTGATGGTGGAACCGGGTTCGTATTGTCCCGGAAGCGTATAGTTGCGCGGACTGACCTGCAGCTGAGGAGCCGCGGACAGGAGCGATGCGAAAAGCAGGGGGATAAGGACTAAGGCAGCGAAGACGCGGAGTCGAAGGATGGAAGTCGGTTTCATGGATTCTCTCAAAGTGATTTAACTTTGGAGACAACCGAGCGCCGCCATGCCGCTATTCGCATCGGTCACTGGGCGTGCCCGATGGTGGGATCACCCCGTCGGGGCTCACCCGAAGCGGCTGAAAAGATTCCAGGCGCCGGCGACGGTGAGGGCGATGCCGGAGAGCCAGAGAAACGTGGTCCACAGGCCGCCGGGGCGCAGTTCGGCGGGGAGTTTTTTGTAGCGCAAGTAGAGCGCGCAGATGGCGAGAAACGGGAGCAGCAGCGCCTGGCCGACGCCGCTTATCATAATGAGCGTGAGCGGTTGCGGCCAGACGACATAGAGTAGCGTGCCATAGAGCGGCAGGCCGATGCCAAACGCTTTGATGCGCTTGGCCTTGGCGTCCTCATTGGCGGCGGGCTTCATGATGCCGAGTAACGGCAGGACATCGGCCATCAAGCGGGAGTTGGCGGCGGTGGCGGCGAAGGCGGTGGAGTAGAGGGTGGCAAACGCGCCGACCACGAAGACCCAGAAACCGAGCGGACCAAAGCTCTCCAGATACATGTTGGCGAGAGTCGGCACCATTTCGCTGTTATCGATGGTGAGTCCCTGGCGATGGAGGATCGCCGCGCCCAGCAGGTAGAACACGACGGTCGCGGCGGTGTAGAGGAGGAGCGAAGCGAAGGCGTCGATCTTCATCACGCGCATCCAGCCATGGACGCGTTCGTTCCAGCCGGGAGCTTCGGGCGCACCGACGCGGGCGGCGTATCCTTTTTCCAAGCACCAATACGGGTAGTAGATCAACTCGGCCGCGCCGACGCCGATGATGCCGAGCGCGGCGAAAGCGACGGCGAAGTTCTCGGGTAATTTGAATTGCAGCCCCGAGACAATGTTGGCGGTGGTGACCTTGAAGTCGGTGAACTGGAGCGCGACCAACGCGAAGAGGGTCGAGATGGTGAAGAGGATGACGAGACCGATGGAGAAGCGCTCCACCAGTTTGTAGCGACCGATGCCGAGCAACGCGGTGAGGGAGAGACCCATGACGACGGCGATCGGTTTGGGACCGGCATCGATGCCGGCCATATTGAAGACCTGCGCACAGCCGCCGAGCATGCCGCCGATCACGGAAATCATGGCGACAAAAACGGGGAGGAAAATCCACACCATCCAGCCGACGTTGCGCATGCGCGGCCCCGGCACGGCGTCGAGCATGTGCAAGGTGGGCGTGCCGGTCGCGACGGCGTAGCGACCGAGCTCGACCTGCACGAAGACTTTCACGAGGCAGCCGAAAATGATGAGCCACAGCAGCTCGAATCCGTTTTCGGCGGCGACGTGCGGCGTGACGACCAGTTCACCCGTGCCGACGATCCCGGCGGTCAGGATCAGTCCCGGACCGATGTATTTGAGCGATTGGAGAAGCGTGGTGGGGGGCGGGGCGCCAGCGGGGGAAGGCATAGGGGTATGCGTTTTGGTGCCGATGGATTGCTGGCGGGTCCACGTTTTTGCGCATGAAGAATGGTTAACGTGGGGCCCAAATCGTTCCCCCGGAGCGGTCGGGATGGATCGTTGACCACGGGCGGGCACGCGTAGCATGTTGGTTTCCTACCCCATGACTCGAAAATATTCCCCTGTGTTAGTCGGCCTGGCGGCCGTCGCGTTGATGTTCTCCGTGGCCGCTTGTTCCTCGAAGGAAGCAGAAGTCATCACGCTGCGTGGTGCTAACCAGTTCGACAAAAACCACGTCTTCTCGCGCACGCTTTTCAAGTTCGAGGAACTGGTGAAGGAATACTACGGCAAGCCGGTCAATTTTGAGTTCTATTTGAACAGCGAGCTGGGGTTGGAGAAGGAGTATTTCGCTTACATGAGTCAGGGGGTGTCGGTCGATTTCGCGCACGTGTCGCCGTCGCACATGTCGACCTTCTCCAAGGCCGCTCCGCTCATGGACATGCCGTTCCTGTTTCGCGACCTCGATCATTGGAACAAAGTCCTGTCGGGAGACGCCTTGAAACCGATCACGGATGACGTGGAACAGAAGGCCGATGTGAAGCTCATCGGGTTTTCCGGCGGCGGCACCCGCAACATCACCGCGAGCAAGCGGATCACGACCATTGCCGAGTTGGAAGGGCTCGACATTCGCGTGATGGGCGCGCCGATCCAGACTCGCATCTTTCAGGCGATCCATGCCGCCCCGACCGTCATCGCCTACAACGAAATCTATAACGCGGTGCAGACGGGGGTGATTGACGCGGCGGAGAACGAGGCGACGGGAATTCAGCAGATGAAGTTCTATGAAGTGGGACCGGAAATCTCGCTCACCCAGCACGCCATCACGGTGCGCCCGCTGGTATTTAGTGGGAAAACCTTCCGACGTCTGCCGGAGGATTTGCAGGCGGCGATCCTTCGCGCCGGCCGCGAAGCCGGAGAATTCGGGCGCGAGACCGAGGCACGCGAAGACCACGCGACGCTGCTCCAGATGGAGGCGGAGGGCAAGATTCGCACCCACGAGTTTACGGAGCGCGCCGCCTTGCTTCGATTGGCGGCACCCGTGAAGGAGGCCTACGCGAATGAACTCGGAGTGCGGGAGGTTTTGGCCCGCATCGATGCGGTTAAATAATCCGGTCCTCCATCGCGATGAAGGCCCTCCTGGACGGTTATCACCGAATGCTGAAACGGTTGCTCACGATCTTGATGGGAGTGCTGATCGTGCCAGTGACCATCCAGATCCTGTCGCGCTACACGGGCCTCATGCCGCGATATATTTGGACCGAGGAAGTCGCGCGGTTTTGCTTCGTGTGGATGATCATGATCGGGGCCATGATCGCGGTGCGGGATAAGTCGCATTTCGAAGTCGACGTGCTGCCTGCGCCTCGCACGCCGCGTCAGGCAGGCATCGCGGGATTAGTGGTGCATCTGGGCATGATGGTGATGGCGGTGGCGTTCGTTCGTTACGGATACGAATTTGCGAAATTCGGCTTCATCCAGACGTCGGAAATGAGTGGCATCAACATGCTCAGCATCTACATCGCGTTTCCCTTGGCGGGCGTGACCTGGGTGCTTTTTTTGGCCGAGAAAATGGTGGCTGACGTGCGACTGATCAGGTCCCCCGCAACCGAGCCGCACGCATGAGTCCCGGCGAAGTGGCAGCGATCATGTTTGGCACCTTCGCGGTGCTGGTGGTGTTGAGGATTCCCGTTTCATTCGCGTTGGGGCTGGCTTGTATCCCGGTGTTCATCGCGGACGATCGTTTGTCCCCGTCGCTGTTGATGAGTGAAATGTGGAAATCCTACAATTCGTTCATCCTGCTGGCCGTCCCGTTCTTTTTGTTGGCGGCCAATCTCATGAACTCGGCGGGAATCACCGAGCGGCTGGTGAATCTCGCGAAGGCGACGGTGGGGCATTTGCCGGGAGGGCTGGGTCACATCAACGTGATGGTGAGCATGCTGTTTGCGGGCATCTCGGGATCGTCGACGGCGGACGCGGCGGGGATCGGTTCGCTGCTGATTCCGGCGATGAAGAAGCAGGGTTACGACACGTCGTTTACGGTGGCGATTACCGCGTGTTCCTCGGTCATGGGCGTGATCATTCCGCCGAGTATTCTCATGGTGGTCTGGGGGGGCTTGATGTCGGTTTCGATCGGCGGCCTGTTTCTCGCGGGCGTGTTGCCGGGATTGCTGATGGCCCTGTTCATGATGGCGACCGTGTGGGGGTATGCGCGCAAGCGGGGGTATCCGATCTATCAACGGGCGTCGGGGCGTCAGTTTCTGCAGGCGGCGGTCAAGGCGGTCTGGGCGTTGATCACGCCGATCATCATCATCGGCGGCATCGTGGGAGGATTTGTGACGCCGACGGAAGCGTCGGTGCTGGCGGTGATCTACTCGGCGATTTTGGGCGGATTGGTTTATCGTTCCGTGCGCTGGGGCGATTTCCCCAAGATACTGTATGATTCGGCGCGCCTTTCGGCGGTGTCACTTTTTTGCATCGGGACGGCGTCGGCCTTTGGCTGGTTGCTGGCTTATTTCCGAGTGCCGCAGACGTTGGTCGATCTGGTGGCGTCGGCCGGGACGGGACCGATCTCGGTGGGGTTGTTGATTGCCGGGGCGTTTTTACTTATTGGCATGTTCATCGATGCGATTCCGGCGATCATCATCCTCGGCACGATTTTGCTGCCGGTGTCGCAAAGCGTCGGGATGCATCCGATCCACTTCGCGATCATCGGGGTGATCTCGCTGGCGTTTGGCCTGGTGACGCCGCCCTACGGGTTGTGTTTGCTGATTTCCGCGGAGGTGGGCGGGACCAAGGTCGTGCACGTATTGAAAGATGTGGTGGTCGTGCTGCTGCCCATGCTGCTGCTGTTGCTGTTGGTGATCTTGTTTCCCGAAATCGTGCTGTGGATTCCGCGTTTGATCGCGCCGCAGTTTTTGTAGTAAATCGAGCCTCAAACTAACGTTCCGTAGCAGCTGTATTTCACACCAAGAGCGCAAAGTTCGCAAAGCCTTGGAGGCATGACCCGGGGTGGACTCTGCGATTTTCGGGTATGGATATCAGATCTCGATTTGGACTTTGACCGAAGTGGGGGCGGGGGCTTTGGCGTAGTCGAAGGCGGCGATGCTGTCGGCGAAGGCGTAGGTCTCGGTGATGAGCGGTTTCACGTTGAGTTGCCCGGAACCCATGAGGGCAAGGCAGCGAGGGAAAACGTGCGCATAGCGGAAGACGTGCTCGACGCGGGCTTCTTTGATTTGAGCGGCGACAACATCGTATGGAATCGGTCCGCCGGGCATGCCGATGTAAACGACACAGCCACCGGGACACAGCGTTTCAAAGACCGAGGCGGCGGCGCGGGCATTGCCACTGGCTTCGAAGACGAGGTCCGCGCCCCAACCGTCGGTCGCGGCGGCGATGATTTCGGGCAGTGATTCATTCGCGATATTGACCGGCGTGATGGCACCGAGCGTGGCGGCGAGGTCGAGTTTGGGTTGAGCGACGTCGGTGATGAACACCCGGCTGCAACCGGCGGCGAGGGCGCTGAGCGCGGTGACGAGTCCAATGGTGCCGGCGCCGAGGACGACCGCGACATCGCCGGGTTTGACGCGGGCCTTGGTGGCGGCGTGCATGCCGACGGCGAGGGGTTCGACGAGAGCGGCTTCGCCGAGCGAGACGGCGTCGGGGACTTTGAAGGTAAACTGGGCGGGATGCACGACGCTCGGGCGTAGCACGCCGTGGATCGGAGGGGTGGCCCAAAAGCGCACATCGGGATCGAGATTGTAGAGGCCGAGTTGGGTGGCACGGCCGAGAGGATTGGGAATCCCGGGTTCCATGCACACGCGATCGCCAACCGCGAGGTGAGTGACATTGGGGCCGGTTTCGGCGACGACACCCGCGGCTTCGTGGCCGAGAATCATGGGAGCCTCGACGACGAACGGTCCGATGCGTCCGTGCGTGTAGTAGTGGAGATCACTGCCGCAAATACCGACGGTTTTGATGGCGATGCGCACATCGTCGGGACCGAGGGTTTCGGCGATGTCGAAGTCGCGGAGGGAGAGAATATCCTGACGTTCGAGAACGAGTGCTTTCATAAAGGAAATTGGAGTTTAACCACAGATGGGCACAGATAAACACGGATCAACTCCGGTGAAGCGGCTGAATTTCAATCTGGGCTTATCTGGGTCCATCTGTGGTTGAAAAATGCGGTGTCACTGGGTGACCTTGAGCCAGCCACCGTCGACGTAGTAGGTGGAACCGACGCAGTAGCTCGCTTTGGGCGAACAGAGGAAGACGAAGAAGTTGGCGACCTCTTCGGGCGAGGCGAAGCGCTTGATGGGGGTGTTGTCCTCGGCGATTTGGTTGAGGTAGTCGTCGGCGGTGCGGTCGGTGCCCTCGGTGAGGATGCCGGCGGTCTTGCGCCAATCGGGGGTGAGGACGAGGCCGGGGTTGATGGTGTTCACGCGAATGTCGTCGGGAATGAGTTCGTTGGCGAGGCACTTGGAGAACATCACCAAGGCCGACTTGGTGGTATTGTAGATCGGCTCGTAGTAGAGCGGTTGCGTCGCGCAGATGGAGGCGTTGTTGATGATCGCGCCGCCGCCGCGAGTTTTCATGGTGGGGGCGAGGGCGCGGGAGAGACGCACGGCGGCCATGACGTGCAGGTCCCAGTAATACTGCCACTTGTCGTCGGGCGCGGTAAGGATCTTTTCCTCGGAGCCGGTGCCGGCGTTGTTGATGAGGATGTCGATGCCGTCCCATGCGGAGGTGAGCGCGGTGACGAGATGATTGATGTCGGCGGCTTGGGCCACGTCGGCTGGGAGGGCGAGCGTTTCGACGCCGTGTGTTTGCGCGATGGCGTCGGCGGCGGCCTGGGCGCGATCACCATTGCGGGCGCAAATGGCGATGTGCACGCCCTCGGCGGCGAGAGCATGTGCGACGGCGAGGCCAATGCCCACGCTGCCGCCCGTGATGAGGGCGCGTTTTCCGGAAAGTGCTAGGTCCATGGGGTAGGAGGAGGATGAAGTGTGTGTTTAACTGATGGTATGGCTTGGGCGAAGCCTGGGACCGGCCGGAATTGTTGAACGTCAGCCGAAGAGTCGCGTGAAGTTGGTGGCGACAGTGTCCTCCAATTCGGCGACGGGGATCTGGCGCAGTTCGGCCAGATAATCGTAAGCGAGCCGCAGGTTGGCGGGGTGGTTGGACCAGGTGGGCGGCGGTGGTGGGTCGAGCAGGTAAGGACCTGCGGAGGCGGGCGGCGGGGTGGCCGGGGCGTCGGTCTCGACCAGCAAGCGATCGGCGGGAATGGCGCGGAACGCCGCATGTTGGCGTTTTCGGCGCGGATCGAGGAAGGAGGTGTTGAAAGAAAAGTAGGCCCCCAATTCCACGAATTCGGGCACCATTTCGGCGGAGCCGCTGTAGGCGTGAAGCAAGAAACCCCGGGCAGGGCGGGCGGATTGCTTCAGCACATCCAGGAGTGTGCCGACGGCGCGCACGCAATGGATGCTGGCGGGGCGGTCGTGGGCCGCCGCCCAGTTGAACTGCCATTGGAACACGGCGCATTGCTCATCCATGGGCGCGCGTCGGGCTTGGCCCGGCGATGGTTCCCGGTCGAGCATGGCTTGATCGATGCCGATCTCGCCGACGGCGGCGCGAGGATCGCTCTCGAGACGGGCCGTGAATTTGGCCTGCCAGTCGGAGGGACGGATACCGCAGTCCCACGGATGAATACCGTAGCTCGGGCGCACCCAATCAAAACGCTGCGCGAGCGCGGCGACATCGTCCCAATCGTCGTCGGGATGCGTGCCATTGGCTACAATGCCGCCGAGATTGATCGCCGTTAGCTCGGGCAGAACGGCTTCGAGATAAGGCGCGAATTCGGCGAAATGGAGATGATTGTGCGCGTCGTAGAGCATCGGCCGGTTTACATCCAGCCGCGGGCGAGCGCAGCGATGCGTTGGCGCACGGCGGCGAGACCGTTTTGGCGGGTGGGGGAAAGGTCGCGGGTCACACCCAATTCCTCCAGCACTGCCGAGGCGGTCGAGGCGGCGTCGGCTGGGGCGACGCCGTCGTAGGACTTGCACAGCAATGCCACCAGACCGCGCACCATGGGCGAGTCACAATCGGAGCGAAAGCGGCACACGCCCTCGGTGTATTCACCTATCAACCACACGCGGGACGTGCAGCCGGGCACGAGATGGGTCTCGTTGCGTTCATCCTCGGAGAAGGTGGGCTGGGTGCGGGCGGCGTCGACGATGGCGCCGAGGCGTTCCTGGCGATTTTCGATGAAACCGTAGTCTTCGATGAGTTGGTGTTGGAGATCGCGGACGGTCATGGGAGGAGGCCAAGTCGGGAATCGAGACGGGCGCATCCAACCTGTCGCGATTGATGACGGCGTCAAAACGGATCGGCCGCCGGACTTGCTTCCGGCGAGAGCGGCTCGCATGTTCCGAGGCGATGCTTGGGTGTCGAAGTGCGGTTATTTTATCGGGATTGCTCGTGATGAGCGGGTTGAGTCGTGGCCAGAATGTGGCCACGGATCCGGCGTTGCCGCCCTTGATGGGAACGGCGGAAGCGCCCGGCGATCCGGTTCCCGGTTTCGCGCGGGAAGGGGCGGCGCGACGCGCCTTGGAAATGGGGTTTCCGAGTGTGGCCACACGGCTTTATGCGGAGTTGGTCGCGGCCGCGACAGATCCGGTCGAGCGCGACCGACTCATTCTGGACGGGGTGATGGCGCTTTTTGAGGCCGATCGCATCGATGAGGCGGCGACGGCGATGTTGGATTTGTCGGTGCCAAACGGGCCGCGTTCGCGCTTGCGGCGCGGATTGATTGCGATGGCGCGAGGGGATGTGGCCGGGGCGGATGCGGCCCTGGTGCCGGGGATGGCGGCGACGTTGCCGGTCAATGAGCGGGCGTGGTTTCACTATCTGGTGGGGGCGATCGCCGGTGCCCGGGATGAGCCACAGTTGGCGCGTCGAGCCTACGCAAATGCGATCGCGGCGGCGACCTCGGGATTGCAGCGAGCCCGGTTTGAGTTGGCCGATCTGCGTTCGAGCTGGCACGTCAGTCAGCCGACGCCCGAACAGGCATCGCGACTCCTGCGACGTTGGCAGGAATACGAAGGTGAGCAGATCGGTTACGACTCGGCCAAGCGCTATGCGGCGGTGGTGGCGGCGCTCGGTGACAAGGCGACGGCGATTTCATTTCTACAAAACCAAATTCTGGTGCTGAGAGGTGGCCAAGTGGCGCAACGGGACGATTTTCGGTTGCTGCTCGGGTTGATCGCCGGAGCCGATAACGACATGGGGCGCAATGCCTTGCTGCGCCTGCTGGCCGAAGGGGCGGGGCGGGAAAAACAACGCATCGCGCTGCGAATGTTGGTGGAAGGTTCGAGTGACGACGCGCAGCGTGCGAACTTACGGAATGAAATCAGCCAGTTGCTGGCGGAAACCGAGGCACACCCGATCGAGCAGGACTTGTTGCTGTTTCGCGCCCAGTTGACCCCGGACACCACGGCGGCGACGCGCGATGCCCTGAGTTTGTTGGAGCGGTTCCCGGCCTCGGATTTGCGGCCGACGGCGCTGAGTATTCTGGTGGGGGCGGCGTGGGATTCGGGGCGTTATCGCACGGCGGCGGGATATGCCGCCCAGGCGCGGCGGGAGCTCCCGGCCGGGGAACGCGAAGTGCGCGCGCAGATGGGACTGTTGCAAGCGGAGGCATTTTTTCGCGGCGACGATTTTCGCAGCGCGGCCGACGCCTACGCGGCGGCGCTGGACGAACTGCCGTCCGGGGTGGCGGCCGGGGATGTGGTTTTCCAGGAGGTGCTGGCTCGGATTGCAGATAATCAACTGACGGCGGCGGCGACACGGATCGATCTATTGGCAACGGATCCGCGTTTCGATGTGATCAACCGCTGGCAGGCGGAGTGGAATCTGGCGAGGGCGATGCAGGCGCAAGGGCGGGCAGCGGACGCCTACGACCGGGTCAATCAGTTGATGGCGGAATTGGGGGCGGGACGCGCCGTCATCCCGGACGCGCTCGCGGTGCGGATCGCGTGGTTGCAGGCCCGACTGGCCTTGGAGGCGGGGGAGCCGGAGCAGACTTTGACGCGGGCACCGGAAGTGCGCCGACGGGTCGGGTCGGTTTCGCCGGAACTGCGCGAGGAAGTCCTATCGTCGATGCAGTTGTTGGAAGCCGAGGCGTATTTCGCGCTGGGGCGCCATGATGAGGCGCTCAGCACTCTGCAGGCGTTGCGCGCCGAGCATGCCAACACGGAGGCGGCGGTTTATTCCTACATCGCGGAAGCCAATGCGCAGGCGGCGCAAGGGCTGCTGGTGGAGGCCCAGCGTTTGTTGACCGAGTTGGTCAGCACGTATCGAGATAATCGTTACGCACCGTTTGCGCTCTATCAATCGGCGCTCATGGCCGAGGGCCGGCGGGAGGATATTTACCTGCGCGAGGCGATTGAGAAGATTGAGGAATTGGTGACGCGGTATCCGCAGAGCGACCTGGTGTTTTATGCGCGATTCAAACAGGGTGATCTGTTGCGGAAACTCAATGAATGGGGCTCGGCCCGCCAGGCCTACGAGTTGATCATCAATCAATATCCGCAGCACGAGGATGTGCGCGCCGCCCAAATGGCACTGGCCGACACCATGAAGGCGCAGGCGGGCGTAAACGACCGTTCGCTCAAGGACAGTGCGGCGGCGATTTACGAGCGATTGCGGGACTTGGCGACCGCGCCGATGGAGTTGCGGATCGAGGCCGGGTTCAAGTCCGGTCACCTGCTCTCGGAACGAGGCCGGTGGGAACGAGCGGCCGAGACCTGGTGGCAAGTCGTGGATGAATTTTTGTTGGAAAACAACGATCCGGCGGCACTGGGCACCCGCGGCCGCTATTGGTTGGCGCGGACGTTGCGCTACCTGGGGGAATTGTTTGAGCGTCAGGGACGGTGGGAAGAGGCGCGTCGGTCGTATGCCGTCATGCGGGATAGGGGACTTTCGCAAGCGGGCTGGGCGGAGGCGCAACTCGAACGCCTCGGGGTGCGCGGCACGGTGGAAACCACGACGGGTCGTTGACGCATGACGTCGGATCCCCTCTAACCGGAAGCTTCCATGGGCGATTTTGAATTCAGTTTATTGGCGCGGGGCGGTCCGATGATGATCGTGTTGCTCGTCATGGCGGTGGTGGGGCTGGTGTTGTTTGTGGAGCGCACGCTTTACCTGCATCGGGGGCAGATTCGCTCCACGGCTTTTGTGGACGGGATCAAAAACATCCTTGGGAAGCGGCGGGTGCTGGAAGCGCTCACGGTGTGTGAAGAGACCCCCGGTCCGGTGGCGGCCGTGGTCAAGGCCGCCCTGATGCACGTCCACGATGACGAGTTGAAAATGCGTTTCGCGGTGCAGGAAGCCGGGGTGGTGGAGATTCCCGCCCTGGAACGACGACTGGGGGCGATCGCCGCGATCGCGCAGGTGGCCCCGTTGGTGGGTTTGCTGGGCACGGTGCTGGGAATGGCGACGACGTTTTATACCTTCATGACGGGAGGAACCGAATACGCCACGGCCAGTGCGCTCTCGGATGGCATGTGGCAGGCGCTGCTGGTGACCATTGGCAGCCTGACCATTGCCATCCCGGCCCATCTGGGATACCACTTTCTCCACGGTCGCGTGCGGGCGATCGTGCGCGACATCGAATGGGCGGGCAACGAGATCATGCGGTATCTCCAAACTGAATACCGCGAAACCGGCGAGGCCGAAGGGAATGCCCGTCCCGCCCCGGAAACGGACCTCGAATCATGATCACGCGACCGTTGGATTTGGCCTCCCGGCTGCGGCCGCCCCCGCGGTCGATGGACGCCGTGTTTTACGCCAACGTTGTGCTGTTGGGATTGTTTTTCGCCTTCTTCGGCTCGCGGTTTGTGCTTTCACCCGGAGTGGCGCTGTTGCAGACGGATTTCGCCATGCCGGCATCGATGGATGCCACCGTCGCGGCCGTGAGCACCACGGCGGTAATCAGTGTGCTGGGGCCGGACATGGTGTTCACCGATGCGGGCCGGATGACCTATGCCGAACTGGCGCTATGGTTGCCCGGACAGGTGGCGCGGGGCGGGGAGGCGGAGTCCCGGTTACTGGTGCGGGCGGATGCGCGAGTTTCGGCCCGCGATCTGATGCGACTGTCGGACCTCGCCCGTGGGGCGGGTTTTTCCGGCGTGCAGTTGGCCTTGGAGAGCAAGCCAGCGAATGCATTTGGTCCGAACCCTTGAATGATGGCGGGGCGCAAACGAAAGTTTCCCTGGGCGGTGGTCTCCCTCTTGGCCGGGACGTTGATCCTGGCGGTGGTATTGGGAGTCAGAAGCCCCCACGTGGAACTGGGGGCGGTGGCGGGCGCACCACCCCATGCGCCGGTGGCACTGGCGGATATGCCGACCGAGGAGGGGAGCGATATCATGCGGGCGGAGTTTGCACTGCAGGACCCCACGCCGCTGTTCCTTCCCACAGAGTGGAACAGCGGGCGGGTTGATGCCAGCATGACCAGTGAGCAATCGCCAGGGACGTCGTTTGGATCCATCGAGCCCAAATTTGTCTATCCGACGGACAATAACCGCTTGGAAGTGCCCGATGTGGTGAAACTGCCCACTAGTGCGATCGAAATACTAGACAGTTTGGATCATCCCATCGCCGTGGCGGAACTGGCTCGGCAGGATGCGACCGTTAAAACCCTGCCCCGACGGTTTGCCGCCCTCGAGGTGCAACGGTTGCGTGATGGCAAAGTGGTTTTGTCCGTTGAAATTGAAGAGGGATCGAGCTTGCCGGGACGAATTGTCCCAATTGAACTCCTTTTCATGGTCGAAAGAGCAGGACTGGTGGGAGCGCCGACCGTTATTGGCGTCGCAGAAGATACAGTTGTTGATTTGGAGGTCGTGTCAGAAGTGCTGAAATCGGCCCGATTAGGCGCGGTATTAGGCCCGGGAATCTATCGTATCTTACTTGGTCCGTGAAATTTAGGACTACTTTAAAAATAGCAGTTGACGGTGGATTTCGCGCTGTCCACGTTCGGCGCTCTTTTCTCGTCTTTTGACGAAGTCACGTAGCGCCCAGATAGCTCAGTTGGTAGAGCACGTCCTTGGTAAGGACGAGGTCACCGGTTCGAGTCCGGCTCTGGGCTCCATGTCGACTTAGTCACAAGAACTATCCAAATAATACAAATAAACGTCTCCAACCCAAATGGCTAAAGGCACCTTCGAGCGCACCAAACCGCACGTCAACGTCGGCACCATTGGTCACGTCGACCACGGCAAGACCACTACGACCACGGCAATTCTTCACGTCCAAGCTGGCAAAGGCTTGGCCGAAATTAAGTCCTATGCGGATATCGCAAAGGGCGGCACCGTGCGTGACGCATCCAAGATCGTCACGATTTCGGTCGCTCACGTTGAGTATGAGACGGCCAACCGTCACTACGCTCACGTTGACTGCCCGGGTCACGCTGACTTTGTGAAAAACATGATCACGGGCGCCGCTCAAATGGATGGCGCCATCCTCGTGGTCTCCGCAGCTGACGGCCCCATGCCGCAGACCCGCGAACACATCCTTCTCGCCCGCCAGGTTGGTGTGCCGAAGATCGTGGTCTGGCTCAACAAGGTCGACCTCATCGACGACGAAGAGCTCCTCGAGCTCGTCGAGATGGAAGTCCGTGAGCTCCTCTCCAAATACCAATTTGACGGCGACGCCGCCGTGATCGTTCGTGGTTCCGCCGCCGCCGCTCTGGCTGACAAGCCGGAAGGCATCGAGGCCATCGGTAACTTGATGGACGCCATCGACGCCGAGATCCCCGAGCCTGAGCGCGACACCGACAAGCCGTTCCTCATGTCCGTCGAGGACGTGTTCTCGATCACCGGTCGTGGCACCGTCGCCACGGGTCGTATCGAGCGCGGTATCATCAAGATTAACGAGCCCGTTGAAATCGTGGGTATCAAGGACACGGCCAACACGGTTGTGACCGGTATCGAAATGTTCCGCAAGCTGCTCGATAGCGGCCAAGCCGGTGACAATGTCGGTATCCTCCTCCGTGGTGTCGACAAAGAGTCCATCGAGCGTGGTCAAGTCCTCGCCGCTCCCAAGTCCATCACCCCGCACAAGAAGGCCAAGGCCGAGATCTATGTGCTCGGTAAGGATGAAGGCGGTCGTCACACGCCGTTCTTCAATGGCTACCGTCCGCAGTTCTACTTCCGCACGACGGACGTGACCGGTGTCGTCAACCTCCCTGAGGGTGTCGAGATGGTCATGCCGGGCGACAACGTCTCCGTCACGATCGAGCTCATCTGCCCGATCGCCATGGAGAACACCCAGCGCTTCGCCATCCGCGAAGGCGGCCGCACCATTGGTGCTGGTCGTATCGTTGAGATCACCGAATAATAGAATTCAGTCGTTTTACCGACCGCCGAGGCCTCGATGAGGGGCCTCGGCTGCGTCGTCTAAAGAATAAACCAGCTTTTTTATAGGCGTGTAGCTCAATTGGTAGAGTAGCGGTCTCCAAAACCGTCGGTTGGGGGTTCGATTCCCTCCGCGCCTGCCACTTTAAATTCCTGATGAAAAACCCGTTCCGCACCACCCGCATCTTTTTCGGCGAAATGGTGGGTGAGCTCCAAAAAGCCACCTGGCCCACTCGCACCGAACTGCGCGACTCCACCATCGTGGTGATCGTGGCTGCGGTCATTCTCGGTGTTTTTACCAGCATCAGCGACTTCGCTCTTTATCAGGTGGTTGACCTGCTCACCTCCTGGGTAAGCTGATTATGTCCGATACGCCCACCACCCCTACCTGCGACCAATGGTTCGCGCTGCACACGCTCTCCGGTCAAGAGGGCAAGGTGAAGAAGTATATCGACAAGTTTAAGAAGATTGAGGAGCTCGACGACCAAATCTTCGAGGTGCTCATGCCGACGGAAATCGTTTCCGAGGTCAAAAACGGCAAAAAGTCCACCAAGACGCGGAAGCTCTATCCCGGTTACGTCTTCATCAACATGCGCCTCTATGGAGAGGACAAGAAGCTGATTAACAAGCCGTGGTATTTCGTGAAGGAAACGTCCGGCGTGATCGGTTTCGTGGGTGGTGAAAATCCGGCTTCGCTCCGCAAAGCGGAAGTCGAAGAAATTCGGGCCCGCATCGAAGCTGCCAGCGGCAAAGAAGTGCCGAAGGTGTCCTACGAAGTCGGCGAGACCGTCAAGATCAACGACGGTGCTTTTGCCAATCTCACCGGTCGGATCGACGAAATCGATCCCGATCGCGGAAAACTCAAGATTTCCGTTTCCATTTTCGGCCGGTTCACGCCGGTCGAGCTCGAATACTGGCAGGTGGAACGCGACACCGAAGGGTGACGCGACGCCTCTTTCTCACCGCCGACGTTCAGCAAGTCCCAATACGTCACTAAACACCCGCCAATTCATCACTCTCCATGGCTAAGAAAATCCAAGGATACATCCGTCTCCAACTCCCGGCCGGTGCCGCGAATCCCTCGCCGCCCGTAGGTCCTGCTTTGGGCGCCCAAGGCGTCAACATCATGGGCTTCTGTAAGGAGTTCAATGCCAAGACCAAGGACCAAAACGGCATGATTCTGCCGGTGGTCATCACCGTTTTTACGGACAAGTCTTTCACCTTCATCCTGAAGTCGCCACCCGCCGCGGTGCTGCTCAAGAAGGCCGCCAACATCGCGTCCGGGTCGGCCCGTCCGAATCTGGACAAGGTTGGCAAGGTGACCCGCAAGCAGCTCGAGGAAATCTACGAGATCAAGAAGAAGGATCTCAACGCCAAGGACGTCGACGCCGGCGTCAAGGTCATCGCCGGCACGGCCCGTAACATGGGTCTCGAGGTCGTCGACTAATCTATATTTCACACCCAACCCAAACTCAGCGCGGGAGTTCCCCCCGGAACATTTGCACCGCAAGGAGTCATTAATGGAAAAACACAGCAAACGATACCGCTCCGCGACTTCGAGTTCCGACTTGAAGCAGGAGTATTCCTTGGTCGACGCCGTCGAGGTGCTCGCGAAGTTCCCGAAAACCAAGTTCGACGAAACCGTCGAGCTTTCGTTCCGCCTCACGGTCGACCCGACTCAGGGCGATCAAATGGTGCGTGGCACCACGCCGTTGCCTCATGGTTCCGGTAAAACCGTCCGGGTGCTCGTCTTCACCGCCGATCCCGAAGCCGCCATCGCGGCTGGCGCGGAAAACGCTGGTTTGGAAGACATGATGAAGAAGGTGCAAGAGGGCTGGCTCGACTTTGACGTCGCCATCGCCACTCCCGACGCCATGAAGTCGGTTCGCACCATCGCCCGTGTGCTCGGCCCGAAGGGCTTGATGCCCAATCCCAAGAGCGGCACGGTCACCGACGACATCGCTGGTGCCATCAAGGCGGTCAAAGCGGGTCGCGTGGAGTATAAGGTCGACAAGTCCGCCAACATTGGCGTCGGCATCGGCAAGCGCTCCTTCACCAGCGAGCAAATCGTTGAAAACGCCCAGGCCGTCATCGCGGCCATCGGCAAGGCCCGGCCCAACTCGGTCAAGGGCACCTACATCAAAAATGTCTCCCTGTCGGCTTCCATGAGCCCGGGAGTCAAGGTCGCCAGCACCGAATACAACCAATTCTGAGGAACCGGACATGAGAGTTGAGAAGAAATACCTGATCGAAGAGGTCCAAAACCACCTCAAGAAATCCGACTACGTCATCCTGACGAACTACTCGGGCATCACCGTCGACGAGACGGCTGAATTGCGCGAAAAGCTCGCCGAAGACGGAGCCGAGTTCCACGTCGTCAAGAACAGCTCGCTGAAAGTCGCGGCCAAGGCCCTGGGCCTGCCCGAGATGGACGAGTCCCTTGAGGGCCCCACCGCGATCATCGTGGGTGGCACGAACTCCCCCGGTGCCGCCAAGGCGATCACCTCGTTTATCAAGGACAAGAAGAAGCTTGAGGTGAAGTCCGCCGTTCTCGGCGACAAGCTCATCTCGGCCGACGAGGTCAAAGCCCTCGCCGAACTCCCGTCGTTGGACGCTCTCCGTGGCCAGCTCCTCGGTTTGCTCAACCAGCCCGGCACCATGTTGGTTCGCGTGCTCAGCGCACCGGCCCAGCAATTCGCCAACGTGCTCCAAGCCAAGGTTCGCGCCGAAGGTGGCGAGGACTGATCCGTTTCACTTCCGTTTTTTAATTCATCATTTTCTAACAGCGGGGCGGCCACGTGCCGCCTACGCTGGATGAAAGCCCAAAAATCAACCGCAACTGACTAGGAGATACGTCTCTTAAACGCGCTTCAGGTTCGAAGCCGCTATTCAGGAGCAGGAGATATCATATCATGAGCGACATCACTAAAGATCAAGTTATCGAGTGGCTTTCCGGCCAAACGGTTCTCGAAGTTGCCGGTCTCGTTAAGGACCTCGAAGAGAAGTGGGGCGTTTCCGCCGCCGCTCCTGTGGCCGTGGCCGCAGCCCCTGCCGCTGGCGGAGCCGCTGCTCCTGCCGAGGAACAAACCGAGTTCGACGTGGTTCTGACCGCCGCTGGCGCCAACAAGATTGCCGTCATTAAGGAAGTCCGTTCCATCACCGGTCTCGGCCTCAAGGAAGCCAAGGACCTCGTCGAAGGCGCTCCGAAGCCCGTCAAGGAAGCCGCTTCCAAGGACGAAGCCGAAGAGGTCAAGAAGAAGCTCGAGGCCGCCGGCGCGAGCGTCGAGCTCAAGTAAGCCCTGCTGACTTGTTCAAAACCGACGCACAACGTCCGTTTATTTCGGGACAGGCCGTGTTTTCACGCGGCCTGTCCTTTGCCTTTTCTATTTCCGTTCTTTTTTTGCCAGTTTCAGCTCCGTCGCGTCGTCATTTGGGCACGTGCGTGAGCGTTTGAGTGCGGTGCCGCCGTCGTCGCATCGCCTAGTCTTTTCTTCATCCATCCATCCAACCGGGAACATCCATGGCCGTCCGTAAAAACCAAGCCGATCGTATTAACTTCGGTAAGCTCCGCGAGGTGCTGCAGCCCCCGAATCTGATCGAACTGCAGATCAGCTCCTATCTCGATTTCCTGCAAAAAGGGACCCCGGACAAGCAGCGCCTGAACCAAGGTCTGGAAGCGGTCTTCGGTGAAGTCTTCCCGATCGAGTCCTACGATGGTCGCCTGACCCTCGAATACGTTTCCTACACCATCGGTGATCCCAAGAGCTCCGAGATCGAGTGCTTGCGCGAGGGTATCACCTACTCGGTGCCACTCTACGTGAAGCTGCGCCTCCGGGAGGAAGATTTCATCAAGGACGAGGAGATTTACATGGGCGAAATCCCCATGGTGACCCTGCGCGGTTCGTTCATCATCAATGGTGCCGAGCGGGTGGTCGTGTCCCAGTTGCACCGTTCGCCGGGTATCGCCTTCGAGGTGACGCCGCACGCCAACGGCAAGCCGCTCCACTCTTTCCGTATCATTCCTGACCGCGGCACGTGGTTGGAGGTTCAGTTCGATAACAACGACCTCCTTTACGTCTACCTCGACCGCCGTCGTCGTCGTCGTAAATTTCTCATCACGACGCTGCTGCGCGCCATCGGCTACTCCAGCGATGTCGATATTCTGAACCTCTTCTACACGATCCAGGAACTGAAGGTTTCGCAGGCACTCGCGTTGGAGAACGTCTCGAATCTCGTGTTGGTCGAAGACGCCATCGATGCCCAGCAGGGTGTGGTGTTGGCCCGCGCTTTCGAGCCGTTGACCAAGCAGATCGTCCGCACGTTCGAAGAGCACGACATCTCCGTGCTGCGCGTGATCGACACTTCGGCCGACGAAGGTGCCTTGATTCGCGCCCTCAAGAAGGATCCGACTCGCAACGAGGAGGAAGCCCTCAAGGAAATTTACAAGCGCCTCCGTCCCGGTGAGCCGCCGACAACCGCCAACGCCAAGGCGTTGCTCAAGCGTCTCTTCTTCGATCCCAAGCGCTACGACCTCGGTCGCGTGGGTCGCTACAAGGTCAACCAGAAGCTCGGTCTCGCGGTTGAACTCGATCAACGTGTCCTCGAGTCCGGCGACGTGGTGGCTGCCACCAAGTATCTCGTTCGTCTCAAGAAAGGGGAGGGCGTCGTCGACGATATTGATCACCTCGGTTCCCGTCGCGTTCGCACCGTCGGCGAATTGCTCGCCAACCAGTGCCGCGTGGGCCTGGCCCGCACCGAGCGTCTCGTGCGTGAGCGCATGACGATGTATGATCAGTCCGTCGATTCGATCACGCCGCAAAAGCTGATCAACCCGAAGGCGCTGACCACGGTTATTCGCGATTTCTTCGCTCGTTCGCAGCTGTCCCAGTTCATGGACCAGATCAACCCGCTCGCCGAGGTCACGCACAAGCGTCGTCTCTCCGCGCTGGGACCGGGTGGTCTGAATCGCGAGCGCGCCGGTTTCGAAGTGCGCGACGTGCATCCTTCGCATTACGGCCGCATTTGCCCGATTGAGACCCCGGAAGGTCCGAACATCGGTCTGATCAACTCCCTGTCGACCTACGCTCGCGTTAATGAGTTTGGTTTCATCGAGACGCCTTATCGTGAAGTGAAGTCGGGCAAGGTTTCCGACACGATTCATTACCTCACGGCCGACCAGGAAGAGGCCAAGATCATCGCACAGGCGAACTCCGAACTCGACGACAAGAACAACTTTGTCGGCAAGGTCACGGTTCGTCAGGACGGCGAGTTCCTCGAGGTCGATTCTTCCGATGTTGAATACATGGACGTTTCGCCGAAGCAGGTCATTTCGATCGCGGCGGGTATGATTCCGTTCCTCGAGCATGATGATGCCAATCGCGCGCTCATGGGTTCGAACATGCAGCGCCAAGGCGTGCCGCTTCTCCAGGCCGAGTCTCCCTACGTGGGCACCGGTATTGAAGAGCGGGTCGCTCGCGACTCCAAGATCGTCGCGGTGGCGGAAGAGGATGGCGTGATTGCCTCCGTCGACGCCAAACGCGTAGTGATGAGCCCCGACGGCGAACTGCCGCGTAACTTCGAGAAAAACGAAAAAAGCGACGCGAAGAACGGGATCAAAGTCTACGAGCTGCGCAAATTCATGCGCTCCAACGCCGGCACCTGCTTCAACCAGAAGCCGATCGTCGACAAGGGTCAGAAGATCAAGGCCGGTGAAATCATCGCCGACGGTCCGTCCACCCAAAAGGGTGAAATGGCCCTTGGTCGCAACGTGCTCGTCGCGTTCATGCCTTGGAACGGCTACAACTTTGAGGACGCCATTCTCATCTCCGAGAAAGTGCTGAAGGAAGACATCTTCACTTCGATCCACATTCAGGAATTCGAAGTTACCGCGCGTGACACCAAGCTCGGACCGGAGGAAATCACGCGTGATATTCCCAACGTCGGTGAAGAAGCCCTCAAGAATCTCGATCACAACGGTGTCATTCGCATCGGTGCCGAGGTGAAGCCGGGCGACATCCTCGTCGGTAAGATCACGCCGAAGTCTGAAACCGAACTCGCGCCGGAAGAGAAACTCCTCCGCGCCATCTTCGGTGAAAAGGCCGCGGACGTTAAGGATACCTCCCTCGTCGTGCCATCCGGCGCGACCGGCATCGTCATGGATGTGAAGGTCTCCAGCCGCATCGACTTCGAGAAGGAGAAGCTCTCGCCCTCCGATCGTCGCCGCCAGATCAAGCAGATCCAGGAAGGCTACAAGACCGAGATGGACAAGCTCCGTGAAGCTCTCACCGAGTCCCTCTCCAACATCCTCCTGGGTGAAAAGATTCCGCTCGACGTCATTAACGGTGACTCCGGCGAAATCATCATCCCGGCCAACCGCAAGATCACCAAGACGCTCCTGCGCAAGCTCGCCGCCGTCTCCAAGCACGTTGAGATCGATCCGTCCCCGGTTCGCATCAAGATCATGGAGATCATTGGCTCGTTCCAATCGAAGTTCGACGAACTTGAGGCCGATCGTGAGCGCAAGGTCGCCAACGTCGAGTCCGGCGAAGACGCCGGCAACGGCGCCATCAAGCAGGTCAAGGTCTACGTCGCCACGAAGCAGAAGCTCAAGGTCGGTGACAAGATGGCCGGTCGTCACGGTAACAAGGGTGTGGTCGCCAAGATCGTGCCCGAGGAAGACATGCCGTTCCTCCCGGACGGCACACCGATCCAAATCTGTCTCAATCCGTTGGGCGTGCCTTCCCGCATGAACGTTGGACAGGTGCTCGAAACCCACCTCGGTTGGGCTTGTTCCAAGCTCGGTATCAAGGTCGCCACTCCGGTGTTCGACGGTATCCCCGAGGTTCAAGTGCGTAACTACCTCAAGGACGCGGGCCTGCCGAATTCCGGTAAGTCTGTTCTCTTCGACGGACGTTCGGGCCAGAAGATCGATCAAGAGGTCGTGGTCGGCTACATCTACATGATGAAGCTGAATCACTTAGTCTCCCACAAGATTCACGCCCGTGCGGTTGGTCCTTACTCGCTCGTCACCCAGCAACCGCTCGGTGGTAAAGCCCAGTATGGTGGTCAGCGCTTCGGCGAAATGGAGGTGTGGGCGCTCGAAGCTTACGGCGCGGCGCACACGCTGCAGGAACTGCTCACCGTCAAATCCGACGACGTGCAGGGCCGCACCAAGATCTACGAGTCGTTGGTCAAGGGTGACAACACCCTCACCGCCGGCACGCCGGAATCGTTCAACGTGTTGATCAAGGAAATCCAATCCCTCGGCTTGGACATCAAACTCAACAAGAAGGATGCCCTCGGCAACCTCACGCCCGTCCAACCACCTTCCGCCGCGTCGATCCAGACCCGTGCCAGCAACTTCTAATCAACTGTAAGGGATAATCAGCAAATGAGCATTCAACCCAATGAAGTAGCCGCCGGTGCCCGCGAGGAAGCTCGCTCCGCCCTCGGCGCGGATGAAAATCCGTTTGATTGCGTTTCCATCACCGTCGCCGCCCCGGAAACCATCCGTGGCTGGTCGAAGGGCGAGGTTAAGAACCCCGAGACGATCAACTATCGCACGTTCAAGCCCGAGCCGGGCGGTCTTTTCTGCCAAAAGATCTTCGGTCCGGTGCGCGACTACGAGTGCGCCTGCGGCAAATACAAGCGCATCAAATACAAGGATGTCGTCTGTGACCGTTGCGGCGTCGAAGTGACCATCTCCCGCGTCCGTCGCGAGCGTATGGGCCACATCGAACTGGCCGTGCCGGTTTCGCACATCTGGTTCCTCAAGAGCATGCCGAGCCGTCTCGGTCTGTTGCTCGACATGACCGCCCGCTCCCTCGAGCGCGTGATCTACTACGAGAACTACATGGTCGTCGATCCGGGGCGCACGCCCCTCGAGCTCAAGCAGCTCCTCACCGACACCGAGTATCGCCAGGCCCTGGACGAATACGGCGACGATTCTTTCGTAGCCAAGATGGGGGCCGAAGCCGTCCGCGATTGCCTCACGCTCATGGACATGGAGTCCACCGTCATCGAGCTCCAGGAGCAGATGCGCGCGACCCGCTCCAAGCAGATCAAGAAGAAGCTCTCCAAGCGTCTCAAGGTCATCCAAGGCTTCATTGGTTCCAGCTCCCGTCCCGAGTGGATGGTGCTCGAAGTATTGCCGGTCATTCCGCCCGACTTGCGTCCGCTCGTGCCCTTGGAAGGTGGCCGTTTCGCGACCTCCGATCTCAACGATCTCTACCGCCGCGTGATCAACCGGAACAACCGGTTGAAGAACCTCATGCAGCTCAAGACGCCTGACGTTATTATCCATAACGAAAAGCGCATGCTGCAGGAGTCCGTGGACGCGTTGTTCGACAACGGTCGTCACGGTCGTCCTGTCACCGGTGCCGGTAACCGTTCGTTGAAGTCGCTCTCCGACATGCTCAAGGGCAAGCAGGGGCGCTTCCGTCAGAACTTGCTCGGTAAGCGCGTCGACTACTCGGGGCGTTCCGTGATCGTGATCGGTCCGGAGCTCAAATTGCACCAATGCGGCTTGCCCAAGAAGATGGCGCTCGTGTTGTTCGAGCCGTTCATCATTCGTCGCCTCAAGGAGCTCGGCTTTGTGCACACCGTCCGCGGTGCCCGCAAGATGATCGAGAAGAAGTCCCCGGAAGTCTGGGACATCCTCGAAGAGGTGACCAAGGGCCATCCCGTGCTGCTCAACCGCGCGCCGACCCTTCACCGTCTTTCCATCCAGGCGTTCGAACCGGTCCTCATCGAGGGCGAGGCCATCCGCGTTCACCCGCTCGTCTGCACGGCTTACAATGCCGACTTCGACGGTGACCAAATGGCCGTTCACGTGCCGCTGTCGTTGGAAGCGATCATGGAGTGCAAACTCCTCATGATGGCGACCTCCAACATCTTCTCGCCGTCCTCCGGCAAGCCGATCCTCACGCCGTCCCAGGACATCGTGCTCGGTGCCTACTACCTGACCGCCGAACCTCGCAAGGCTCCGGCCAAAAACGTCCGGGTGCCATTGCTCTCGGGTCACTCCGAGGTGGTCTTTGCCAAGGACGATGGTGCCATGTCGGTGCACGACTGGGTCGATATCCCGAATCCCGATCTCGGCAAGGACAGCACCTACGGCAACAAGGAGAAGAAGGTCATTCGCACCACCGTGGGTCGCGTGATCTTCAACCAAATTTGGCCGGAAGGTCTCGGCTTCGTGAACTTCCCGGTGCCCAAGGGCAAGTTGGGTGACCTCATTCTTGAGACCACCAAGCTCGACGGGATCGAATCCCAAGCTGTCGTCGACACGCTCGATAAGCTCAAGGAGCTCGGCTTCAACACCGCCATGCAGGCCGGTATCTCCATCGGTATCGATGACATGATCATTCCTGATGCGAAGACGCAGATCGTCGCCGATTCCCGGGCGAAGATCTCCGAAGTCGAAGCGCAGTTCGGCAAGGGTATCATCACCGATGGCGAGCGCTACAACAAGGTCGTCGACATCTGGACGGGTGCCACTGACAAGATCGCCAAGGAAGTGTTCGCCAAGTTGCAGAACAACGACGGCCGCGACGAAATTAACCCGGTTTACATCATGATGGATTCCGGTGCGCGTGGTAACAAACAGCAGGTTCGTCAGCTGTGCGGCACCCGCGGTTTGATGGCCAAGCCTTCCGGTGAAATCATTGAGCGTCCGATTCTGTCGTCCTTCCGCGAAGGTCTGACCGTTCTCGAATACTTCATCTCCACCCACGGTGCCCGTAAGGGTCTCGCGGATACCGCGCTCAAGACGGCTGACGCCGGTTATCTCACCCGTAAACTTTGCGACGTGGCCATGGATGTGGTCATCGCCGAGGAAGATTGCGGATCCCGTGACGGTATCTGGAAAAAGGCCATCTACGAAGGTGACGACGAAATCGTCGGGCTCACCGAGCGTATCATCGGTCGTTGCTCCAGCGATGATGTTTACAATCCGCTCAGCCCGGAGGAGATCCTCGTCAAGGCGGGTGAACTCATCACCGAAGAGTTGGCCGCTGAGATCGTCGATTCCGGCATCGAGCGCGTGAAGATCATGTCGCCGCTTACGTCGACCAGTCGCCACGGCATCGACTCGAAGAGCTACGGTATCAATCCCGCCACCAACCGCGTCGCCAAGACCGGTGACTCCGTCGGCATCATCGCCGCGCAGTCCATCGGTGAGCCCGGCACGCAGCTGACGATGCGCACCTTCCACATCGGTGGTGTTGCTTCCGGTGGCTTTAAGAATCCTGAGATCCGGGTTCGTTCCAAGGGTATCGTCAAATACAAGGGTCTACGCCTCGTGCCGACCGCTGACGGTGCTTCGATCGTGCTCAATAAAACCGGCACCATCCAGATCATCGACGCCGATGAGAAGGAACTCGAATCCTACAACATCGTGGTCGGTTCCTACCTCCCGGTGGCCGACGGCGCTGAAATCGGCAAGGGTGACCTGCTCGCCCAGTGGGATCCTTACAACATTCCGGTTCTCTCTGAAAAGGGCGGAACGCTCGTCTTCAAGGACATGATTCCCGGTGTAACCGTGAAGCGTGAACTCGACGACGCAACCGGCCGGGTGGCCACGGTGGTTATCGAGCATAAGGAAGATCTCAATCCGCAGGTCGAAGTGCGCGACGACGCCAACAAGCCGTTGGCCGCCTACGCCATTCCGGTGGGCGCGCAGATCGCGGTCAACGAGGGCGACCTCATTGCTCCGGGTTCCTTGCTCGCCAAGACCCCGCGTCAGGCGTCCAAGACCAAGGACATCACTGGTGGTTTGCCACGTGTGGCCGAGCTCTTTGAAGCTCGCCGCCCGAAGGACGCCACCGAGATGGCTCGCGTCGACGGTGTCGTTTCCTTTGAGGGCACCCTCCGCGGCAAGCGTAAGCTCATCGTTCGCAACGAGGAGACCGAGCAGGAAGAGGAGCACCTCATCGCCCCGGGCAAGCACATCATCGTGCAACCCGGCGACGTGGTCTTCAAGGGTCAGCACCTCACCGAAGGTTCGGCCGATCCGCACGAGATCCTCGAAATTCTCGGACCGTCCGCGCTCTACGACTTCCTCATCTCGCAGGTCCAAGAGGTTTACCGTCTCCAAGGCGTGACCATCAACGACAAGCACATCGAGATCATCATCCGCCAAATGCTGCGCAAGGTGCGCATCACCGATCCAGGTGACAGCGAATACTTCTGGAGTGAGCAGATCGATCGTTCAGCGTTCCTCGCGGACAACCGCCGTATTGAGGAAGCCGGTGGTAAGCCGGCGGAGGCTGAGCCGATTCTGCTCGGTATCACGAAGGCTTCGCTCGAGACCGAATCGTTCATCTCCGCCGCCTCCTTCCAGGAGACCACGCGGGTGCTGACCGATGCGTCCACCCTCGGCAAGGTCGACACCCTCAAGGGCTTCAAGGAAAACGTGATCATGGGTCACCTCATCCCAGCAGGCACGGGTTTGCCGGCTTACAAGAAGCTCAAGATCAGCCTGCCTTTCGGTGACGAAGACGGGGTGGAAGAGGTCGCTACGACCGAGGCGAGTTAAGCTACCTTCAGTTTTCCAAAATGTTTCGAGCCGCTCTGTTTTTCAGAGCGGCTCTTTTTTTGGTGACCATGCCGCAATTAATCCTTGTCAACGGTATCCATACTTCTGATTCTGATAGTCCCTCCCGCCAAAACCACTATGTTGAGCCTAGCTCCGTAGTGGTTATTCGCCCGGTCCTCGTGACCGGGCGATTTTTTTGGCCCGGACGAAGGGAAGTTCTCATTTGAGGAACAGGGCAGGGGAGGAGTGTTTCCGGTGGAGGCGACGTCAGGAAAGCTCGAAAAGGGTAAGAATTACGCAATTTCGATTTCCGAGCTTGTCATCGGGTTAAACAATCTGTGCGCTCTTCCTCCTTTTCCTCGTATTACAGCGTTCGCCACCTCGGTAGAGGGCGCTTTTATACCGCGAGCCGGACGTTTTCGCCATGGCACGCGCCAGTCTTCTTTTTCGCCAAAATTGTGCTTGATCGCGCTTTGGCGATTCTTCACGTTCCGCCTCTTTTCTCAACTTCACACCCTCGTTTCAGACATGCCCACCATCAACCAGCTCGTGCGTAAAGGTCGTCGCCAAATTGTGGCGAAGTCCAAGTCGCCCGCCCTCGATTCCAATCCGTTTCGCCGCGGCGTCTGCGTGCAAGTCATGACCCGCACCCCAAAGAAGCCGAACTCGGCCATCCGTAAGGTGACCAAGGTGCGTCTCACCAACGGCAATGAAGTGATCGCTTACATTCCCGACGAAGGTCATAACCTGCAGGAGCACAGCATTGTGCTCGTGCGCGGCGGCCGGGTGAAGGATCTCCCGGGTGTGCGTTACCACGTCGTCCGTGGTGCCCTCGACGCGACCGGCGTCGAAAAGCGCCGCCGCAGCCGCTCCAAATACGGCGTGAAGCGTCCGAAGGAGAAGAAGTAACCTTTTTTAGAAAGATCCGACCATGTCACGTCGCCACAGAGCCACTAAGCGCAAAGTCATTCCTGACGTTCGCTACAACAGCCCTCTCGTTTCTCACCTCGTCAACGTGGTGATGCAGGACGGCAAGAAGAGCATCGCCCAACGTATTGTTTACGGTGCGTTTGAAAAGGTTTCCGAGAAACTCGAAAAGGGTGATCCGGTTGATCTCCTCATTGGTGCGATGGAAAACGCCCGTCCGCGTTTGGAGGTAAAAAGCCGTCGCGTTGGTGGTGCCACCTACCAGGTGCCCGTCGAAATCTCCTACGAGCGTCAAGAAAGCCTCGCTCTGCGTTGGATCGTGACCGCCGCTTCCGGCCGCAAAGGCATCACCATGCGTGACGCCCTCGCGAACGAAATCATCGATGCTTACAACAACACCGGTGGCGTCGTGAAAAAGAAGGAAGACACCCACAAGATGGCCCAAGCCAATCGCGCTTTCGCTCACCTCCGTTGGTAAGGAATTTTTTAAATGTCCGCTGAGACTCCCAAGATCACCGTCGTCACCAACCGCGCCAAAGCTGCTGCGGTTAACGCCAAAGAGCGTCCCTTCCCCTTGGAATGGACCCGTAACATCGGCATTGCCGCGCACATCGATGCGGGCAAGACGACCACCACCGAGCGCATCCTGTTCTACTCCGGTGCCGTTCACAAAATCGGCGAAGTGCACGAAGGTGACACCGTAACCGACTGGATGGCGCAAGAGAAGGAGCGTGGTATCACCATCACGGCTGCCGCTATCTCCTGTGCGTGGGATGCTTCCTGCGGCCCGTGGAAGGGCATCAAGCAGCGGATCAACATCATCGACACTCCCGGTCACGTGGATTTCACGGCCGAGGTGGAGCGCTCCATGCGGGTGCTCGATGGCGCCGTCGCCGTCTTCTGTGCCGTGGCCGGGGTTCAGCCGCAGTCCGAGACCGTGTGGCGCCAAGCCAACAAATACGGCGTTCCCCGTATAGCGTTCGTCAACAAGATGGACCGCGTGGGTGCCGACTTCTTCACCGCCGTTTCCGAGATGCGTGAAAAGTTGGGGGCCAATGCGCACCCGTTGTGCATCCCGATCGGCGCCGAGGAAAACTTCACCGGCCTGATCGATCTCGTTCAGAACGTTGCTTACATTTTTGGCACCGAAGAAGACGCTCTGGGACTGTTGCCCGTCGCGGTTGAAGTGCCCGAGGAATACAAGGAGCAAACCGCCGAATACCGTGAAAAGTTGATCGAGGCGGTTTCCGATTTCGACGACAACATCGCGGAGAAATATCTCGGTGGTGAAGAGATTGAAGTCGAAGAGCTGATGTTCGCGGTCCGCAAGGCCACGATCTCGCTCGAATTCACCGGTGTGATGCCCGGCTCCGCCTTCAAGAACAAGGGCGTGCAGCGTTTGCTCGACGCCGTGGTCAACTACCTGCCTTGCCCGATCGACCTTCCCCCCATCAAGGGCCAGGACAGCGATGGTGAGCCCGTCGTGGCGGAAGTCGATGACGCCGGTAAATTGGCTGGTCTCGTTTTCAAACTCTGGACCGATCCGTTCGTCGGTAAGCTCGTTTTCTACCGCGTTTACACCGGTCAGATGAAGCGCGGCAACCCCGTTTACAATCCTCGCACTCGTCGCTCGGAGCGCGTTTCCCGTCTCGTGCTCATGCGCGCCATGGACCGTGACGAAATCGATGTCGCTTACTCGGGTGACATCTGTGCGGTCGTGGGCGTCAAGGACATCATTACCGGCGACACGCTGTGTGATGCCGACTTTGACATCCGTCTCGAGCCGCCGTCCTTCCCGGAGCCGGTTATCGCCATGTCGATCGAGCCGAATTCCAAGGCTGACCAGGAGAAGATGGGCACGGCTCTGCAACGTCTCGTGGCTGAGGATCCGACCCTCACCGTCAAAACCGACGAAGAGACCGGCCAGACCATTCTCGCCGGCATGGGTGAGCTTCACCTCGATATCATCATCGACCGTATGCGTCGTGAATTCAAAGTCGAGGCGACCACCGGCAAGCCGCAGATCGCTTATCGTGAAACCATCCTTGGCACCGCCAACGGCGAAGGTAAGTTCGTCCGTCAGTCGGGCGGTAAGGGCCAATACGGTCACGCCGTCATCACGATGGAGCCCAATGAAAAGGGTAAGGGGATCGAAGTCATCAACAAGATTGTTGGTGGTGTCATTCCCAAGGAGTTCATCAAACCCACCACCGACGGTCTCATGGAGGCCTGCAACAATGGTGTGGTCGCCGGTTATCCGGTCGTGGACGTCAAGATGACGATCATTGATGGTTCCTTCCACCCGGTCGACTCCTCTGAAATTGCGTTCAAGATGGCGGGTATCTTCGCCTTCAAGGAAGCGATGAAGAATGCCGATCCGATTCTCCTCGAGCCGATCATGAAGGTGGAAATCACCACGCCCGAGGAATTCCAGGGTGACCTCATCGGTGACATCAACCGTCGTCGGGGACGCGTCAATGGCATGCAAAGCAAAGCCGGCGCCGCGATCGTCGATACCGACGTCCCGCTCGAAATGTTGTTCGGTTACGTCACCGACATCCGTTCCCTCTCCAAGGGTCGCGCCAGCGCGGCCATCACGCCTTCGCACTTCGAGCAGGTTCCGGCTTCGGTCCTGACCAAGATCGTGGAGAGCTCCACCAAGGCCCCGGCCCGCACCTAATCCTCTTCGTTCTTTATACCAGCCATGAAAGGCCAACGCATTCGCATTAAACTCCAGGGTTTCGATTACCGTGTAATCGATCAATCCGCTCTGGAGATCGTCGAAACCGCCAAGCGCTCCGGTGCCCGCGTCTCGGGTCCCATCCCGTTGCCGACCCGCATCGAGAAGCTCAGCGTGAATCGTTCTCCGCACGTCGACAAAAAGTCGATGGAGCAGTTCGAGACCCGCACGCACAAGCGCCTCATCGACATCATCGAACCCACCGCCCAAACGGTCGACGAGCTCAAGAAGCTCAACCTTCCGTCCGGCGTGGACATCACCATCAACGTTTGATTCCGCCTCCGCGCGATTTCACCCAGTAACTATTTCACCAACAGTTTAGCGGCACCTCCGGTGGGCCAACCACCGGAATCGCTAATGTAGGTCTAACTAAACGGAAACCCTCCACCTACCACTTAGCCCATGATCAACACCATTATAGGTAAGAAGATCGGCATGACCCAGGTCTACGATGACAACAATGTCCTCGTGCCGGTCACCGTAGTCGAGGCCGGACCCTGCCCAGTCGTCCAGGTCAAGACAGTCGATACCGACGGTTACAACGCCGTCCAACTCGGCTACTCCGCCAAAAAGGCGAAGAATACGTCCAAAGCCGAAACCAACCACGCCAAGAAAGCCGGCCTCGAGCTGGCTCCGCGTATCATCGACGAGGTTCGCCTCGCCGAAGCTCCTGAAGTCAAGGCCGGTGACACCGTCACCGTGGAAGCCTTCACCGTCGGCCAGCTGATCGATGTGACCGGCGTCTCCAAGGGCAAAGGCTTCGCCGGCGTCGTCAAACGCTTCCGCGTTGCCGGCGGTCCCGCCACCCACGGTTCCATGTTCCACCGTCGTATTGGTTCGGTGGGTATGCGCCAGACCCCTGGTCGCGTGTTCAAGAACCAAAAGATGCCCGGTCAAATGGGTAACAAACGCCGCACCGTGCAGAACCTCCGCATCGTCCTCGTCGACGCGGCGAAGAATCTGCTGCTCGTTCGCGGAGCCATTCCTGGCGCCAACGGCGAAACCGTCGTCGTGCGCTCGGCTGTCAAGGGCCAGAAAAAGGCCGCTGCCTAATAAGGAGGAAACGCACCCATGAAACTCACAGTTTTTAATTCAGACGGCACCAGCAGCCGCGAGCAGGACTTCAGCCTCCCCGAATTCGAGGGCAGCAAGGGTCTGCAAGCGCTCAAGGAAGTCATCGTCGCCATCAACGCCAACAACCGCCAAGGCACCCGGTCGACCAAGACCCGTGGTGACGTCTCCGGCGGTGGCAAGAAGCCCTGGCGCCAAAAGGGCACCGGCCGCGCTCGTCACGGTTCCACCCGCTCCCCGATCTGGGTCGGCGGTGGTGTCGCCCACGGACCAAAGCCCCAGGACTTTTCCAAGAAGATCAATTCCAAGGTGAAGGCCCTCGCTTTTTCCCGCGCGCTCTTTGATCGCGCCGTCGCCGGTGAAATCGCGGTGATTGAGGAATTCTCCGTTGCTCCCGCCAAGACCAAGGTCGCCGTGGAAGTCCTCGGACGCATCGCTCCGACCGGCAAGGTTTTGCTGGTCGACGCCCCGTTCGCCGACACCACCGTGCTCGCCGCTCGTAACATTGAACGCGTTTCCTTCCAGGAAGCCGCGAAACTCAACCCGCTCGATTTGGCGCAATACGCCAAGATCGTCGTCAGCTCCAAAGCCCTCGAGGCGATCATCGCCCGCGTAAACGGAGGTAATAACTGATGCACGCTGATAAAGTTCTCAAAACCGTCCGCTTCACCGAGAAGTCCAACGCCCTGTCCGCCGAGTTCGGTCAATACACCTTCGAAGTGTTCCCGACCGCCACCAAGGCCGCCATTGCCAGCGCTGTCGAGAAGACCTTCAAGGTCACCGTCAAGCGCGTCAATGTGATGAATATTCTCGGCAAGACCACCCGCGGCCGCACTGGCAAGCCGGGTAAGAAGTCCGACTATAAGAAGGCCATCGTTACGCTCAAGGCCGGCGACAAGATCGAGCTCGTCTAAGCGAACTCGCACAACCTGGAGAATACATCCCATGGCTATCAAATCCACTCGTCCGGTCACTCCCGCCCAGCGCACGACCACGATCACTTCCAGCAAGGGTCTCACCAAGAAGCGTCCGGAAAAGGCGTTGACCGAGCCCAAGCCCAAGTCCGGTGGTCGCAACGCCTACGGTCGCATCACGTCGCGTCGTCGCGGCGGAGGCCACAAGCAACTCTATCGCATCATCGACTTCAAACGCACCGACAAGCTGGACGTTCCGGCCACGATCATCGCGATTGAATACGATCCGAATCGCTCCGCCAACATCGCGTTGGTCGAGTATCCGGAAGGCGAGAAGCGTTATATCATCGCCCCCAACGGGCTCGAGGTCGGCGCCAAGATTGTCGCCGGCACCACGGCCACCATCAACGACTTCAACGTGGGTAACAACTACCCGCTGTCGCTCATGCCTCCTTCCACCCGCGTGCACTGCGTCGAGCTGCTGCCCGGTCGTGGTGCGCAGATGGCGCGTGGCGCGGGCGTCTCCGTTGAACTCGTGAGCATCACCGATGAGGGCTACGCCCAAATCAAGCTCCCGTCCGGCGAAGTGCGCCTGGTCAACGGTTCCTGCCGTGCGACCATTGGCGAAGTCGGCAACGACACCCACAACCGTCAATCCCTGGGCAAGGCCGGCCGCAATCGCTGGCTCGGCAAGCGTCCCCGCGTCCGCGGTGTCGCGATGAATCCCGTCGATCACCCCAACGGTGGTGGTCAGGGCAAGTCCAAGGGTGGTGGCGGTCGCCAACACTTGTCCTCCCCGTGGGGTCAACTCGCCAAGGGTTTCCCGACCCGTCGTCGTTCGAAAGCCTCGAACAGCCTCATCCTCGTTCGCCACAACGGCATGAAGCCGCGCGGCAAGAAATAATCTACCTGATTTCCCATGGCACGTTCCATCAAGAAAGGCTTCTTCGTCGACTACCACCTGATCGAGAAAATCGAGAAGGCCAACGCCGGCGGCGGATCCAAAAAGCCCATCCAAACCTGGTCCCGTCGTTCCACGATCACGCCGGAGTTTGTCGGATTCACCTTCAATGTGCACAACGGCAAGCAGTTCACTGCGGTCTACGTCACCGAGAACATGGTGGGTCATAAACTCGGCGAATTCTCGCCGACGCGCACCTTCAAGAACCACGGCGGCATGACCCGCAAGGACTGATCCCGTCGTTCGTTTCGTCATCTATTCTATCAAGACAATCAAAGGGCAGGGTGGTCCGCCTCGGACCCGCTGCTGTCGCCCCTCGTAGGGGAATCCTCACTACACACATGGAAGTTCAAGCCCTCACTCGCTACGCGCGCATGTCGCCGCAGAAGATGCGCGAGGTTGCCCGCACCATCCAGGGTCGCAAAGCCCCGGAAGCCGTCGGTCTCCTCTCGATCATTCCGCGCAAATCCGCGCGCCTCATCGCCAAGACCCTGGCCAGCGCCATCGCCAACGCCGAGAACAACAACAACGTCTCGGCCGACGAGCTCATCGTGCACCGCGCGCTGATTGAGCAAGGTCCCGTGCTCAAGCGTTTCAAGGCCGGTGCCCGTGGCACCGCCAAGCCGCGCCGCAAAGGCATGTCCCACATCCGCATCGTTCTTTCGGACGGCAACAACTCCTAATACTTCCATGGGTCAAAAAACCAATCCCATCGGCTTTCGTCTGGCCGTCCGCCGCAACTGGCAATCCCGCTGGTATGCGAACAAAAAAGATTTCCCCACGCTCCTGCGTGAGGACCAGCTCATCCGTGAGAAACTCATGGAAAAGCTCAAGCAGGCCAGTGTGCCGCGCATCTTCATTGAGCGCGCCTCCAGCCGCGTTCGCGTCAAGATCTACACCGCCCGTCCGGGCATTGTGATCGGTCGCAAGGGTCAGGAAATCGAGAAGATCAAGGACGAGCTCTCCAAGCTGACCGGCAAGGACATCCTCCTCGACATTCAAGAGGTCAAGAAGCCCGAGATCGAAGCCCAATTGGTGGCCGAGAACGTGTGTCTCCAACTCGAGCGTCGCATCGCATTCCGTCGGGCCATGAAGCGCACGGTGGAAATCGCCATGGCTCTCGGCGCCGAGGGTATTCGTATCCAATGCTCCGGTCGCCTGGGTGGTTCCGACATTGCCCGCCGCGAATGGCAGCGCAAGGGCCGGGTGCCGTTGCACACCCTGCGCGAAAACATCGACTACGGCTTTGCGGAAGCGAACACCGTTTACGGCAAGATTGGCGTCAAGTGCTGGATCTGTAAGCCGGAAGCCGACAGCAACCAGCCCGCTTAAAGCCGGCTACGGAATTAACCTTTAAGAGACAAATACTATGGCTCTCGCTCCCTCTCGCACCAAATACCGCAAAGTCATGAAGGGCTCCCGCGCCGGCAACGCCAAGGGTGGTAACACCATTGCGTTCGGCGAATTCGGACTCCAATCCCTGACTCGTGGCGCCATGACTGGTCGTCAAATTGAAGCCGCTCGTGTGACCATGAACCGTCACCTCAAGCGCAAGGGCAAGATCTGGATCCGCGTGTTCCCGCACAAGCCCATCACCAAGAAACCCGCCGAAGTCCGCATGGGTTCCGGTAAAGGTTCGGTCGACCATTACGTCGCCGTTATCAAGCCCGGCGCCATGTTGTTCGAGCTCGCCGGCGTGCCGCAATCCATCGCCAAAGAGGCCTGCCGCCTGGCCGACGCCAAGCTGCCGTTCCACTGCCGCTTCGTGGTTCGCGAAAACACCATCTAATCCCTCGATCCCCAACCCGTCATGAATTCCAAAGACATCCGCGAACTATCGCCGGCCGAGATCGAGACCAAGCTCCGCGAAACCCGCGAAGCCCTCGTGCAGCTCCGCCTGCGCAAACACACCGGTCAGGTCGAAAAGACCCACGAGCTTCACGCGCACCGCAAGGACATTGCCCGGCTCGAGACCATCCTTAACGAGAAGAAAATCGCCGCCGCTTGAGCGCGTCACAACCCATCACTGCCATGTCCACCGAGACCCGCAACAATCGTCAGACCCTCATCGGTATTGTCTCCAGCCGCACCGGCGACAAGTCCGTCAAGGTCACCATCCCTTACAAGATCCCGCACCCCCGCTACAAAAAGGTGATTAATCGTAAATCCGTCGTGCATGTGCATGATGAGAAGAACGAAGTTCACGTGGGCGATAAGGTCGAGATCATGGAAACGCGTCCGCTCAGCCGCCTCAAACGGTTCCGCGTGCTGCGCATCGTCACCCTCTCCGCCGACGTCGAAGTCGCGGCCGCCCGTGCCGCCGCCGAGGTCAAGCATGACGTCGAGCCCCCGGCTCCCGTCGCCACGGCCGAGACCGAATCCTGATCGAAAGCCCTGAACACCTGAAAGGCATCTCATGATCCAACTTCGATCCGTTCTCCAAATCGCCGACAACACCGGCGCTCGCAAAGCTCACATGATCTCCAAAAAAGGAGCCGGCCGTAACGTCGCCGGTGTCGGAGACATCATCACCGTCAACATCAAGGACAGCTCCACCGATTCGTCGGTGAAGAAGGGCGAGGTCGCCAAGGCCGTCGTCGTTCGCACCAAGGCCCCGATTCGTCGGGCTGATGGCAGCTACCTGCGTTTTGACTCCAACGCCATCGTCATCATCAACCCGGACGGCAACCCGAAGGGCACCCGCATCTTCGGACCGGTCGCCCGCGAACTTCGCGCGAAGAACTTCATGAAGATCATCTCGCTCGCACCGGAGGTCCTCTAACATGCAGAAATTCCACATCAAACGCGGCGACGAAGTCGTCGTCATCGCCGGCGCCCACAAAGGCAAGACCGGTAAAGTTCTCGAGATTCTGGCCGCCAAGCAGCGCGTTCGCGTTGAGGGCGTCGCCATGATCAAGCGTCACTTGAAGAAGTCGGAAGAAAACCCCAACGGCGCCATCGTCGAACGGGAAGGTTCCGTCCACATCTCCAATTTGATGCTCAAGAGCCGCCACGATGCTTCCACCAAGCGTGAAGCCGTCGCCGCCACTGCCTGATCCTACTATTCCGCCGCCGGTTCATCAGCTGACGTAATCTCCTTGCCAAGCTGAACACCGGACTGCGTTACTCGTCCTCTTTTTCCCGTAATCTCTCATTTACCGCCGTTGGGTCGGAAATCCAACGACATCTCTCATGAGCACTTCATACTCTCCCGCCCTCAAGGCCCAATACGCTGAGCAGGTTGTCCCTGCGCTGACGGAAAGCCGTGGCTACAAGAACGTTCACCAAGTCCCGCGCGTGGTGAAGGTCTCCATTAACTCCGGTTTCGGCACCGATCTGGACAAGAACCAAATCGCCGATGTGTTGCGTGATCTCACGTTGATCGCCGGTCAAAAGCCCGTCACCGCCAAGGCCCGCAAGTCCGTCGCGAACTTCAAACTTCGTCAGGGACAGATCATTGGAGCCCATGTCACTCTGCGGGGTGACTCGATGTGGGACTTCCTCTATCGTCTGATTGCCGTGGCGCTGCCCACGATCCGCGACTTCCGCGGTGTGCCGACCCGTCTCGACGGCAATGGCAACTACACTCTCGGCATTAACGATTTCACCATTTTCCCGGAAATCACCGTGGAAAACGTGAAGCGCAATCTCGGCTTCGACGTGACGATCGTCACCACGGCCGAAACCGACGAAGAAGGCCGCGAGTTGCTCAAACTCCTCGGTATGCCCTTCCGTCGCGCCTCTGAAACCGCGCAAGCCGCCTAAATTCTTCCCGCCATGCCGAAGACCTCTGCCATTCACCGCAACATCAAGCGCCAGAAGCTGGCCACCAAGTTCGCCGCCAAACGGGCTGAACTCAAAGCCACCCTGCTCAACCCGGAGACTCCCGATGAGGAATTCTTCGCGGCGCAAAAGAAGCTGCAAAAACTGCCGCGCAATTCGTCCCAAGTCCGGGTTAAGAATCGTTGCTCCATGAGCGGTCGCCCCCGCGCTTACATCCGTAAATTCGGTGTCTCCCGCATCACCTTCCGCGAGCTCGCGCTCGCCGGCAAGATCCCGGGTGTCATCAAATCTTCCTGGTAATTTTTTTCACAACTTTCAGCCGACGGGGGTTCGGTGCGATCCCCGCTCCACGGATATGACCCGCCGGCCGAGAACCTAACAAACATCCACCCATGACAGATCCTATTGCTGATTTTCTGACGCGGCTGCGCAATGCCAGCAACGCTCAGCTCGAAGAATGCGTCGTTCCGCATTCCAAACTCAAGGCCAGCCTGGCCGGCATCCTGAAGTCCGAGGGCTTCATTCTTGATGTCGCCGAAGGTGCCGACGCCAAAGGCCACAAGACGCTCATCGTGAAGATGAAGTATGTCGGTGGCACCCCGGCTCTCACCGGCTTGAAGCGCGTGTCGACCCCCGGTCGCCGCCTTTACTACCGCTACACGGAAATCCCGCGCGTCCTCAACGGACTGGGCATCAGCATTCTGTCGACCTCCAGCGGGTTGATGAAGGATCAGGATTGCCGTCGCAACAAGGCCGGGGGCGAGCTCCTCTGCAACATCTGGTAATAGGAAACCAAGCACATGAGCCGCATCGGTAAACAACCCGTTCCCATCCCGGAGAAAGTCAAAGTCGACATTTCCGGACAAACCGTCTCCGTCGAAGGTCCCAAGGGCACCCTGACCAAGACCTTCAACAGCGCCGCCAAGATCACCCTCGTCGAGGGGGAGATCATCGTCGCTCCGGCCGACAGCACCCGTTTTGCCAACGCTATGTATGGCACCGCCCGTTCGATCATCGCCGGCATGGTGCAAGGCGTGACCACGGGATTCGCCAAGGATCTCGAAATCTCCGGCGTTGGTTTCAAAGCCGTGCTCAAGGGCAGCACCCTTGATTTGGCGTTGGGCTACTCGCACCCCATCCTCTATCCGGTTCCGGATGGCATCAAGGTGACCGTCACCGACCAGACGAAAGTCAAAGTCGAGGGCGTTGACAAGCAGCTGGTCGGCGAGGTCGCCGCCAACATCCGCTCCTACTACCCGGCCGAGCCCTACAAGGGCAAAGGCGTCAAATACTCCGACGAGCGCGTGCGCCGTAAGGAAGGTAAGACTGTCGCCTAACGCGCAGAAAGGTAACCGCACCCATGAAAACTATTCTCAAAGCCAAACTGCTCCAAAAGCGCAAATGGCGTATCCGCAAGAAGGTCAACGGCACCGCCGCGCGTCCTCGCTTGACGGTCAAATTCACCTCCAAACACATCTACGCCCAAGCGGTCGACGACGATGCCGGCACCACGCTGGCTTACCTGTCCAGTCTCGACGCCGAACTGCGCAAGCAGAAGTTGGCCGCCAATGTGGCCGGAGCCCAAGCTCTCGCCCAAGCCTTCACCGCCAAGGCGACGGCAGCAGGCATCTCCGATGTCGTATTCGACCGCAACGGAGCCCTGTATCACGGCAAAGTTAAAGCATTCGCCGACGCCGCGCGTGAGGCCGGTCTCAAATTCTAAGCAAATGGCTATGAGCACTCCTTCCGCTAATCCTTCTTCCAACGCTCCCGGTGCCGGCCAAAATCGTGGCCCGGGTGGCAACCGTGGCCCGGGTGGTCCCGGTGGTTTCAATCGTGGCCCGGGTGGCCCCGGTGGCAATCGCGGCCCTGGTGGCAATCGCGGTCCCGGTGGTAATCGCGGTCCCGGTGGCAACCGTGGTCCCGGTGGCAACCGTCGCGGTCGTGACAATGGTTCCTCGCAAGACGACGGTCCCGATCTCTTCGAGAAGGTCGTCTTCATCAACCGCTGTTCCAAGGTCGTCAAAGGTGGTCGTCGTTTCAGCTTTTCCGCTCTCGTGGTGGTTGGCGACGGCAAGGGCCAAGTCGGCGTCAACATGGGCAAGGCCAATGAGGTTCCCGAAGCGATCCGCAAGGGCACCGAAGGCGCCCGCAAGCACATGACCAAGGTGCAGATCAAGGGCGACACGATCCCCCACGAAGCGCTCGGTATTTCCGACGGTGGCAAGGTTCTGCTTCGCCCCGCCACGCCCGGCACGGGCCTCATCGCCGGTGGCGGTGTGCGTGCGGTTCTCGAAGCAGCCGGTCTGCATAACGTGCTGACCAAGTCCCTCGGTTCCAACAACCACCAAGCCGTCGTCAACGCGACGTTTGCCGCGCTGAAGCAACTGCGTGTTCGTGAGACCATCAAGGCCTTGCGTGCTCCCGTCACCGCTGAAGCCTGATTCTTCCAAAATTCTATAAGTTAGTTAATCCGAGTCCCGATCCCGCATCTGCGGGACCGGGGCGCTTTCTGAGGACATATCAATGAAACTCCACGAACTCAAAAATGTTGCCGGTGCCGTGCACCGCAAAAAACGCAAGGGCACCGGCGAAGGTAATGGTCATGGTAAGACCTCCGGTCGCGGTGGCAAAGGCCAGACGGCCCGCTCCGGCGGTGGTATCCGCATCGGCTTCGAAGGTGGCCAGATGCCGCTTTATCGTCGTCTCCCGATCCGCGGCTTCAACCAGAAGAATTTCCGCGTCGAACCCGTGGTTTGCAACGTGGGCGATCTCGCCAAACTCGACGAGTCCGTCACCGAGGTGAACGCCGAGGTGCTCGCCCAAGCCGGTATCATTCGCGCTGATGAGAACTACTTGAAAGTTCTCGCCGATGGCGAAATCACGCGGGCTTTGAAAATCACGGCCAGCAAGTTCTCCGCCGCTGCCAAGGCCAAGATCGAGGCCGCTGGTGGCGAGGCGATTGTCGCCTGATTCCAATGCGACATGCCATCGGTGACACGCGGGTAAACGATCATCCCGTGTCCCGCTGCTGTTTTCCGCATTCCGAAATCTAAAATAAGAATTCCCAAAACCTCTCGTGCTCTCCGCCTTTACGAACTCGCTGAAGATTCCTGAGCTCCGGCAACGGATCTTCTACACGTTGTCGTTGCTGTTTATCGCCCGTGTGGCCGCCGTTGTGCCGCTGCCCGGTCTCGATCCGGCTCCCCTGAAGCAGTTCTTTGCGGACCAAACCGCCGCCGGTTCCGGCGCGTTGGTGGGCATGATGAACATGTTTACGGGTGGGGCACTGACCCAGGGAGCGATCGGCGCACTGGGCATCATGCCCTACATCAGCGCGTCCATTATCTTTCAGTTGATGACGGCGGTGGTGCCGGCTTTGTCCCGTCTCCAGCAGGAGGGGGATGTGGGGCGGCAAAAGCTCACGCAATACACCCGTTATGCGACCGTCTTGATTTGTTTGGTGCAGGGCACGTTGTTGATTCTCGCGCTGGAGAATCCGGCTCGATTGTTCGGCAGCAGTTTCGACGTCAATACCTACGGTGACATTGTGATCGTGAGTAAGGCGTGGTTCCTCGTCACTTCGGTCATCATCATGACCGCGGGCACGATGCTTCTCATGTGGCTGGGTGAGCAAATCACCCAACGCGGCATCGGTAACGGTGTGTCTCTTTTGATTACCGTCGGTATTTTGGCCGACATCCCCGGAGCCGCGCAGGCGACCTACCAACTCTTCTTTGCTCCCGTGGGGGTGCAAACCCTCGGACTGCCGCAGGGCATTATCATGTTCGGCCTCTTCATCCTCGTGACGATGGGCATCATCATGGTGGTCCAGGGCCAACGGAAGATTCCGGTCCAATACGCCAAGCGCGTGGTGGGCAACAAGGTCATGGGCGGACAAAGTTCGTTCATGCCGCTCAAGGTGAACTACTCGGGCGTCATGCCGGTCATTTTCGCCAGCGCGATTTTGATGTTCCCCCAGCAAATCCTGTCGCAACTCGGCGCGGCCTTGGAGTTGGATTTCCTCGTCGATTTCTCCAACAACCTGCTGCGCGGTCACTGGATGTATTACGCGGGTTTCGGCTTCCTGATTCTGTTCTTCAGCTACTTCTGGGTGTCGGTCATGTTCAAGCCGATCCAGATCGCGGATGATTTGAAGAAGTATGGCGGTTACATTCCGGGTGTCCGTCCCGGTCAGCCGACGGCCAAGTTCCTCGACTTCATCATGACGCGTCTGACCCTGGCGGGCGCGATTTTCCTCACCATCATCGCCGTATTGCCCGACGTGCTGCTCTTCGAGCTCAACGTCCCGCAACGTATCGCCATTTTCTTCGGCGGCACCGGCATGTTGATCACCGTTGGTGTCGTGCTCGACACCATGAAACAGATCGAGACCTTCCTCCTGCAACGTCACTACGACGGCTTCCTTAAGAAGGGCAGGGTGCGCGCTCGTTCCAACTCTGCTTCCCGTCCCGGTTCACTCGGCGACGCGGCCAGCGCCGACGCCGTCTTCAAGCTGACCGCCTTCATGGGTGGAATGTTGCTCTTCGGTCTGGCCATCTGGTTGTGGCGTCAGTTTGGGGGCTGAAAATAACCCTTTACTTTGGCGTTCGCGGTATCCACGTTCTGCCCCCTTTCGCTTGGTGGCAGCCCCGCCAAGTCGAAGGTAGTGGTCCTCGGACCCCTTTCATCGGCTCAGGCCGATCGATCCCGTTCTTTGAATATTGAGCACGTCTCTTCTGCCATCTTGATAAAGCAGGAGATTTCGCGTCGCACGCCCCTCGGCTCTCAGGCCTCCCGGGCGTTGGCTCAGGAACAACCCGTTCCTGACCAAATCATCCTCAGCATTTTGCGGAGATGGTTCTGGGCGCGCAAACCCGATGCGGGTTTTGTCCTCGCGGACTTCCCGGCTACGTTGCTCCAAGCTCAAGTGTTTGATGAATGGCTCGAAGCTCGCGATTCCACGCTCACTGCGTGTGCGACTTCCAGTGACAGCGACACCGTCGCTGCTCCCGCCATCATCGATCACTATCGCACTCTCGGTGTCGAAATATTCGACGCTGAAACCTTGTTTGCCGCCTGACTGATGGCCATTCCGATTAAAAACCAGAACGCCATCGCGAAGATGCGCGACGCAAGTGCGATAGCCGCCACGGTGCTTTATACTTTAAACGAGCATGTGGCCCCCGGGATCACTACTTATGACTTGGACCAAATCGGCCGTGATTTAATCGCGAAGCTCGGTGCCCGCAGTGCCTGTTATGGTTACCAGGTCGGTTCACGTCGCTTTCCTGCCTACACCTGCCTCTCCGTCAATGAAGAGGTGGTCCACGGTATCGGAAGCATGAAACGCATTTTGTCCGATGGCGATATCATCGCCCTCGATGTGGTCGTCGAATACGATGGATACATTGGTGACAATGCGATGACTGTGCCGGTGGGAGCCATCTCCGATGACCGCGCGAAACTCTTGCGAGTCACCGAAGAAGCCCTGCGCCTCGGCATTGCCAAGGCCACCGTCGGTAATCGCATTGGAGACATTTCCTACGCCGTTCAGACCTACGTTGAAAAACACGGGTTTGGCGTCGTTCGCGACATGGTCGGCCATGGGGTGGGGACTTCGATGCACGAAGAACCGCAAATTCCCAACTTTGGCCGCCGGGGCAAAGGTGAACTGATTCGCCCGGGCATGACGCTCGCCATCGAGCCCATGGTCAACATCGGCAACTGGCGCACCAAAACCCTGCGCGATGGCTGGACCATCACCACCGTCGACAATTCCGATTCAGCTCACTTTGAGCACACCGTGCTCACGACCGAACAAGGCCCCGAGATCCTCACCATCCCTCGGCTCGATTCGTCACCCACCGTTCATGCCATGACCGCATGACCGTTTTTCCCTTTTCTTTTCTCTAAACTAACCTTCCTCCCAACTCACAACTCCTTCCACTTATGCCTCGTCTACTTGGCGTCGATATTCCGGCGAAGAAAAAGCTCTCTTACGCGCTTCGCTACATTTACGGCATCGGTCCGCAACGTGCCGATTTCATCGTGCAATCCACCGGTCTCGATCCGGACATGCGCGCTAACGATCTCGATGAGGAGCAGCTCAACCAGATCCTCAACGTCATCACCGAAAAGAAGTGGGTGGTTGAGGGCGATCTGCGTCGTGAGATCACGGGCAATTTGAAGCGCCTGCAAGCCGTCGGTTGCTACCGCGGCATCCGCCACCGTCGCAGCCTCCCGGTTCGCGGTCAGCGCACCAAGACCAACAGCCGCACCCGCAAGGGCCCGCGTAGCACCGTTGGCGTAACCAAGAAATAATCGATACCGTCATGGCCGAAGAGAATTCCACTCCCGAAAAAGAAACGCCGCCCGTCGAAGGCGCGGCCCCCGAGGCTGCTGCTCCCGCCGAGAAGCCGGTTGAAATGGTCGGCGGTGTCCCGAAACAGCCCACGGCTGAGGACCTGCTCAAAGAAGAACTTGGTGCGGTAAAGATCCGTAAGGCCAAGGGCTCGAAGAATGTGACTTCGGGCATCGTCAGCGTGCTGGCGACCTTCAACAACACCATCGTTTCCATCACCGATCCCAAAGGTAACGTCATTTCCTGGTCCAGTGCCGGCAAGTGCAACTTCCGCGGTTCGCGCAAGTCCACCGCCTACGCCGCGCAGATCGTCTCCCAAGACGCCGCCCGCGCCGCCATGGCTCACGGTCTCAAGGATGTCGTCATCAAGGTCAGCGGTCCCGGCCTCGGTCGTGACAGCGCCGTGCGTGCCATCCAAGCCATTGGCCTCGAAGTCACCTCGATCATCGATACGACTCCGGTTCCCCACAACGGCTGCCGTCCTCCCAAGCGTCGTCGCGTCTAAGTTCGCGCCTCGCATTGCCCATTACATTTTAAAATAAGGATCACCTCCCATGGCTCGTTACATCGGACCCACCACCCGCCTCAGCCGCCGCTTCGGCCAGCCGCTGTTTGGCGCCACCAAGGCTTACGAGAAGCGCCCTTTCCCGCCCGGCCAACACGGCCCGCGTCTCCGTCGCAAGAAGTCGGAATACGCCATCGGCCTCGATGAGAAGCAAAAGCTTCGTTACGTCTACGGCCTCCTCGAGCGCCAGTTCCGCCGCACCTTCGAAAAGGCCAAGCGCGAAAAGGGCGTCACCGGCGAGCGCTTCATGCAGCTCCTCGAGACCCGTCTCGACAGCACGGTTTACTCCCTCGGCTTCGCCAAGACCCGCGCCGCTGCTCGTCAGCTGGTCAACCACGGTCACGTTCGCGTCAACGGCGGCAAGGTCGACATCTCTTCCTACACCGTCGTCCCCGGCGATGAGATCATGATCAAGGACTCGCCCACCTCCCGCCAGATCGCCACGCGCAATCTCGAGGAGACCCGTGGTCGCAATGTCCCCGGTTGGCTCACGCTTAACGGCGAGACCTACACCGGCGTCGTGAACCGCATGCCGACCCGCGAGGAGATGACTCAGGATATCAACGAGCAACTCATCGTTGAATTCTACTCCCGCTTCTAAGTTCGTTATCCTTTCGATCGTCTTTTCTAACCGCCAAACAAGCAGCGACCATCATGCCTAAACGCCTCGGTAAGTTCGAACTACCTAACAAACTCACGAAGGTGGAGGAAGGCTCCACCGATACCTATGGCAAGTTCATCGCCGAGCCTTTCGAGGCTGGCTATGGCCACACCATCGGTAACTCCCTCCGCCGGGTTCTCCTGAGCTCGATTGAGGGCGCCGCCATCGCCTCCATCAAGATTGACGGAGTCAACCACGAGTTCCAGAGCGTCGACGGTATCGTCGAAGATGTCACCGACATCGTGCTCAACCTCAAGAAGGTGCTCATCGTTTCGTCCGCCAACGCCGACGAAGTGGTGCTCTCCCTCAACGTCGATCGTGAAGGCCCCGTCACCGCTGCCGATATCCAGGCCGACGCCAACATCACGATCGTCAATCCTGACCAGTTGATCTGCACGCTCGACAAGCCGCAGTCCTTTGCCGCCGAGGTCACGATTAAAACCGGTCGTGGTTACTGCCCGGGCGAAGCCAACAAAAAGGAAGAGCAAGCCATCGGGGTCATCCCGATCGATTCGCTCTTCTCCCCGGTCAAGCTCGTCAAGTATTCGGTCGAGGCCACCCGCGTGGGTCAGATCACCGACTACGACAAGCTGATTCTCGAGATCTGGACCGACGGCCGCATCAACCCGGACGACGCCCTCAAGCAAGCCGGTTCGATTCTCAAGCATCACCTCGATGTGTTCGACCGTGTTTCGGAAGAGTCCTTCGAATTCGACAACCAACAGTCCGAGGTCAGCGAAGAGCAGAACAAGCTTCGCAAGCTCCTCAACATGTCGGTCAACGAAATCGAGCTCTCCGTCCGCGCTGCGAACTGCTTGAACAACGCGAACATCACCACGGTCGGCGAACTCGCCATGAAGACCGAGCAGGAGATGCTCAAGTATCGCAATTTCGGTAAGAAGTCGCTCAACGAAATCAAAGACAAGCTCGAGGCCCTCGGTCTCTCGCTCGGCATGAAATTCGACGAACGCCTCCTCGACTCGAAGAAAGAAATCTAAAGCCCGGCTGTCGCCGGGAAGGGGCAAGTAACAGGTATCAAGTATCAAGTAAAAGAGGCCACTCCGGTGCGCTTAACCTTCTTGATACTTTCCACCTGTTACTTGCTACTTTTTCCACCAACCGGTCTTCGCGCCGCTCTGCCGCCATACGCTGCGTCTGGGTAGCCGATCGGAGACCACCCACCATCAGAATACACACCAATGCGTCATAAAATGCACCGCCAGTCTCTTGGCGTCACCCGCGAACATCGTGCGGCCATGCTGGCCAACATGTCCGTTTCCTTGATCACCCACGGGCGGATCAAAACCACCATCACCAAGGCCAAGGCCCTGCGTCCCTTCATCGAGAAGATCGTGACCAAGGCCAAACGCGCTCACGCCAAAACCGAGCCCAAGGACAAGCTGCACCTCCGTCGTCTGGCCATGGCCGACGTGCGCGACATCGCCGCGATCGACCTGCTTTTCGATGAGAAGGTCACCGAATTCCTCAACCGTCCGGGTGGCTACACCCGCATCTACAAGCTCGGACCCCGTATCGGTGACGCGGCGGAGATGGCGTTGATCGAATTCGTCAAGGCCGACGATCCCGGTTACAAGAAGCCGAAGAAAAAGGGTGCCGCCAAAGCCAAGAAAGCCGCTGCCCCGGCTCCCGTCGAAGCGACTCCGGTGGAAGCAGAAGCTCCCGCCGAAGCGCCCGCCGCTGAAGTCGAGGCTCCGGCCCCGGCAGAGAAAAAGGACTGAGGTCCTTTCGTCTCCCACGCTCTTCATTCCTTTTGCAACGCCGTTCCGCCTTCGCGGAACGGCGTTTTTCTTTGTCTCCGCAACACCGTCGGTCCGTTCTGATTCACCCCGACACGGACTGACTTGAGATCAACCGACAGGCCGGTTCACTTTCCCTTCGCCCATGTTCGACCTGACCACCGCTTCCGTTGCCTTCTGTCTCGTTACGGCTGCGTTCTTTTTGGGACTGTGGATCTATTACGACCGGCGGGACCATGCGCGATTCGAAGCGGAGCGGCGCAAAACCATCTTTCATTGCATCCGGTGCGACCACGTTTATCCGGGCCGAGGGAAACTGCACGAGTCGTTGTGCCCGGAGTGCGGGCAAAAAAACGGTCGATTGCGTTTCTAACGACAAGATTTCGGGTCACACCGGTATCGCCTCTTGATTCCGGCACTCCGGATGCTTTTGGTCCTCTATGGTTCAGACGATTGCTGTCCTCGATTTCGGTTCCCAATACACGCAAGTCATTGCGCGTCGTATTCGCGAGTGTGAGGTTTACTCGAAAATCTATCACTACACCACGACCGCGGAGGAGCTGAAGCGCGATGGCGTGGCCGGCATCATTTTGTCGGGTGGTCCCAGCAGCGTCTTTGACAAGGCTGCGCCGATTCCGGACAAAGCCTTGTTCGACCTCGGTGTCCCGGTGTTGGGCATCTGCTATGGCATCCAACTCATGGGCAAATTGCTCGGCGGCAAGGTCGCCAAGAGTAAGGAGCGCGAGTTTGGTCTCGGCACGTTGCAGATCCAGAAGCCCGGCCGCCTGTTTTATCGCCTGCCCAAAAAGCTCAAGGTGTGGAACTCTCACGGTGACAAGATTACGGAACTGCCGCCCGGATTCGATGCCATCGGCACCACCGATAATTCCCCTTACGCGGTCATTGAGGACCGGAAGCGGGATTTCTATGGCATCCAGTTTCATCCCGAGGTGTTTCATACCGAGCGCGGCACCGATGTCATTCGCAACTTCCTCCTGCGGGTTTGCAAAGTGGCGCAGGATTGGACGACCGAAGATTACATCAAACAGGCCGTTAAAAAAATCCGCCAGACCGTGGGCAAATCCCGGGTCATTCTCGGTTTGTCGGGAGGGGTTGATTCATCCGTCGCCGCCGCGCTGATACACAAGGCGATCAAGAAGCAGCTCACCTGCGTTTTTGTCGACAATGGCCTGCTGCGCAAAGGTGAGCGCGAATCCGTCGAAGCCCTTTACGGCAAGCATTTCAAAATCGACCTGCGGGTGATCGATGCCCGCCAACTCTTTCTCCGCCGGCTCAAGGGCGTCGAGGATCCGGAGAAGAAACGCCGTATCATCGGCCTGACGTTCATCGAGGTCTTCGAAAAGTCGCTGAAGAAGATTGGTCACGCCGACTTCCTCGCCCAAGGCACGCTCTATCCCGACGTGATCGAATCGGTCGCGATCGGCAATAACCCCGCGTCTCTCATCAAAAGCCACCACAACGTTGGCGGGCTGCCGGAGCGCATGAAGCTCAAGCTGCTCGAACCGTTGCGCGAACTCTTCAAGGACGAGGTGCGCGCCGTGGGTGCCGCGCTCGGTCTGCCCCGCGAAGTGGTGTGGCGTCAGCCGTTCCCGGGCCCCGGTCTCGGCGTGCGCGTGCTGGGCGATATCACCAAAGCCAAACTCGATGTGCTCAAGGAGGCCGACGCCATTCTCATGGAGGAAATGAAGGACTCCGATTGGTATTGGAAAGTCTGGCAGTCCTTCTGCGTTTTTCTCCCGGTCAAGTCGGTCGGAGTCATCGGCGACGAGCGCAACTACGCCTGGGTCATCGCCATCCGGGTGGTCGAAAGTATCGACGCCATGACCGCCGATTGGACCAAGTTGCCCTACGATCTGCTGGCCCGCATTTCCAATCGTATCACCAACGAAGTGCGCGACGTTTCCCGGGTCGTGTTGGACATCAGCTCGAAACCCCCGGCGACCATCGAGTGGGAGTAAGATTTACTCCTGAGCGATTGCCTTTGCAGCGGACTTGCGTTCGCGTGTTCTCCTCATCGATTGCCCCTTTTTGTAAGCGCCCATGAAATCACTGCTACGTATCCTCCTTCCGATCATTGCGTTGTCTGCGCCCTTGGCTGCCGAAGCCGATGCGATCATCGCCAAGGCGCGTTCCTACCTTGGCAGTGAGCAGGCCCTGCAGGCCGTGCGATCGGTTCACTACAAAGGCACGCTGACCTCCACCGTCGCTCCCGCCGACGTTGAGCCGCGCGTCGACGTGGCTTCGATCGAGATCATTTTTGCGAAACCGTATTTCCAAAAGATCATCATCAACCAAGCGGGAGATGCCGCCAACGAGGTGCCGGGTAAAATCGAGGTCACGGCGTTGGACGATTACGAAGCTTGGCAACGCATCGAGAACCCGCTGGATGCCAGCCAATGGCGTATGACGCTTCTCGATACGGCTCAGATTCGCCGTCTGCGCGCCAACACGGCCGAGAACCTCGCGTTCTTCAGTGGCCGCGGCAGCACGGTGACCGACATGGGCGTGGTCAGCACCGATGACGGCAAGTTGCACAAGGTCGTCTATGATCATGGTTATGGCATTTCCTTCACGCGCTTTTTCGATCCCCAAACCGGTCGCCTGGTGATCAGCCAGACTGACAACGGCGCCATAATCCGGGAGGAAGGCGAAAACCGCATCAGTGGCGTGCGGTTTCCCGGCGAAGTCACCACGATTTCCCAACGCCCGGATGGCGGGACGACCACGGTCAACGTGGTGTTTGACAGCGTGACGGTGAATGAGACGTTCCCGCCCACGGCCTTCCGCGTGCCTTCGGTGACCAACCCCTGAGTTCAAGCGATTTTCCGTCTGGCCGGATTGACTCCCGGCCCGTAAGGCATGGTGCTTTTCCGCCCGTGCGTCTTCTTAACTACTCTTCCCCGTCATCCCGCCGCGCCCTTTCCGACTTCTGTCAGGAATCGGCGGTTCCTCCGGAAATTACCCAAAGTGTCGCCGCCATCCTCGCCGATGTGCGGGTTCGCGGTGATGCCGCCGTCGTGGATTACGCGCGCAAGTTCGATGGTGTGACCATCAAGCCCGCCGGCTTCCGCGTGCGCCCCGCCTCACTGGCCGCCGCCGCCAAGCGCCTGCCAGCGGCGGAGATGAAAGCCATGAAGGCCGCCCTCGCCAACGTGAAGGCTTTCAACCGCCAAGGTATGCCGACCAACTGGACCGGAACCAACGCGCACGGAGCCGAGGTGGGCGAACGCCACCATCCTATCCGTCGGGTGGGACTCTACGTGCCGGGTGGGGAAGTGCCGCTGGTTTCCACGGTCCTGATGACCGCGACGCTCGCCAAGATCGCGGGTTGTCCCGAGATCGCCGTGTTCACGCCGTCGGATGCGAAAGGCAAAGTGGCCGACGGGTTGCTGGCGGCGCTCCACTTGATCGGCATCACCGAAGTGTATCGCATCGGCGGCGTGCACGCCATTGGCGCCATGTCCTATGGGACCAAAACGATCCCGGCCGTGGATAAGGTTTTCGGTCCGGGCAACGCCTATACTTGCGAAGCCAAGCGCCAGGTGTTTGGCACGGTGGGGGTCGACAGTCTGCCCGGTCCCAGCGAAGTCATGGTGATCGCCGACGACTCGGCCCGCGCCGATTTCGCCGCGGCCGATTTGCTGGCGCAGGCGGAGCATGGTTCGGGGCGTGAGAAGATTTACCTCGTCGGCACCTCGCGCGCGATCATCGACGCGATCCAAGCCGAAGTCGCCCGACAATTGCCAACCTTGGGTCGCAATGAAAAGGCGGCGCGCGTCCTCGATGTGGGATTCCTCGGCTTGCAGGTGGCCTCCCTCGACGAGGCCATCGAGATTGCCAACTTTGTCGCGCCCGAACACTTGGAGTTACTCGTCAAACCCACCGCCGCGAAACGCCTGGTGCGTGATATCACGACGGCCGGCGCGATCATGATCGGCAACCTGACCCCTACCGCGTTGGGCGACTTCACCGCCGGACCGAGTCACGTCCTGCCCACGGGACGAGCGGGGCGATTTTTCAGCGGATTGCGCGTCGCCGATTTTTTACGGCGCACGAGCATCATTCGCTACGACCAGGATTCCATCCAAGCCGGTGCCAGGGTGGTGGCGGCGTTCGCGAGGATGGAGCGGCTCGACGCCCACGGGCGTTCGGCGACGATTCGCGTGGAGGACTAAGTGAGCACGCCCTCTGATTTTGCCCGCCCGCACGTGCCGGATCTGCACGCTTATACACCGGGGACGCAGCCCACGGACGGTTCGTGGATCAAGCTCAACACCAATGAGTGCCCGTATCCACCAAGTCCGCACGTAGCCGCCGCCATCGCGCGTGAAGTCGGCGCGGAAGGATCGTCGCTGCGGCTTTATCCCAGCCCCACCAGCGCGCCCTTGCGGACTCAGATCGCGAAACTGCATGGACTCACCCCCGCGCAGGTGATCGTGGGCAACGGCTCGGATGATATCCTGAATCTGTTGGTGAGGGTCTTCGGGGGGCCGACGGCACCGGCGGGATTCACCCTCCCAAGTTACTCTTTGTATCCGGTGTTGGTGGCAATTCAGGACGGGGCCACCGCGGTGATCGAATTCGACCGTTCCATGCGCCTGCCGGTCGACCGCATCGCGGCTTCCGGCGCGAAGGCATTTTTTCTGACCTCGCCCAACGCTCCCACCGGGGTCGGTTTTTCCAACGCCGAGATCAGTCGCGTGCTAAACGCGTTCGACGGTATCCTTGTGGTGGATGAAGCCTACGCGCCCTTTGCCGAGGAAGACGCGATTCCGTTGCTGGCGGCACACCGCAATCTCGTGATCGTGCGCACGTTGTCCAAAGCACACGCCCTGGCGGGCATGCGGGTTGGCTACGCGTTGGCGGACCCCGAAACCATCGGCCTGCTCGATCGCGTGCGCGACAGCTACAACGTCAATCGACTGTCCCAAGTCGCCGCGGCGGCCGCGCTGGCTGACACGCCCTATTACGATGCGATCATCGGTAAGATCAAACGCACGCGCGACAATTGGGCGACGGAGTGGGCCGAGCGCGACTGGTTTGTCTACCGCTCCTCGGCCAACTTCCTGTTTGTGGAACCACGCAACGCCGCCGGAGAAGCGGGGGCCGACGTCGCGGCGGCACTGTTTGCGTGGTTCAAATCACGCAAAATTCTCGTCCGCGCCTTCCCGAGCCACGCCTTGACCGCGTCGTTTCTGCGAATCAGCGTCGGCACCGACGACGAGATGCTCGCCGTCGAAGAAGCAATTCAAGCATGGCTGACCAACGCACCGTAACCGTTTCTCGTAAAACCGCCGAAACCGCGATCGATCTCACGCTCGCCGTCGATGGCTCCGGCGTGGCCGACATCGCCACCGGCGTGCCGTTTTTCGACCACATGCTGACGCTGTTCGCGAAGCACGGTCTGTTTGACCTGACGGTGAAATGTGACGGCGACATCGACGTTGATTACCACCACACGGTCGAGGATGTGGGCCTCGTGCTCGGCGACGCGCTCAAGCAGGCGCTCGGTGACAAGAAGGGTATCCGTCGCTACGGTTTTTTCCTCCTGCCCATGGATGAGTCGCTGGCCCGCGTGGTCGTGGATATCGGCGGGCGCCCGCATCTGGTTTATTCGGCCGATGCGCCGACGATGTTCGTGCGCGATTTTAACATCATTCTGGTGAAGGAATTTTGCCGCGCCTTTAGCAATGCGCTCGGGGCCAATCTGCACATCGAACTGATCTACGGCGAAGAACCGCATCACGTGGCGGAAGCCATTTTCAAAGGCATGGCCCGCGCGCTCGACATCGCGACGTCGATCGATCCGCGCGCCGCCGACAGTCTGCCCTCGACCAAAGGTCTGATCTAAATCGAAGCGCCTGCGAGCAGGCTGCCTACGTCTTTGGCAAGTGTAGGCCGCGAGCTTGCTCGCGCTCCTCAATCCGTTCTCCGTTTTTACCATGTCCGCTTCCCTCATCGCTGTTATCGATAATGGTATTTGCAACCTGCGCAGCGTCACCAAGGCGCTGGAGTCCGTGGGGGCGCAACCACACGTGGTGCAGACTCCGGCGGAGCTCGATGCGAGCGGAGCGCATGGATTGGTTCTGCCGGGAGTCGGCGCGCTCCGTGATTGTGTGGCCTCATTGCGGGCGACCGGTTTGGCCGATTCGGTCCGGGAGTGGATCCGTGCGGACCGTCCGTTTCTGGGGGTGTGTCTCGGCATGCAGGCTCTGTTCGAGCGATCCGAGGAAGGTGACGGGGCGGTGGAAGGACTCGGTATTTTTGGCGGCGAAGTGAAACGCTTCCGGTTGCCGCGTGAGTTCAAGGTGCCGCACATGGGCTGGAATACGGTTCGTTTCGTGCAGACGGATTCCCCCCTGCGCGCCGAATTGGCCGTTGCAGGGGAGTCGTTTTATTTTGTGCACAGCTTTCACTGCGTGCCGACCGATCGCGATATCGTCCTCGCTGCGTGCGACTACGGCGGTCCGTTTACCGCCGCGGTGGGGCGGGGGCGCTGCTTTGCCACTCAATTTCACCCCGAAAAAAGCCAAGCCAAGGGGCTGCAAATCTATCGCAATTTTGCGGCGGTGGCGGCGGCCTGAGGCTCGATCAGGCCGGGCCTTGATTCAGCGGGCTAACGTGAGGGAGTGATCGCTCTTATGTTACGCAATTGCTGCGCTTTGGACCGGTCTTTGCTTTGCAAGCTACCGTAATTTGCCTTTCTTTCCTCATCTTATGTCAAAGACAGCGACCCTCAAGATAGACGACCAAGATCTCGAACTCCCCATTATTGTCGGATCGGAGGGCGAAAAAGCGGTCGATGTCCGCAAGCTTCGCGCCACCACCGGTTACATCACTTACGACGAAGGTTTCGGCAACACGGGGTCATGCCAGAGCGAGATCACCTACATTGACGGCGAGGTCGGAATCCTGCGCTACCGCGGTTACCCGATCGAACAACTCGCGGCGAAGTCCAACTTCATCGATGTTTCCTATCTGGTCATTTACGGTGAGCTCCCGACCCCGACCCAGCGCAAAGAGTTTTCCCAACGCCTGACCAAGGAAGCGCCGATCCGCGAGGGGTTGGTGCGATTCATCCAGGGCTTCCCCCGCGACGCCCACCCCATGGCGGTGTTGTCATCCAGCTTGAATGCGATGGGTGCCTACTACCCGCATATCGCATCGAATAATCACAAACGTGACCTGGAGCATTTCGACGAAGCCGCCGCCATCGCGTTGTCCAAAGTCCGCACCATCGCGGCGCACAGTTATCGCGTGGCCCGGGGACTCCCGCTGAACTACCCGAAACCCACGTTGGGTTATTCGGAGAACTTCCTGCACCTCATGTTCTCGGAGCCCTACAACGAGTATGTGCCCACGCCGGAAGTCGCGGCGGCGATCAATCTCTTCCTCTTGCTGCACGCCGAGCACGAGCAGAACTGCTCCACCTCGACCGTGCGCATGGTCGCCTCGGCCGGAGCCAACCTTTTTGCTTCAGCTTCGGCCGGCGTCAGCGCGCTCTGGGGCCCCCTCCATGGCGGCGCCAATCAAGCCGTTCTGGAGATGCTCGCGGCGATTCACGCCGACGGTGATGACGGTTCCAAGTTCATCGAAAATGCCAAGAACGGCAAAGCCCGGCTCATGGGGTTTGGCCACCGCGTTTACAAGAACTACGATCCGCGCGCCAAGATCATCAAAGGCAGTTTCGACAAAGCCCTCGACAGCCTGGGTATCACGAACGATCCGTTCCTCGATATCGCGCGCAACCTCGAAGCCGCCGCGCTGAGCGATGATTACTTCATCTCGCGCAAACTTTACCCGAACGTCGATTTTTACTCCGGCCTCATCATGAATGCGCTGAAGATCCCGGTCGACATGTTCACCGTGATGTTCGCAATCGGCCGCATGCCGGGCTGGATCGCCCAGTGGCACGAGGTGGCGAAAAACCCGAAGTCCAAGATCAATCGTCCGCGCCAGATCTACGTGGGACCAACCCCGCGCGACGTGCCCGATGCCGTTTAAGCGGTGGAGGCGATCGGTGGTGGGATTGAACCTGCTGGTCGCCACCCTGCTGTCCGCCGCATGGCGCGAGACAGACACCTCCGTCGGTTGGGTTGAAGCCGACGGGCCGGTCTGGCTCTACCGTTTTGACCGGGCGACGAGCCATCCATCGTTGGAGCCCCTCCGGATCCCGGAGGGCGTGAACCTCACGGCCGCAAGTTCGGCGAAAGGCCCCGGCGGCATAGGGTTCCAATGGGCGCAGATTAACGGGGTGGCGTATCCGTTGGTGGCGGGAGATTCAACTTCTCCCCACGGGACGCTTTCCTGGCGGGATCCGATGATTGAGCAGCTGCCTTCCGGCGGATTCATCATCAGGCAACGGATCGACTACCTACACCCTTCGGGCCGTTGCGACCTCGCCGAATATCGCGACCTGGTGATTTCCAAAGTGGGCGGTAACGGAAAATACACCATCGATTGGACCAGTCACTTTACCGCCGGCGCCGCCGGTGCCACGCTGGCGGATACACCGGAACAAATAAGTGGGTTACGGCTGGCCCTCGCGGCGGTGTCTCCCGCGCCTGAATTCGTAAGTGGGGACGACGTGTTCGCTCCGATCACTGACGGCCCGACGCTCACGCGCACACAAGGCGTGGGCACGATCATGTTTCCCACCCGCCGTCATCCCGGCAGTGTGGCCATGCTCGCCGATCCGCGGAGCACCAACGGCCCGCAGGTGTGGATCGCGCAACCCCATGTTTTATCGGCGGCGTTATTGCACGACGGCCCCCGCCACTTGGAGCCCGGGGAGGTTTGGGAATTGAGCTACCGCATTGCGGTGCGGCCCAAGTATTGGGACCGCGACGACATGCAGTTGGAGCTGTTCCGCTGGCTGCAGCATTGATCCGCGGCGGTCATGGATTGAGCGTATCCAGATTTTCCCAACGCATAACGGGATGAGTCCGGGGCGCGGTCAACGCGTTGAGCACTTCGAAGGCGAAGTTTACCTGCTCAACCCGACCTTTGGTGATCAAGTTCAACTCGCGGGTTTCGTGGGGCGGCACCACCAAAACATCGCCTGAATTATAGAGTGAAAATATCCCCGCATTACGGAGGGTAAGGGGCGCATCGGAATGATTGGTCAGCTCGAATGCGAGGAGATCGTTCGATTCGTCGTAGCCATCAATCTCGAGTGACAGGGAAGCGTGCAGCAAGGTCTGCATCCACGCTTCCCGACCGATCAAAGTGTCAGCATACCACACGACCGTGCGACGATCCATCAGGGCGGTTCGCACCGCCTCGGCGGTGCGATCTTCGGCAAAGACCAAGGTCACGGGGCGATGCGTGTGGGGGTATTTTTCATAGTCCCAGGCAATCAAGCCGTGAATGTCGGACGTGCCCATGATGACCAGATTGTGATCGAGCGCGATTTGGAGGGCGGACTCCGAGTAGGTATCCTCGTTGATCACCTCGATACCGTGAAGCAGGCCCTCCTCGATCATTTGCCGGTGCATATCCGTCAGTCGCGAAACGCCATCGCGAACTTGCGACGTCCAGGCGGGGTGGTTCCAAAACAGAAATCCGCCTTGCACCACGGCTTCCCGCATGACGGTGAGCGGGTCGTCCTGGATCAAGCGATTCACGTCCTGCAGGAAAATCGCGTTGATGTGACCGGGCGGCATGCGGCGGGTGACTTCGGCCCCGCGGACGACAAGAATGTCGGCCTCCTTCGCGGCGGCGAGGGCGAGATCAAAACTGCGATTCCGGTCCGGGTGGGGGATGTCGTCGCGATGGGGTTGATATTCCAAGTGGTCGGTGACGGCCATGACATCGAGACCGTCGCGGATGCCTTCTTTTACGCGGATGTCGGGCCAGACGGCACCATCCGAAAATACGGTGTGTTGGTGGAAATCGCAGACCAGAGTGAGCAGATCGGGCAGGTCCGGGAAATGGATGACGGGGTCGTTGTCGTGGGCGCGAACCGGGCTGGTGAGCGCCAGTCCGATTGCGGCCAGAGCGAGCAGGTTACGGGGAATTCGTTTGGGCATGGCGGGAAACGTTCGAGTCGAATCTTTGAAATCGCGCCGCTGACGGTGGGCGCGTTCGGGCCCGCAGTCATACGTCCTGACCCGGACCACCGACAAGCGACCGATTGTGAAGATCATGAGACGGACCGACGCCGAGTTTGCGACGGTGGGCGCTTGCGTTACGCGGAGGGCGCGAGCCCGTCCGAAGCGGACCGGTTCAAGGGTAACCGTAATTCGAATACCGCGCCGTGCCCGACGCCGTCACTGCGGGCCGAAAGGCTGCCGCCGAGTTCGCGGGCCAGTAAAGCGCTGTTGTGCAGCCCAAACCCGTGCCCGGTGGTTTTCGTGGTGAATCCGAACGAGAAAAGTTGACTGAGGTTCTCCGCTGAAATTCCGACCCCGGTGTCGGTGACGGCCACGATCAGGTCGTCGGTCCTAGCTGCGCTGATTGAAACGTGGAGGTGGCGCACCTCCGGGGAAACCTCGCGCAAGGCGTGGCGAGCGTTGGTGATCAAGTTGCCGAATATCTGCATCAACTTGTGACGCTCCAGGGCGAGGGTGGGGGTGAGCAGATAGTCGCGTGTGATCTTAACGGTCGGCTCGGAAGACAGATGATGAGTGATCGACTGATCGAGCAGCTCGGCGATGTCGGTATCTTCAACCACCCCACTGCGGCCGGCGTAGGATTGTTGTGCCGAAATAATTTCGCTGATGTGCGCCAGGTGCTTTTGCATGCCGGTCAGCTCACTTTGAAGCTCTTCGTTTTCCGTCACGAGCAGGGTGGCGAGGCTGCCGAGGTATTGTTTCGCGAGCTGTATCTTTTCCGCGTCGGTGGACGATTGCTCCGGTTCATCGATTGGGGCGCCCAGGATCTCGGCGAGCTGCGGCAGCTTTTGAATGCGAGAGGTGCGAAGTTTGCTCCCGACGTGCGAAGCCGAAACCCCGAGACTGTTCAGGGTGTTGCCCACATTGTGCAGCACGCCGGCCGCGACCTCCGCCCGGCCAGCCTCACGCGATGCGTCGCGCAGTTGAAATTGTAGCGCGGCTTCCCGCTGTTCTTGTTCGATCTGCGGGGTGACGTCGCGGGATGCCGCGATGAGGTTGATGGGCTGTCCGGCGTCGTCGGTGAATATCCGTGCGTGGCAATCCAGGTGCACGATTTGTTTTGTCCGGGGAAGCTCGATGCGACACCGAAATCCGCAGGTTTCCTGTTTCGCCTGTGCGGACCGATGCAGGGTTTCCAAGACAACATTGCGATCGTCGGGGTGCACGAGTTCCACGATGGCATTGGGATAGGTTTTGAGGTCGATGCCTTCTTCCGTGAGTCTCGAAATGTCGTTCTCCACCCACAGCACCTTCCGACTGCGGACATCATACTCCCAATAGGAAATTCCCGCGGCTTGCGTCGCCAGCGACAATAGGTTCTTCTCCCGATGCAGCTCGTGATTGAGCCGTTCGAGTCGCTCGGCTCCTTCGCTGATCGAAGTGATCCGGTGCGAGTCGTAGATCGAGGTGATCAACGTGATGGCCAGCACGCCCAGCGCGAACATGCCGATCGCGATGGCCAGCCAGTTGTTGTCGATGGCGGTGCCGCCGTAGCAGATGGATCCCAGCGCGATGCGGCAGGCCGCCATGCCGGTGTAATGCATCCCGCTGATGCCCAGGCCCATCACCACGGCCGCGGCACTATGCAGGATGAGATTGTGTCGGCGTTGACCGGTGCGGAGTCGGAACGCCAACCACAGGGCGGCGGTCGAAGCCCCACACGCCACCACGACCGAAGCCACGACCAGCCAAGGATCATAGCGAATGGCGGGATTGATGAGAATCGCGGCCATGCCGGAGTAATGCATGGCGCTGATCCCGAGTCCCATGACGAGGGCGCTGAACAATAGTCGACCGGTGCTCAGCTGCTTCCGACTCGCGACTCCCAGGGCAAATCCTGACGTGAGGATGGCGACGCCCAGAGAAAACAGCGTCTCTATCGCGCCATACAAGAGGGGCGTGTCGACGGAGTAAGCCAGCATGCCGACGAAGTGCATCGACCAAATCCCGATTCCCATCGCGATCGCTCCGCCGAGCAGCCACAGGCGGCCCGCGACGACTCCGCTTTCTGCCACGCGTGCCGCGAGCATCAGGGCGGAATACGACACGGTGATCGCGACCACCACCGACAGGACCACGAGCCAAAGATTATACGTCGCGTCCATGACTCGCCGAAAATGAGTGGCACTTGCCTAAAGGCAATATCCTACGGGGTGGGTGAATTGACGGCGTTCGGAGGATGCGCTCTTCGAGGTTTTCGCTTGGTCGGGTCCATCCCGTGCCGCGCGGGGTTCAGCTCTGCTTCACATGCTCGGCGTGGAGCATTTCTTCGAATTTCAGACCGGTGAGCTTGGTGATGCCGCTCACCAAACGCCACAGGGCGAAGACGGTGATGATCATGGTCGGCACGACGATTACGGGCCAACTGAGGGCATTCATCTTGCCGAGCTCAGCATTGAATTCCGGCGAACCGGTGGGGCTGGTGAGCAACCACCGGGCGAGCACGAAATTGAGCACGGCGCTCACGACGAACGAGACGACGAGTAAATAGGTCGAGGAACTGAGCAGTTGATCGAACGCGGACCGATTAGCCCGCTCGTCGAGCGCGGCTTCGATTTTGTTCACGTCCATGACCTGGTCGCTGAACAGAAACTGACGCACCAGGGGACGTTGGGTATACGTCGACAGCCACACGGCGATGCCGATGAGGGCGGGCACGGCAGCCTCCTTTACGGCAAACCAGAAATTGCCAACCTTCATCAGTCCCAGACCGCCCGTCAGCATGACGCTGGCAAACCCGAGGATCGACACGAAGTTGGCCTGCCGACGTTGCACGAAATCCCACACGCCGTAGCTGATGGGAAAGGCGAGCGCGATGATCAGCCCCCAGACCGGACCCAATCGCTCGGGCGTGCTCGCTTTGGCGAGGATGAGCGACGGGATGGCGATGTTGAACGCCAGATTGACCAGCATGTTTTCGCGTTTGGCGGGAGGAGGCATGGGCGGCTGATAAAGGGGAGGATTGGGCGGTCAGGAAAGCCGGAAGATGGATAAATCGTCTCTCGTGACCGTAACCTCTGGGTTTTCCTCGTTTCCTGTATCCACGATTTTGTATTGGATCGTTCTCCCATGATTTTCCTCGGCCTCAATATTGATCACTGTGCCACCGTCCGACAGGCGCGCTATCGGGTGGTGCATCCCGGGGCGGAGCCCGCCGTCGAGCCCGATCCGGTCACTTTGGCGGTGCATGCCGAACGCGCCGGCGCGGACGGCATCACCATCCACCTCCGCGAAGACCGTCGTCATATCATCGATTCCGATGTGCACCGGGTGCGGGAGTCGATCGCCACCCGCCTCAATCTGGAAATGGCGTGCACGTCCGAAATGGCGAAAATCGCGGCGGAGGTGAAACCCGACTCGGTTTGCCTCGTGCCGGAAAATCGCGCCGAAATCACCACCGAAGGCGGATTGGATGTGGTTGGTCAACGCGACCGTGTCGCCGCGATCGTGGACGCCATGGGAGCGGCCGGAATCGCCGTCAGTTTGTTTATCGATCCCGATGAGCCTCAAATCGCGATGGCGGCCGAGCTCGGGGCTCCGTTTATCGAACTGCACACGGGGGCGTGGGCGAATCGGTTTTACGACGCAGAGTCGCGCGCGGAGGAGTTTGCTCGTCTCGTCCGGGGGGCGGGGCAGGGGCACGCCCTCGGTCTGACGGTCAACGCCGGCCACGGCATCAACTACCTCAATGTCGCGGAGATCAGGACCCTGCCTCACCTTCACGAGTGCAACATCGGCCACAGTATCATCAGCCGCGCCCTCTTCACCGGCATCGACGAGGCTGTGCGCGAGATGCGAGCCCGATTGAACGACTGAAGGGCCGGATGGCGGCGAGGCGGCTCAATTCACTTCCAGCGCCAGAATCGGATTTTCTTCCGAGTATTCTGTGTATTCCGTGGACGAACCCATGATTGATCTTCCTCCCGGTGGCATACTTCTCGGACTCGGTTGCGACCTCATCGAGGTGGATCGCATTCGCGGGGTCATCAGGCGGCAGGGGGAGCGGTTCTTAAACCGAGTCTTCACGGTCGAAGAACGCGCTTACTGCGATGGCATGAAGCACCCGCACAAGCACTACGCGGCGCGGTTTGCCGCCAAGGAGGCCGTGTCCAAATGCTTCACCACCGGTATCGGAGCCGAGCTCGGTTGGAAATCGATTTCCGTGTATCACGGTGAGCGTCATCAACCGCTGATTCATTTGGACGAAGCCGGAGCCGCACTGTTGCAACGGCTCCAGGGATCGCATGTGCTGGTTTCCCTCTCTCACACGGAAAGCTCCGCCATGGCGGTCGCGGCCATCGTGAAAGCAACACCTTCCCCATGAGTGCCGAACCCTCTCTCGCCAATCGCAATCTCTCTCAAGTGCCGTCGTGGGTGCTCGCCGGTTTTCTCGTGGGGGTCGTCACCATGTGGCTGTTCCAGAGCAAGCCCGCGGAGCCGACCCCGGTGCCCGGCGCAGCGGTCGCCGCCGAACCCGCCGCGGAAACGGAAGCGCCGACGTCCAGTGCGCTCAGAGATGCCGAAAAACCGAGTATCGAAATCGTGGAGGCCCTGTTTGAACAGTTTCGCGATTGGGTCTTTTGGAGTGATGACCGCACGCAAATCGCGGTGTGGAACAGCACCACGCTTTCGTTCTCCGACTACTTCGAAGTCGTGCGCACGGAGGAAGCGGACTACTTCCGGTCCATCCCGGGTTTTACGCGGCTGCCCCTCGATGGCTATGGTCCGGTAAACAGCCCGATTCTTTTCACGGAAACGGCGGAGCAGCGGGCGAAGCGTTTTTATCAAGCCAACCCCGACAAGGTGAAGGTGCCGGACGCCCCGGCTCCGATCGAATTCAAAACGCTGCCGCGCGCTCCGGGCGGCGAATGAGAGGGGCTCACCCGGTGCCGTTCCTGTCTGGATCACATCCCATTCTCGACTGCGTGACGGCGGCGGCGTGGGAAGCGCGGATCTTCGGAGGCGACGAAAGCAAGGAATGGCCCGCGATGCAGGCGGCTGGAGCCGCCGTCGCTGACGGGATCATCCATGATCTCAAAACGGTCAGCGAGACCCTCACCGCGAAGCCGGGACGACTGCTCGTGCTGGTCGGAAAAGGTCACAACGGTGGGGACGCCTTGATCGCCGCGACGCGGTTGCTCGCCGCGGCCCCGGCGTGGACGGTCGAGGTCGGGTTTGTATTCGGCCAGAACCGGCTGCGTCCCTTGACGTTGGCGGCGTGGCGCCAGCTGCAGCATGCCGGCGGTAGCGCCCGCGTGCGGGCGATCCGACGCCGGGAAATGGCGGCGAGTTATACGGTGGTGATCGATGGGGTATTCGGTTTTCAATTTCGTCCACCGTTGCGGGAGCCCGCCACGGGGTGGTTGCAACAGGCCGCCGATGTGAAGACGTCGCTGCGGGCTGCCGTCGACCTGCCGAGCGGCTGGGCGGAGGCGGTCGCGTTTCAGGCCGATGTCACGTATGCGACCGGCATTCTGAAATCGCCGTTGCTCGATTTACCCAATGCCGGCCGTATCCGCTATTTGGATCTGGGATTCTTCGGCGACGACGCGGTCGGAAATCTGCGGGTGCTGACAGCGGCGGGGCTGGCTCCGTTGCAACAGCTGCGATCGTTCCATTCGGACAAGCGCAGCCATGGCCACCTCGCCATTGTCGGAGGTTCGCGCGATTTTCCGGGTGCGGTCGGTCTGAGTGTGGCCGCCGCTCTGCACAGCGGCGTGGGGAATGTCACCGCGTTTGTCCCCGAGTCGATTTCCGCCGCGTTTGCCGCGCGTTGGCCCGAGGCCATGTGGGTGGGTTGTCCGGAGACGGAAGACGGCGGATTGTCGCTCGATGCGGGTCAGCGCATTCGGACGAAGTGGGCGCGGGCGAGCGCGGCACTGGTGGGGCCCGGATTGGGTCGCGACCCCGAGACCATGGCGCTGGTCAAAGACTTGATCGGCGAAGCCAAAATCCCCCTGGTGTTGGATGCCGATGCGCTGCAGCCAGAGGGTGTGATGGCGGGCAACGCGCCGCGGATTTTGACGCCTCATCAGGGCGAATTCGATCGGATAACAACATCGAAGAACGTGGCGTTGGACGCTCTTGCTTGGCCGCAACCCACCGTGACGGTGTTGAAGGGGCCGATCACCCGGGTCATCCAAGACGGCGTGATCTATCACGGTGTGGCCGGGGGACCGGTGCTCGCGCGCGGCGGCAGTGGTGACATGCTGGCGGGGCTGATCGCAGGGCGGCTGGCGGCCGAACCCGGCACACCATTGGTGGCCGCCGCCCAAGGTGTGGTGTGGCATGGACTGGCGTCGCAACGTGTCGCGGACTCACGCGGGGAAGTCGCCGTTCGATCGTCGTGGTTGATTGATGAAATAAACGGCGTGCTGCGCGCGTTATAGCCGGATGGAGCTCACCGATGCGCAAGCCTGCCTGATCCTGAACGCGTTGCCGCACATCGGGCCGGTCAACTTGCGTCGATTGTTGGCCGCGTTTGAAGATGACCCCCGCGAAGTGCTTTCCGCCGGGACCAAGGACCTGGAGCGAGTGAAGGGGGTGGGGCCGGCGATCAGTGGCACGATCGCGGCCTGGGAGGAGCACTTTGATTTGGGGCGGGAGGAGGAGCGAATCGCCAAGGCCAAGGCCAGGTTTGTGACGTGCCGAGACGAAACCTATCCGGCAATGTTGCGAGAGATCTACGACCCGCCCATCGGTCTGTATCAGCGCGGTGACTACGGATTCGTCCGCCCCATGCTGGCGATGGTGGGCAGCCGCAAGACCACGCTCTACGGGCAGAAGGTGGCGAAGACCCTGGCACGCGAACTTACCGAGGCGGGGTTTTGCGTCGTGAGCGGATTGGCTCGCGGCATCGATACCGCCGCTCACGAGGGGGCGCTGGAGGCGGGAGGTCCCACGGTCGGTGTGCTGGGGACCGGCATGAATATTGTCTACCCACCGGAGAATCTGGACCTCTACCGCCAGGTCGCGGCGAACGGCGCGGTGGTCACGGAGTTTCCCTTCGATCGGCGGGCGGACCGGCAGTCGTTTGCCATGCGCAATCGCATCGTGGCGGGCATGTCGGCGGGCGTGATCGTGATCGAGTCCGATGTCGCGGGCGGCTCCATGATCACGGCGCGTTTTGCGGGCGAGCAGGGGCGGCAACTGTTTGCCGTGCCGGGGAGGATTGATCAACCGACGAGCGCCGGTTGTCATCAGCTCATTCGCGATGGCGCGATGTTGGTGACCTGCGTGGACGATATTCTGGCGGAGTTCAGTTACCTCGACGGGTTGAAACCCACACCTTTGGCCGCGAAAGAAACCGCCGATGGTGGAGAGGAAAGCGGGCCGCCAATGTCGGCGAGCGAGGACAAGGTGTTCGCCTGTTTCGCGGGTGGTGCCCAGCTCAGTCCGGATGAGTTAACCGGACTGACCGGCCTCGGTGTTTCGGAGGTCACCACCGCGCTCATGATGTTGGAGCTGCAGCGACGTCTCGCTCGGCGCACCGACGGGCGCTACGAAGCGACATAGGTAGGGCGGTTTCGCCGAAACCGCCGAACGCGATGCCTCTCCGCCCGAATTACTGACACGGCGCGCTTGGCGAGCATGCCCTAACTTTGTTGATGGGCGAAATCGAATTCAGGGACTCAACCGGGAGGCCACTGTAATTGGCGCTGGCCGAGGAGATGGACGTGAAGATGAGGGACGCTTTCGCAGCCGTCGGGGCCGTTGTTGATCACGACGCGGAAGCCGTTGTCGAGGTGGAGCTTTCGGGCGACGTTGCGAGCGATGAGCAGGAGGTGGCCGAGTTGAGCGCCGTCGTCGTCACCGGCTTCGGCGAGACGGGGAATAAGTTGCTTCGGGATGATCAACACATGCACCGGCGCTTGAGGCTGAATGTCATGAATGACGATGCATTGGTCGTCCTCATGCTCAATTTTGGCGGGGATTTCACGATCAATGATCTTCTGGAAGAGCGTCTTGGGCATGGCGGAGTTTCTAGACCACGAAATACACGAATCACACGAAAACCGTCCGAGGTCGTGAACCTTTCGTTTCGTTCGGGTATTTCGTGGTCTACAAGAATAGCAGGTTCAGATTGGCGCTGGGGGCGGTGCGGGCGGCGGCGAGTTCACGGATGTAGCCGAGGGATTCGGCGTAGTCGCGCTTGCGGCGTGGAGTCTGCCGTTTGTCGGGCGGGAGCAGCGCGGGACGCAAGTTGGTGACCAGCAGCGTCGATTCGCGAAAGGGCGCGAGGCGCTTCAGGCCGGTCATGAGCTCGGCGCGGGCGAAGAGCGGCTCGGCGGCAGTGAGCGTGCGGGTGGCGTCCCAGTGAAAGAAGCCGTGTTTGGGCAGATGGCTGAACGATTCCTCGAGCAGGCGGGCGGCGGCGGTGTTGAACGCCGCATCGTATTGCGCGGCGAACTCAGGGTGGTCGCTGGTCTGCTGTTCGAACTCGGCCAGACTGAACGTGATCGCACTCTTGATCTGTTCGGCGAGGTAGAGGTCCTGACCGGTGACGTGGGCGAACAGCGCGTTGATCAGGTGCAGGCGGCGCAACTCGTCGCGTGCGGGGGCGGTCATGCCTGGGGTCGATCGAGCGCGTTGATCTCGTGGATGAATTCGGACGCGTCGCGGAATTGTTTGTAGATACTCGCGAAGCGCACGTAGGCGACCTGATCAATGCGCGACAAGCGCTGCATGACGGCGTCGCCGATGGCGCGCGAGGGGATTTGGGTGTCGAATTGGGCTTCCAGCACGTCGATCACGTCTTCGACCAACATGAGGATCTGCTCCTCGTCGATGGGACGTTTGTGGCAGGCGGCGTGGATCGAGCGGCCCAGTTTGTGACGATCAAACTCTTCGCGACGGTCGTCGCGTTTGACCACCATGAGACCCTCGCGCACGAGCATTTCGGTGGTGCTGAAGCGGTGACCGCATTCCAGGCATTCGCGACGTCGACGGATGCTGGTCCCTTCTTTGCTGATGCGGGAATCGATGACTTTGTCATCAATCGAAGTGCATTTGGAACAACGCATGGTGCTGGGGTGGGATCAGTTGAGACGCAGAAAATTTTCCAATATCTGCATCCCACTTTCAGTGGCAATCGACTCGGGGTGAAATTGGACGCCCCAGATGGGCAGGGTTTGGTGGCGGATGCCCATGATCTCGCCTTCCGCCGTCTCGGCGGTGATTTCAAGGCAGTCGGGCAGGGAAGCGCGCTCGATCAGGAGGGAGTGATAACGCGTGGCGGCGAAACCTTGGGGGAGTCCCGCGAATACATCGGTATCGCGATGTTGGATCGGCGAGGTTTTGCCGTGCATGAGACGCTCGGCGCGCACGATGTTGCCGCCGAAATGCTGGCCGATCGACTGGTGCCCGAGGCAGACCCCGAAAAGGGGGACTTTGCCGGCAAAGGCGGCGATCATATCGAGCGAAACGCCCGCCTCACGCGGAGAGCAGGGGCCCGGGGAGATCATGACGCGCTCGGGCTTGAGAGCGAGCGCTTCGGCCGGGGTGATCTCGTCGTTGCGGAATACGCGCTGCTCCACGCCCAACTGACCGAAATATTGGACGAGGTTAAAAGTGAAGGAGTCGTAGTTGTCGATTACGAGGAGCACAGTGCGTAGCGGCGGATTAGCTGGCGGATTGACAGTGGGGTCAAGCGTGCGGGTAGGGTGTTCCACGCTCATGCCTTCTCACTTTGACCTTATTTCCACCGATACAGCCACCGCCGCCCGTCGTGGTCGTCTGCGCACGCGTCATGGCGTGGTGGAGACGCCCATCTTCATGCCGGTCGGCACGCAGGGCACGGTCAAGGCGTTGACCCCGGCACATCTGCACGAAATCGGCGCGCAAATCATCCTCGGCAACACCTATCATCTCAACCTGCGCCCCACCAGCGAGCTCGTGGCCGAGATGGGGGGGCTGCATGAGTTTATGGGGTGGAACAAGCCGATCCTGACCGACAGCGGTGGGTTTCAGGTCTTTTCCTTGGCCAAACTGCGCAAGCTCAAGCCTGACGGCATTGAGTTTCAGAGCCACATTGACGGCAAAAAATTGTTTCTGGGGCCGAAGGAAGTGATGCAGATTCAGACCAATCTGGGCAGCGATATCGCCATGGTGATCGACGAATGCCCGCCCTGGCCCTGCGATCGCGACGCGTGCGCTTCGGCGGTCGAACGGAGTTTTCGGTGGGCGGGGCAGTGCCGCGATATTGCGGTCGACAGTGGTTTCTTCGAGGCGGGGCACCATCTCTTTGGCATCGTGCAGGGATCGACCTTTGACGATCAGCGGCGAGAGGCCGCGGAATCGCTGGCGACTTTGGATTTGCCGGGATATGCGGTCGGCGGGGTCAGTGTGGGCGAGCCCGAACCCGAGATGCTCAAGCAAGTCGGCGCGACCACGCCCTTCATGCCGGCCGACAAACCGCGCTATACCATGGGACTGGGCACGCCGCCGCAGTTGCTGAAAATGGTCGCGCTCGGCGTCGACATGTTTGACTGCGTGCTGCCCTCGCGGGTGGCGCGCAATGGGCTCGTCTTCACGCCGAACGGCCCGATCAACCTGCGCAACGAAAAGTTCCGCCTGGACAAGTCACCCATCGTGGAGGGACTGGACAACTATACCTGCCGGAACTTCACCCGGGCGTATCTGCGACATCTGTTGCTCGCCGAAGAGATGTTGGCCGGCACATTGCTCACGCTGCACAATCTGCATTTCTACCTCGATCTGATGGCGCAAGTGCGCGCGCACCTCGAAGCCGGCGACTATGCGTCGTGGCACCTTGAGTGGATCGCCCGCTACGAAGCGGGGCTGGCATCGCGCTGACCGGTTTCCTCGTCGAGCGGCGACAGAATGCCAAACTCCTGGAGCGCTGCCCGCAGATGCTCGGCCCGGATCGGTTTGGTCACGTAACCGTTCATGCCGGCTTCCCGGCACCGGTCTTCGTCGCCGATCATGGCATAGGCCGTCAAGGCGACGATTGGAATAGAGGGGTCGAGCTTCTCCACGGTGCCTTCGCGAATGCGGCGGGTGGTCTCAAAGCCGTCGAGCACCGGCATCTGACAATCCATCAAAACGGCATCGTAACGATTGCGTGCGAGGAGCGCCAAGGCTTCCTCGCCGTGGTTGGCGACGTCGTGGGTGAAGCCGATTTTCTTCAGGATGTGCTGGGCGACGAACTGATTGGTTTTGTTGTCCTCGACCAGCAGCAGATGCGTCCGAACCGGCGGCGACGTTTCGGCCGCCGGGCCTTGGGGACGCTTGGCCGGTTTGGTCGATTGCGGGGGATTCGCGTCCGTCAGGAAAGGTAACTCGAGCCAGAACGTGGAGCCCGTGCCGATGGTGCTGCGAAGCCCGATGTGGCCGCCCATGAGTTCGGTGAGCTGACGGGAAATTGCCAGCCCCAGCCCCGTGCCCCCATACTGGCGACTGTCGGATCCGTCGATCTGCACGAAGGGCAGAAACAATTTCGACTGGTCCTCCGTCGAAATACCGAATCCTGTATCGGAAATAGTAATACGAACGGCGCAGTGTTTGGATGCGCGGAGGGTCGTCGCCACGTGCACCGCGACCTCCCCCTCGGCGGTGAACTTGATGGCGTTGCCGAGCAGGTTCGTGACGATCTGCCGCACCCGATACGCGTCGCCCACGACCTTCGTCGGCAGGTTCGCATCGATTTCGCATTTCAAATTGATTCCCTTGTCCGTGGCCTGCGGCTGCAGCAAAGACATCACTTCGCCGATCACGTGGGACAGGCTGAATGGGGCGGTTTCGATCGAGAGCATGCCCGCTTCAATTTTAGAGATGTCCAGAATGTCGTTGATGACGACGAGCAGGGATTCACCGCTCTCCTGAATGACGCGGCCCATCTGCCGCTGCGCGTCGTTCAGATCCGAGTCCATGAGCATATTGGCCGTGCCGATGATGCCGTTCATGGGGGTGCGGATCTCATGACTCATGTTCGCGAGGAACTGTGATTTCAGCTGAGACGCCTTCAGGGCCTCATCCCGGGCGTGAGCGAGATTGGCTTCGAGCTCCTTGAGCATCGTAATGTCGGTCGCGACCCCGACGACCCAGTGGCGTTTTTGGCCGAGCGGAGTTATGGTGACCGATTCGCGCAACCAGAACGTTTTGCCTTTTTCCACCACCCGAAATTCCTGCATGTAGCCCGGTTTGCCCGTGAGCAGCGCCTCGCGGCTGCGCTGGTCCATGGCGGCCTGGTCGGGGAGTTCGTGGCGATACCACAACCCCATGTCGCTGGAGGTCGTCCGGCTGCCGAACAGTCGCTTGTAGAGTCCCGAGGGTTGGATGTTGAATCGCCAGGCCCAATTATCCGTCGTGCAGTCGACTTCCGCTTCCCACACCAGGCAGTCCGCCCATCCCAGTGCCTTGGAGAGTCGGCCCTGATTCGCTTCGAGTTTCGCTTCGGTGATCAAGCTGCGATAGCGACTCCCAATCTCGGATTTCAACAACTCGTTGAAATCGTGCATGAGCTCGATCTCCTCCTCCGCCCAGACGCGTTCCTTCGTATCCATGGCACCGAATACCCCTACAATGAACCCATCGGGGGTGCGGATGGGGTATCCCAGGTAAGCCGCCACATCGGTGCTGTTCAGCTCATCTTTTTTCGGAGCGGGGTGCGTCTTGTCGACGATTAGAAGACTTCCGGTCGTCACCACCAATTGGGAGTAACCAAGCGCCTGCGCAGATTCACCGCCGAGATCTCCGCATGACGCAAAGACATGCTGATCTGTCGCTCCGATCAACGTCGCGAAACTGGCAGGGGCGTTCAGGAACTGGCTGGCGAGGCGGGTGTGTCGTTCGTAGGCGGGCTCGGTTGGCGCCCCCTTGAGCTGCAGGCGCTCCACGGCTGCGAGGCGGACTGCACTGCGGAGCGTGTTCAGGGTCGCGTCCTCCCGGAGGACAACCGGAGTGGAGGCGGGGGCCAGCGGGGGACGGGGGGAAGCGTGATGGTCGGCGGACATGTCGCAGTCTGCTTCGCGCCGTCGGCGTGGAGGGGTTCGACGGAGCGAAGTAGAAATACACGGACCGATAAGCCGGTTTTAACAATATTAATGCGAAGAAACGGGATCGATGGTGACGCCGTCCGGCTGTGGAAATGACGGTGGTGGTGCTCAACCGTTTGTCTCGGCTCGACATGGTTCGACCGGATCAGTCGAATGCCGCCATGCGCGTTCTTGTCACCGGCGGAGCCGGCTTTTTGGGCTCTCATCTTTGCGACCGTTTGCTGGAGCAGGGGCACGAGGTTATTTGCCTCGATAACTTCTTCACGGGTCGCAAGAGCAACATCGCGCACTTGTTGCCGAATCCCAATTTTGAGCTCGTGCGCCACGACGTGATCGATCCGTTCAAGTTCGAGGTCGATCAAATCTACAACCTGGCCTGCCCGGCCTCGCCGCCCCATTACCAATTCAACCCCATCAAGACGACCAAGACTTCGGTCATGGGGGCGATCAACAGTCTCGGCCTGGCAAAACGCGTGCGCGCCCGCGTGTTTCAAGCCAGCACGAGCGAGGTCTACGGTGATCCGGCGGTGCACCCGCAACCCGAGGGCTACTGGGGCAACGTCAACCCGATCGGCCTGCGCTCGTGCTACGACGAGGGCAAACGCTGCGCCGAGACGCTCTTCTTCGACTATCACCGCGAGAACGACGTCGATATCCGGGTCGTGCGCATCTTCAACACCTACGGCCCCCGGATGCATCCCAACGATGGCCGCGTCGTATCCAACTTTATCGTGCAAGCTCTGCGCGGCGAGGACCTCACCGTTTACGGCGACGGCTCCCAAACCCGCTCCTTCTGTTACGTCGACGACCTCATCGAGGGTTTCCTCCGCCTCATGGCGCAGACGGCCACGGTCGGTCCGGTCAACATTGGCAACCCGGGCGAATTCACCATGCTCGAACTGGCCGAACAGACGCTGAAACTGGTCGGCGGACCGTCGAAAATCAAGCACCTGCCCCTCCCGGCCGACGACCCCAAGCAGCGCCGACCTGATATCACCCTGGCCCAGAAACACCTCGACTGGACGCCCGCCGTTCCGCTCGAAGAGGGCCTGAAGCGGACCATTGCCTACTTCCGCACGCAGGTCTGATCCGGTCCGTTCCACCCGTCGCGTCGCGACACGGAATGCGCCACGCTCTCAGTCGGCGTGACAGCATGGCGCACTTGGCCTGAACTCGATCGCGTCGCTCACGGCCCCACGCGCGCGAAAGTTACCTCTGGCAGACAGGGCGATTCTTCATTTGCCAAGGCAATGGCGCGTCCTACGCTCGCGGGCTCTTCATGTTCGACTTTCTGTTCAAACGTTTCGCCGGTCGTCACTATCGGAAATTTCTCGAGTCCGCCAAGCCCGTGGTCGCTAAGATCAACGAGATCGAGGAATCCTACCAATCGCTCTCGGAAGAGCAGCTCAAGGCCAAGACGGTCGAGTTCCGCGAGCGCGTCAAAGGAGGTGAGTCCCTCGACGACATCCTGCCGGAGGCCTTTGCCGCCGTCAAAAACGCCGCTCGCCGCCTGGTCGGCACCACGGCCATCGTCAACGAGCACGAACAGACCTGGGACATGGTCCACTTTGACGTGCAGCTCATCGGTGGCCTCGCGCTGCACCACGGCAAGATCGCCGAAATGGCCACGGGTGAAGGCAAGACCCTCGTCGCCACCCTGCCGCTCTATCTCAACGCTCTGACCAGCCGCAATTCGCAGCTCGTCACCGTCAACGACTACCTCGCTCGTCGTGACTCCGAGTGGATGGGCCACCTTTACCAATACCTCGGCCTCACCGTCGGTTGTATCCAGCAACAGATGCCGTCGTCGCTGCGCCGCGAGATGTATGGCCGCGACATCACCTACGGCACAGCCTCCGAGTTCGGTTTCGATTACCTGCGCGACAACGGCATGGCCACGCGCAAAGAGGACCAGGTCCAACGTGATCACTGGTTCTGTATCGTGGACGAAATCGACTCCATCCTCGTCGACGAAGCCCGCACCCCGCTCATCATTTCCGGCCCGGCTCCGATTGAGCGCGAGCAGCCCTTCACCCGTCTCAAGCCCACCTTGGAACGGCTCGTGAACATGCAGCTCAAGCTCTGCAACCGCCTCATCTCCGAAGCCAAACCCGTCGTCGAAAACGAATCCGCTTCCTCCGACGAACGCGCCGAGGCTTTCCGCAAGCTCCTGCAGGTCAAACTTGGCCACCCGAAGAACAAGCTGCTGCTGCGCGTTCTCGAGGTCCCCGCCGCCCGCAAGGAACTCGATAAGCTCGAAACTGAGATGAACTCCGACCTGCAGAAGGCGGAGATGTATGCCCTCAAGGAGGAGCTGTTTTTCACCATTGATGAGCGCCAGCATCAGTCTGACCTCACCGAGATCGGTCGCAATACTCTGCGTCCCGATAATCCCGATGCCTTCGTTCTGCCCGACCTCGCCGTCGAGCATATGGAAATCGATCGCGACGAGAGCCTCACGCCTGAGCAGCGCGAGGAAAAGAAGAACGCCTCCCACCAAGCCTACGCCGCGGTTTCCGAAGAGATTCACGCCATCTCCCAGCTCCTGCGCGCCTACTGTCTCTACGAGCGCGACGTCGAATATGTCGTCCAGGAGGGCAAGGTGAATATCGTCGACGAAAACACCGGCCGCGTCATGCCGGGCCGCCGGTGGTCGGATGGTCTTCACCAAGCCGTCGAAGCCAAGGAGGGCGTGACCATCGAGCGCGAGACTCGCACCTACGCGACGGTTACGATTCAGAACTACTTCCGCATGTATGAGAAGCTGGCCGGCATGACCGGCACAGCCGAAACGGAAGCCGCCGAATTCAGCGAAATCTACGGCTTGGGCGTGCAGGTCATCCCGACCAACAAACCCAACATTCGCGAAGACAAGAACGACTCCATTTTCAAGACCCGTCGCGACAAGTTCAACGCGGTCGTCGCCGAGATCACTGAAGCCAACAAACGCGGCCAGCCCGTGCTCGTCGGCACGGTTTCCGTCGAATCGTCCGAGGTGCTTTCGCGCATGCTCAAGCGCGCGAACATCATCCACACCGTGCTCAACGCCAAATTCCACGAGCAGGAGGCCGACATTGTCGCCCGCGCCGGCCACCGGGGCGGCGTCACCATCGCGACCAACATGGCCGGCCGCGGCACCGACATCAAACTCGGCGAAGGCGTGCGCGAACTCGGCGGTCTCTACGTGATCGGCACCGAGCGCCACGAGTCCCGTCGCATCGACCGCCAGCTGCGCGGTCGTTGTTCGCGTCAGGGTGACCCCGGCACGACGAAGTTCTTCCTCTCGCTGGAAGACAACCTCATGCGCCTCTTCCTGCAGGGCAACCTGGCCTCGCGACTCATGGAAGGCTCCATGCGCGACGGCGAAGAGCTCGAGCATTCCCTGCTCAATCGCTCGATCGAAAGTGCGCAAAAGAAGGTCGAGCAGCAGAACTTTTCCCAGCGCAAACGTCTGCTCCAATACGACGACGTGCTCAACCAACAGCGCGAGGTCATCTACGGCATTCGCAACGCCGCCATCCACGCGGATCGTCCCAAGACACTCATCTTCGAACAGGTCGAGGAAGAGGTGGTCGTCCGACTCGAAACCGCTGGCTTCGACGAAAAGGGCGGGGCCGATGCCGCCTCGATCGATCATCTGGTGGGTTGGTTCAACACCCACTTTCCGATCGGACTCCACGCGGACGACCTGCAGGGCAAGAACTTCGACACGCTGACCAAGGAACTCGCGGCCCGCGTCCACAAAGCCTACGAAGTCAAAGAGTCGGTGGAAGTGCCGGAGGCGCTCGGCGGCCTTGAACGCTACGTCGTCATCAACGCGATCGACAAGCACTGGCAGGAGCATCTCACCGAGATGGAGGAACTGCGCCGCGCCATTGGATTACGCAGCTACGGCCAGAAGGATCCATTGGTTGAATACAAGGGCGAGGCCTTCAAATACTTTGAAGAGCTCATGAACAATGTGCGGTTGCAGATTTGCACCGGACTGTTCCGCAGCGCGACCAACATTCAGGCCTTCGAGAACATGCTGCAGGTGCTCAGCCGCGGCGCCAAAGCGGTCGGTCCCGAGAACGCTCCGGCCGCCGCCGCTCCCGGCGCACTGCCCACGGCCCAAGTGCGCACCACCGTCACGGGCGGCGGCGCCACCGGTAATCCGGGCGCGCCCAAGCGCGACATCAAGTTGCCCATGCCCAAGCCGAAACCGGTGCAGGCGATGCCCAAGGTCGGTCGCAACGACCCGTGTCCCTGCGGCAGCGGCAAAAAATACAAGCAGTGCCACGGTAAGTAGGGCTGCTCCTCGTCGGGTATCCGAGGATTGCATTGTAGGCCGCGAGCTCGCTCGCGCTCCGGTCATTTGCCGACTCGGGGCGTTCGTCGGCGAGCGAAGCCCTTGCCACTCGGAATAGCTCGCGGCCTGCACGGATCTGCCGAGCTCTCGCGGGCTAACCGTCGTAACCCCAGTTGCCCAGGGGGGCTTCGTCGTCGATCGCGGTCCATGGCGCGTCGACGTCGGGCAACCACGTGTAGCGCACGCCGTGGCTTTTGAGAAACGCCACCGCCGTGCGGTAACTGTCGATCGCGTCATCGCACACCCACAAGGTCACGTAGGTCTGCGTCCGATCGAAGTCGGGCGACGTGACGAGCTCGTGCAACACGCCGCCGGGTTGCACGGCCAGAGTTGTCGCGCCCGCATCGCGATCGCGGGTGTAGCGGGGGCGTTCGACCACCCGCCGATCATGCAAACGCACCTTGATGTTTTGGGCGGTGAAATAGGGCTGGCTGAAGGGGGCGATGGCTTCCCCGGTCAGCAGAAACGCTCGCGACTGCATGCCATCGAGTGAGATGGCGGTGGAGATGTGGCGTTTGGTTTCCGGCGGCGGGATATCCTCGCGCAAATGTTCCTCGTCGATGAGCAGCTGTTCGCGAGCGGCGAGCGCCTGCGCCAACGCTTCCTGCACGGCGGCGGCATCGACCTGCAGCAGTTTTCGCAACTGAGCGAGCAGGGCTTCGAGCTGTTCGACGGTGAGCTTCAACTCATCACGTTCCTGTGAGAGCGTGGTGATGAGTTTGGCGAGATCGGTGTCGTCGATACGGTAGGCCTCCAGCAAAGCCTCGATGCGTTGCAGGGCGACCTGCGTGTCGGCGAGATCCTCCGCCGCGGCTTCATGGCGTTGTCGCAGCTCTTGATAAATCTGCTGACGCGGCCGAGGGGCGTCGGTCGCCGCCGATGTCGCCGCGGCCCCGAGGGCGCATCCGAGGACGAAGACCTGCCAGCACTTTGCCGTCGCGATCATGGTTGGCGGGACTCGGGTGTTTCCAGGCCGAGTTGGTCGCTGAGATTTTCGATGGCTTCGAGCTGGGTTTGGACGGTATCGGCCTCGGCCTCCAGGCGTCCGATGGCCTTTTCGATTTCCGCGGGATTGGGGTCGCGGTCAACCAATGGATCTTCGCCTTCGAGGGTTTTGCCCTCGATGGCACTCAGCAGAAACAAACTCGCACTCAAAGCGAAAAACAGGTCCGCCATGCAGATGAGATTGCGAAATTTGGTGGTGGAGGCCATGCGGGCAGTGAATCAGCTGGAGCGCGGCAGATAGGGACCGATCGGCTCGGCGGCCTTGATGGGGAAATCGGTGCGGGCGATCTCGCGGCCGGTGGATTGGCGCACGGCATCAAGGTGCGCGTAGATGAGTTGTTTCGCGGCGTCGAAGGAGTCGCGGGTCCAGCCCCCCGGTCGCACCGCAATGGCCACATAGCCGAATTCGTCGATCTGCTCCAGCAGTGCCGCTTGATGGGCGGGCAAGTCGTTGAGACTGATGCGCTGCGCCCCCGGATAGACGATGATGGCGTTGTCGACGCATTCGACCAGAACGTAGGGACCGGTGTAGTTGTCGAATAACGACCGGCGCTCGGCGATGACCTTGTTACGCTGCACCTCGAGTTCGGCAATGCGGAGCCGAGCCGCCTCGATTTCGGCCAACAGCTTTTCGAGGCGATCGAGATCAAGCTGCTCCTGTTGCAGGTCGCGATGGCGGGCGGCGAGTTGGGCGAGCTCCGCTTGGATGCGAGCGAGGCGGGCGGCGTTTTGGAGGAGCCGCAGTTTTTCCGCCGCGGACTGTTCGCGTGTGTCGAGGTCGTGCGCGGTGAAGGCCGACGCCGCAACCTGTTCCTCCAGGGCGAGGAATTCCTTGGTCAACGTGGGGGCGCTGCCGCCGTATTCGTAGACGAAGAGCGCGGCGCCCAGCAGGCAACAGAGCAGCGGAATCGAGACCAACCCGAGTTCGGGTTGGCCGGGCGCCGGGGTGCGGGCGCGGTGGCGGGATTTATGCCGACGGCTCATCGGCGCGTTCCGGCGCGGCGGTTACGGTGAACGTTTTGGGGCGTTGCACGAGCTCCTGCGTGCGCTGGTGGGCGGCATCCCCGGTGGCTTGCAGATCGCTGAGCGCACGGCCGTGGGCGGCGGCGTGTTGTTCCAACGCGTCGATGGTCGACTGTTGGGCGGCGGCGAGTTGTTTGAGCGCGTCGAGGGTCGTGAGTTGACTCGACGACGCCTCCCCAATCTGTGCGGCGACTTGCTCGCCGGAGGCAGTCACCGCTTGCTGCAATGCACTCTCCGCCGTGGCCGCGTCGCCCCGGGCTTTTTCCAATTGCGCGAGCACGGCGGTGAGGGTGGTCGCCGCAGCGCTGCTGCTCGCAGTGAGCGTGTCCAGCTGGTCGAGCTTGGCGAGTTGCTCGCGGGCGGCGGTGGCGGCTTGCGCGGAGGAATCACGCAGGGCGGTCGCGAGGGCCTCGAGCTGCGGACCCGGGTCGGGTGCGGCGGGCGGGGTGGCGTTGAAGGACTCGAGGGCCGCCGTGAGTTTTTCGTTGGTGGCGGAGAGGACGTTGAGATCGGTGGCCATGCTGCCGAGTTTGCCGCGCAGGTAGCCGATCAGTTCGGCCGGATCGATCCCGAACTCGTCGAGCCAGACGCGCGGATCATTGGATGACGGGATCGGCGAGGTGCCGGTGGCGTCGAGTTTGAGCAGGTGGTCTTCGACGAAATGGTCCAGACGCTCCAGCAGAGCGATCTCGGCGCGCCGCAACAGACTTTGCGCGATGGTGAGGGCGATGGTGAGAAAGAGCGCGAGCAGGGTGGTGTCGAACGCCGTGCCGATGGCGTTGGCGAAGGAGTTGGTGCTGTCTTCGCCCTGTAGCACGAAGTTGTTGTAAAGCCCTTTACTGAGCCCCCACACCGTGCCGAAGAAACCGACGAGAGGCAGGGTGCCGATCACATCGGCTGGCAGCACGAAACTCTCGTTGACCGCGCGCATGTCCTCCTCGGAGAGATCCTTGGCCGTATCCTGGCAAAAGGACGGCGAGTGATGCTGGGCGAGTTCCGCCATCGCGGAGACGCGGCGCCGCACCACGCTGTCGGCGGTCGCAGCGGCATCGTGCGTCTGCCATTGGGCGTGGGTGAGATGGCGTTGTTCGGCCGCGAGGCGGCGGGCCTTCGCGATGAGCACATCGGCGCCGAAGATGAACATGGCGATGCTCAGCCATTGCACCGGGCTGCGTTCGAATAAAAACGCGTGGAACCACGCTTCGCTTGAAAGGGTGAACCGGAGCACCACCCACAACGCGATCGTTGCAACCGATGCCACGAGGGCGGACTTGATAAGATTTCGCATGGGGTAGCAGGCGGGGAGACGTGACGGCAGTGTTCCGATCGAGTCGATGCGCAGCAAGCGATAAGCCTGCGGTTGCTTCTGATCCGTTGAGCACTGTAGATGGGTGGCTCTTTAGTGAAAACCACCGACGACGATCTTCCTCCATTTCCTGACTACGATAATCCGCCCGTCCCGTTTTGGGAGCAACACGGTGGCTGGCTGGCCCCGTTGGGCGTGTTTGTCACCATGGTGCTTTTTACGGTGGTGGCGTTTCCGCCGTTCGATGCGCCCGAAGCTGCGTATGCCTGTCTCGCTCCCGCCATCCTGTGGGCTTATCGGTGGCCCAAGCTGAAGGTGTTCGCCGCCGTGACGATCGGCGCGCAGATCACGGCGTGGTATATCCTCACGTGGTGGCTGCATCATGCGACCTGGCCGGGCTATCTGATGTTGGGACCTGTGGTGGGGGCGTGGGTCGGTTCGTGGTTCTTCATCGCATGGTGGTGGGTGCCTCGGTTGCGGGGGATGCGCACGATGAACCGATTGTTCGGTATTCTCGGTCTGGCGGCGGCTTGGGTGTTCATCGAATGGACGCGCACCTGGCTGTTGTCGGGCTTTCCCTGGCTGCCGTTGGCGGCCAGCCAATGGGAGCGATCGTCGATCCTGCAAGTGGCGGCTTACACGGGCGCGGGCGGCGTCTCCTTCGTGCTGGTGCTAATGAATCTCGGCTTTGCGGCCTATGGGCATCGTCTGTTTTTCGAGCACAACCTGCGCGGAATCAAGAAGCGCAGTCAGGAGTTCTTTTTGGCCATCTTCGGCCTGTTGGTGTGCCTGAGCATCCACGTGCAGGAATCGGTCAATCGTTACCATTTTCATTCGCCGTTGGCGCGGTTCGGATTCGTGCAGCCCAACGTGCCGCAGGAGATCAAATGGAATCCGGAAGACGCTCCCGCCATCGTGGACACGTTGCAAAAGGCCACCGCCACGATCGCCCGCCGGCGTCCGGACGTCATTCTGTGGCCCGAAGCCGTGACCCCCTGGGCGGTGAAAGGCGACCCAACGGTGCAGGCTTTCGTCGAGCACACCGCGCAAGAAGCCGGCGCGCCGATTTTGCTCGGCTCGATTGCGCGGGAACCCGGGCCCACCCCGGACAGCGAGGAACGTTGGTATAACGGGGCCTTTATCGTGGATCCGGAGCTGGGCCTCGACCCCAACTATTACGCGAAGCGGCATCTGGTGCCGTTTGGGGAATACGTGCCGTGGCGTCCCGTGCTGGGCTGGCTCGACAAGGTCGTGCCGTTGCCCGGAGATTTCGAGGAAGGCGATTCGCCGCAGCCCTTGTTGTTCAACGCCGGCGGCCAGACGCTGGCCGTGGGTCCGCTGATTTGCTACGAAGACACGTATCCGCAACTGGCGCGGGCGACGGTGAAGGCCAACGTCGATCTGCTGGTCGTGTTGACCAATAACGGCTGGTTCGGCGAAGGCGGAGCCGCGGAGCAACATGCCGCGCACAGCGTGTTGCGGGCGGTCGAAACGCGGCGTCCGGTGCTGCGGATCGGCAACGCCGGCTGGAGTGGCTGGATCGACGAATTCGGGGCCGTTCGCGCGGTGCTGCGCGCCGTCACGCGCACCGATGCCGATGGCACCTCGCGGACGATGGTGTCCAACAAACCGGGCGACATTGACGGCACGATCTACTTTCGCGGATCTTCCTCCGTCGACGTGCAACGCGACGTGCGCTGGATCGGCCGGGAGAGCTTTTACGTGCAACACGGCGATTGGTTCGTGTGGGTCTGCGTGGGCTTGATCGTCTTCGGCGTGATGCTGGTGCGTCCGGTTGATCCCAAAGAGGCCGCGAAAGCAGACAATCCCGGGGACCAAACTGAACCGCAACCGTAGGCCGCGAGCTCGCTCGCGCTTCCGAGTCATTCGCCGGCGGATGAGTAGCGCGGAGCGGGCTCCTTGCACTCTGGTTACGCTTTTGCTTCAGGTTATCGGGCCGATAGCGCCGAGCGCCTGCGAGCAGGCCACCTACGATAATGCTCAGCGGGCGGCCAATTTTCGCCCTACTTGGCTGCAGCAGCGGAGGTCACGCGTTTGAGACCGGCGACGGCCTCACCGTGATCAGGACGCTCGTCGATCGTGGCTTGGAAAAGCGCGGCGGCCTTCGCGAGGTCGCCGCGTTTCTCGGCTACGAGGGCGAGCTCGGTATTACCGAGCCAAGCAAGACGTTTGTGCACTTCTTGTGCGTAGGGTTCCGCTTTGTCGGCGCTGCCGCCGGCGATCGCCGGAGCGTTCAAGTAGTAGCGGCTTAGGCCGATCCAGCCCGTGAGGTGGTTGGGATCGATTTCCACGGAGCGCTCATAGGCTTTGAGCATTTTGCCTGCGACCATGCCCTTCACCATGAAGTTCACCTCATTGATTCGGGTGACCAGCATTTGCGCGTAGTCGGTTTGTAAGGTCGCGTCATTGGGGTCGGCCTCGATCGCCTTTTCCATCAGCGCCAACGCGGGTTTGGTCTCACCGGCTTTGAGGGTAGCCTGGGCTTCGGTAGCAAGCGCCGTGGCCGCTTCATTGGCGGCGAAGGTCGCGGAAGCGGTGAATAAAACTGCAACAATAGCGATCGTAGATTTCATATTATCAATGAGTTAGGAGAGAGTGTAACCATAATGGTTACAGTGGTAGGTTTACGGAGATTGGAGAATGGTGGCGGGCGGGACGCGGGAGGCGCGGCGGGCGAGGGGGTAGGCGGTGAGCGTGGTCACGCCGGCAATCACGCCGATGAGCAGGAGGTAGGTGATGGGGTCTGACGGACCGATGCCGAAGAGTTGGCCGCGCAACAGCAGGGTGGTTGGCACGGCGAACACGACGCCACCGGCGAGACCGATGCCGGTGAGGCGTCCGGCGCGGCGGATCATGAGCTGACGGATCGAAGCCGGACTGGCACCGAGGGCGATGCGCACCGCGATCTCGCGGAGGCGTTGCTCGAGGGAGAAGCGTAAGCTGGCGTGTAAGCCGAACGCCGACAGCGAAAGCGCCAGCACGGCGAATCCACCAAATAAATACGCGTAGAGCCGTGATGCGGTCGCGCCCTGCGCGATGTTGGTCGTGAGAGCGGTGGGCGAAACCGGCAGGGTGCTGTCGTGGGCGCGCAAGGCGGCGATGACGGCGGTGGTGGCGCTGGCCCGGTCGAGCCGCACCAACAGGGTGCTGAAAAACCACGGCATCTGTTTCTGCGGCACGTAGATTTGTGGCAGGGGCGGCTCGGCCAGGGAAGTCTGGCGCGTGTCGCCCACGATGCCGACCACCTCGCGGTAGACCGCCCCCATCCACGGCAGAATCATCACGCGCTGGCCGAGGGCGTTGCCATCGGGAAACATGCGGCGGGCGTAAGCTTCGTTGATGACGGCGACCGGAGCGCCCTCGGCGTTGTCGTGGTCGGAGAAAGTGCGACCGGCGTGCACCGGGATTTGCAACGTGCGAAAGAAGCCTTCGCTGATCGGGGCGTAAACGGCCTCGACCGCGTTGGTTGCATCCGTGTTGGTGCCTTGCCGCCAGCTCGGGTAAGCGAGGGTAATGCCGTTGAGCGGGGCGCTGGCGTTGATCGAAACCTGGCCGACCCCCGGCACCTCTTCGACGACGGTGAGCAAATCCTCGTAGTAGCGCACGAGCTCCTCGTTGGTTTCGTAGCGACTCGCGGGCGGCGACAGACGCAAGGTCATCACCTCGTCGGCGTTGAAGCCCGGCGGCACTTGGTTGAGTCGCACCAGGCTTTGCATGAGCAGCATGGCCACCGCGAGGACCGTGACGGTGAGGGCAACCTGGCCTGAAACGAGCGGCGATTGCCAACGGGCAACCCCGCGGCTGGTGGCACCGCGGGCCGCGCCATCCTTGAGCCATTGGTTCACGTCGGCGGTCGAAAGCTGCCACGCCGGGAGCGCGGCGCAGAGCAACGCGCTCACGAGCGCCGCGAGTAAACCGACACCGACGGCACTCCAATCCAGCGCCACTTCGTGTGCCCGGGGAAGCAATACCGGGGGGATTTGGTCCGCCACGATCGGCAGCGCGACGGCGGCGAGCGCCGTGCCAATCAGCCCGCCGATCAAAGCGAGCACAAAGCTCTCAAAGACCACGGTGCGAGCCAGCCGAATCGGCGTGGCGCCGAGTGCGAGGCGCACGCCGAGTTCGGGCAGGCGGGCGATGCAGCGGGCGAGCAACAGGTTGGCGAGATTGAAGCAGACAATGAGCAGCACCAGCCCCACCGCGCCGAGGAGCAACAGCAGGTTCGTGCGGATACCAGCGGTGCGTTGCTCCAACAAGGAGCGAATGGCGGTGGTCCAGTCGCGGTTGCTCTCGGGGTATTCCCGGGCGAGGTCCTGCGAGATGCCACGAACCTCGGCGTTGGCGGCGGCAAGGTTTGCTCCGGCGGCCAAACGGCCGAAGCCGTTCCAAAAGCGAGAGTCGCGGGCGAAGTATTCGGGGGACTCGTCGGGGAAGGGAATCCAAGCCTCGACGAAAGTCGGCTCGCGGAAACTGGCCGGCATCACGCCGATGACGGTGTGCGGCACATCGTCGAGGGTGATTGACGCGCCCAGCACGGCGGCATCGCGGCCGAAATAGCGTTCCCACGCTTCTTCGCTCAGCACGACCGTGCGGGCCGAGGAAAACGAGAATTCGTCGGAGGCGAAGGTGCGGCCGAGGATGGGTTGCACCTTAAATACCGTGAAAAAATCGGGGGTGACGAGACCGTTGATCAACTGCACCGGCGTGCCTTCCTCGGGCGTGTAAGCGATGAAGTTGGGCCGCACGGCTCCCAGCGCCTCAAACTGGGTGGAGCGGTCGATGAAGTCGCGAAAGTCGGTCGGCGAAACCCCTTCCTGATCGAGCGCCTTGGCGTGATTCAAGGAGCGAAATCCCACCAGCCGACCGGGGTCGTTGTAGGGCAGGGGCTGGAGCACGATGGAGTGAAACAGGGAAAAAATCGCGACCGTGGAGCCGAGTCCCACCGCGAGCAGCACCACGGCCAACGAGCTGAACCCCGGAGCGCGGCGGAGCTGGCGGAGAGCGTCTTGGAAATCGGCGAGCAGGTCTTTCATGTCGCCGCCCAGTATGCGCGTTTAGCGGTTCGGGCACATGGCCCAATGGTCATGGCCGAAGGTCACGGTTGGTCGTTGGGGGAACGCGGCAAAGCGCCAAGTGGACCGTAGCACGAGTCCGCGTTGGGGCGTGCAAGGATTCTACATGAGGTCGAAACTCAGGGTAGCGCGTTCGCTGGCGAATGCCGTCGCAGAGTGGACGCGGTCGTCGCAAGCAACGACCCCACAAGTATCCCAACCCGAATGCGTGATCCGCGACAGGGGGGGGCGGGGGCGATGGCTCAGATCAGATCCAGCTCGCGGGCGCGAAGGGCGGCTTGGGTGCGATCGAGGACGCCGAGTTTGCCGAGGACGTTGCTCATGTGGTTTTTGACCGTGCCTTCGGCGATGCCGAGTGCGTTCGCGATCTCCTTGTTGCTGTGACCGGTGGCGAGGTGTTTGAGCACGTCGAGTTCACGGCTGGACAACGGCTCGGCCAAAGGTTGCGGCGCGGCACGGCGCACTTGGTTGCTGGCGAGACGCGAGAAATGTTGCAGCAGCTTGGCGGTGACCGAGGGCTCGATGAACGATTCGCCGCGGGCCGTGAGTTCGATGGCTTCGATGACGCGTTCCGAAGGGGAGGCTTTGAGCAAATAGCCGACCGCGCCGGCGCTGAGGGCTTCGTAGACTTCTTCGTCATCCTCAAACGTGGTGAGCACAATGATCCGCGTATCGGGCATCTCGGCGCTGATGCGGCGGGTGGCCTCGACACCGTTCACGCGTGGCATCCGCAGGTCCATCAGCACGATGTCGGGCCGGTGGAATCGGGCAGCGGTCAGCGCCTGCTCTCCGTCTCCGGCTTCATCCACGATTTCAAGGTGGGACTTTTGTTCGAGTAGGATGCGCAGCCCTTCCCGAAAGAGGGCTTGGTCATCGACGAGGAGCACGCGAATTCGGTTCATACGGGCACTTCCACTTTAAGGGCAAAGCCTCCGCCGGTTCGCGGTCCGGCGTGGACTTCGCCGCCCAGCAGACCGATGCGTTCGCGCATCCCGCGCAAGCCGAAGCCGGCGGCGGGATTGTCTCCACTGGGGCCGGTGCCGTCGTCGTCGACGGAGAGGCGGACACGGGAGGCGTCACCAAAATCCAAGCACACCTGGGCTTCGTTCGCCCGGGCGTGTTTGCGCACGTTGGTCAACCCTTCCTGAGCGGCGCGGTAGAGGGCGTGTTCGGTGGCGGAAGGCATTGAGCGGGGTTCGCCGTTCATGCTAAATTGCACCCGCAGACCGGCATCCTCGCCCAGGGCGCGGATTGCATCGGGCAGAGGCGGGCGTTTTTGTTCGGTGCGCAGCGCGCCCACGGAGCGCCGCACATCATCGAGGGCTTCGCGGCTGAGGCGGGCGGCTTTGTCGAGTGCGGTGGCAGCCTTGACCGGATCGTGGGCGACGAGGCTGCGGGCGGCTTCGACCTGCACGTTGATGACGGTGAGGAAGTGCCCCACGCCGTCATGAATTTCGCGTGCGACGCGATTGCGTTCACGCGTGGTCGCGAGCTCTTCAGTTTGCGCGGCCTGGGCTCGCAGCTGGGCATTGGCCTCCTCGAGATCGTGGGAAAGTTTGGCGGAATGGATATGGTTCTCTACTGCATTTTGGGTAACGAACGAGAACCCGATGGTGAACAAATAGCCGGGTGAGTATAAGATCAGGGCTTCATTGAAACCGCTCCACCCATAGAGCGGGAAGAACACGAAACTGGTCGCGACATAGAGAAAAACGCCCGCGGCGATGGCGGTTTTCCACCGAAACATGAACACGGCCTGACTGGCCAGCGGCAGGGCGAGAATCCCGAAGAACCCCCGCAGCGGACTGATGTAGATCGCGCCCAGAGCCAGAGCGGCTTGGAGCGCAAAGAAGAGCGCGCATTCGCGGGGCGACTCTTCATCGAGGAAGCGAACCGACAGCACTCCCGCGACACCAAAGGCGGCGCCGAGTGCGAAGGTGGTGAGCACCTGCCAAGGTTCCCCGTTCCGGCCGGTGTAGTTGGAATACGTCGCGTAGCTCGCGAGGATCACACCGGTGTAGGCGACCATGCCGATGTAGTCGCCTTTGTGCAGGGGCTGGTTTCCGGTTCGCATTGGAGGGGATCGTAGCAAATCCCGTGATGACTGCAAATAGGTCGTTGGTCACGGTTTGCGGGCACGATCCGTGCGACTGCGCGGGGGGTTGTCCCGACTACTTCGGCAGTCTTGATTCGAGATCGGTCGTGTGGTCGCGGATGAAATCCACGATGGGTGTGGGATCGGCCAGACTGTGAGGGTGGTGTCCCACTCCGGGTTTGAGGATGACTTTGATGGTGCCGCCTCCGGCTTCGTAAATTGATTTCAGCACGGCGAGATTTTCGTCGTAGGGCACCACCGGGTCGGCATCGCCGGCGACGCCGATGATGGGGATGTCGGCATCGAGCAGCGGTTGAAGCCGATGGATCGGACTGAATTTTGCGGTGTCGGCGGCTTCGAGCGTAAGGCCGTAATGTGCGACCACGGCAGGCCAGCGCGGGGTGTCGTAACCGGGCCAGCTGCGAAGATCGAGCGCGGGAGCATCGAGGTAAAGAGCGGCTACACGATCCGGGTGGTTGGCGGCGAAATTGACGGCGTAGAGTCCGCCGCGGCTGAACCCCTCAATCACCACCCGTGGGTCGAGCGTGCAGGCCGTGATGAGGTGGTCGTAAAACGCATCGAAGATGCGCATCGCCTCGGGCGAGCCGTAGCGGTCGCTGGCGTTGATGTAGGCGAGGTGCCAGCCCTCGGCGAGCAAGGCGAGGGAGACTTGGGGACCGTGTCGATCGCCAAACCATTCCGCGCGCCAGACCCAGGGACGGGAAGGGGCGGATTCATGGGGCACGATCAGAATGGCGGGTTGCCCAGCCACCACAAAGTCGAGCCGTTCGTAACCATGCCATTCCGATTGGGTGACGCCGTATTGTTGTCCGGCGTGCGTGGATGAGGATAGATTGAGGCAGCACCCGATGACGAAGAGAGCGCGTGTTCGCCAAGGACGGGAAACGCGGAAAAGAGAATCGAGGTAAGCCACGTGTGAGCATTCCGGCGAGACCCTCGAGTAGCGTCAATGCACCGTTGATTCCAACCGTCCGTAGACTCTCGGTATTTCACACCAAGAACGCAACGTTCGCGAAGCGTGGCGGGTGCAGTGCATGGCGAGCTTTGCGGCCTTCGTGTGAATTCAAGTCGTCGGTCGACGGGGCAACTGGGAGAGGCGCGGGCCCAAAAAAGGGCGGACCGCGGAAAGCGGACCCGCCCGAAAGGGAAAGCGTTTAGGGACGCCCGAACCGCTTATTCGCGGGGTTTGGCTTCGTTGACCTTGAGGTTGCGACCGTCGAGGTCACGACCGTTGAGGCCGTCGATGGCTGCGTGTGCTTCTTCAGCCTTGCTGAAGGTCACGAAGGCGAAACCACGCGGGCGGCCGGTGTCACGGTCCATCGCCACGTAGACGTCGGTGACGTCGCCGAAGGCGCCGAAGGCATCACGGATGCCGGACTCGGTGGTGTTGAAGGACAGATTACCAACGTAGAGTTTGGAGTTCATAGGTTAAAAATCGTAAGCTCCTTAGCTTTTCAGCGCGTTTCCGAAATTCGGATTTCGAATCAGACAGCTGAACCAAAAGCTCACTTGCAGACTCACCAACCACTAGCATCTAACGTGTTTACGAGCCGCCACCGTCACGGCTGAGCAGCGGAATGCAAGCGGCATTGTGGGGAGTGGGTCTGTCGGGTGCGGCTCGGTTGACCGATTGAGTGACCGCCGATGGCGCGGATTCACGCGGATTTCGGTGCCAGGGGGGGCGATGCCGGCGTTGCCGTCGGGCTAGTTTTTTGTCGCGGGCGGGAAGAAGGATTCGAAGTAGGCTTTGCCACGGGTAACGAATTCCGTGGGGTCGGCGGCGAAGTCGGGGTTGTCGGTTTCGAGCGCCATGACGCCGGACCAATCGCTGGCGCGGAGGGCTTCGAACACGCCGACGTAGTTGCTGTTGCCGAGCCCGATGTGTGTGCCCATGGGGCGTCCCGGGCGCTCCTCTTGGTCGAGGCGCTTGTCCTTGAGGTGCATGTCAAACACGCGGTCGCCGTAATTTTTAAGCACGGTGGCAGCATCGAAGCCGGCGGCGGTGACCCAGCCGATGTCGAGACACACGCCAATGCGTGGATCGCGTTCGGCGAGGATGTGTTTTACGACCGATGGATTGCCGTAGGTGGTGCCGGTGCCGTGGTTGTGCACGGCGAGCTTGATGTCGTATTCGCGCACGAGCTCTTCGAGATTGTCCCAGATGAGCGGGTCGCCGGGTTCAACCACGATGACTTTGATCCCGCAGCGTTGAGCGAACTCGAAGAGTTTGCGGTTCTCCTCTTTGTTGAGCGATGTGCCACTGACGCCGATGGAGTAGGCGGTGACGCCGTGCTCTTTCAGGAAAGCCAATTTCCGGGCGGTCTCGGCCTCGGTGCCGTTGGGGTCGAGATGGGCGCGGTAAAACTCGATCTGAGTAATGCCGTGTTTTTCGGCGAACAGCACCGTTTCCTCGAACGACATATTGCGGCAGGTCCAGGACTGGATGCCGAGTTGCGGGGCGGCCGTGGCGGTGGCGGCGAAAGCAGAGATGAGGAGTAGAAAGCGAAGGGCGTTTTTCATGAGGGGAGTGAAATCAAAGCGAGAGATCCGCCATGGGCCAGAATCGTTTTCCGGGACCGGCGGCGGAGCTCGGCTCGATCCGGCCGCATGATGTAGGATGACTTTACCGCCAAGACACCGACGTGCATGCGATCCGCGGGAGGGCGCACGACCCAAGTAGGCCGCCTGCTCGCAGGCGCTACGGGGGGAAAGCGCCTGCAAGAAGGCGCACGACCCAAGCTGGATGCGTAGAAGGTGCGCGCGTTTTAACCGAGCCGGCGACGAACCTCAGTCGTCGGTGCGGAAGGGCGAGGCAGGCAGACCCTCGCGGTTGGCCAAGTTGGCGAAGTCGGGGTTGTCGGCCCACGCGTAACGCACGTATTTCGGAGCCGGGAGGTCCTCGTGCCAAACGACGACGGTGTCGCCATCGATGCGGGCATGCCCCCAGATGAAGGCCTGGTCCTCGCCCGCGATGGCGAAGTGGGCGAGGGTCTCGCCCTTGTTACTCATCAGGCCACTGCCGACGTGGTCGAAGTGTAGCACGATTTCGCCGTCTTTGATTTCCTGGGAACGGAAGATCGGACCGGAGGCCACGAGCTCATCGTCGCCGTAGCTGATCCGCATCGCCTGCAGCGCGAGGCGCTCGCCGACGGGTTTTTTGTCGCCGGGATGGATGTCGTTCCATTCGCCAAGATCGATATTGATGCCCAAGCCGGTGCGAGGCGTGGTGAGCGCGGTCTCGAGTTGAGCTTCGCGCATGAGCGCCCAGTTGCTTTCGGCCGGCAGGTAGTCGACGTCCTGGAAGTTGGGCAGTTGAGCGATGAGGAATGGCAGTGCTCCCATGTCCCAGTGGGCGCGCCAATCGGCGATGAGGTTGGGGAGCAAACGCCGATAGGCAGCGGGGTTGCCGGCATTGCTTTCGCCTTGATACCAGAGCAGACCGCGGACGCCGAAATTGGTGAACGGCGCAATCATGCCGTTGTAGAGCGAGGCGGGTTGGCCTTGGGCGTTGATGCCCCATTTGTAGGAGCGGCGGGGCGCATACGCTTCGCCGACCTTGTAGTCCCAGTCGCCTTTCAGGTCGATGGACTGATCGGCGGCGATGAGCTGGTAGGGCTTGTCGGGGATGAAGCCGCCTTTGCCGCCCTGGTTGATCACGCGGATTACGAACAGGTTCTTGCCGGGCTGCAGCACGCCGGCGGGGATCGTGTAACGGCGTTGCGGATACTCGTAGGTGGTGTTGCCGATGCGTTGCCCGTTGACGTAGATTTCGTCGGCGTTGCGGATGCGCCCGAGTTTGGCCAACGCGTCCATGCCGGTCATGGCGGCAGGCACATCGATTTCGCGGCGATACCAGACGACCCCATCGAGATCGCGCACGCCTTGGTCCTCCCAGTAGCCGGGGACATTGATGCGTTTCCAGTTTTGGGGTTCGTAGGCGGGGTCGAACCATTTGACGTCGCCGGTGAGACCGCGATCGGCTTCGACACGGGGGCCGTCGGATTCGCGGTCGGCTTGAGCCTCGGCGTTGACGCGATCGACATAGGCGGTGTCGAGGTTGCGCTCGATGGTGGCGAGTTGATCGGGGAAGTCGCGAAAGCCCTCGGCGCTCGTCCAGGCTTCGATGATGGTGCCGCCGACACAGCTCATGATGATGCCTTGAGGCACGCCGTAGCGGTCATGGAGTTTCTTGGCGAAGAAGTAGCCGATGACGGTAAAGTCCAAGAGATTCTCGGGATTGGATTCCTTCCACGTGAGCCCGGGGAAGTCATCCTGCGGGCCCGTCAGCACGGGCTGGGTGGGGACGCGGAACTGGCGAATGGCGGGATTGGCCGAGGCGGCGATTTCGGTGGCGTAGCGTTCCTGCCAGCGACCGAAGTTGTGCGTCATGTTGGACTGGCCGGACGCGACCCAAACATCGCCGACGTAAATGTCGCGCAGCAGGAGGCTGTTGTGGCCTTGGATTTCCATCGTGTCCGGACCACCCGGGGACAGCGGTTCGAGGCGCACCATCCATTTGCCGTCGGCGTCGGCGGTGGCCGCGAGTTGTTGTTTGCGAAACGCGACCGAGACGGACTCGCCGGGATCGGCCCAACCCCAGATTTTCAAGGCGGCGTCGCGTTGGAGCACCATGCCGTCACCGACGATGCTGGGAAGTCTGACATCGGCCGAGGCGACGGAGATCAGAAAAAGTGAAACGAGCAGCGAGAGGAGGAGGGGAATTCGGGGGCGCATGCGGCAAGGGGTTAGGTTTGGTGAACCAAGCGGGGAAGGATCGAGAGGGCAACCATCCGGCGGAGAACGGTTCAGTCTAACCATTGGGCGTTAAATGCGGATGGGGCGCGGTGTCTTTGCGGTTGATCCCGGTTCGTGGGTGGGCGAAATCAAAGGTGCCGCCGAAGCGAAGGCTCGACGGCGCTGGTTGGAGATCGAAATCGAGACCGGTTTCGATCGTGCCGTGGTCCCGTAGTTCAACGGATAGAACGATGGTTTCCTAAACCGTAAATCTGGGTTCGATTCCCAGCGGGACTACCAGCCTTCGCCAAGGCTACGGCTGGCAAGCCAGCCCGAGCTCCGGCCCATTGCTGCGGGAAATCAGAGTCTGGCTCGGAGCGTAGAATCATCTTCCGCCAGCTCACTCGCGGTGTGCAGGGCACCCAGTGAAAATTTGGCACCGGTCCCCTGTTTGCTGAGAAACCCCGATTGACTGGAAACCTGATTACCGACGAGTGAGGCGGAAGTCACACCGTTGCAATAATCAGGTCAATTCTACGGAGAATTTGGGTCAACTCGGATTACGAGACCGTTGGGTTCCCTGGTGGATGAGTTGGCAAAGAGCCGCCCCAGATAAATTTCGTTGCGACGGGCAAAGGACATCGATCCGAAGATCATGTTTTCCCCCCAAGGCCAGCTGACGACCTGACTCCCCGATTCACCGCTGGCGTTGCCAAAGCCCATCAGAAAGTCGGTTGAGAGATCGGGTATCGCAAAGGCTCCATACAGCAAGTCGGTGCCTCCGAGTGCGGTTCCAGAAGAGAGGGGGAAAGCCTGCTCTAAATGGAACGTGAGTGACCCTCCGTTGATCGCGCCGGTGATGATGGCGCGGGATTCTTGCAGGGTAACGCTGGTGGCGTGGTCGCTCAAGGAACCTCCGATAATCTCCGTCCAAATCGTCTGTGAAACGAAATCGACGACGGCCAACGCAACATCGTAGTCCAGATCGGAGTAGGTGGCTTCACTGATGCTTGGCCGGTCCACACAGTGACCGACAAAAATCATGCGCCGATCCGGCGATAGTTTCACGTCCTCGAACCACGTCATTGAACGGTCGAGGACTGCGCTACCTTGGACAGGTTCCATGGTGTCGCCCGTGTGAGGATTCACTAGGCCGATGTAGGCTTGATAGAGAGGCCAGTTGCGACCTGTCCATGGGTAGTGGGCATTGAAGGAGTCCTCACCGCGATCGGCCCCCACCACAACCAGGTATCCATCGGGGGACGCAGCGATGGCTCGGGACTGTCCCCGCTTCAACCGGGCCGTATAGCTCGACCATGCGGGCAGGTGGGGCTGCGGGCGCTTTTGCGAGAGTTTGGCGGCGTATCCATTGATGAGGCTGGAGTTCAGGCGCCCCCGGCCGGGAATTTGTCGGGGAAGCGTGTCACTCACGGTGGATCCGACGATGTAGATCGAGTCGTGCTCGTCGGTGATGAAGTCCTCAATCGAATCAGAATTGTTTCCGCCAAAATAGGTGGACCATGCAAGCTCGCCGCTGTTCACATCCAGTGCGGCGAGGAAACCGTCAGTAACGTAGCGCGCCGCAGGCGGTGGGGCGGAGTGGTTGAATTTCCCGTGGGATCGGGCGAGCGGCCCCGACGTGGTGCCGGCGATGAGTAACAGTTTATCCTGAGGCAACCAACCGATGGAAGACGCCAGAACCCGGCGGGCGAATGAGACAGAATTGTCTGTGCCCAGGTAGCTGACCCACGCAATTTGTTGACTGGAGATATGATGCATCGCCACGAAGGAATTTTCCCCGGAGGAGAAGGCGTTGTTGTAGCCGAGCACGTCGGTGAAGGCGTCACTTTGCGTTACGCCGGTTGTCAGGAAATGTCCGCTGGAGCCCAAAATGCCTTCACTGATGCCATCCGTGCGTTGGCCCTCGATCACCCACACGTCCTGAATCTGCGGGTCGATCACCAATGTTTGGGACTGATCATAGTCGCCGAGTTTGAATCCGAACACGCCATTGCCGAATGATTCGTATGTTGTTTCGATCGATTTTGCGTTCTGAAAGCTGATGGGGGCGGGTTCGACAAACTCTGCGAATCGAGCCTTCACTCTAATGTTTCCGTCCGGCTCGAAATCAACGGAATCAGCTCCTCGGTAGGCGAGGCGGATGTCCTTGGGATTGGCCCCCGAATGAACGATAAAATCGTATTTAAGAGTCCCGAAATCGGTGGCGTAGAATTGCAGGTCAATGCCGTGCCATAGATGTTTGTAGGTGATTTTACGATACGATTGGGCGGATTTACCGTCGATTTGATCAGGGAAGTAGTAGCGAGTGACGGGCCCCCCTTGATCGGTCCCGGCGGGGGCTGCTTTGGGGTTGGAATTGAGGAAGGTGAGGTCGATTCGATGAACCTCGCGGGTTGCGGGCAAACGATCGAGGTGGTCGGCCTCCGTCATTTTGGGAGGGTCGAGGTCGCCATCCCGTGGATCCCGCTTGCGTTGAAATATCAGACTGACCCGGTCGGCGGAGAAGTAGGCGTCCACACCAGTGAGGCGACTGTGAAAAAGCACGTTGTGAGATATCTGACCATTGGGCAGCCTCACTTGACCCTGATTTGGGAGGAACGGGTATGACCCGTCTTTCTCTTTGGTCGGAGGGGGGAGTGAAACCGAAATGGGAATGGTATTTTCGTCGGTGAACTTGGGACTCTCAACTTGGGGTAGATTTTGAATCTGCTGAACCGTTGAAGTGGGGAGGATGGCCGTTTCTGGTTTGGCATCGAGCCCGATGCCGCTGGCGATGAGATAGAGAAGAAGGAAGCGGAGGCTGATTTTCATGGTAGCAACAGATGAGCTGGGAGATGGGGCGATCGTCGTTCGGGCCGACGGCTGCGCGAGGGTGTGCCGAAGCAATCATTTCGCCCCGATCATACCGTAAGCGTGGTCCCGATTTCCTGCCGCCATGGGGTGAAACCGTGCTCACTCGAACGGGTGATGCCCTCATCCCCAGTCATTACCAGTTGGGAGACTGACACGAGGGCCGGTTTCGCGGTTCGGGCAAATGTTTACGACGCTCAACTCGTGTTTTTTGGAGTCCTATAGATTTGTCATGGGACGATGAGTGCAGGCCGGATTTGCGAGTCGAGCCCGTCTTCCCCTTGGCAATGAACCGTGCGGAGCCGGGTAGGAGCTCGCTGTGGCGGGATCTTACCAGCGCTCTCGGAGCGATTCTACAAAAGCGAGAGGTTGATGGCGGGCGCGCTGGACTTCATTGTCATGGGATTGTGACCGGGAGGGGCTTGAAACATCCTCTAATATTGGGCGTCTGATGTCGTTGGTGGAGGTGAGCCCTTTCTCGACAACCCACCGCGTCGCCCGTTAATCCCGTATCTCATGACTTTATCCGCCCCGCGTTCTTCCCGTTTTCATCGTCAACGCTCTGCCCGCACTCGCGGTTTTACGCTGTTGGAAATCATGGTGGTGCTGGCGATCCTGGGCCTGCTGGTGGCGGTCTTGGTGCGCAATGTCGGGGGTGATCTCGAGCGCGGCAGTCAACAGGCGGCCGGTCTCTTCGTCAAATCGACCATGGCGCTGCCGCTCACGACTTACAAAATCGACATGGGCAGCTACCCCACGACCGCCCAGGGGCTCGACGCATTGATCAATGCGCCGCAGTCGGGCAATGGGCGCTGGAAAGGGCCCTACTTTGAGTCCACCAACGGCCAGCTCCCGCTCGATCCGTGGCAGCAGCCTTACCAATACCGGTTTCCCGGCACCAAAAATCCCCGGCTCTACGACTTGTATTCCAAGGGGCCTGATTTGACGGCTGACACCGACGACGACGTCGGCAACTGGCAGTAATCGCCAGATCTCGCCCGCATGACATTCACGCACCGCCGATCCCGGATGGAGCGGCGCGGGCCGGGCGCCCGAGGTTTCACGCTGCTGGAAATCATGGCGGTGATCGGGCTCATGGGCTTGCTCGCCGCCGTGCTCTCGGTCGGCGTCTCGCGGGCGTTGCAGGATCGGTCGGAATCGGCCGACGATGTGTTTTGGTATGCGATCGGCGAGGCCCGAAAATTCGCGCTGATGAACCAGACCGAAGTGCGGCTCACCTTCGACAATCAGGAGCAGGTGTTTCGCGCGTCGACCCCGCTGGGCGAGAAGGTGTTTCCGCTGCCGCCGGGCATGGAGTTTGACCTCGAGTTTCTCGGCGTGGGCAAGGGCACGCGTTCGATCATGATCGGGGGCATTCTGCTCGAGGCCAGTGAGCTCAAGCATGTGCGGTTTTTCGATGACGGCACCTGCACGCCGTTTCGCGCGCAACTGAGGGTGAACGATGGGCAACCGATCGTGTATGAGATCGACCCGTGGACTTGTGCGCCGGTGCTGCGCGGGGAGGAGAACCGCTGAGATGACGCGACGCGGTGGATTCACGATTTTGGAGGTGCTGGCGGCGCTGGCGATTTTTGCGGGCGCGGCGATCGTGATGGGCACGGCCTACATCAACGTGTTGATGGGCTACCAACATGCCGAACGGGCCACGCGCACGGATGCGGACGTGCAGTTCGCACGGGAGATTCTGTTTCGGCAGCCGGATCTCGAAAAAGTGGAGGAGGGTGGCGACTTCGCCACGGCCGACGGCCGACAACTTACGTGGCGGGCGGAAGTCGTGCCGACCAACGTGGCCGACCTGTTTGACGTGATTTTCGAGGTGGAGATTTCCGGCAACGATGATGTCGCGGAGCAGAAAATCTCCGAGCAGTTTCGCATGTTGCGCCCGACCTGGTCGGAGGATGATGACCGCGATAAACTGCGGCAGGAATCGCTCGATCGCATCACGGAGTATTTGGAACGGAGGCAGGTGCGATGAAGCGTCGCGGTGGATTCACCCTGATGGAGCTGATGGTGGCACTGGCGCTGGTCGCGATGGTGTTGATCGGGCTCAATTCGTTCATCTTTTCGATGTCGGAGCTGTGGGGGCGCGGTCGGGATTGGCGGCTCTTCGATCAACATGCCCGGGCGGTGACCCGATTCCTCGAGCGCGAATTGCGGGTGGCGTCGCTGCCACCGGCAGTGGCGAGTGGACAGGCTTCCGTCGAAGTGCGCGAAGTCGAGGTGCAGTTTGGTCGGCGGGAGGAGTTGCTTACCTTTGGATTGCGCGAAGGCAGTCGCATTTTGGAGTGGCCGGAACGCCCCTTGCCCGACGTGTGGTGTGCGTTGGAAGTGCGGCGCGGCGAAGGTTTGGTCCTGTATTGGCAGTCGGCGCTGGAGGAGCGTTTCGACGACGATCCGCCGCGGGAGATGGTGCTCACGCCGCTGGTGACCGAAATCGCCTACGACTACTTTGATGCGGAGTTCAATCGGTGGGAAACCGAGGACGCGTTCCGCACCAGCGATGACCGCGAATTGGAAACGCCGTCGCGGATTCGCCTCACCTTCACCTATCGGGACGAGACCATTGTGACCGTCGTGCCATTGCCGTTGTTCGGGGAAGGGCTGCCTCCATTCTGATGCGTGCCTCGATTCTCACTTCATGGCGGCGGAAGTCGCGCCGGGCATCGGTGCTGATCATCGTGTTGGTGACGTTGGTGTTCGCGACGACGGCGTTGCTGTTGTTTATCGAACGGGCGAGCACGGATCTCATCGTGCATGTGCGCGATGCCGATCGCATGCGCCTGCGGCAGGAAGCGTATTCGGCGTTGGAGACGACGATGGCGGTCTTGCTCGATTTCAAGGAAGTCATCGGCGGCCTGCACAGCCCGGCGGAAGGGTGGGGCGATCCTTTGGATTGGACGGACTACGAACCCGGTGAAGGTCTGGAGGTGTCGGTCGAGTTTGTGGATGAAAGCGGTAAAATTTCCGTCGGCCAACTGACCCAAAAATCGCTTTACGACCTGTTCTTTACGTGGGGTGAAACCCAATCGGAGGCCGAGCTGTGGGCCGACGCCATCATGGGTTGGATGGAGGAGGATTACACGCCGGTCTCGTTCGAGGCGCCGGAGGTGGAAGACTACGAGCGCGGTGATCTCGCGTTTCGTCCCCCGTGGCGGCGACTGCGCTCTTTTGAAGAATTGCGGGCGATTGACGTGATCCGGGAAGCGTTTTTCACCCCGACCGGTTTGTGGAACGAGAAGGGACGCCGCTTCAAGGAGTCGGTGTCGTTGTTCAACTACAGCAAGGCCAACGTGAACTCGGCTCCCGAATCGGTGTTGGCCGCCTTGGGCGGATTTGACCGGATGCAGCAGGAACTCCTGAGCGATTATCGCGGTGGAATCGGGCTGTATCAGGGCAATGGCCCGGGATTTTTCACCGACGCCGGTGAAGTTTCCGGCATCGTCGGTGAAGGGGCGGGCGCGGACGCGTTCAGCACGGAGATCTCCGCGCTGCGGATTATCGTGACGGTGAAACAAAACGTGACCGAATATCGTCTGAATGTGGTGATTTCCCCCAATGGAGCGGCCAGCACCGTGCGCGCAGAGCCCATTCCCCGCAAAGGTGAGTCGCGAGACACCACGAGTGAAGAAGCCGCGGCGGACGCGGAAGCGACCGCTGCGCAGGCGGCAGGTGCACCGGAGCAAGGCACGGCGACCGCGAAACGGGTCTCCGCCGCCGAATTGGTGGTGCAGGAGGACAGTGAGTCCGAAAACCTGAGCTTAGAGTATCCCTTTACACTGTTGGAGATTCGCGAGATTGATGCACCCGAGCATCTGGCTCCGCCTCCCTTGACTGAAGCGCCCTGACATGTCTGCCCTCCCGATCCGAATTCCCGTCTTCAAAACCCGGCCACGTTACGTCGTGATGCTGCCCGATCATCGCTTTTTTGTGCGCTCGGTGCCGCTGGCGACCGGTGAAGGCGCGGGCTCCGTGCGGGAGCAAATCGAACTCGCGTTGGAAACGGTGGCGCCGTTTCCCCTGTCGCAGCTTTACTGGGGTTACTGGAGCCGGAAAGGCGGCGACCGCGCCTTGGTGTTTGCAGCCTACCAGAAACGGTTTGCGGCGGCCGAGATCGAGGACTGGGGGGAGGCCGAGTGGGTCGTGCCGCAGTTTGGCGCGGTCCTGGCGGGCAAACCGCCGGAACCAGCCACGACGGTGATCTTGCGCTCGGCGGAGGGACTGACGGCACTGCACTTTGGCGATGCCTCGGGTGTGCCCACGGTGGTCAAATCAATCGAAGTCGCCGAAGAATCCTCCGACCGCGAATGGGACGCCGCCCGGGAAACATTGATCCGCGAGTGCGGCGGCAGCCGGACGATCCTCGATGTAAGTCGCGCCGAGGTCGATCCGGGGAAACCGGGTGACGACGAAATTACGGTCCGACGCGACGGCGAGCGCGTGAGCTTCGATTTGGATGAGGCCCAGATGCTCGACGTGCGCGATCCGACCGAGTTGGCGGGACGCCGCCGGGCGCGGCTGCGCGACACCTGGCTGTGGCGCGGCCTCGTCGCCGCCGCGATCATCATCTTGATCTCTGCGCTGGGCGAAGGGGGACTCTACGGATTGGAAAAATGGCAGCAGGGACGCCGGGCGAAGATCGCCGCGCAAGTGCCGTTGGTGAGTGAGATCGAAACCGCCGACCGCCTGGCCAACCGCATTGATGAGCTTAAGAACAAGCGCCTGCGCCCATTTGAAATGATTGGAATCGTCGATCAACCGCGCCCGGAGGAAATCCTCTTTCTGAGCACGGCGGCGACGGGTCTTTATTCGATGGAAATAGAAGCCGTCACCGAGTCACCCACCGCGGTGAACACCTACATTTCGGCTTTATCCGCGCTGCCGGGCACCGAAACGGTGGAGGCGCTCAGTCTCGATTCACGCGGATCGCGCACGACGGTCCGACTCTTGGTTCGGTTTAATGCCGATGCGTTTCAAACGGCGATTCAGCCGGCGGCAGGGGAGGTGTCATCATGAGGACTTGGTTCATGGGCAAACTGGCCCGCGAGAAATTCATCCTGCTCATCTTCGTCGGCGCGCTGGCGGTGTATTGGAGCTCCGACCTGTGGGCCCGGTTCGGGGCGGCCTGGCGGGAAAAGACCCAGACGACGGTGCAGCTGCAGGTGCAGGAGCAGTGGTTGATGCGGCGGGAACAAATTGAAGGCGCGGCGCGGGCCGCAGTGGAGGACTTGGACAGCTCCCGCACATTCAACAGCGTTCGTCTCTCCGGCGAACTCAGCACGCTCGCCGCCGGGGCGGGTATCGCCACCAACTTGCGCAGCGAGGCCCAACCCACCCAGCGCACCGCCCAATTCTCGGTGCATACCGTGCAACTCACGCTCAATCGGGTGCCGTGGGAGAATCTACTCTCGTTTTACGAGGGACTCTCCCAGCGCGCACCTTACATCAGTATTGAACAGTTTACGCTCGAGTCGGTCCGAAGTGATACCACTCAGCTCAACGCCCGCTTGCTCGTATCCTCCGTGGAGATCTCCGCTCGTTAGGTCTCTCGACTCCTGGATCGATCAAATCGACGGCCCGCCTATTGATCATGAAACCCACGTCCGCCGAAATCGAAGCCCGAGCGCCCTCCATTGCGCAATGTCGGGCGGCGGCCGCAGCCTGTGTGTGTTTCAATATTCGCCGCACCGCCCGCTTGGTGACGCACGTTTATGACGAAGCGTTGGCGCCGGTGAACGTCAGCTCGGGGCAATTTGTCATCCTGCTCTCCATGCGAATCTTGGAAATGGCCACGATGCAGCAATTGGCGGAGGCGGTGGCGCTCGATCGTTCGGCTTTGTCGCGAGCGATTCGGCCGCTCGTGGGGCGGGATTTGCTGCAAGTCGACGTGGGGGCCGACCGACGGCGGCGGGAAGTCCGGCTCACCACCGCAGGACTCGCGGTGCTGGCCGACGGAGCACCGCATTGGCAACGGGCCCAGGATCGCCTCTTGGAAGGGTTGGGGGAACAAGGGTTTCACGGACTGCTGCACACCAGCATCGAAAGTTACCGCCAACTCAGTGCGTAGTTTCGATCGCGGGTGATCGACGGCCGGGAAAGGGGGGGGAATGTGGCGCCGGCGAATGGAGTTTAGCTTGGCGATGGCACCTTCGGCATTAACGGTGGTCTGTTTGCACGCCATGTATCGGTCACCCCTCACTTATCTCCTCATGTTAGTCTCGCTGACGGCGGCCCTGCGGGCCCAGTCGTTGGCCCCGATTGCGACCGGCTCGATCGCGCCCCGCTCGAGTGGAGTGGGAGCAGCGGCGGTGGAGGTCGACCTCACTTCGTATTTTACCATCGATGGTGTGACCGCGCAGATCGTGCGTTTCGACACGATTTTTGGAGATATCGATGTCGAGATGTTGCCGGCGCATGCGCCCAACCACGTGGCCAATTTTCTCAGCTACGTGGACGATCAGCTCTACGATAATTCCATCATCCACCGGGCGGCTCCGTTTGGTAATGACGTGACCGAAGCGTCCATTATCCAAGGCGGCTCCCACTATGCGACGATCCCCTTGGGTAACATCGCGGAACTAGGTGAAATCGATTTGGAATACAGTTACCCCAACGCCCGCGGCACGTTGGCCGCCGCGCGCACGGCCGAGCCCAACAGTGCTCAGGCCCAGTGGTATTTTAACGTGGCCGACAATACGGAGGCCCTCGGTCCGCTCGACACCAGTCCCGGTTACAGCGTCTACGGCCGCATCATCGCGGGGATCGAGAACATGGACACGTTGGCTTCCATCAATTGGTTTTCCCTGAGCTCCAGTTTCCCCTCGATCCCATTGCGGTTTTACAATGGCGGTGAGATCGCGGTGGAAAATCTGGTCATCATCCACCGGGTGCTGCGCGTGCCGATGTATCCAGCCAGTGCGGACGCCGAAGCAGCGCTGACATTCACCGCCACGAGCTCCGCGCCCGGGGTGGTCAACGCGACGGTCGTGGGCAGCACCCTGCAAGTGTCGGCGCTGAGCGTCGGCACGGCGACGGTGACCATCACGGCGACCAACGGCAACGGTCAGACGGCCACTCAGCAGGTCGTGGTGGCCGCGGGTGGAATCGAGATATCCGCGCAACCGCAGAGCGTTGATCTGGCGGTGGGTGGTTCCGCGACGGTCGCCGTGACGGCGACATCGTCCGAGGCGCTCAGTTACCAATGGTATCGTCACCAGGCCGGGCAGGCGGCGCCGGTTGCCATGGCCGGCGCGACGGGAACCTCGCTCACGCTTTCCAACGTGCAAAGCAGCGACATGGGTTACTATTTTGTGCGTATTTCCAACGGCGTGCATGAAGTCGAATCGGACGCCGCCGTATTAACGGTGTCCGGCGGGACGAGCCGTTTGTCCAACCTCTCGACCCGCGGTCGCATCGCGGTCGGCGGGTCGCTCACGCCTGGATTCGTGCTGCGGGGCGACGGAGAGAAGCCGTTGGTCATGCGCGGTATCGGTCCGCAGTTGATCAGCTTCGGACTGAGTGCGGGTCTGGGTGACCCCATCATGGATCTGATCCCGCTTGGTGGCTCTGAACCCCTGCTCACCAGCGACAACTGGGGCACGGCGGTGAACGCGGCGGCGCTCGTCACCACCAGCGCCTCGGTGGGAGCGTTCGCGCTTGAAACGGGTTCGCTCGACGCGGCGGTGCTGGCGGATGTGCCCTTGCCCAATGCCGCCGATTCCCGCGGTTACACGCTCAAGATCACGTCGACCAATACCGGGTTGTCCGGCATCGCGCTGGCCGAAGTCTACGACCCGGAGCCTCTTGGCGCGGACGTGCAGCTCATCAATGTGTCGGCGCTCGGCTTCTCCGGGACGGGCATCGATGCGTTGGTGCCGGGATTTGTCATCGATGGCGATGGGGCCAAGACGATGCTCATCCGGGTGGTGGGTCCGTCACTGGAGAGTTTCGGCGTGGCGGGTCTGATGACGAACCCGAAGCTCCGGGTCGTGCCGTTGGGCCAGTCCTTCACCATTGCCCGCAATGACAATTGGGCGGGAGCCGCCGACCTGCAGGCCGCTTTCACGGCGGCCGGGGCGTTCAACTTTGCCAGCACGGCCTCGCTCGATGCGGCGGTCGTGGTGCGGCTGCCGCCGGGGGGTTACACCGTCGTGGTGGAAGGTGCCGATGGCGGCACCGGCACCGTGTTGGTGGAAGCCTACGATCTCGACTAGACTTTTCATAATTTTGCCGGATCGCGCTTCACCGTCGGTCCGAATGCTAAAACCCTCGCGGATGACGGCACCTTTGGTGCCGTCGTCTGTCTCTTTCGCTCTCCATGTTCAGGACCCTTACTCGCTCGCTCTTCCTTTCACTCGCTTTGGCCTCGGCCTTGAGCGCTCAAACCCTGGCCCCCACCGCCACTGCAACCATCGGGGCGACCGGTGCCACCGTCGGCGGCGCACCGGTGGAGGTTCTGCTTTCGTCGCATTTTGACATCGACGGCGTCGAAGACCAGTTGGTGCTCTTCGACACGATCTACGGAAAGTTCACCGTCGAAATGCAACCGGATCACGCGCCCAACCACGTGGTCAACTTCCTCGCCTATGTGGACCTGGATGCTTACGACGACACGATCTTGCATCGCTATGCCTCTTTTACCACGGGCGGAGCCGCGTCGGGACCATCGATCATCCAAGGCGGATCGTTTACGGCGGAGTTGCCATTTGAGTCGATCGAGCAGACCTACGGCCCGGTGAACCTGGAATACAGCCTGCCCAATGCCCGGGGCACGCTGGCTGCTTCCCGGCTCGGCCCCAACAGCGCCACCACCGGCTGGTATTTCAATACCAAGGACAATACGGTGACCTTGGGACCGGGCAACGATGGCTTCGGCTACACCGTGTTCGGTCGGATCACGGGCAACCTCAATGCCGCGTTCGCGGATTTCATCGCGCAACCCTGGTTTGATTTCAGTAATTTCACGGGCTTTCCCCTGCGGAACTACACCACTCAAGACTACAACAACAGCAAAGAGGTGGAGGAGGAGAACCTCATCACGATTAACCGCATCAGCCGGGTGAACATGTATCCCGCGGACGCGACGAGTGAAGCCGCGCTTGCGTTCAGCGCCACCAGTGCGAACCCGAATGTCGTGACCGCGACGGTGGTTGGCAGCACCTTGCGGCTCACGCCGGGCGTGGTCGGCAGCACCACGGTAACGGTGCGCGCCACCGATATGACCGGAATGGTCGCAACTCAGACCTTTGCCTTCTCCACCGGTGGTGTCGTGCTCACGGCGAACCCGCAAAGCCGCAACGTCAACGCCGGCGGTTCGCTGACCTTGCGGGTCACGGCGTCCTCCACCGATCCGCTGACCTACCAATGGTATCGGCACCGTTCCGGCATGTCGGCTCCGGAGGCGCTGGCCGGACAAACCGCCGCGTCGCTGGTGATCAACAATGTGCAAGCCACCGACATGGGCTCGTATTTCGTGCGCGTGTCGAATGGTTCCCATGAAGTTCAATCCGCGGCGGCGGTGATCACCACCACGGGTGGTTCGAGCCGTTTGTCCAATCTTTCAACCCGCGGCCGCATCGCCGCCGGAGGTGCCCTTACGCCTGGATTCGTGCTGCGCGGCGACGGCGACAAGCCACTGATCATGCGCGGTATTGGCCCGCAGTTGATCGAGTTCGGGCTGACGACCGGTTTGGCCGATCCCACGATGGATCTCATCCCCCTGGGTGGTTCGACCCCACTGCTCACCAGCAACAACTGGGGCGAAGCGGCCAACGTGGCCGCGCTCGCGGCAACCAGTGCGACGGTAGGCGCTTTCGCCCTTGATGCGGACTCACTTGATGCTGCGGTCCTCGCGGACGTGCCGTTGCCCAATTCCACCGGTTCCCGTGGTTACACGCTCAAGATCACGTCCACGGACGCGGCGGCCACCGGCATTGCCCTGGCCGAGGTCTATGACCCGGAAGCAATCGGGGCGGACGTGCAGCTCATCAATGTTTCGGCACTTGGTTTCTCGGGCACGGGGAGTGATGCGTTGGTGCCCGGTTTTGTGATCGATGGGGACGGCGCCAAAACGATGCTCATCCGCGTGGTGGGTCCGTCGTTGGAAAGCTTTGGCGTGACCGGCCGGATGGCCAATCCGCGTCTGCGCGTGGTGCCGCTTGGTCAGAGTTTTTCGATTGCAGCCAATGATGATTGGGCCGGCGCCGCCGCGTTGCAGAGCGCCTTTACGGTGGCGGGAGCGTTCGACTTTGCCAGCGCGGCATCGCTTGATGCGGCGGTCGTGGTGCGGTTGCCTCCGGGCGGCTACACCGTCGTGGTCGAGGGCGCCGACGGTGGCACCGGCACCGTGCTGGTCGAAGCCTACGACCTGGACTAAGCGCGAGGCTGAGCCCTTTCGGTTCCTCTCGTTCTCGTTCTCCCGCTGTAATATGCGGAGGAGAACGATTCGAGCACGCGGCACGAGAACGATGGCGGGCCTTCGGCCCTTGCCTCACATGTTGAAATTGCTGCTGAGCGTGGAGATCGCTGAGACCATCGCGTAGGCGATGAAGCCGACGAAAAGAAACACGCTGAGCAGCACGCCACTTGCGATCACCTTGGTGAAGACGTTGAGCTGATCGGCGATCTCGGCTCGATAGGTGGTGGCGATGTTTTTAAGCGACGGCACCACGTTGCCGGTGTTTTCGCCGATCGAGAGTTTGTCCAGCACGAGGTCGGGGAAACATTGGGTTTCGGGCAACGCGGCCGAGAGCGCCTCGCCCTCGAGAATGCGGTCGGTGGCCGCGTCAAACGCCGCCCGATGCACGCGGTTTTGAATTTGTTTTTCCGTCATGCGCAACGCCTCGGCCGTGGTGATCCCGTTTTCGAGCAGCACCGACAACGTCTGGCTGAACGCGAGCACGGTCTGGCTCTGCACAAACGGTCCCAGCAGCGGCAAGCGCAGGGCGAAACGGTCGGTCACCATGCGGCCGCTTTCGGTCACGCGCCAGCGCCAGAAGGAGACGAGGAAAAACGCCGCGCCGACCAGCACCACGATACCGTATTTGAGGGCAAAATCGGACATGCCCACGAGCAGTTGGGTCGACCACGGGAGTTCGCCGCCCAACGCGTCGAGCAGGCCCTGCAAACGCGGCAGCAGGAAAAACAGAAAGAACAGGATCACGCCCGTGGCGACTACGCCCATGAAGAACGGGTAGGCCAAGGCAGAGCCCAGCTGCCGCTTCATCTCGCGCTGTTGGGTGAGATGCTCGATGAGGCGCGCCAGGGTGTCGTTGAGGTTGCCGGTGGCTTCGCCGGCTTGGAGGAGGTTGATCGAGGATTCGTCGAAGACCTGCGGAAAATCCTGTAGCGCCCGGGAGAGGTTGGCTCCTTCGCTGAGGCGATCCCACAGCTCACTGCTCAAGCCGCGCAAGGTCGGGTCCTTGATGCGAGCTCCCAACAGGCGCACGGCTTCACCGGCGGAAAGCCCGCTGGAGGTCAGATCGTGCAGCGCCTGCAGAAAGGGCAGACGCATGGCGCGCGACAACTTGCGGCCTTTGCCGGGACGATCGAGAGATGGCGTCGGCGCGGAACGCGAAGAGGAGGACGCTTGGGCGGCGGCTTTCGGTTTTTTCGCGCGGCGATTCGCGGCGGCTCCAGCGCGTTCGTCCAAACGCATCGGTTGCAAACCGCGTGCTTGGAGACGGCGCAGGGCGTCTTTGCGCGACGGGGCGTCGAGTTCGTCGGTGACGGATTGGCCCGATCGATCGCGAGCAGTGAAAGCGAAGCGAGGCATGTTACGAACAGTCGGTGGAACCGGGATGATGCACCTTGATCGCGGTCAATGTAGGAGCGTGCTTGCGCGCGATAAGCCGGGTGCAGAGATCGCGCGCAAGCGCGCTCCTACACGATGGAATTTGCACAAGATGAAACATCGGGCGCGGGCTCAGGAGTCGGTCACAGTCACGACGCGCAGCACCTCTTCGAGAGTGGTGTTGCCGTCTTTGATTTTTTCCCAACCGGACTGGCCGAGGGTGCGCATACCGTGTTTGCGGGCGACTTGGGCGAGGGTGCGTGTGCTCTCGCGTTGGAGGACGAGTTCGTGGAGTTCTTCGTTGAGACGGAAGATTTCAAAGATGCCGATTCGGCCGCGATAACCGGTGCCGCGGCAGCGGTCGCAGCCGCAGGGACCTTTGAGCGTGGTAACTTGGTCGGCTTCGCTGGGATCGAGGCCGAGCACGAGCAGGTTTTCGCGAAGCTTCACGTTATTGACCGGCGTATCTTTCGCGCAAGCCGGGCAGAGGCGACGCACCAGACGTTGGGCGATCACGAGCTCGATCGACGATGCGACGAGGAAGGGTTCGATGCCCATGTCGACCAAGCGCGTGATGGCGCCGGGCGCGTCGTTGGTGTGAATGGTGGAAAACACCAAGTGACCGGTGAGCGAGGCGCGAATGGCGATGTCGGCCGTTTCGCGGTCTCGGATTTCACCGACCATGATGACGTCGGGATCCTGCCGCAACACGTGGCGCAACGCGCTGGCGAAGGTGAGGCCGATCTCGGAGCGCACCTGGAGTTGGTTGACGCCCTGGATTTCGTATTCGATCGGGTCCTCGATGGTGATGATGCGCAGATCGGTGGAATTGATCTGGCGCAGAAACGCGTTGAGCGAGGTGGATTTACCCGAACCCGTGGGACCGGTGACGAGGATAATGCCGTGGGGAAACTTCAGGATCTCGGAAATGATCGCCTGCTCGTGCGCGCTCATGCCGAGTTTCTCCATGGAGAACGCCTGCTTCTTCTGGTTGAGCAAACGCAGGGAAATGGACTCGGCGTAGATGGTGGGGAAGGTCGAGACGCGGATATCGAGGTTGATGCCGTTGGCGCGGAAATTGATGCGACCGTCCTGGGGCAGGCGTTTCTCCGAGATATTGAGGCGCGCCATGATTTTGACGCGGGAGATGATGGCGTCCTGATAGCGCAGGAGATTCTCGGGCACCGGCACGGGGACGAGCAGACCGTCGACGCGGTAGCGGATGCGGAGTTGTCCCTCCTGGGGCTCGAAATGGATGTCGGTCGCCTCGTCGGTAATGGCCTGGCTGATGACCTCGGTCACGAAGCGCACCACGGCGGCGTCTTCATCGACGATTTCGTCGTCATCGGCGGCGGCTTCGGGGGCGAGATAGTCTTCGCCGCCGTCGTCGAGAGAGCCGGCCCCAACGCCGAAGTGTTCCACGATGAGTTGGTGAATGCGCTCGGGCACGGCGAGGTGCCAGACGATGGGGCGCGGCGTGAACGTGTGTATCCAGTCGCGCATGACATCGTCGGGCAGCCAGGCGGACGCGAGATGCAGTTCCACTTTGGCCAAAGCCTCGGCGGACAACGGTTCGGCCGGTTCCGGGGCCTCGGACGGGCGGAGGTCGATGGGAAGGATTTGATACTCGTGCACCAGCCGGGCGGGCAGGAGGCGCAAGGAACCGGCATCGGCCCGGAGATCGGAGGCCACGTCGATACCGGCGGCGGCCGCCAGGTTATGCAGCACTTCGGTCTCGGTTTGGCTGAGGGCTGCGGCCAGGGCGGCTACGCGCTCGTGACGCGGCGCTTCGAGCACGGTGAGTTGTTGTTCCTCATCCAACGTCGAAACGAGGGACTCGGGCAGTGAGTCGACGGCGAGGGGCGTCATCAGACGATCACTTCTCGTTGATGGGTTCGCCCCGCAGTGCGCGTTGGGCTTCCACGTTGATCTCGGTGGATTCGAGTCGTTCGAGGGCCTCGGCATTGTCCGCCTCGGTATTGGTCAGAACGACGGGCCGCAGGAAGAAAATCAGATCGGTGCGAACCTTCTCTTTGCTGCGTGAACCGAAGAGGTCACTGATAATGGGAATCGGACCGAAACGATTTCGGGTGCGGTTCTCGGTCGCTTGTTGGAGACCGCCGAGGACGATGATGTCGCCGCTGTTCACCGTCACGAAGGATTCGGCTTCACGTTTGCCGATGATGGGCTGCTCGTTGCCGTCGACGGTGACGTTGTCGACGACACTGGACACCTCTTGTTTGATTTCCATTTGCACGCTGCCATTGGCGCCGATGAGCGGGGTGACCTGCAGCGTGATACCCACCTCGCGGTTGCTCAGGGTGGTGCGACCAAAGCCAGAGTTGGTGCTGGTGCCGCTGGTGCTGTCGAGGAAGCTGCTGATCGTGGGGATGTCGCGTCCCACAAACACCCGGCCTTCTTTGTTGTGCGTGGTCAGGACGGCCGGGACGGACAGGATGTTGGCCTTGCTCTTCCGGTTGCCGTTGCCGTTGATGATTTTGATCAGACCGGTGAGGTCGTAGCCGCTGAAAGTAGCAAAGCTCCCCGCAACAGTGGCGGCATCATCCGTTGCTTCGCCGAGTAATTGACCAACTCCGCCGATGGAGGCTCCGATTGTTTCGGCGGAAACGCCGACTAACTTTCCGTTATCGACCAGCAGATTGAGCTCGTTGATGCCGCTGGAGTTGCTGTCGGTGAGGGTGACCTCGGCGATGACCACCTCAACGCGCACTTGAGCGAGCAGCACGTCGATCTTGGCGACCAGTTCCTTGATTAAACGGATGTCCTCGACCGTGCCGCTGACGACCACGGCGTTGCTGCGTTCGTCGGCGAGAATGGTGACCAGAGTGCTGAATTCGTTGGTGGAGACGCCGGCGGCGCTGGCGGCGGCTTGAGCAATATTGGTGGCCGGCACGACGGTGGCGGCTTGCACGTTGCCATTGGGCCGGCGGGTGGATTCGGAGCGGGAGGCTGCCTGGTTCTGGCCCGACACGAGTTGACTGACCAAAGAGGCGACCTCGGTGGCGTCGGCGTGCTTGAGCGGGATGACCTCGTTGCGGGTATTGGGGTCGGACCGGACGTCGAGTTTGGCGATGAGCTTATCGAAGAAATTGTGCAGCCGCGGGTCGCTGATCACGATGATCTGGTTGGTGCGGTCGTCGGCGTTGAAGGTGGTGCCGGTGCCCAGTTGCTGTTGGGCCGGGCCCTGCAGGATGGTGCGCATCTTGTTGGCGAGCTCGGAGGCCTTGGCAAAGACCAGCGGGTAGAACTTGGGCTCCAGCGCACTGACGTTGGGTTGATCGAGCTGTTTCACCAATGTCTCCACGCGTTGCAGCGTGCTGATGGAATCGGTCACGAGCAGGGCGTTGGCCTGTTCAAAGGGCATCGCGCCGCCGAGTTGGGCGTTGAGCAAGTTGGCGATCTTGGAGGCGAATTGCTCAACGCGCACGAACTCGAAGGTGAACAGCTTCGTGGCGATGCGACCGCTGGGAGGCAGGTTGAGTGTGGAGCCTTCGATGAGTTCGGGCGATTCGATGCGGGCGGCGCCGAGTTGCACGACCTTGATGAAGCGTTCGCCCAGAGGAGCCACGGCGATGTTGTTCATCGTCAAGGTGGTCTCGATGGCGAGCAGGGCCTCGCTCGGAGTGACGGGTTGTTTGATGACCAGGGAGAACGTGCCTTGTGCGGTATTGGGGGCCTTGAGCACCGTGCGTCCGGTCAGGAGCTCCAGGAGACCGTAGGCGGCATCGAGTGGTCCCTCGGGAATATTGATGCCCTCGGTCAGCACCTCGTTGGTGATGGGGGTGAGGGACGGAGACAGCACCCGTGATGCCGCAACCGGCTCCGCCGAAGCTTCCTGCGCCGCGACGGGGCCGGAAATGAGGAGCAGACTGGAAATTAGCAGGCCGAGACGGAAAATGGGAATGCGCATACGACGGATTCGAAAATCGGGGAGGGCGGAGAGCCGCTGGGAAGAGTCAGCAGAGTTAATCAAAACAGGGATGTAAACCGCGTTGTGTTTACTAGAACAACACAGAGACGCGTGTCTTAGGGGAAAGTTGCCGTATTTTGACACTTGCGGGGGCGGGGGAGCGGTGGCCAGCTTCGCGACAGTATGGGCAATGTGTTCGGTAAGTTGTTTCGGATATCCACCTGGGGCGAAAGCCATGGGGCCGCCGTGGGCGTGGTCATCGATGGTTGTCCTCCTCGTCTGCCGATCACGGCCGCGGAAATTCAAGCCGAGCTTGACCGCCGTCGACCCGGGCAGAGTGACATCGTGACGCCGCGGAAGGAAGCGGATCAGGTGGAGATACTTTCGGGCGTCTTCGAGGGCGTCACCACCGGCACGCCGATTTCCATGGTGGTGCGCAACGGCGATCAACGTCCGGGCGCTTACGATGAAATGAAGGACAAATTTCGTCCCTCGCATGCCGATTTCACTTACCAGACCAAGTATGGCATTCGCGACCATCGCGGCGGGGGACGCAGTTCCGCCCGCGAGACGATTGGTCGCGTCGCCGCCGGTGCCATTGCGAAGAAGTTGCTCGCGACGGCACTGCCGGCGGGGACGGTCGAAATGTGTGCTTATATTACCCGAGTTCACGATATCGCGGTGCCGGCGGACGCGCTGACAGCCTTCCCGACAATCGAAGCGATCGAAGCCACCCCCGTGCGTTGCCCCGATCCGGCGACGGCTGCCGCCATGATCGAGCGGATCAAGGCCGTGCGAGCCGACGGTGACTCCGTGGGAGGTGTGATCGAGTGCCGCGTGCGAGGTCTGCCAGCCGGGCTCGGTGAGCCGGTCTTTGACCGCTTGGAGGCCGATCTGGCCAAAGCCATGCTTTCACTGCCGGCGACCAAAGGATTCGAAGTCGGCAGCGGCTTCGGGGGCACGCTGCAGAAAGGCAGCGAACACAATGACACCTTTGAAAACCGCGACGGTGCGGTGCGCACCTCCAGCAACCGCTCGGGCGGCGTGCAAGGGGGCATCAGCAACGGTGAGGAGCTCGTCTTCCGCGTCGCCTTCAAACCGACCGCCACGATCTTGCAACCGCAGGCCACGGTCGGCAAAGACGGCCAGCCGACGGAATTGATGGGGCGCGGGCGTCACGATCCTTGCGTTGTGCCGCGGGCCGTGCCCATTGTGGAAGCGATGACGGCCCTGGTGTTAGTGGATCATTGCATGCGCCAGAATGCGCAATCGGCGACTTTCAACCCGTGAGTGAAATCAAACCGTTGGTCTATGTGATCCTGGGCGCGGCCGGTTCCGGTCGGCGCGAAGTTGTCGCCGATCTGATCGAAGGCGGCGTCGATGCATCTGAAAACGTCGCCGTTTTATTGGCCGCCAATGAGGTCGATGATCCGGCGGACGCGCAGTTGCAGAACTGTTCGCGTTGGCATCAGACGGAGGACAACGCCATCGCGGCGGACTGGCCGGCGGGGGCGACCGTGGTGTTTTTTGTGATGGACGGGCGGGCCAGTCCCGTCGACCAAGTTGAAATGCTCAAACCATGGGTGACGAGCCACGGCGCCGAAGTGGGCCGGGTGATCACGGTCATGCATTGCGGTCTCGCCGCGTCAAATTCCCGGGTCGTGGCGTGGTATGATGCGTGTGTGCACTTTTCCGACATCGTGCTGCTCAATCGTCGCGAGGGAGTCGAAAACAAGTGGTTCTCCGAGCTCAAGGCGCGCTACCACAAACTTTGCCTCCCGTGTCTCGTCGAAATGGTCAAAAAGGGCAGGGTGCACAACCCCGCGCTGGTGCTCGATTCGACGGTGCGCCGACTGTCGCATTGGTTCGACGAGGACGAGCAAAACGATTGGACCGCGTTGATTGCGGAGGATTCCGATACGGTGATTGAAGACGATGCCGACGATGATCCGGACGACATGCCGGACGACGAAGATATCTACCTCGCCCGCCACCCCAGCGGTCGCCGCATGAAGGAAGTGCCCGACATCGCCAAGTTGCTGGACTAGACCGGCACGAAAAAACCCGGCGCATTCACGCCGGGTTTTAAGATGCGATCGTAACCGGAGAACCCGGTGGACGAGGATTAAAACTCGAATTGAACCCCGCTTTGCAGAGTGAGTCGGCCTTTTTCCGCCGGCGTGAAACCGGTGTAGAGCGCGCCAAGTGAACCGTATCCCGCGAGCACCGTGGTGGGAATGGGGCCGAGGACGTTATCGTAGTCGTATTTGGCGGTGAGGTTCAGCGCGATATTGTCGGTCAACGCGGCCTTGATGGTCACCTCGGCGAGCAGGTTCCAGTTGTCGGTTTCCTCCACGGCCACTCGATATTTCAGTCGTTGAACCATGGATACACGCTCGTTGAAGTGATATTCGAAGCGTTCGAGGAAACCGGCGGCGATGTTCCAGTCACCGTCGTAGACGCTGCCTTTCTTGAATTCCGTGAGAGCGATGCCGGGGATGAGGTCGAACTTGGTTCGCTCGGTATCAACTATTTTGAAGCCGTAGCCGAAGATCTGCTCAAAATCGTGATCGATGTTCGAAATTTTATCCACCGAGTAGAAGGTCTGCGAGAGCCAGTAGTTCTGGTCGGACAGGATTTGGGTGAACTTCAACGTGCCGGAATAGGCGTCGGCCACGGTTCCCGCGGGTTCATAAGTCGCCTTGGCGTAGTTGGCATTGAATTCCCAGAGCTGCGCAGGAGTGATACGCAGGACGGTGGCGGACATATTGTAGTTGGAGGTCTCACCTTGCAAACCGAGGGCCGCGCCCGTGGAAGGAGCACCGGCGGGAATACCGGGACCCAGGGTGCCTTGTTTATAGCTGGGCGAGCTGTAGTTTCCGCTGATGGAGAAGATACGCTTCCACACGGGAGCATGGGGATTCTTGGCGCTTTCAGCTTGAGCGACTTCCATGGGCGTGGGAGCGGTGGCGGCTTGGACCGAGGCCGCCTTGGTGGTGCCGGAGGCACTCGCGGTCGAGGTGCTTTCGACGTCACTGCGGGCAACTGATATCTCACCGATTAAATCGGCGTTGATTACGATTGTCTCGCTGGTTTCTGATTTAACGGCACCTACGATTACGGTGCCGTTTTTGAGTTTGATCGTTGCCGCCGAAGCCGTGAAGGCTGAGAAACTGGTCAACGCCAGTAGGGTAAGCAGGGAAGAGCGCATCGTGCGAAAATAACGCCATTAATTCTGTTCACTAGCAATGCTAAACGCCGGAGCAACAAAACCTTCGATCAGCCGGACCGGGACGATGTTTATACCGACAAATCCTTATCATAAGCATTGCGGGCAGTATTCCCTACCTGGATTTATCGGGAGTTGAGGGAGCCCTGATCGCACCCTTCGTTTGCTATGTCATCTTTACCCCGTTCGACCCCATTGAAACTGCCTTCCAAACCTTCCCAGGCGGTTTCGTGGTGGCGGCGGGAAGGGCTGGGCTACGAAAACGGTCGATTGCACATGGCCGGTCAGGATTTAGGCGCACTGGCGAACGCCTTTCCCGCGCCGTTGTATGTTTATGATGCCAATCGCGCACGCGAAAATCTGAACCGAATCAAAACCGCGTTACTCGGCGGGGCGGCGTGCGGCCGCGTGTTTTATGCCATGAAGGCCAATCGTCATGTGCCTTTGCTGATGGCTTTGCGCGCAACCGGCCAATGCGGACTGGATGTGTGTTCTCCGGGAGAGCTGCTTTTGGCGCGAGAATGTGGGTTTGCGGAGGAGGAGATTACCTATACGGGAACGGCCATGTCTCCGGCGGATTTGGCGGTGATCCAGCGTTTTCCCCGGATCGCACTGAATTGCGATTCCATGGCGGCGGTGGAACTGGTGGCTCGCCACATGCCAGGTCGACGAATCGGACTGCGCATCGACCCAGCGGTGGGTATCGGTTACCGGCAGAATCCTCGTTTGGACTATGCGGGCATCGGGATTTCAAAGTTCGGCATCCTCCTTGAGGACCTGCCGGCGGCGGTCGCACGGGCGCGCGCCGCAGGGCTCGTGATCGAAGGTCTGCATGTGCACGCGGGGTGTGGGTTTCTGACTCCGCAATTGCCGCTCTGGGATCGCGTGCTGGCTCGACTGCGAGCGGCGATCACCAGCGTGGGAACCGTGCGATACGTTAATCTCGGCGGTGGATTGGGGATTCCGTTGGTGGCGCGCGATCGTCCACTGGATCTGGACGCTTGGACGCGCATATTGCGGAAGCATTTTGGTTCCGCCGCGCACGAGGTGTGGATCGAGCCCGGGGACTATATCGTTAAGGATGCCGGGGTCCTGTTGTTGGAAGTTACCGCCGTTGAGACCAAAGCGGAGCAGGTGTTTGTGCGAGTGAATGGAGGTTTCAACCTGCATCCTGAACCGCTGTTCTACCAACTGCCTCTTGAACCGGCTTCCGTGGTCGCAGGGGGGCACCGGGGTCGGGTGACCCTTGCCGGCAACATCAATGAAGCTCACGATTTGTGGGCCCAGAATGTGCTCATGACCATGCCAACGGCGGGTGATGTGCTGGCATTGCTCAATGCCGGCGGATACGGCGCTGCCATGGCCTCATCCCATTGCCTGCGAGGTGAATATTCCCAATATTTGATATGGAGTTAACGGCCAAATCCGCTTCCTGGCGTCGTCTACCGTGGGTATTGGCCGTATTGGAAACTTTGGAAGCGCAGACTTCGATCGCGCCCGCCCGCAGGGTTCAGGACCTGGAGTTGCAACGCATGATCGCATATGCCGATGGCGACGGCGAGCAATTGGCTCGTGCGATCCTGCGTCGATTGGCCGGGGAACCGTTGGCTTACATTGTGGGAGAATTGGAGTTTGGGGGCCGTTTTTTTTGGGCGGACCAACGGGCCTATATCACCGATCCGGAGACCATTTGGCTGGTGCGCGAAGTGGTGGCGGAAATTCGAAATTTCGAGCAAATTCATCAACGTTGGCCGGTTGTGGCGGAATTTGGCGTGGGGGGAGGGGCTTTAAGTATTTCGGTCAAACTGGAGTGTCCCGAGGTCACTATCATCGGACTCGATATCGATGACAACGCGCTCGCAGTAGGCCGTCTCAATGCGCTGCGGCATGGGGTGGCGATTGAGCTGCTGGAAAGTAACTTGTTCAGTGCGTGGTCGGATCGAGGCGCGCCGGATTTGATCTTTGGTGATCCGCCCTGGGGAGGGGAGGACGACCTTTACGACGAAGTTAGGGATGCGGCGCACTACCACGCGATGCCGGCGGCTTCTGCGTTTCCCGTGGGAGGGGTGACCGGAGCACATCAACAATTGCTGCAGGACGTTTACGAGCGACGATGGACCAGCCGGCTGATATTAAATGCCGGAGTTTTACGGGACGAACCGCTCGCAGAATTGACGCGACAGTCTGCATGGCACGAAATCCGGCATCCTGCCCCCGACCTCGCCTTGTTGGTGGCCCAAATGCATCGATGAGATCTACCCCTCCATTCTTGCCGGATTCCGATCAGAATTCCGGCGCGGGTCTGACCGCACGCAATCTCGTCGCTTGGGACAAGCTCTATGCTTCGACTCCCGAATTGGTGTGGGGACGAGCCGCAGCCGGCTTTTTACCGGAGTTCGTTACCGAGACGTGCGGGGATGCGAGGCGTTTTCGGCACGCCTTGGATGCGGCCACGGGAGAGGGGCGCAACCTGGCATTTCTGACCACGCGGGCTGAGGCGGTAACCGGGTGTGATGGATCGGCGGAAGCGTTGGCCAAGTTTTCGGCGAACGAATCTCCGGCCATACAGTTGGTTTGCGCAGCGTTGGATCGGTTGCCGTTCGCGGACGACAGTTTTGATTTCATTCTGCTTTGCGACACCGTGGAGACCTTGCCGGATCCGGTGCCGGTTTTGCGCGAGTTGCGCCGCGTGGCTGCGCCCGGAGCGCGACTGGTATGCAACATCCCACCGCCTGAGGGCGATGTCGCGGGTGAGGATATGGCGCCCGCGGGGGAGGACGGTTTTTTTTATCAGGATCGATATTACTATCGTTTTTTTGAAGCGGCGGCAGCAGCAGCCTTGTTAAAGCGCGGAGGGTGGCGAGTGCTGCAAGAGCGGGAGATGGAATGGGTCGAGCCGGCGCACCCGGGGTTTCGCGCGCACGATCACACTCATCGAAGCAACGTGTTTTTGGCCGAGCCCGATTCAGGGGAGGTTGAAAGCGGCACCACGGCGCATGACTAAGGCCTATCGTTTCAAAGCCGGTGATCCTTGGCGGGTGGTGCCGTTCATGTTCCTGGGCGCCATTCTGCAGGCAGGGTTGGCTATCGGAATCAGTGCCGCCGATTCGTTGTTTATTTCCCATGTCGGGGCGGATCGGCTGCCAGTGATTTACGCCTGTATGCCGGTAATCATGCTGGCATATATCGCGGGCTACACCCGACTGCTGAATCGATGGGGCATCGATAGACTTTTTGTCGTTACGATCGGAGTATTGGTGGTGGGGGGCGTCGCGTTTGCGGTGTTGTTGCGCGGCGAACACACGTCGCTCCCGGTGTATTTCGCGGCCAAGTTTTACGGGTCCCTGTGGTATATCGCGCTGTATTCCTTGTTATGGAATTTCATCGACGGTTTCTTTGATCTCAGTGAGGCGAAACGCTTGTTTGGGCTAATCGCCGGCGGATCTGCGGTGGGGGCGATCGGGGGCGGATTTGTGGTGACTCATTTGTCGGAAATAATCGGAGTCGCGGGACTGTTCGGCATCTGGGCGGGCAGTGTGCTGTTCGCGTTGCCGGTTCACCGTTGGATCGTCCATCATGTTCCGCGAGTCGCCGGAGAAGATGCCGGGGAGGAAGAAGAGGGTGAGTCCAGCCTCGCGGACACCCTGCGCAACATCATCGGATCGCGTTATGTGACGGCCTTCACGCTGGTGATTTTCCTGACATTGATCACGGCGACGTTGTGCGAATTTCGCTACTATTCGATTTTCGAGAAGCACTATCCGGACGAAGCGGCGTTGGCGGCCTTGTTCGGAAAGCTCTATGCCGGGGTCAACGTCTTCAATCTCGTCGTCACGTTGATTTTGTTTCGCACCCTCGTGCGTTGGGTGGGGGTGCGCAACGTCGCGCTGATTCAACCGGTGATCTATCTGGGCGTGTTCGGTTTCCTATTGATGGACGGAGGCATGGTGGCCGCGTTGTTTGGTTTTGTGGCCTACCAAGGCGTGATGACGTCCATCGACTACAACAACCAGAACCTGTTGTTTAGTGTCCTGCCGGAAAAAGGAAAGGAGCGCACCCGCACTTTCATCGAAGGCATCTGCGAACCCCTGGCCACGGCCAGTGCCGGTGTGCTGTTGTTGGGCGCGCAGTATTTTCTATCCGACACGGGGATTTCGGGCATTGGTTTTGGCACGGCGTTGGCGTGTTTGGTTTTGGCGTTGGTGTTGCGCGTGGAGTTTTTGAAATCGATGACCGCCAATGTCCGCCGCAGTTGGCTCGACTTCAGTGGGGCGGGTAAGGACGTCGCTTTTGTTCAAAAAGAGGATGAGGTGTTTCTGCGCACCCGCGCGGATGATCAGGCGGCTCCGGAGCATGAACGACTCGCCGCCTTGGAACGATTGTGGCAGTTGCAACCCATCGAAACGGTGGAGCGCGTATTGGCGTGGTTGCCCGCCATGAGCCTGGAGTCGCGGCGGGCAGTGCGTGGGCTCCTGCGGGAGATTTTACTGACGGATGATCCGGCGATCGTGGATCGTTGTCTCAGTTGGGCGGAACAATACGGGGCGGATTGCGACGCGTATGTTTTGGAGCATTTTGGTCGTCGTCGCCTGGTGCCGCTGGGGGTCGGGCGGCGCCGCGTGCAAATGGCCGATCCGCGCGATCGAGCGGCGGGGGCGATTGTTTTGTGGGAAAGCAATGATGTTTCCGATGTGCAGATCGCCCTGAAGACAATCGACCGCTTGCTGGATGGTGAGCCGACTGAGGCCGAGGCGGGATGGCATGCGCTCGGAGTGTTGGGCGAAATGCGATTCATTCCCCGTATCCTGCCGCATCTCCGCGACACGAATCCGCACCTACGCCTGCGGGCGATCGAAGTGCTACTCCAGTTGACCGGACCGGAATCATCCCGCGTCCAACCCGAATTGCTGCAATTGATCTCGACCAGTCGCCGACCCGAGGAACGGTTGTTGGTCATCGGAGCGCTGGCGCGCATCAACGATTCGGCGATCATCGAGCCTTTGCTGAAATCCATCGGTGACATGGTTCCGCAGGAACGGCGGGAGCTGGAGCATCTACTGATTGGCTTTGGTCCCCGCGCCGTTCCGGCTTCTATCAAAGTTTTACGCGGGACAACCTACTCCCTGGCGTCCCGGTCCATTGCCGCGCGGGCGCTGGCTCGAGTGGCGTTTCCGCAACTCGAACTCATGGTGCCTGAGTTGATTGAGGACATCGTGCGGCGCGCATATCGGGTGGTCGCTTTTCGCCACATTTTACGTCAGCATGCCGATCGTGGCCCCGGAACAGCGGCATTGGCGTTGGTTTACCACGATCTGCCCCGGCTGATGCTGGAGCTGGTGTTGGAACTGCTCAGCGTGATCGGCCGGTTGTCCAGTTACGATTCGATCGTGGCGGCGTTGCGAGCGGAGAACGGTCGCGAGCGTGGTTACGCGTTGGAGAGCATTGAACAAGCCTGCGGCCGCCAGTTGTTCGAGCGCTTGTTTCCGATCCTCGACGAGCAATCCGACGAGGACATCATCGCCAAGGGTGAAAAATTTGGGGTGCGAACTGATGGTTCGCTGGACACAATCGTGCAACGATCCCGCAAGGCGGTGTTTCCGCTGGAAGCATCGGCGGCGCTGCAGGCGGCGGTGGAAGCCGAACCCCATCGAGCGCGGGATATCTGCTTGGAAACCTTGCAGGAGCAATCCCATCCCATGGTGCGAGGCACCGCCCGAGTGCTCATGCGCCGCACGGATGCCAATGCCTCCCCCACCTCCACGGTGGTGGAGCGCGTTCGTGAGTTGTCGCGCCATGCATTTTTTCGCAACTGGGGCGTGCGGTCGCTGGAGGCGGTGGGTCTGCAGTTGGAGGAATGCTGGCATGAGCCCGGGGAGGTTGTGGTGGATACGGGGCAACGGATGGCCCGATTTGGAGTGGCGATGGAAGGCGGGTTTCGTTCGATGAACGATGAAGGGCAGATTCGCGATTTGCCGGCACCGTCCGACTTCGGGCGGGAGTCGCTGGGTGAGCTCTGGTCCGCGCAACGTCGCACGGTCACGGTCACGAAGCGGGCTCGTATCATGTGGTTGCCGGCGCATGCCTTGCGGGCGTCGGTGCAGGCCCAGCCCCGTCTCGCGATTGAACTGTTGGTCTGGAAACTTTCGAACCCGTGAAACCGCTGCACCTTCACTTCAACGTTCGCACGTGGCTGCAAATTGGGTTGCTGTCCTCCATCACCGGGGTGGCGATTTGGATCGGTTCCGGACTCTTCGTTTCGTTGCGACGGGTCATCCTTGATGGGTTCGACAAACAGCTCACTTCTCCGAGCGTGGTGGTGGCGGCTTTTATCGAGCCGGAGGATCACGCTTGGCTGGCCGAACGCCGCAATATTCACGGGTTGGCCTACGCGGAGAAAGAGGATGTCTTTTATGCGCTGGCGCAGACCCGGGGGGCGTTTGGTTTGGTGACCATTTCACCACTGACCGGGGTGGTGGCGGACGATGCGGCGGTTTACCTTTCGATGGAACTCCGGGACCTGGCCGTGGAACCGGTGTCGGGCCGCTTGATCGGGTTGCTGCCGGACGGTTCGCCGGCATGGGTGGATACGGCAACGGGAGAGGTGGCTCCCATCGCCGGCGCGCCCGCGGGCTGGCGCGGCATGGCCGACGGTCCGGGGGACGGCGGTATTTGGGTGATTGATACCATGGTCCGGCAGTGGCATCCGCAAACCGGGGCGTGGGCCGCGGCGCAGGCCGTGCCGGAGGTGCATGAGGATCCCATTTTAATGGGGGGCGGACGCGATGGACAAGCCGTGCTGCTCGTCAATCCCTGGCATCGCAAAATTGTCTCCATGTATCCTGAAAGTGGATACGTGAGTGAAATCGACTGGGCGCACGACGATGCCATGACATGGGAGTGGGGGTTCGACACCCGGCGCGAACGTTGGGTGGGAGCGCGCCACAAGCTGGTGCTGATTGATCCCCTCACCGGCACCGAACCGGTGGATCGATTCGCTGCCGCCTATGGCCGGGAGCAGTCCGACACCTACGCCCGGTTGGTCGAGCCGATGAGACGGTTGCGCGAGCGACTGAAATTGACCTACCTTTACACCCAAATGGTCGAGTCTCCTGATTTGATCACCTACGTGCTGGATAGTTCGACGGGGGACGAGCATTCGCCGCTCATGGCCGAGGATATTCTGCCCGCCACGGAGGTGGAAGGGGTGGCGCGCTTGTTGACCGGAGGTTCGATGCATTTCACCAATTTGGAACGGTGGGAAAACTGGGGTTGGCTGAAATCAGCGTTCGCGCCGATGTTTGCAGCCGACGGTCGGGTGATGGCCATGGCGGGCACGGATTTTAACGCCAGTGTCATCGAAAACAGCACGCGGCGGGCGTTGCTGATGGTGTTTCTGGTGGGAGCGGCGACGTTGGTGCTGGCTTCAGGGTGGTCACTGACGATTTCACGTTGGTTGCGCCGTCCCGTGGAGGCGCTCAAGCGTGGTGCCTTGAGCATGGCGGCGGGAGATTTCCAAGTGTTGGAAGTCAAGGGCTCGCGTGAGGTCAATCAACTCGCGGGAGTGTTTAACCAAGTCAGTGATTCAATGCAGCAGTCGGTCACCAATCTTACGAGTGAAGTCACCCGTCTGCTGCAGCGACGGGATCGAGCGGAGGTTGCCCGGGTCTTTGCCCGTGATCGCGACGCCAATCTGAGTTTTGCCGATGAACCGGAAGTTACGGTGCTGCATTCCACTTATGGGCTGGGCGGCGCGACTCGGCATGGGGACGTGGCATTGGTATGGTGGGATATGACCCGGGCCACGACCGCCGTGCCGTCGATGGGCGCGCTCTGCGCAGTCCCCGGACAGGTGCGAGCTCGTTTCACGTCCTTGTCGGAAAGCGCAGCGCAGCCCCCACGATGGCCGGAAAACGTGCGAGCGGTGTTGCGACTCAACCTTCGCACCAATCAGGGCGTTTATTGGGGGCGCGAATCAACTGAGACACCGTTTGCCCGCGGTGTGCCCACGGCGCTCGAAATGGGATGGGCGGAGTTTGGTCCCGTGTTGAAATTGGAGGAGTATGTGGTGAAGGAGGCGGGGACATGACGCCGGTAGAACTCATGTTTGCGCTGCGTCGACAGCCGCCTTTTGACAGCATGTCGGATGGCGAATTGGAGATAGCGGCGAAAGTGGTGGTGGAACGCAGCTTCGCCCCCGGTGCATTGGTGTTGGGACCGGGGGAACCCTTTCGGCGACTGCTGTTGCGTCTCGACGGGAGTTGGCAGACGGATAGCCGAAGCCTTCCGACCATCTTGGGCGTGGAGTCACTGCTCACGGGTATTGAAGGACCGGGCGAAGTGAGGGCGGGTCCCGACGGCGTGCGTTGTCTCACCATGACGCGCGGGCATTTTTTCACGTTGGTCAATGAGTGTCCCGCGTTGCTGTTGTCCCTTTTGTCCATGGCCGATGAGCCTCCGGAAACTCGTCCGTTCCTATGAGACTGCGCACACAAACATTCTGGGGAATCGTGCCACTTTTTCTGGTCGTGGGCATCGCGGGATCAGGGGTGTCTTGGTTGTTGGAATCCCGAGAGCTGCGCCATGGGGCGGAAGCCCAAGCGCGCACCATGGCCGTTTCGCTGGCGGAGTATCTTTATGGTCAATCGTGGCCGACCCAAAGTGCGGCGGCGCAGGAACGGCTGGAACGTGCGGAAGTGCGATTTGAGTATTGGAAGTTCGTCCGCGCCATCCAGCTGTGGGATCAATCGGGGCGACGCGTGCATCGTTGGGTCTCTCCGGCCGCGGGAGAGGTGGAGGATGCGCGTTGGATGCAAGCGGAGGTTGCGACGGGAACTGAAGAGAGTGCCGTCGGGGAACTCATTAGGAAATCGGCCGATTCGGCCGTGGCCCGGGGCGGAGCGTTGGTATGGTCCGCTGACGGGCAGCTTCAAGGTTGGGTGGAGTGTGAACTCGATGCGAATGACTGGTTGACCGAAAGCCGTCACCAAGAAGTGGGCAACCTACGTCGCGTGGTGGGGATTGTTATACTGGGCGTTATACTGGCCTGGTTGGTCAGTCGCTTACTGGCTGGTGATGTGCGTCGCCTGATTTCGTCGGCTCGTGCGGTCGGGGAGGGCAAATATGTCGCGCCGGATGATCTGCGGGTGAGAGAATTCGCGGAGTTGAGCGAGTCGTTCGGAGTGTTGGATGGCCTCACCCACGAGTATCGACTGAAATTTCGGCGCGCGATGATTGAAAATGAGGTGTTTCGCACGAGTGGGGTGCTGGCGCAGGCGTTCCGGGCTGAGGTGATGCCGTCAATTGATCAACACATTGCCGGACGCCGAGTGATGAGCCGATTGTTCGATGCGAGCGAATGCTCCCGCTGGCATGGTGCGGGAGGAGATGATCAAACGGGCTGGTTGTGGTTCGGCCGGGTGGAGGGACTGGTGGGTAGCGAAGTGGCGCGACTGGCGTTCACCGTAAAAAGTGAGCTGGAGACGTTGCTGATTCGTCAGAAGGTGGATCCGGTGGAGGCCCTCCAAGAGCTGGCCGGGTATTATCAAATCACACGGGCAATTGTGGTCACCTGGACGTCGGCATCGACCGATTTGGAAATTTTCGATTACAACCGCGAAACGGATGTCGTCGCCCGTCGGCGGCTGACATCTCCGGTTCGGTTCGTCGGCCACGATTTGGTCGCTGATGAAGGTGCGACGATTGATGTGGTGGTGGCGTCAGCGGCGGATGCGGGAGTCGAGCAAATCTATGATCATATTGTTCGATTCCTGGGCGACACCGACGCGGTGGTGACCATCGTCGAGTGACGCTGCCTGATCGCGCTCGTTGATGGTGTTACTATTCCGAAGGTGCGGTGGTCAGCGCCGGGCTACCCTTCGCGGTGGCCAAGACCGCCGACCGCACGATGTCGATTCCGGCGTCGAGGGTGGCTTCATCAATGGTGAGCGGCGGGAGAAATTTCAGCACGTTTTTGCCGGAGCCGCAGATCTCGATGATCAAACCCTGCTGGAAGGCTTCACTGGCGACGGCCTGACAACGGGAGGCTTGTTTGAATTCCAGGCCGTGAATCATGCCGACTCCGCGGGGCTTGGCCTCGATTTCCGGCAACTCGGCCGCGAGCGCATGCAGACGTGCGGACATGTGCGCGCCGCGGGCAGCGATTTGAGCCGTGAATTCAGCCGTGGCCCAGTAGTTGAGCGCCTCGGTGGCGGCGACGAAGGCCAGATTGTTACCGCGGAACGTGCCGGTGTGTTCACCGGGTTTCCATTGATCGTGTTCGGGTTTGATCAACAGCAGTGACATCGGCAGACCGCACCCGCTGATTGATTTGGAAAGTGCAATCAGGTCCGGCCGGATGCCGGTGCGTTCGAAACTGAAGAAGCTACCCGTGCGCCCGCACCCGACTTGGATGTCGTCGACGATGAGCAGGATGCCGTGTTGCTGGCAAAGGTCGGCAACACCCTGCAACCACTCCGTCCGCGCAATGTTGACTCCGCCTTCGGCCTGCACCGTTTCCAGGACGATGGCGGCCGGGAGGTCGATGCCGCTGGATGTATCCGATAAGGAACGACGCAAGTAGGCGAGGGTGTCGACCCCGGCTCCGAGATAGCCGTCGAAAGGCATGAAGCTCGCGTCCAGTCGTTGAGTCCAGGCTTCATGGCGAAAGTGACGATTGGCCGTGACGGCGAGAGCCCCGGCGCTCAACCCATGGTAGGCGTTGGTGAAGGCGATGACGTTGCGGCGCTTCGTCACGCGGCGGGCGAGTTTGAGAGCCGCCTCGATCGCGTTGGTGCCGGTGGGCGCGGTGAACTGCAGCTTGTAGTCCATGCCGCGGGGCTCGAGGATGACTTCTTCAAACCGCTCCAAAAAGCGCTGTTTGGCGACAGTCGCCATATCCAGGCTGTGCAGCACGCCGCCCTCCTGCAGATAGGCGATCAAGGCCTCCCGCATGGCGGGCGGGTTGTGCCCGTAGTTGAGCGCTCCGGCGCCGGCAAAGAAGTCGACGTAGGGCCGACCTTCACGATCGAAGAGGCGCGCGCCTTCCGCGCGTTCGAAGATGGTGGGGTAGGAACGGGAGTAGGACCGAATCTCCGATTCGCGCCGTTGGAATATGTTCATGTGGGAGGGGTTGGCAGGATGCTGGCCAGCACGAGCTCGACTAAATTAACACGTGATATTGGTCAAAATGTCACGCAGTGACTGTGCGTTGGGACTCAAATAGGGTGGATACAGCATGGCATTATGATCACCTTGTGCAGGGTGAACGCGGTAACTTCCCCGGGTGACGTCGCGCCACCCATGGGTGCGAGTCAACGGAATGTTATTTTCATCAATGTGGTCGACCGAATCCTGGCAGACCATGCCATGGATGTCGGCTGCAACTTGATGTTGATCAGTGCTATGACTCATCAAGTCGTAGTAGGCGGCGATGACGCGCGCTGCCTTGTCGCGTAACAGCGGGGTGGAGACGTAGGGCCGGATGCTTTCGTGATCCAGAAAAGCAGCCGTGACTTTCTCGCACTCGCCCGGGGGGAAAGTAATGGGGTGCACGACTTGTGCGCTATCAAACATCACGATGGCGGCCACCCGGCGGCCCCGGCGTTCGAGCTCGGCGGTGACGTGGTAGGCGAGATTGCCGCCGGCGGAGTATCCGCCCAGGACGATGGATCCGTCGGGCTGAGTGGTCGTGATCAAATCCACGTAGTCACCCAAGCGGGACGCTGCCACGATGAAATTGAAACCGTAGACGGCGTAGTCCGGGAGCTCCTGCGCCAGTTGCACGTAGCCGAGCGCGTCGCCGGTGCCGGGAGGGAACAGAAAGAACGGATGACGATTTTCGTCCCCGGGGTTGAGCAACACCATGGGATCGTCGATGCCTTCCGTGCCGAACCGAGCGCGGTCGAGGAGCAACTCCGCTTGGGCGCGCACGGTGGTGGCTTTGAACAACGCGGTGAGGGGAAGCGAAAGGGCGAAGGTTTCGCGCAGTCGGGCGGCGAGTTTGGTCACTTTGAGACTATGTCCGCCGACATCGAAAAAATTGTCGGTGACGCCGATGGCAGACATTTCGAGGACTTCCTGCCAGAGTTTGAGCACCGTTTTTTCGGTGGGAGTAACCGGTGCCATCTGGTTCCCCGGACGATCGGCGGTGGTCCACTCCGGCGGTGGCAGGGCCGCCCGGTCAACCTTGCCGTTGGGGGTGAGTGGCAACGCGTCCAGAAAAACGAACTGAGCCGGAAGCATGTAGGCGGGCAAAGCCTGCGAGAGGTGGGATCGCAGGGATTCGATCGTGGTCGGACCGACCACGTAAGCGACCAACGCCAGTGATTTGTCCATCGCTTTCCGCGCCACGACAACGGCATCGTGCACGTCGTCAAGCTGCCGCAGGCGGGTTTCGATTTCTCCGGGCTCAATCCGGAACCCGCGAATCTTCACCTGATCGTCCTTTCGACCCAGATACTCGACCGTGCCGTTGGCGGTCCAACGCCCGAGGTCACCGGTGCGATACAATCGCGCGGTGTTGTCTTCACTGAACGGGTGCGGGATGAATTTTGCGTCCGTCAGGGCGGAATCTCCCAAGTATCCGCGCGCCAGTCCATCGCCGCCAGTGCAGATCTCACCGGCCACTCCGACCGGGACCAATTGATCCCGGGTATCGAGAATATACACGGATGTATTCGCAATGGGACTACCGAGCGGAATGTTTTCGGAATGGTCGCGGTCGATGCGATGACAGCACGTGAAGGTGGTGTTCTCCGTCGGTCCGTAGCCATTGATCACGGTGAGCTGCGGATGCGCCGCCCGGATGCGGTTGATGTGCGGCGCCGACAGTTTTTCCCCGCCGACCAGCAGGGTGCGGAGACCGCCAAACAACGACAGGTCGGCGTCGGCGAGTTGATTGCACAAGCTCGAGGTCAGCCAGAGCGTGGTGATACCATGGGTCGTGATGAGTTGTTTCAGGGCCTCGGGGTCGAGCACCGCCTTTTCCGGCGGTCGGCACAACGCCCCCCCATTGAGCAGCGCCCCCCAGATCTCGAACGTCGACGCATCGAATGCCAGGGCCCCGGTCATCAAGATGCGATCGGTCGCGGAGAGCCGGATGAAGTTGGTTTCCTTCACCAGTCTCAGGACGGCGCGATGTTCGACCAGCACTCCCTTGGGCCGCCCGGTCGTGCCCGAAGTATAGATGGCGTAGGCGAGTGCGGTGGGCCGGGCGCGTTCCGGCAGCGCGGCAGGCGACAGTTCGCTCAGTTGCCGCGCGTCTCGTTGTTGCTTGGACTTGGCGACGGGGTTCGGGACTGTCGCCGCGGACTTGTCGATGCGCAGGATGGCATCGTAACCGAAACGCGAAAGTTCACTCTCCGCTTCGCCGAGCATGTTTGAAAATTCGATGGTCGCGATTTCGGGCCAGTCGCATTGGAGGTCGCGCCAGAATGCTCGAGACACAAACAAGTCTTCGGAGCGGTCCACCTTGGTGCGGACCCCCTCCGCCGCATGTTCGCGTTGATAGCCCAGAAGTTCGGTCTCAAACGCGACTTTGGTGTCCTGATCCCAGACATTACCGAGAAACAACGTGCCCTGCGCGGGCATGAGATCGATGGCCTGGCGTAGCACGTCGCGCAGATAGTTTACGCCGCTGAAACACTGCAGCACGCTGTTGATGATCACGACATCGTAGTCGGCGGTCGGCACCTCCCGCAGAGCGTGAGCGGGCAAGTGTTGCAGGGTGATGTTGGTGGCATCGCGGCGGGTCATTTCCTGCCGGGTCCAAGCCAGGATACGGGCGGAAAGGTCGGTGCCATGGTAGGCGGCCACGAGCGGGGCCAGACGAAACATGCTGATGCCGGAAGCGCAGCCCACTTCGAGGACCCGATCGGTGGGACGCAGCAGCGGGGAGAGTTTGCGACGAATGTTCACGCCGTATGCGTCCATCACTTCGCGGCTGAGTAGTTCGCCGGTGAAACTGCTGCGCCATCCACCGCCGGAGATATCGTCAACGGTTTGGTCGCCGACCAAGTCCCAGATTTCTTCGCGCATGAACTCGCCGATGCCTTCAGGCTCCGCGTGGATGTCGGGACTGTCAGGACAACACAGCAAACCCAGCTCCGGACATTCCCATTGCAATCGATTCAAGCGACGGATGTGTCGCCGACTGCCGATGAGGGCGCGGGCTTGAGTCTCGCGCAGCATGTGCCCCGAACGTGCGGTCGGCATATCGGTGTCAAGCGGGAGATAGGCGCCGCCGGCCGTGAGTATGCCCAGCAATGTGGTGGCGATGTCGAACGCCGAATCAAGCATGACACCCACAAAGCCTTCGGGGCCGAGTTCATGATCCAACAGCAAACGGGCGATCCGATTGGCCTGGGCCGCCACCTCCGCGTAGGTGTGGTTGCCTTCGGGACCGACAATGGCAATTGCTGCCGGGGTCGAAGTGGCCTGGCGAAAAAACTCGGCGGGAATGGTGGAGTCGCGCGGATAGGCCGTGGCGTTGTCGTTGAAGCTCTGGACGAGAGAAAGCAGGTCGTCACGTTGTTCGTCGTCGGCGAGTAGATTGAAGTCTCCGAGTTTCATGGTTGTCAGGAATTGGGCGTCGAACCGATCATGTCGGCGAAGCGATCGAGCAGGCTGAGATAGCGGCGGATGGTGGCGGCTTTGAAGAGACCAGCGTCGTATTCGAGCACGAGCTCGATGGTATCTCCGTCGTCGCTGGCAAACAGGGTGAGATCGAACTTGGAGGTGTGGAACGTATGATCGAACGGGGTTATCTCGGGGCCGTTCGGGGAGGGCGTGTTGCTGGGAAGAGGCACCCCGATGTCCACGTGAACATCGGCGAAATTTTGAAACGCATAGACGATGTTGAGCAACGGCTGGCGATTGGCGGCGCGATCGGGGTTGAGCTGCTGCACCATGAGGTCGAAGGGATACTCCTGATGTTCCAAAGCGGCGTCGGCCGTTTCCACGACCTGGTTGAGCAGCGCGTCGAAATCCATCGAGGCATCAAGGCGCGCACGGACGGGCAGCAGATTGACGAAGAAGCCGAGCAAGTTTTCCAAGTCGGGGTGGTGTCGGTTGGCGTGACTCACGCCGATGCAAAAGTCGGGCTGTTGCGTGAGTTGAAACAACAGCAGATCGAACACTGCCAGCAACGTGTTGGCGACGGTCGTGCGCCGTTCGGTGGCGCGACGACGCAACGCGGCGGTGGCAACCGCCCCGAGAGTGTGTTTCTCATGATCGCCCCGGAAGTCACGTTCGGTGGTCGAGGGGAAATCGTAGGGCAGCGCCAGGGCGGAGGGGGCGCCGCGCAATGCATGCAACCAATAGCTTTCCTCGCGGTCCCAACCGCGGGCTTTTTGCCAACAAGCGAAATCCTTGTAGTGCAGGCGCAGGGCGGGCAGCGGAGGCGTGGCACCACTCATGGCGGCTGCATAGGCGGCGAAAATTTCACGATACAGCACGTTGCCCGACCAACCGTCTCCCACGATGTGATGAATCGTTTGGAGATAAACCCAGCGATCATCCTTCAGTTGCAACAAGGTCGTGCGCAGCAGTGGCGGGGTCTTGAGATCGAAGGGGGCGACCGCTTCCCGGTCGGCGATGGAACGAGCTTCGGATTCGGCGTCGCTTGAGTCGCGCAGGTCGACGCGGTTGAGCGTATACGGAACGTCGGCGTGAATGCGTTGCACCGGATCGCCTTCGATTTCCGTAAATTCCGTGCGCAGGGCCTCATGTCTTTGGATCACACGGGCAATGGCTTGTTCGAGCGCGGTGGGGTCAAGTGGACCGTCCACCCGATAAGCTTCCGGCATGTTGTAAGCCGTCTCGCCACCGAGTTGGTGCAGCAGCCACAAGCGTTGCTGGGCGTAGGAGAGCGGATAGTGCGGCGCCGGCGCAGCGAGAGGGATTTGCCGGTCGCCTGATTCCGCCGTATTGGGGCGCCGGTTGGCGTCCACCTGGGTGGCGAGTCCGGCGATGGTCGCATGGTCGAAAAACGTGCGCATGGGCACGCGCACCCCGAGGTCGCGCTGAATGCGCGAGAGTAGTTGCATCGCTTTGAGACTATGGCCGCCTTGCAGGAAAAAGTCATCGTCCACGCCGATGAGGGAAACCTGCAGCACGTCCTGCCAGAGTTTGGCGATGGTGACTTCGGTCGCGGTGCGCGGTGCGATCTTATCCTCGGACGGCGCGGCGAGGGCCGGGTCGGGATCAGGCAGGGCGCGTCGGTCTACCTTGCCGTTGGGGGAGAGGGGCAGGCGATCCAAGACTACCCAATGTCCGGGCAGCATCGCGGCTGACAACGTGCTGCGCAGATGGTCGCGGCAGGCAGCGACAGGGTTGGCCTCGGCGTATTTTGGCACCACGTAGGCCACGAGTTCCAGGTTACCGCCCATATCGCGGGCCTCGACCAACGCGTCCGCCACGCTCGGAAGGTGGCGTAGGTTGCTTTCGATTTCGCCCGGTTCGATGCGCACGCCCCGCACTTTGACCTGGCGGTCACTGCGCCCGAGAAACTCCAACCTGCCATCCGCTCGCCAGCACGCGAGGTCCCCGGCGCGATAAAGTCGTTGTTTGCCATCACCCGGATCAAGCGTGGGGAAGCGTTCGGCGGTGAGTTCATCCCGGGCATGATAACCGCGAGCGAGCCCGTCCCCACCGATGAACAACTCTCCGGGCACGCCAATGCCCGCGGGTTGGCCGCGGCTATCCAGCACATAAAGCCTCTGGTTGGCCATGGGACATCCGATGGGGGTGGACTCGTCTCCCCGTGATTCCGGCGGAGAGGCATTCTCGTAGAAACAGGTGTCGATGGTCGCCTCGGTTACCCCGTAGCTGTTGATGATGCGACGCCCTTGACCGAAGTCGGTGACCAGTCGGCGATAGTCGGCGGCGCGCAGGGTATCGGACCCGAGAATCAACATTCCCAGATCAGGCAAATCCGTGTTGGTGTGCCGTGCGTGTTCCATCAGGGGCAGGATCAGTCCGGGGGTGCTTTCAAACTGGGTGATACGGTGCTCGCGCAACAACGCCACCAGTCCCTCCGGATCCAGGCGGGTGTCGGCGTCGCACAAGTAAAGCGTGCCTCCATTGGTCAACGCTCGAATGAGGTCTCCGGCGAAAACATCGAAGGATAGACTGGCCATTTGCAGAATGCGGGGGGCGGCTCCGGGTGCGTTCAGACCGTAGCCTTCCCGCCAAGCTACGGCGGCGTTGACCAATGAACGGTGTTCGACGGCCACGCCCTTGGGGCGGCCGGTGGAACCCGAAGTGTAAATCAAATAGGCGAGATGGTGGGGCTGCAGGGTCACCGGCGACAGATCCTGTTCCGGTTGCACTGGCACCTCCTCCAGATGAAGCACTTCCATCGTTTTTGCGTCGACCGGCAAGGCCTGCGCATCCGTGCGAGTGGTCACCACGATACGCGCTCCGGCATCCGCCAGCATTCCGCGCAAGCGCTCGGCGGGATAAAGCGGGTCCAGCGGCAGATACGCGCCGCCGGCCCTCATGATGCCGAGCACACCGATGATCATGTCGGGCGTCCGTCCCACACTTAGTCCGACGACGGTTTCCGGTTTCACCCCGCGGGCCTGCAACTGCTCGGCCAACGCGTCGGCACGCAGGTGTAATTCCTCATAGGTCAGCGCCGTATCGCCTTGGACCACTGCCAGTGCGTGGGGGTGATCGGACCGACCCTTCTGCAGTAGCGTGACCAAAGTGGCCTGGTTCGGCACCGCGGTGCCGGTTTGATTGAACGTGATCGTCACTCGCTCGTGCTCTGCCTGGGGCAGACAGGAAATTGACCCGATGGCCTGCTGAGGGTTTGCGACCAAACCAACGAGCAGGGTCTCGAAACGAGCGGCCAGTCGCGCGATCTGATCATCTCCGTAGACCGCCCGATCATGACCAAAGCGCAGACTGATCGAGGTCCCGGGATCAATGGTCAGATCAAAGTCGTAGTGGGTGCGGTCGTGCGCCTCGACGTGTTCGATCACCGGCGCAGCGGCGGAGCCACCCGTCGTGGTGCGATCAATGGGGAAGTTTTCAAACACCAGGAGATGATCGAACAGTTTCCGTCCCAACGGGGTGAACGTTTGGATTTCCGGAAGTGGCAGGTGATGATGCGGCTCCGCGGTCAACGCGTCGCGCTGGGCGGTTTTCAGCAGATCTCCAAACGACCTATCGTCTCCGCAAGTGATGCGAACCGGCACGGCGCAGATGAACAGCCCCACCATGCGCTCGACGCCGGCGAGGTCCGCCGGGCGACCGGAAACAATGGCGCCAAAAACGACGTCCTCGGTTCGATTGAGCCGTCCCAGCAAAATGCCCCACGCCGCTTGCATCAGGGTGGCCAGAGTGGAACCGGTGTCGGTGGCGAGTTTCCGTAGCTGCTGACTGAGGGATTCGCCAAGTTCGACGCTATACTCGTGGTGTTCGGGCGTGATGGTCGAGGTGGGTTCGGCGGGAAGCGGGGATGCGTCGTCGTATCCATTCAGGTAGGACGACCAGAAATTACGGGCCGCCTCGGGCGGACGTTGTTCGAGCCAACGCACGTAGTCGCGGTAGGGGATGCTTGGCTCCAGTTTGGAGTTTCCGGCGTAGCACGCGAAAAGATCGCGATGCACGAGGCCCAGACTCCAACCATCGAGCAACACGTGGTGGTAGCTCCAGACGATTTCAGTGAGGTCGTCGGCCAACTGCCATATCGTCACTCGCCACAAGGCATCGTGAGCGAGGTCGAACGGTCGGGCTAAATCCTCCTGGCGGCTTGCCGCGATGTGGGTGCGCTGCTCGTCCGCATCGAGGTGGCGCAGATCGTGGACTGCGGTCACGGGGACGCGTTCGCGCCAGATGATTTGCACGGGCTCCGGCGTGTCTTCGTGCACGAACGAGGTGCGCAGAATGGTGTGGCGCCGGGCGAGTTCGTGCCACGCGGCGACGAAAGCACTGGCGTCCAATGTCCCGCGCAAGCGGTAGGCCATCTGCACGAAGTAGGCGCTCGAGGTCTCATCAAAGACCGATTGGAACAACAACCCCGCCTGCATGGGCGAAAGCCGGGCCACATCCTCCACCGCTGTCGCCGACCAACCGTGTCGTTGCAGGAAGGATTCATATTCAGGAAGTTGAAAGACGGGCGAGGTGAAGTCCGCGGGAGTCGCCTCCGGCGCGATGTCGGACGTCGTGAAGCGGATGAGGGCGTCGAGTTCTTCGGCCCAGTCATCCAGTAACGTTTGCATCGCGTCCGCGTTCACGCGTTCCACCCCAAAGGTCAGCGATAAGCCCAAACAACCTCCGGTGACGGCCGCTCCTGCATCGATTTCGTGAGGACGCGTGACGTCGGAACCAATGGGAGAGCCCGAAGATTCTTCCGCAAAGCGCAGTTCGCTCTCGGCCTCGTCGTCGAACCGCCCGAGATAGTTGAAGGAAATCGGAATCTCGGCGGTGGCTGTGCTCAGTTCGGTCGCGTTGCTCAGGAACGCACTCGGACCGAAAGTATTGCCATGCTCGGGAACCAAACGGCGGGCTTCCTTCAGCGACTTGAGTTGGCGGGCGAGATCACCTTCGACGATTTCCAGAACGAACGGATGCAACGCGGTAAACCAGCCCACCGTATGTTCCGGTGGAGGGATGTCGGCACGTGCGTCGCGGCCGTGGCCTTCCAACATGACTCGTGTCGTCGCCCCTCCATGCCACCGCTGCAGCGCTCGGCCCAGGGCCAACAGCAGAAAGTCGTCCACCTCGGTGTGAAAAGCCGCATGCACCTCGGTCAACAAACTGCGGGTGGTGGCCTCACTTAAACGGGTGCCGATGGTGGACGTGTTCCCGAACCGGTTGGGGGTATCAGATCGCGGGGCCGGCCACGGCGCGACCGGGCGCGCGAGGACACTACGCCAATAGAGGAGATGATCATGTGCCTGCTCCGCGACCGCGGTGCTCCAACGGTGGATGTTGAGAGGGCGGGGACCAAGTTCCGGTGCGTCCATTGCCATCGCACTCGTCAAATCTTCGATGATGAGACGCCATGAGACGCCATCGACCGCGAGATGATGGGCAACCAACAGCAGGCGTTCCCTGCCCGGGAGTCGGTAATGCACCGCCTGGAATAGAGGGCCGTCCGCCAAATCGAAACCGCGTTGAATCGTTTCGGTGTGAGCGAGACGGGCTGCGTCATCGGGCACCGTTATGCAGACAAGCTCACACGGATGAGATGGGGGAAGAATTTCCAGAACGTCTCCGCGCAAGACGGTGCGCAAGGCATCATGGTGACGCCACACCGCCGTGACCGCCCGGGCAATTTTGGTGTCATTCCACGCGGTGCGCGGTTGCAACAGAACCGCTTGGTTGAAGTGATGTCGTGCGGTCGTGAAGTGCTGCAGAAACCATGCTTGGGCGGGCGTGGGTGCCACCGGACCCACGTGCGCGGAGCGCGGGGTCGGAGCGGTGGTTGAAACGTTGCGGTCCAAATATGCGGCCAGCGAGGCCACGGTCGGGTGTTGGAAAAGGTCCGCAACGCGAATCGTCCATCCGGCACGACGTAGTCGGCTCGCCACTTGAATCGCACCGATGGAGTCACCGCCACTGGCGAAGTAGTTGGCGTGAATGCCGATGCGTTCCAACGCCAGCACGCCGCCCCAGATCTCGGCGACAACGCGCTCCACTTCGTTGCGCGGTGCCACCGTTTCAAGCTCTTCATTTGTCGGAGGCGGCGGTAACGCTTGACGGTCGACCTTGCCATTGGGCGTCAGGGGCAAGGCGGGCAACGTCACGATCACGGGAGGAACCAAATAATCGGGTAAGTGTTCCGCCAGCGCAGCGCGCAAGGTCTCGGCGTCGTTCGTCGAGGCGGCGTAGCCGATCAGGCGTTTGCGGGCGGAACCCTGATCCACCATGACCGCAGCGGCGTGGACTCCAGCCAACGCTGCCAGCGCAGCCTCAACTTCCCCGGGCTCGATCCGGTGTCCATTGATCTTCACTTGCCGGTCCGCGCGGCCGATGAATTCCAACGTGCCATCTCCCCGCCAGCGCACGCGATCGCCCGTGCGGTAGAGTCGTGCGCCTGGTAGTTGCGGATGCGGCACGAACGCGGCCGCCGTGAGCTCGGGCTGGCCGATGTAACCTCGGGCCAGTCCGTCACCGCCGGTATAAAGTTCGCCGACGGCGCCGATCGGCACCGGCCGGAGGGAGTCGTCCAACACCGCCACGGTGGTGTGACTGATGGGGCGGCCGATTGGTATCGAACCGTGGTTCAGATCGGACGTAAGGATGCGATGACAACACGTGAAGGTCGTGTTTTCAGTGGGACCGTAGCCGTTGATCAGTCGGGTATGGGGTAACGCGGCCAAGGCCTGGGCCACGTGTCGCGGGCTCAGCACATCTCCGCCCGACAATAACTGCCGCACGCCGCGCAGGTCTTCGACGCGTTCATCGACCATGAGGTTGAACAGTCCGGCCGTCAGCCAGAGCGTCGTCACCTCCTGCGCCTTCACTGTTTGCCCGATCTGTTCCAAGGTCGGCGTGCCGGGCGCCATGATCGCGAGACGGCCGCCGTGGAGGAGTGGTCCCCACAGCTCCAAGGTCGACGCATCAAATGCGATCGGAGCCATCAATAAAAAGACTTCGTCGGGACCGAAGCGGGCAAAGACCTCGCCGTGCACCAAACGCAAAACCGCGCGATGCGGCACCGCGACGCCTTTGGGCGTGCCGGTCGAGCCGGAGGTGAAACTGATGTAGGCGAGGTGGTCCGGTCGCATTTCAACCTCGGGCGGCTGAGCGGGGGCGGAGTCAATTTCGGCGGATATTTCGGTCGGACAAATGATGTCGACGTCGGATGGCATTTGTTCGCGATGAACCGGGTCAATCACGACTATGGAGCAATCCGCCGCCGCCAGCAGGGCTGTGATGCGTTCAGTCGGGTAGGCGGGATCGAGTGCGAGATATGCCCCTCCCGCCTGCAATATTGCCAACAGCGTCACCACCAGTTCCGGCGAACGTTCCTGGCACACCCCGACGGGCTGGTCCACTTGCACGCCGCGCGAACGCAGCACATGGGCGAGTTGATGGGATCGTCGGGCCAGTTCGCGATAGCTGATGCTCTGGTCGCCAAATGTCAGGGCGGCGGACGTCGGAAAACGTTGGGCGGTCGCATTAAAAACAGCCGCAAGGGATGTTGACGGATAGTCGGGGCATGGACCCGCTCCCCACGCCAAGAGTTGCTGTGCTTCGGCGGGAGGCAGCCGTGGCAACTGGGCGAGCGGGCGATCGGGCGACGCCACAAATTGCTCCAAGCTGAATTGGAACTGCGCGACAAATCGCTCGGCCGTAGCGGCGTCGAATAAAGCGGTCGCGTATTCCAACGCCCCGCTGATGCCAGCCCCCGATTCCTGCAGCGATAGTGTCAGGTCAAACTTGGCGACGGCGGCGGGCAGCTCGATGGCTTCGAGACCGAGCTCGGGTGGAGCGGGGTGGTCCGGACCAGCTGAGTCCGCGGTCAACATGACTTGAAACAGCGGATTGCGGGTGACATCGCGGTCCGGCAGGAGCTCCGCGACGATAGCCTCGAACGGCACATCCTGATGAGCGAAACCATCCAACGTGGCTTGACGGGCGGCGTTTAAGAGCGTGCGAAAAGTAGCGGTTTCCGCGTCCACTCGGGACCGCAGCGCCAGGGTATTGACAAAAAATCCGATCAACGGCTCCAAGGCCGCCATGCCGCGATTGGCGACAGGAGCGCCGAGCACCACGTCGTTCTGCCCACTCAAGCGATGTAACCAGCCATGGCCGACGGCCAGCATCGCCATGAAGAAAGTCGACTCGGTGTCGGCAATGAGCTGACGCAGCTTGACGACGACATCCGGAGACACGGTAAACGGTATACTGGCCCCCGTGTAATCCGGCCGAACAGGGCGCGGCCGGTCGCAGGGCAGTTCCAACTCCGTGGGATCGGCCAGCTGCTGCCGCCAATAGGCGAGTTGAAGGTCGCGCAGACCCGCGTCGAGTCGCTCCCGTTGCCAAGCCGCAAAGTCGCCGTATTGAATGGGCAAGGACGGCAGGGCCGGTGCGGCTCCTTTTGATGCGGCCCCGTAAATCAGACCCAGTTCGCGCACCAGATTGTCCATCGACCAGGCGTCGGAAATGATGTGATGCATCACCAACACCACGTGCTGCTCGTTCGAGCCGGTGCGCAGCAGGGCAAGCCGCAATAATGGTGCCTGGGCCAAGTCGAACGGGCGCAGGCTGACTTCGGCCGCTGCGCTCATCAATTCGCCGGGCGAAGTATCAATGATTTCGATCGCCACTCGCGCCTCGTCGTGACGCCGGACATGGGCGCGGCCGTCAATGGCCGGGAAGGCCGTGCGCAAAACGTCATGACGTTTTACAATGGTGGCCAGGGCCGTCGCCAATTGCTCCACCGCGACCGCGCGCCCGAGCTTTACCACCACCGAAATATTGTAGGCGGGACTCGTGGGTTCGAGTTGCTGCAGAAACCAAAGCCGCTGTTGGGCGAAGGAGAGCACCGGCTCCGCCCCCGAAGGGCGCACGGGGATCGAACGCGGAGACTCGGCGACGGCATCGCCTTCTTCATCAAGCAGCATGGCCAACAGCTCGTCATCGACTTGGTCGAAGGCGTCGTCAGACGAAGCGGAGGGAATTGAATCGGCATCCATGATTCAAGAAGTGGAGGCGGCCTGTCGGGCGGCGAGCAGTGCTTTTTTCTGGGCGGGGGTCATGGCGGCGAGTTTGGCCCGGGCAGCCGCAACGCGATTAATTTGTGCCCCAGCCTGCGGTTCGGCCCGCAGGGCTTCTCCGAGTTTTGCCACGGTGGCGTGGGAGAAAAACAGGGTGACGGGTAGTTCCACCCGTAATGCGTCGCGAATGCGGGTCACGGCCCGCAGGGCCAGCAGCGAATTCCCCCCGTGCTGGAAGAAACGGTCATGGATACCGACGCGATCAAGCTGCAACACCTCGCCGAAAATCCCGGCGAGCAGTCGTTCCACGTCGTCACGCGGCGCGACAAATTCCGTGGCGGTCGATGTCAGGTCCGGCGCGGGCAGGGCGCGGCGATCGATCTTGCCCGCCGGAGTCTGGGGCCAGGAGTCCAGCACCACGAAGGCGTCCGGGATCATGTATCCGGGAAGTTGAGACGCGAGGAGCGCTCGAATCGAATCGATATCGATGATGGCGGCGGGGGCGCGCCGCAGGTAAGCGGTCAATCGGGGATATTCGGGTCGATCGCGGCGGAGCAGCACCAGCGCTTCATGAATGGGGGGGGCGGCGATCAGGGCGTGTTCGATCTCCCCGGTTTCGATGCGATGCCCCCGCAGTTTGATCTGGTTGTCCCGCCGCCCAAGGAAGGCGATGCGGCCGTTTGGCAACCATCGCCCGATGTCGCCCGTGCGGTAGATGCGGGCGGTGGCGTTGTCGGCAAAGGGATGGGGCACGAACGCCTGGGCGGTGAGATCGGGTCGGTGCCAATAACCCTCGGCCAGCCCCTGTCCCGCCACATAGATCTCTCCGTCCACGCCGATGGGCACCGGTTGCAAACGGGCGTCGAGCACATAGAGTTCCGTGCCGGCCAAAGGTATCCCGATGGGCACGCCCGTTGGGGAATCCAAGTCGGCGTTCGACTCCACAAACTCCATGGTGCTGCACACTGCGGCTTCGGTGGGTCCGTAGGCATTAATGTAGGTGAGATCACCGGCGTAGTGGCGGGCGTCGGCGGAGTTGGCTGGTTCACCGGCCGTGAGTAAAATTCGCAGCGGCAGCGGTGCGCGATCGAACGTGCGCACCAACGATGGAGGTAGCACGGCGAACGTAACTCTGTTTTCGCGCAGAAACTCAGGCAGCTGATGCGGGTCAGCCAGAATCTCGACCGGAGCGAAGATCAGCGCGGCTCCGGTCAGGAGGGTGCCGAGGATCTCGAACACCGAGGCATCGAATGAACAATTGGCGAACTGTAGCGTGCGATCTTCGGGACCGAGACCCAACTGATTAAGTTGGTTGCGGGCGGTATTCGCGTAGGCCCCGTGGCTGACCACCACGCCCTTGGGCTGGCCGGTGGATCCGGAGGTGTAGATCAGGTAGGCTCGATCCGTCGGACGAGGGAATGCCAGGGTCGATTCGATCACTGAATCCTCCTTGGCCTCGCTCCAGTCCAGGCGCGGCAGATGGGACGGGCAACGATCCACCAAGCGTGCTTCCGTGATGATCAGTTTTACACGTCCATCCGTCGTGAGAAATTCGATACGACTTGGCGGGAGCACGGGATCGAGCGGCAGGTAGATGCCCCCGGCTCGCATGACCGCCAACATACTGACCGGCAGGGCGGGGCCGCGTTCGACCATCACACCCACGACATCGCCGTCCTGCACTCCGCCGGCTCGCAGCCGCGTGGCGAGTAGCTCGACCCGAGTGTTCAGCTCTGCATAGGTCAGCTCTTGGTCGGGCGAAATCACCGCCGCCCGGTCGCGGTGGGTTTTGGCCGTGGTCGCAAACCAAGCGGGCAGGCTTTCGGTCGCAGGGGGGAGGGTTTCGCCGTGAGCGAAGGTCTGCCGGACTTGCTGATCCTCCGTCGGCTCCATGATTGGGAGAGCCGCGAGGGGCGTGTCCGGGGCGGAAAACATGGCGGCGGCCAACGTGCGCAAATGACTTCCCATGCGTTCCATGCGGTCGGAGCTGAACAGCTCCGGATTATAGGTCAGACCGCAAACCAGTCCGCTATTGTCTTCACTGAAGTCGAAACTCAGATCGCACTTCAGTGGAATTTGATCGTGAACCTGCGGGCTTACCCGGAGTCCTTTCAACTCGGGTTCCGGCGTATCGTGCGGCACGTATTGCACCGCGACGTCAAACAAAGGATGGCGGCTGAGATCACGTTCCAGTTGCAGATCGTCCACCAACTGGTCGAACGGGTAGGCTTGGTGGGCGAAGGCGCCTAGCGTCGTCTGCCGTATCTGGCGCAACAGCGCAGAGGTGTCGGCGTCGGGATCGATCCGATCGCGCAATACGACCGTGTTGATGAAAAATCCCACCGTGTGCTCCCACTCCGCCCGGTCGCGACCGGCCACGGGGGTTCCGACACTGAGGTCGCTCTGACCGGTGTAGCGATACAGCAGAGTTTTGATCAAGGCCACGATCGCCATGAACACGGTGCATTCCGCGGTTCGGGCGATCGATTGCAGATGGGCAAAGGTGGAGTTTGGAAAATGAATCGCGACGGATTTGCCCCGCGCCCCCATCACGGCGGGACGTGCAAAGTCAGTCGGTAGGGCGAGTGTTTCCCGTTCGCCGGTGAGCGTTTGATGCCAAAACTGTTTGCCTCGATGGCCGGAGGCGCCGGTCAACTCCCGGACCTGAGTGGCCGCATAGTGCCGGTAAGGAGTGACGGGAGGTAACGTGTCTAACGCGGAGAGGCCTTCGTTGTAGAGCGCCGCAATTTCCCGCATGATCAGTTCCATCGACCAACCGTCGCTGATAATGTGATGCATCACCAACATGACGAGGTGGTGATCGGAATTTATCCGCAGCGTGATGGCGCGAAAAAGTGGTCCCGTCGCCAACGCAAACGGTTCGGACGCGATAGTCGCCAGACATTGCGCGGCGGCGGCGGCGGCATCGGACCGCGCCGAAAAGTCCCGGGACTCGACGGCGAACTTTTCCGCCGGTCGCACGATGGCGTTGACCGCGTCTTGCGTGCCTTCGAATACGGTGCGCAAGGACTCGTGTCGGGCAACGATGGCGTTGATCGCAGTCTGGAATTTCGCGGCATCCAGTGCTCCGTGGCATTGCCAGGCTTCCGCGATGTTAAAGGCTGCCGTGCCCGGACGCATCTGTTCGATGATCCAAAGCCGACGTTGAGCGGGGGAAAGGCCCGAGAATTCGGCGGTGATGGCGACTGCCGGATTGTCCATCACGCCGGTTTGATCGAGCTGGGCCGCGAGGGCCTCGATCGTCGGTTGGGCGAAGAGATCCGCAATGGAAAGCCCGTGACCGATTTCCCGTCGGATACGAGCGATGATGCGCACCGCCTTCAGGCTGTGGCCGCCCAAATCGAAAAAGGAGTCGGTTACTCCGATTTGCTCAATGGCGAGGATCTCGCTCCAAATTTTCGCGAGGGCGGTCTCGGTCGGCGTGCGCGGGGCGATGCGATCCTTGCTCGGGGCCGCTGTTTCATTGGCTGGATCCGGCAGGGCCCGGCGGTCGATCTTACCGTGGGGAGTAAGCGGGAAGGCATCGAGCACCACCAAAACGGGAGGGACCATGTAGTCCGGCAACCGCCGTCGGAGGTGCTCGCGCAATGCGGTGGTGGTCGGTGATTCCGCGGGGCTTACCGTTGTGAAATAGGCGGCCAATCGCGCGTCCGCGGCGGCGTCGGTTTGGGCGATGACCAATGCTCCGGACACCGCGGGGTGGGCGGTCAGTGCTGCTTCGATCTCACCAAGTTCGATGCGGAACCCGCGCACTTTAACCTGATGATCGGCTCGTCCGAGATATTCCAATTCGCCCTCGGGTAACCAACGCGCTAGGTCGCCGGATTTATACAGACGGGCCCCCGGTTCGTTCGCAAACGGATCCGGAACGAAGCGCGCTGCGGTAAGTTCAGCTCGGTTGAGATAACCGCGCGCGACGCCGGCGCCACCGACATGGATTTCGCCAGTCACGCCGATCGGCGCCGGTTCGCCGTAGGGGTCGAGCACATACAGCGTTAGATCGGGAATGGCCTGGCCGATCACGCTGCGGTGGGCAGCGTGCAAGTCGGCACGGGAAAGCGGGCGGTAGGTCACGTGCACCGTGGTCTCGGTGATGCCATACATGTTGACCAGCTGCGGACTCGTGTCGCCGTGCCGTTCCCACCAACTGCGCAGACTGCCGATGTCGAGGGCTTCGCCGCCGAAAATCACGGTGCGCAACGCGAGGGCCGCTGGCTCCTTGGTGGCGACTTCGGCGGTGGCCAGCTGTCGGAATGCCGAGGGCGTTTGATTGAGGATGGTGACGCGTTCGGACGCCAGGAGTTCGAGGAACGCGTGGGGATCACGGCTCGTCAGGTGCGGCACCAGCACCAGCCGTCCGCCGTGGAGCAGGGCACCCCAAATCTCCCACACCGAAAAATCGAAGGCGTGCGAATGGAACAGGGTCCAAACATCGGTGGCATCGAAATGAAACCAAGGGTCGGTCGCATCGAACAGTCGCACCGCTTGCCGATGCGGGACGATGCAACCCTTGGGCGTGCCAGTGGATCCGGAAGTGTAGATGATGTAGGCGGCGTCACCGGCCTTCGCCACCGCATCAGGATTTGTCGATACCTTGCCGGTATAATCCAGTTCGTCGACAATGAGAACCCGGGCCGCGTTTTGGGGTAACGAGGACTGCAGGGAGGAATGGGTTAGAATGACTGGCACCTGCGCATCGCTAAGCATGAACGCGATCCGCTCCGGAGGATAAACGGGATCAACCGGGAGATAGGCGCCGCCTGCCTTGAGAATGCCCACCAGCCCCACGAGCAACTCGATGGAACGGTCCAGGTAAAGCGCGACGGGAGTTTCGCGAACTACGCCGGCCAGAGTAAGCTCGCGAGCCACTTGATTGGCGCGATGGTTGAGTTCAGCGTAGGTGACGTTGTCCCCCCCTGGCCACGTTAACGCGGTCGCGTCCGGCGAATGGCGCACTTGTTGTTCGAATCGCGTAATCAACGTGCCCGAACCGGATGGCCGCGGGGTCGTGGGATTGAATTCATGCAGCACGCGATCGCGTTCCGCCGGGGGCAAGAGATTGATTTGCGCGATCGGCCGGGTGCCAGCGGTCGGCAGCGCTTCGACGAGCATGCGAAAATGTTCGGCCATGCGATCGATCCGATCAGGAGCGTAGATGTCGGCGTTGTATTCTATGGCGCCCTTCAGGCGACCGCCGACCACCTTGAAATAGAATGTGATATCTACCTTACTGGTCGTCGACGGCTCCAGGAAGGAGCTCACCTGAATTCCCTCCATCGCCGCACCGGTCTCGTCCTGATTTTGCAGGGTGACCATCACATCGAACAACGGCGAACGGCTTTGATCCCGCGGGAGATCGAGTTCGTTCACGAGAAAATCGAAGGGGTAATCCTGGTGATCAAATGCCGCAGTGACCGTGTCCCGCACGTTGGCGAGCAGGGTGGCGACGTCGGCGTCCGGTTGCACGGTGGTGCGCAGGGCCAGAGTATTGATGTAGAATCCCACTTGATCGGCCAGATCAGGGTGGGTGCGACCGGCCATGGGGCTGCCGACGATCAGATCCGTCTGCCCCGTGTAGCGGTGTAACAGGAGTTTCACTACCGCGACCAATCCCATGAACGGGGTGGCTCCGCCGCGCCGACAGTATTCCAGCAATCCCTCGGTGGTGGCCGCCCCAAATTCAAACGTCAATTCCCGCCCCCGATGAGTCAGGGTAGCCGGACGAGGGAAGTCCGCCGGCAGGTCCAATACCGGAATATCGCCTCCGAGTTGACGTCGCCAAAAAGCGCTTTGAGGGACCAATGCGGGATCGTGCAGTCGTTCGTTCTGCCAGGCCGCGAAATCCCGGTAGTGCAGGGGTAAAGGAGCCAGTGGAGATGGCGCCCCCGCGGTGAAGGCCGAGTAAAGTTCGCCGAATTCTCGCAGCAGAATTCCAAAACTGGTGCCGTCGACCACGATGTGGTGCAGGGTGAGCAACAACACGTGCCGATCCGCCGCGAGCTTTACCAGTTCGAGGCGAAAGAGTGTCTCTCGCTCCAGGTCGAAGGGCGCCGCCGTCTGTTGTCGGGCCCGATCACGGGCGGCCGATTCTGGATCGGATTGACCGGAAACATCGGTCAGCGGCACCAAAACTTCGATGGATGGATGAATTATCTGACGAGGTTCTCCGTCGATGCAGATGAAGTTGGTGCGCAGTGCTTCATGGCGGGCGACGATGGCGGCGAACACGCGCTCGACCCGCGGACCGTCCAAGGTGCCGTGAAAGACCAGATGTAAGGGCACGTTGTAAGCGGTCGAGTCGCGTTGCATCTGCATGATGACCCAAAGGCGCCATTGCGCCTGGGACAGCGCGTAGTGCGGGGCATCGGCTAGTCGGGGAATCGGGGCGTTCAAACCAACAGCGGCGGTTTGCAAACGTTCGATCAAAGCGGCGCGATGACGCTTGATTTCTGCCGCGAGCTCTGGAGTCAGGACCCCTTTGGGTGCCCGGTAGCGCAATTTATCCTGGTCTTCGACGCGGAGCTGGATGCCGACTGCCCTGAGACGGGCGAGTAGTGATGCGATGGCCTCGCTCATAAATCACCTTCCTCCTCGTCGTCGGCCAACGAGTCGGGGACGTTGCGGCGAAGGGACTGCACCCGGGCGGCGAGACCGCTCACGGTGGGACGGTCAAAAATACTACTCAGTGGGAGTTTGACGGCCAAAGCAGACTGGATGCGCGCCATGACCTGAGCGGCAAGCAGGGAGTCTCCCCGCAGCGCGAAAAAATCGTCGTCGATTCCCACGGGTTTGACGCCGAGCAACTCTTCCCAAATCGCCGCGATGGTGCGCTCGATATCATTCGTCGGAGTGGTTGAATGGCTCGCATCCGGTGCGACGGGCATGACCCGGGCGGGAGGGGAAACTTCCTTTGGAGACGATACCTCGGGCAGGCCGAGAATCGCGGCCCGCGATCGTCCGGCGGGAGGGAGCTCTCGCGCGGCGGCCAACAAGGCGGCGGGATCGCCGGGCAGCAGCACGACTTTGCCAATATGACGCGCCCGAGCCATATAGTCGAAGGCCGGCGCGGCGTCTGCCAGCGGAAACGTTTTGTGCGGTAAAGCTGGATACGTTCCGTCGGCAAAGTGGGCACAGACCTCGTGCCAAATTGTTTCAAACTCGGGCAGGTCCGGCCCTACATCGATGACGATGAAGGAAATGATGCGCGCAAAGGGCGCGAGGTCGAGCGAGCTGCCGCCGAGTAGATCGCGTTTGCCGAGTTCGATAAAGCGCCCGCGCGGGGCCACGAGGTCCAAGCTGGCCCGCAGGAAGTCGCCGCCGAGGGAATTGAGCACCACGTCGACGCCGCGTCCGTCCGTTAATTGTTGCACTTCGGCGGCAAACGCGAGTGAGCGAGAATCCATGACGTGAACCACCCCGAGATCGCGCAGAAAATTCCGTTTCGCGTCGGACCCGGCGGTGGCGAAAACCTCGGCTCCGAGATGCCGCGCGATGTGCACGGCCGCCAAACCCACGCCGCCCGCCGCCGCGTGGATCAACACCTTTTCACCGCGGCGGAGTCGCCCTTGGGTGACGAGAGCGTAGTGGGCGGTGGCATAGGCTCCGGGCAACGTGACGGCGGCGGCCGGACTCAGCCCGGACGGACGGGGGCTGATCGCGCCTGTCGGAACCGTGACGTAGCTGGCGAAACAACCGTTGGCGTAGGCGATCACTTCATCGCCGACCGCAACCCCTGCCACTTGCGCGCCCACCCGAACCACGCGACCCGCGCATTCGAGACCGAAGCGGTGCTCCAGTTCCGGCGTCGTCGGCAACATGCCGTTGGCGTATAACACCTCAATGAAGTTGAGTCCGGCCGCGGCGATTTCGATTTCGACCTCGCCGTTTCCGGGGGGCACGCGGTGCGCGGGCACGACGTTCCATGGTGCAGCGGAGCTGCCCGGTCGAATCACCAATCGGGCTTGATCGGCCGGGGTGGCTTTGGCCGGTTCGGCCCGGCGTCGCAGACGATACCCCTCGACCTCGACGAGCAGGTGGTCTTGTTCGTCCCACAACGTGGCGGCGAGTTCCAAACCGTCGTCGGTGCGCGTGACGACGCGCACTTCGCTGCGGAAGCGGACCGGCAGCGGACGATGCACGACGAGGCGGCGGTAGCAAAACGGCAGACTGTCGGGCAAACCGTGTCGCAGCGTGATGAACCCGATGGCCATGTCGAACAGTGCGGGATGAAGGGCGTAGTCCGGCAGATCGGAGACGTAGGCCTCCGGAAGCGCGATCTCAGCCACTCCGGCGCCGGTGTCGTCAAAGGCCACGCTTTTCAGGCAGTGCCAGCGGGGGCCGAAGCGCACGGCTTCCGCCGTGGGCGGCTCGGCCACGAATTTATCCATCGGAAACTTAATGGCGGTGGCAGCGGGCGTATTCGCGACGCGGATATCGCCGCGCGTGTGTTCCATCCAGGCATCATCGGCGAGGCGGCTCAGCACGATGAAGGACGTGCCGTGCAGCACCACCTGCACTTCGCGGGGTTGGTTGTCCGCCCATGTCAGGGGCGACAGAAAATAGACTTCGCTCAGCTCTACGGCCGTCGCTCCGGTCTGTTCCATGAACGCCGCTCGCGCCAATTCGAGGAACCCGGTGCCCGGCAGGAGCGCGAGGCCGTCAAGCCGGTGTTCATCCACCACCCAATGTTGAGCGGGGTCGAGACGAACGTTGAAACACACCCGACCGGCTTCGTCCTCGTGGCGTGATTTGAATAAAGGGTGTAGCGGAGTGGTGGGTAGCTCCACTGGCGTGGGCGAGATGAGCAGGTGACGATGAGGCGCTCCGCACTCCAGCACGTGACGCCACAACGAGGCACCAATACGGTTCCAGCCGTGGGACAGAATCTCGGTGCGCACGGCGTCCTTTTGGACTCGAGGCAGTGCGTCATGGTCCATCATGCCGAGCTCCTGCCAAACGCCCCAACCGATCGACAAGGTGGGGGTTCCGGTTTTCTGATAGTGCTCAAGCGCGAACGCGTCCAAAAATGCGTTCGCGGTTGCGTAATCCACCTGTCCGGGCTCGGGGGCGACGCTGGCGAGTGACGAACAAAGGATGAAGAAATCGAGCGATTCGTGCGCGAAAACTCGAGCGAGGTTGCGCGTGCCGGTCACCTTGGGCGCGAGGGTGGTGGCGATGTCGTCGGCGTGACGGCCTCGTATCAAACCCTGACCGTAGACCCCGGCGGTGTGAATCACGCCCCGAATGGGACCGAACTGCGTGCGGACTGCGTCGACCACGTTTTCCAGTGCAGCGAGATCGGTTACATCTCCGGTGCGAGCGAGCACGGTGCCGCCGAGAGATTCCAATTCGGCGACGAATGCCACCTGCTCCGGACCGTCAATGTGGCGACCGAGCAGGATGACATGGGCTTGGAGTTCGCGCACGAGTTCGCGGGCGAAAACCCGGCCCATGGAACCGAACCCTCCGGTGATCAGGTAAACCCCGCCCGCTCGGCGCACGAAACCGCTGTTGGTATCCGGCTGCACCGGCCGCACGGTCGTCGATAACGCTTCCCCCGCAGCCAATACATGGCGGGTGGTGATTTGCGGATACTCCCGGCGGATGGTGCGCAGGGCGCCCAATAGCATCAGTTGTTCGGGCGATTCATCGGTGCGCAGTTCGAGCGTTTGATCGGTGCCGTCCGCCCCCAACTGCCGGGCGAGAGCGATCAGCGCGGGCAACCCGTCCGCCCCGTCGCACGCATGGGTTGCGTTGGTCGAGGTTACCGCCGTTCGGCGCTGAGTTTCGACGGCATAAAACCAATTCGAAACGTCGACCGGGGGAGTCGTCGGGTTCTCCGCCAACAGCAGGGCGTAGTCGGTCGTGGTGCGGGCCTCCTTCGTGCGGGGGAACACCGCGATCGACTCAAAATCGAAACCACGTAGCACGCTTTCCCAACCCGCCGCGGATAAAAGGGGAGTGAGGGGACGAATCTCCGTATCGGCGAAATACCACCAGCCCTCGGCCAAACCCCATACCAGATCGACCCAACATTCACTGCGGACCTTTTCCACGATGCCGAAACACCCGCCAGGGGCGAGCAATGTGCGCAGCTGTCTCAGGGTTTCCCGGAGGCGGGGCGTGGCGTGCACCACATCGAGTCCCACGATGAAATCAAATTCACCGGCGTTGAAACCTTGCGCCACCGGGTCGCGAGAGATGTCGAGCACGGCGAAGGACAGGAAATCCAATCCGGCGGCGGTGGCCTTGCGCTCGGCTTTGGCCACGAACGCCCGGCTCAAGTCCGTCGCCACGTAGTCGACGCCGCGATCCTTGAGCGCTGGTGCCAGTTCACCAGCGAGCAAACCGTCGCCGATGCCTACTTCCAAAATGCGGAGCGGTTTGCCGGGAGGTTGGGTGGCCAACTTTCCTTCGATCGCGTGACGCAGCAGTTGCAGATAAACCCGTTTGTCGGTGTGCGGTGCGTTTTCGCTCGCCGTCGATTCGAGCAATTCGGCGCTTCCTTCCGGATAGAGCACCGTGATCGCGGGCACGTCCCCGCTGAGTGCTTCAGCATAGTGGGCGGTGCAGTGTTCGACCAATCGCACGATGCCCTGAAACTCCGGAAATCGGGTGCGCAGGTCGTCGCTCGAAACGGGATCGGCCGCGATCCGCTGCCAGCGTAGAGCTTCGTCGGCGAGACGATCGAGATAGCCTTCGCTCACCAGCAGGTTGAGCAGAAAGTCCAGGCACTTCTCAAACGCAGGTGCGATCCGCAGGGCTCGGGCGATTTCGGTGCGCGTGGTCGATTGCCCCAAGGTCAGCGGCGGCAATGCGGAACTGATGTAGCGGAAAACCTGCGCCGCGCACCACGGGGTCACGGCGGCGGAAAAGGCGGGGTAGGCGGGGTGGGCCACCAAGGCTGGATCAGCGCGTAATTTGGTTTCAAGCGCTTCCAGGGTCCCCGTCATGCGCGCCAGATGGAAATCAGTCGTCGCACTCGTTTTAGCGGGAGCTTCGATCCAGTGGCGTTCGCGTTCGAACGGATAGGTCGGCAGAACCAAACGTTGGCGGGATTGATCGGAAAACCACGCCGGCCAGTTTACTTGGGCCCCGGCGCACCACATCGACCCCAACGTGGAGAGCAAATGCGTGTAATCGTCCGTGGTTTCAGCCGCGTGCCGCGTCGACGTGAGCACGCGGGTGGAGTCAACGGATTTGAGGCAACGCTTCACCATCGAGGCGAGACCGCGGCCGGGGCCGACCTCGAGCCAGAGTGGATGGCGCGTCGACGTGGCGGCGGTGTTAACCGCCGCCGCGAATCGCACGGGCTCGCGCACATGACGCGTCCAGTAGGCGGGGTCGATGGCGTCGGCAGCCGTCATATCCTGACCGGTGACGCCCGAAATGATGCGGCGCTGCGGGGGATGCAAAGTGACTGTTCTCACCCGCGCCGCGAACGTTGTCAGCATCGGCTCCATCATCGCGGAATGAAAGGCGTGCGACGTATCCAGTCGGGTGGTGGCGACGCCTTGGGCGGTGAAGGAGGAGGCGAGCCGATCGATGGTTTCGGTTGCACCTGACAGAACGCAGGAATCGGGCGCGTTGACCGCTGCAAGATCCACCGCCTGGTCCCGGGCCTGGTCCCGGGCCTGGTCCATGGCGGCCTCGGCCGAAAGTCCGACCGCGAGCATGGCGCCCGCCGATTGCGCCGCCATCAACGCCCCGCGAGCCGTCACGAGTTTTAAGGCATCCTCCAAAGTAAAGACCCCCGCCACGCATGCCGCCACATACTCGCCCAAACTGTGCCCGATCATGACGGCGGGTTCGCCACCCCGGCTCAACCAGAGTTGTGCGAGCGCGTAGTCGGCGACGAACACGATCGGCTGGGCCAGCGCGGTGTCGCGCAGTCGTTCGGCGGCGAGCGGAGCGTCCGGAGTCAGGATCTCGCGGAGATCGCATCCCAGTGGTTCGCGGAGCAAGTCAGCGCATTGGTCGATGGTGTCGCGCACCACCGGTTCGGCGGCATAGAGGCCCGCGAGCATGCCGACGTAGGGAGAACCTTGGCCGGAGAATATCCAAACCTGGGGGGGAGGGGCCGAGGAGGCTGTCTGGGGCTGGGCGGCGCGGAGCTGACGGACCGCTTCCGCCGAGCCATGGGCTGTGATGGCGGTGCGGTGGGTGAATGCGCGCCGACCTTGCGCCAGCGTGTAGGCCACATCAGCCAGATTGACGGAGGAGTTGTCCTCCAGCCAGACCGCCAGGTTTTCCCGGGCGCGATCCAGGGCGGTCGCGGTGGTGGCGGACAGCACGAGCAATTGCGCGCCGCGGGCGGGACTCGAAGGGGATGGCTCCGGCGCCTCCGCCACCACCACGTGAGCATTGGTCCCACCGATGCCAAACGAACTGACTCCGGCAATCCGGCGGCGGCCGGCCGGGACCGTCCACGGGCCGAGACTCGCGTTGACGCGAAACGGAGTATTGGGGAAATCGATACGAGAATTGGGGGTCGAGAAATGCAGGCTGGCAGGCAGTTCGCGGTGTTGCAGAGCGAGAATGGTCTTGGCGAGGCCCGCCAATCCCGCCGCCTCATCGAGGTGTCCGAAATTGGTTTTTACCGAACCCAGGGCGCAGGCTCCGGTCGGGACTCCTTCGAAGGCTTCGCACAAAGCGGCGACCTCGATGGGGTCGCCGAGGGGAGTGCCCGTGCCGTGGGCTTCGACGTAGGAAATCTCGGTGGGATCAACCTCGGCGACCGCCTGGGCCTCGGCGATGACCTGACTTTGCCCTGTGATACTGGGAGCCGTGAATCCGGCTTTGTCGGCCCCATCGTTGTTGACGGCGGAACCGCGGATCACGGCGTGGATCGGGTCGCCGTCGGCGATCGCGTCGGCCAAACGCCGTAGCACGACGATGCCACAGCCGTTGCCGCTGACAGTGCCGCTCGCATCGGTATCAAAGGCGCGGCAGTGCCCGTCGGAGGAACCAATGCCGCCTTCGGTGTAGAGGTAGCCCTGTTCCTGGGGCACTTGCACGGAAACACCGCCGGCCAGCGCCATGTCGCAGTGATGATCCAAGAGGCTCTGGCAGGCGAGGTGAGTGGCGACAAGCGACGTCGAACAGGCCGTGTTGACGTTGATGCTCGGTCCGCGCAAATCGAGTTTGTAGGACGTGCGGGTCGGCACGAAGTCCTTGTTGTTGCCCAGCAACAGAGCCATCTCCCCCGCGGATTCAACGACGTCGCGATTGGGCAACAAATTGCGCAACAGGTATGTGCTCATGCCGGCGCCGGCAAAGACGCCCACGGGACCAGAGACGCGGGTGGAATCATAGCCGGCTCTTTCCAGGGCAGTCCAAGCCAGTTCCAAAAATACGCGGTGTTGCGGGTCGGTCAGCGCGGCCTCGCGTGGGGTCATGCCAAAAAAGGCGGCGTCAAACTGATCGGCGTCCGCCAACACGCCGTTGGACCGCACATAGGCGGGATTGGCAATCATGGCCGGGTCCACCCCGGCGGCGCGCAAAGCGTCGTCGGACAGCGCGGTCAATGACTCGCGACCGGCGCGCAGATTGTCCCAGAATGCTTCCACGCTGTTGGCTCCGGGGAATCGAACCGCGAGGCCGATGACCGCGATGGCGTCAGGGAGTTCGTCGGGAGGTGTGCTCATTGGGAAGGGCCTCCGGATCGGCGACGCTGGCGGGCGGCCTGCTGCCGTTGGGCGCGCTCACGAGCGGACGTAGTAGCAGTGGTAGGAGACGCGCCGTTGGGGCCGGCGACCGGCGATGGCTCGCGCAGCGCGGCGGCCAGGGAAATCACGCTGGCATGCTTGAACATCAGGGTAACCGGGAACTCTCTTTGCAACGCGGTCCGCAGTTGTTTGTGGACCTGCACAATTAATAGTGAGTGGCCGCCGAGATCGAAGAAGTTGTCCTGGCGACCGATCGTATCGGTGCCCAAAGCGGTGGCCCAGAGTCCGCCAATGGTGGCTTCGAGTTCGTCGACGAATTCACCGTTTTCTTCCGTGAGTGATGCGGGGATGGGGCTGGTCGGTTCCGGTAAGGCGGTGCGGTCGACCTTACCGTTGGCCGTCAGGGGAAAGGTATCCAGGGGCACGAAGGTGCTCGGCACCATGTAGTCGGGGAGGCGGGAGCGGAGGTGCTCCCGCAGCTCGGCCGCCGTCGGGATGGCGGCATCGGCGGCCCGTGTGAAATAGGCCAGGAGGCGAACGGCATCCACGGAGTCCGGGCGGGCGATGACCACGGCTCCGGTGAGGTCAGCATGGGCGGTAAGGGCGGATTCGATTTCACCGAGTTCGATGCGGAATCCGCGGATCTTGATCTGGTGGTCGGCGCGGCCGAGATATTCGAGATCACCGTCGGGCAACCAGCGGGCGAGATCGCCGGATTTATAGAGGCGGGCACCGGGAGTGGAATCAAACGGATGAGCGATGAACCGTTCGGCGGTAAGTTCGGGGCGGTGGAGGTAACCGCGGGCCACGCCCGATCCACCGACATGTATCTCACCCACCACGCCGATGGGGACCGGCTCACCGTAGGGATCGAGTAAATACAATGAGAGATCCGGAATGGCTTCTCCGATCACGCTCCGATGCGCGGTGTCGAGATCAGTCACACCAAGCGGACGGTAGGTGACGTGCACGGTGGTCTCGGTGATGCCATACATGTTGATCAAACGCGGGGCGTTGTCGGCGTGTCGTTCCCACCATCCCCGCAGGCTGCCGATGTCGAGGGCTTCACCACCAAAAATCACGGTGCGCAGGGCCAGAGGCGCGGCGTCCGGTGCGGCGGACGCGTCGGCGGCGGAGAGTTGCCGAAAGGCTGAAGGGGTCTGATTGAGCACGGTGACACGTTCCCGCCGCAGGAGCTCCAGAAACGCTTCGGGATCGCGGCTGGTGGTCTGCGGCACGATGACCAGGCGACCGCCATGGAGCAAGGCCCCCCAGATTTCCCAGACTGAGAAGTCGAAGGCATGGGAGTGAAAGAGCGTCCAAACGTCGTCGCGATTGAAATGGAACCAGTGATCCGTCGCATCGAACAATCGCACCGCCTGATGGTGGGGGATGATGCAACCCTTCGGTGTGCCCGTGGACCCCGACGTATAGATGATGTAGGCGGCCTGATTCGGTTCGATGGGGTCGAGGGTGGCGTCAGCGCTTTCACCGTTGTCAACAGCCGGGTCGAGCTCGGGGGAGTCGAGCGCGATGACTTCAGCATCGATCGCGGAGAGGCGTTCCTGCAGCAACGTGCTGGTGAGGATTATCGGGGCACGGGCATCGCTGAGCATGAACGCGACCCGATCGGCTGGATAAACCGGATCGATCGGCAGATAGGCGCCACCAGCCTTGAGGATGGCTACCAGCCCCACGAGCAGATCGATCCCGCGTTCGAGAAACAGTCCCACTGGAACTTCCGCGCGCACGCCGGCGGTGCGCAGCCGGGCGGCGAGGTGCCGCGCGCGTCGATTGAGCTCGGCGTAGGTGACGGATTCACCGGCGGGCATTGTCAGGGCGATGCGATCCGGGGAGTGGGCGACTTGGGATTCGAACCGGGCCACGAGCGTGGACGGGGCGGGAAGATCCGGTGGGGTGGGATTGAACTCCTGCAGAATACGACGACGTTCCGCGGCTGGCAGCAGACGCAGCCGGGCGATGGATTGCGTGGGGTCGTTGGCGATACTCTCCAGCAGTGTGGTGAGCTGACCGATGAAACGAATGATGCGGTCTTCGGTGAAGAGATCGGTGTTGAATCCGATGGAGCTCTCCAGACGGCCTTCGGTTTCGGCGAAATTGAACTGCAGATCGAACTTGCTGCCCCCTACGTCGTCGAGGAATGGTGCGATCTTCACGTCATCGATACGCAGCTCGTAGGGATCGACGTTTTGCATCACGACCACGACGTCGAAAAGCGGTGAGCGGCTGACATCGCGTTCGAGGGAGAGTTCGTCCACAATACGATCGAACGGGTAGTCCTGATGTTCGAAGGCACCGGTGATGGTATCACGCACGTGGGCCAGCAGGGTTGTGAAGGAGTCAGCAGGATCGAGCCGAGCCCGCAACGGCAGTGTGTTAATGTAGAAACCGATCTGGTCCTCCAGGTCAGGATGATTCCGGCCGGCGATGGGCGTGCCGACGATGAGATCAGTTTGGCCGGTGTGACGGTGCAAAAAAGTCTGCACTGCGGCGGTCAGCAACATGAAGAGTGATGCCCGGTGCTGGCGGGCGAGCTCACCAAGGACCGCCGTGGTGGTGGGTGGCACCGTGAAATTGAGGGTGCGGCCGCGATAGGTCTTAACCGGAGGGCGCGGGTGGTCGGTGGCGAGTGCCAGCACCGGCAGTTTTCCGGCCAATTGATCGTGCCAGAATTGGCGTTGCGTCGCCATGCCTGCGGATGCGAGGCGCGCCTGATGCCAGACCGCATAGTCGCGGTGTTGGATGGCGAGCGGTTTGAGTGCCAATGGCTTGCCGGTGGCGAGACTTTCGTAGCGCCGCATGAACTCGTGCACCAACACGCCCATGCTCCAGTCGTCGGAGATGATGTGATGGATGTTGAACAAGACCGCGTGTCGATCGGGTGCGAGGCGCAGCAGGGTGAGCCGAGCGAGGGGACCGGTGGCGAAATCGAACGGTGTCAGGGCATCGGTGAGCGCGATTTCGCGGGCGGCGGTTTCCGGATTCGTCGCGGCGGCGAGATCCATGAACGAAAACCCGCCCAAGGGTCGTGGATGCACTTTTTGGCGCGGCTGACCATTGATCTCGGGCAACGTCGTGCGCAGCGATTCGTGACGGTGAGCGAGACCGGCGAAGGCATTGGCGAGTGCGGTCTGATCAATGGGACCGGTGAGTTCCAGCGACACCGGCATATTGTAGGCGACCAGAGCTCCTTCCATTTGGGCGAGCACCCACAGACGGGTTTGCGCGTGGGAGAGGGGGTAGTCCGGCGCCTCGGGCGTGCGCGGCAACGGCGTGTGCTCGCTCTGTCGCCGCCCGGCAACCACCGTGGCGAGCTCTCGAATGGTCGGTTGATTGAACATCTCGCGCAGGGCGACTTCGACCCCGAATTCCTGCCGGATGCGGCTCACCACTTGGGTGGCCTTGAGACTGTGACCGCCGATCTCGAAGAAATTGGCCGTGACCCCGACACGTTCCATGCCGAGCACGGTGGCCCAGATGGTGGCAAGTTTGGACTCGGTCGGACCGGCGGGAGCGACGTAGTCTTCCGCGGCGGTGGAGTGCGTCCGTTCGGGGATGGGTAGGGATTGCCGGTCGATCTTGCCGTTAGGAAGTTGGGGGAAGGCTTCGAGCACCACGAAATCCGCCGGAATCATGTGACCGGGCAGACGGTCGCGCAGGAAACTGCGCAGCGTGGGCACGAGGAAGCGGGCGAGCTTTTCGTGGAGCGGGTGATTGGCGTAGGTTCGCCACGGCAGTGTTTGGGCAGGGGGTGGAAAAAGGTCGATCGGGGGCAGCGAGGCGGCATCGCCGCGACGGAAAATGGCGTCGAACGAGCCATCAGCGCCATACTGGGCCAGGTCGACGATCAGCCCGAGATCTTTACCGAGGGTGAGCAGGTCCTCCGGCTCCAGTCCGGCGAGAACGCTGGCGTCCAACTCTGCGCGGAAGGCGGCGACGGAGGCTTTGGCGGGCGCGGATTCCAGCCACGCGAGAGTCTGCAGTTCCCGCTGCACCCGCCGGTTGGCGATGTGGCGAAGATGCAACGTGGTGGGGGCGGTCTCCGTTGTCAGCACGTCGGCCAGGTCGTCGAGGGAGAGCGGTCGATCCGGCCAATCAACGACGGCAGTGTCGGGGGGCATCGGCGTCGCCTCGCACCCGCCGATGTGTAGGGTCACGTCGGCCCGGAAGCGGGTCATTTCGTTCTGCACGGTCGCGCGTTTCGGTCGAATCTGCACCCGGGAAATAGCGGGAAAACGGCTGCGCAACGCCGCGAAGAAGGCGGGCTCGACCGCCATTTCCTGTTCGGTTTGCAGCGCTTCACGCACGCGGCGGCGCAGTCCGGCGGCCCCGAGGGTCTCGCCGGCGCGGAACAGTTGCACCGATGCGTGAAAAGCCTCCAGCAACGGCCGCAGACGCACGTCTCCCAGAAAAATCGCCCCGCCCGGTTTAATCACGCGCAGTGCACCCTCGATCACCGTCATCAAATAGTTGATACCGGGAAAATACTGCACCACGGAGCAAAGCATCACGACGTCGTAACTGGCCGGGGCGATGTCGGTGAAGTCATGGGCTTGCTGGGCGCGCAGTTCGAGCCCGCCGTAACCCGACCGATCGCGGGTCAGTTCTCGTAACTGCTCGATCGCGACCGTGGAGAGATCACAAGCGAGGTAGTGTTCACAATCGCGAGCCAACGGAAACATCAGCAGACCGGTGCCGGCCCCGATCTCAAGAATACGACGGGGGCGAAGTTCGCGGACGCGCGCCACCGTGTGGTCCACGTATTCGCGCATTTCGGTTTCGGAGAGTGGCTCGCGGGTGTAGTTGCTGTCCCAGCCGATGACGTTGAAAGTAGGATCGTTATCGGCGTAGGTAAGGGAGTCGCTGTAGCTGTCCTCGTGCAGGTCCTGCCAGAGCGACACTTGGTCATCCTGCAATTGCTGCAGTTTGGCGTGCAGTTCGCCGGACGCGTCGTCAGGGGTGATCCAGGCCACGAGCCGGTTCTCGCCGCGGTCATCGGCTTCGATCTTTACCACGGTTTCGGCCACTCCGGAGTGTTGACCGAGCATGCTCTCGATTTCCCCGAGTTCGATGCGGAAGCCGCGCAACTTCACTTGTTGATCGAGTCGTCCGAGCATTTCCAGGCTGCCATCCGGCAACCAACGTCCGAGGTCGCCGGTGCGGTATAGCGTGGTGCCACGGCGATTCTCATCGAACGGATTGGGGACGAAAGCGGCCCGGGTTTTTTCCGGATTGCGCCAATAGCCCGCGCCGACGCCGACCCCGGAAACGCAGATCTCGCCCGGCACACCGACGGGCACGAGTTGTAGATCGTCGTCGAGCACGTAAAGGGTGAGATTGGGCAGTGTGCGTCCGATCGGGACAGACGTGCTCTGCGGAGGCAACGGGGCGGTGAGCAGCGCCTGGCAAATGTCGTCGGCGGCTTCGGTGGGTCCGTAGGCATTGGCCAGCGGGATCTGCGGGTAGACCTCGAACCACTGGTTGATCAACGCGACCGGCACGGCTTCGCCCGTGACCATGCCGCAAACCATGGCGGGAAGCACGCGCTCCGCCGCGGGCAAGGCCGCCACATGATCCAACAGCGCCTTCAGCACCACGGGCACAAACTCAAAAAGGGTGATGTGCTCGGCCCGCATCAGGGCGAACAGGCGCGGTGCCTCGCAGACCACTTCGAAATCAGCAATGACGGTGCGACCGCCAATCAATAACGGTGCCAGGAATTGCCAAACCGAGATGTCGGAGGAAGAGGGAGCACTTTGCAGGAAAGCGTTGTCGGCGGTGAACTTCAGCTCCTGAAACTGGCCGTAGATATGATTGATCGCGCCATTGTGGCGGATGATTGCCCCCTTGGGTCGTCCGGTGGAGCCCGAGGTGTAAAGCATGTAAGCCGCGTCCGTCGGATCACCTGCGACGGCGGGATCACTGGTGGGTGCTGTCGTCCACGCCGGGGCGGGACGATCAAACAATACGACGTGACGCAGGGCGCTCTGCGCCTCGGCGGGGCGGCAACGATCTATAATCGACGTGCGGGACAACAGTGTGGTCACGGCGCTGTCGGCGATCATGTGTTGAACACGATCGGCCGGATAGCCGGGATCGATGGGGATGAAGGCCGCACCCGCTTTCAGGATGCCGACCAATCCCACGAGGAAGTCCAAGCCCCGATCATCGAGCACACCGACGAACTGCCCGCGATCCACGCCGAGGCTGCGCAAGTGATGCGCGAGTTGATTGGATCGCCGATCGAGCGCCGCGTAGGTCAAGGATTCGCCGCGGTGGCGGCCGGCGATGCGGTCCGGCGTGGCGGTGGCTTGGGCGGTGATGAGCTGCTGCAGGGTGCGGTCGTCGGGATACGTCATCGCGACGTCGTTGAAGGTATCCAGAATTAGAGCACGTTCGGTGTTCGGCAACCACGGCAACCGCGCCACCGGGGTGTCGGGTGCTTCCACGGCGGCCTGCAGCAAGGTCGCGAAATGTCCGGCGGTGCGCGCAACCGTCGCGGCGTCAAACAGGTCGGTGGAGAACTCCAGCACGCATTTGAGGCCGTCGGCGGTTTCCCAGACATCCAGCACCAGGTCGAACTGCGCGGAGATGCGTTCGGCGGCGAGGTCGGTGATGGTCAGGTCGGGAAGTTTGCGGGCCTGGGACGGGGTGTTGTGCAGCGCGAACATGACCTGGAAGATCGGGTTGCGGCTGAGGTCGCGTTCGGGTTGCAGTTCGTCGACGAGGCGTTCGAAGGGCAGGTCCTGATGCGCATAGGCATCGAGCGCGGTGTGTCGGGTGCGTTCGATCAGCGTGCGAAACGAAGGTTGCCCGGAGAGGTCGTTGCGCAATACCAACGTGTTTACGAAGAAACCGATGAGCGGTTCGACCTCGGCGCGATGTCGATTGGCGATGGGGGTGCCGATGAGCACGTCCTCCTGACGAGCCATGCGACCCAACAGGACCGCGAACCCGGCTTCGAGCGTCATGAACAACGTGGCGCCCGTGGTCCGGCTCAAATCGGTGAGCGCAGTGGTGAGGGCGGCGTCGATTTGAAAGGCGTGGCTGCCCCCGCGGTAACTCTGCACCGCTGGCCGTGGACGATCGCCATGCAGGGCCAGCACGGGGGGGGCGTCCGCCAACTGGGTTTTCCAATAATGGAGTTGAGTGTCGAACACCGCGCCGGTGAGCCAACTTCGTTGCCAAATCGCGTAGTCGGCGTAGTGCAGGGCGAGCTCGGTGAGCGGCGTTTGGGCGGCACCGGTGAAGGCCGCGTAGTAGTCGCCCATTTCCCGTGTGAGCACGCCCATGGACCAGCCGTCGGAGACGATGTGGTGCATCGTCATGAGCAAAATGTGGTGATCCTCACTCAATCTCAGCACCACGACCCGCAACAGCGGGCCCTGGGCCAGGTCAAAGGGCTGGCGCGCCTCGGTGGCGATGGCGCGTTGCACGAGGGCGGGCTGAGACGCGAAGGGCGAGCGGGAAAGGTCTTCCAGTCCCACCGGCACGGAGAGTGTCGGCAGAATGACTTGGGTCGGATGTCCGTCCGAAGCGCGAAAAACGGTGCGCAGAGATTCGTGACGTTCGACCAGGGTGGCGACCACGCGGCGCGCCGCCTCCACCTCGAATCGGCCCTTCAGTTCCAATGCCGCCGGCATGTTGTAGAACGGATTGCCGGGTTCGAGTTGGTTGAGGAACCAGAGCCTTTCCTGGGCAAACGACAACGGCACGGTCGCTGGTCGCACTTCGGCTCGCAAGGGAGGGACAACCGGGATGTCGAGAGCGCGGGCTTGGTCAATCCGATGGGCCAGATCACGCAGGAGGGGGGCCTCGAAAATGGAGCGAAGCGGCAGTTCGACGGAAAACGTTTCACGGATTCGACTGACCAATTGCGTCGCCAGCAGGGAGTGACCGCCGCGCAGGAAGAAATCATCCGCGGACCCGATCTGTTCGACCCCGAGCAGGCGCGACCACAAGTGCGCCAGAATCTCTTCGGTGGCATTGCGAAGCGCGGGGTTGCCCGCTTCATCGACCGCATCGATTTCGGGCCCCGGAAGAGCAGCTCGATCCACTTTGCCGTTCGACGTAAGCGGCAGCGATGGCAGGGAGACCAACACGGCCGGCACCAGGTGGGCGGGCAGGCGCGCGGTCAGTTCCGCCCGCACGGTTGCGACGTCGACGGCGGGAGCGACATAGCCGACCAGACGTTTGCCGGTGGGGCCGTCCTGCACCACCACTGCCGCCGTGGTGATCCCGGCGACCGCCGCCAGCATGGCTTCGACTTCCCCGGGCTCGATCCGATGACCGAGGATTTTTACCTGACGGTCCATCCGTCCCAGAAATTCCAATGTTCCGTCCTCTCGCCAGCGCACGCGGTCGCCGGTCCGGTAAACGCGTTCGCCGGCCAGCGTGGTAAACGCCGTGGCGGTGAGCTCCGGTTGGCCAATGTAGCCCCGGGCGAGGCCCTGGCCGCCGGTCACGAGTTCGCCGGGGACGCCCACAGGGCAGGGACGGTTGGCGGCATCGACGACGTGCACCGAGGTGTGAGGTATGGGCCGACCGATGGGGATCGATCCCCCGTCGAGGTCAGCGACCGTGATCGTATGGCAACACGTAAATGTGGTATTCTCCGTCGGACCGTAGCCGTTGATGAGCGTGGTTTCGGGCAGGGCCTGCAATGCCTTGCGCATGTGACTCACACTGAGCACGTCGCCACCGGCAAGCAGTTGTCGCACGCCGCGCAAATCATCGAGGCGTTCGTCGACCATGAGATGAAACAGCCCGGCGGTCAGCCACAGGGTGGTCACCTTTTCTTCCCGCACCACGCGTCCGATATCCTCCAGCGTGGGTGTGCCGGGAGGCATGATGACTAGTCGTCCACCCTGCAGGAGCGGTCCCCAGAGTTCCAGGGTGGAGGCATCGAAGGCGATGGGAGCCATCAACAAAAACACTTCCGCGGGACCGAAGTGCATGAATCCGTCGTCGCTCACCAGGCGCAGGACGGCGCGATGGGGCACCGCGACGCCTTTGGGCTTGCCGGTCGACCCGGAGGTGAAGCTCACGTAGGCCAGCTGTTCGGGCGCCACACCGACGTCGCCGGGCATGGTCGTTGGAGCCTGGTTGATTTCGTCCGCCAAGGTTTCTAAATCAATGACTCGCCCGTGTGTCGGAAGTCGTTCGCGGAGATGATTGGTGGTAAGCACCAACTCGCATGCAGCGGTCCGCAACATGAGTTCAAGACGGTGCGCCGGGTAGGTTGGGTCGAGGGCGAGATAGGCTCCGCCGGCCTTGAGAATTCCGAGCAGAGCCACCACGAGTTCGATCGAGCGGTCGAGGCACAGGCCGACGGAATGATCAGTATCCACACCATGGGCACGCAATACATGCGCGAGTTGATTGGATCGTTGGTCGAGCTCGGCGTAGGTCAGCGCGGTGCCGCCCATGGTCAGCGCGGTGGCCTGCGGTGTGGCGATCGCCCGACCAGCGAACGCGTCTCCGATCGATTTTTCCGGGTGGCGCGTCGCGGGGCCGTGGCGCCAAGTGGCGATCCGCGCATGTTCCGCCGGATTGGCCAGCGGTAGTTCGGCCAGAGGAGCGGAAGGCCGCGCCACGAGGTTTTGCAGGGCGGAGACGTAGTGCCGGGCCAGCCGTTCGATGGAACTATGCTGGAAGAGCTCGCTGGCGTATTCAATGCGCCCGGTGAGTCCCGCCGTCGTCTCCTCGAACACGAGCGTGAGATCATACTTGCTGGTGGCGGTGTCGACTTCGACGCGCTCCACCTCGAGGTCCGGCAATTGCAATGCGCCGAGCGGTGTGTTCTGCAGCACGAACATCAACTGAAACAACGGTGTGTAGGCGAGCGAGCGGTCGGGCTGGAGCTCCTGCACGAGTTTCTCGAACGGCACATCCGAGGCTGAAAGTGCCTCGAGGGTCGCATGACGCACGCGAGCGAAGGCCTCGGCTCCGGTGGTCGCGGTTGAGAGGTCTATACGCAGCGGCAAGGCATTGACAAAGAAACCGATGAGGGGTTCGAGCTCAGCGCGATTGCGATTGGCGGCCGGCGTGCCGATGATGAGATCGTCACGGTCACTCCACCGCTGCACCACGGCGGAGAAACCGGTCAGCAGGGCCATATAAAGTGATCCGCCGGCGGCCCCGGCCAGATCACGAAGCGCTCGGGTAGTGGGAAGATCGACGACGAAGGCATGCGTGGCGCCGACGGAGCTGCGACGGGCCGGACGCGGACGATCGAGAGGGAGGGGAGGCGTAAAGTCCGCCCCTTGCAGACGTTCGCGCCACGGGGCGATTTTGGCGTCGAGCACCTCGCCGGAAAGTTGTCCATTTTGCCAATCGGCGAAGTCGGCGTAGTGAATCGCCAGTTCCGGCAGCACTGCGCTGGGATCGGAATAGTATTGGGCGAACTCTTTGACCAGCACGCCCAGCGACCAACCGTCGGACACGATGTGGTGAAACGTCAGTTGCAGCACGTGCTCCGCTGGACCGATTTTCCAGAGCACCGCCCGCCACAAAGGACCGGAGACCAGATCAAACGGACGACGCGCTTCGGTCGAAAGTTGAGCGGCCAAATCGTGTTCCGCCGCCGGAGTGGCGGTGCGCCCATCTGGCGGGATACTCGATGCATGAATGACCTGCATGACCCGGCCGTTTTCCTCCGTGAAGGTCGTGCGTAACGTTTCATGACGAACGGTTAATTGCCGCAGGGCATCGGCCACGGCGTCGGTATTCACCTTCCCTCGCAACCTGACGGCCAAGGGGATGTGATACACGGGATCGCCCGGTTCCATTCGATCGAGAAACCACAACCGGGATTGAGCAAACGAGGCGGGCGCGATGGTCGCGTCCGTCGGAGATTCGGGAAGAGAATTGATCACGATTCGGTTAGCGCAGCGGGGGCGGCGACACGACGCGCCGCCCGCGGGATAGCGGTCGGGGAGTCGGTCGCCGAAGCGGTGACCGACGAACGAGCTGAGGTGATCACTGTGGCCAGAGCAGCGACGGAGGGAGATTCGAAGACGTGGCGCAGGGGGATTTCGACGTGGAAGCGTTCGCGGAGGCGGGAAACAAGCTGGGCGGCGAGCAGAGAGTGTCCGCCCAGCTCAAAGAAGTGATGGTCCCGGCCGACGTTTTCGACTGACAACAACGCGGCAAAAGTGTCGGCGAGGAAGCACTCGACGTCACCGACCGGAGGCGAAAATACGGGGCCGGAAGCCGTGAGCGACTCGGCGGGGTCGGGGAGGGCCCGACGATCAATTTTGCCGTTGACGGTCACGGGCATGGTTTCGAGCAGCACGAACGTGTTCGGCACCATGTAGTCGGGCAATGTATCCGCGACATGGTGACGTAATGCCGCGGTCGTCACGGCCGTTTTGGCCACCAAGTAGGAGACCAGCTCCGTGGTGCCGTCTTTCCGGTCGCGGGCCACGACTTCAGCGGCGGTCACGGCGGGATGTTGCAGCAGTCGGGTTTGAATTTCCCCCAATTCCACGCGGAAGCCCCGCACCTGCACTTGATCGTCAATTCGACCGAGATGAAGCATGGTGCCGTCGGCCTGCAATCGACCGAGATCGCCGGAACGGTAAAGGCGCTGACCCGGCTCATAGGGATGAGCGATGAATTTTTCGCGCGTCAGTTCCTCGCGACGGAGATAGCCGCGCGCCAAGCCTTCCCCGCCGACACAGATCTCGCCAGGCACGCCGAGCGGCACGAGTTGCGAGCGCTCGTCCATGATCAGGGTGGTGGTGGTCGGAATCGGGCGACCAATGATGGGACGGTTCTCGGCGATGTCATCAGGCGTGATGCGGTGATAGGTGACGTGCACGGTGGTCTCGGTGATCCCATACATGTTGATGAGATCGACGTCGGGATACGCGGCCGCGAAATCACGGAGGTGTAGCGGGGCCAGGGCTTCGCCCCCGAAAATGACTAGGCGCAGCGCCAGCGCCGGGTGCTGCCGCCGAGCGAGTTCCGCGCTGAGTTGGCGGAACGCGCTGGGGGTTTGGTTGAGAATCGTTACTCCCTGGGTCGCCAAGAGGGTGGCGAAGGCGGCGGGATCGCGCGCGGTATCGGCGGGCACAATCACCAGGCGGCCGCCGAACAGGAGGGCCCCATACATTTCCCAAACCGAAAAATCGAAGCAAGCGGAGTGAAACAGCGTCCAAACATCGCTGGCTTGAAAATCGAAGGCGCTGCGATCGTTGCATAACAGCCGCACGACTTGGCGATGCTCGATCAACGCTCCCTTGGGTCGGCCGGTGGAGCCGGAAGTATAGATGCAATAGGCGAGGTGCGCCGGGCGGGATGCAACCTCCGGTGCCGTGGTGGCGAGCGCTGAAAGTTGTTCGGCCTGGCGGTCGAGTAATGTAATCGCGGATACGGATGCGGGCGGACGAATACGTTCGGCCAACGTTTCGGTCGTGATGAGATGACGCACTGCGGCGTCCTCCAACGTGAACGTGATGCGGTCGAGCGGGTGGTCGGGATCGAGCGGCAGGTAACCCGCCCCGGCCTTCAGCACACCGAGCAGTGCGATGATCAGCGCGGGCGAGCGATCGAGGGCGACGGCCACGAGTTGATTGGGCGCGACCAATTGCGATTGAAGGTGATGGGCCAGCTGGTTGGCACGCTGATCCAGCTCACGGTAGGTAAGTTGAACATCGCCACAGGTCAGAGCGGTGTGATCGGGATGGGCGGCGATTTGGGCGGCGAAGAGTGAAGCGAGGGTTTCATCGCGCGGCGCGGCGGCGGCGGAGTCATTGAAGGCATGGCGAAGCTGTTGTTTTTCCGCGTCATCCAACAGCGGCAGCTCGGCAATACCGGTGGTCGGGGCCGCCGCGACCGCTTGCGCCAAGCGTTCCAAATGACGGGCAAGCTGCGTGACGAAACCTTCGTCGTGCAGATCGGTGTTATAGGTCAACGTGCCTGCGATGGTTTCGTCGGCTTGGATTTGAAGATGAAGCGCGAGGTCGTATTTGCCCTGACCGAGATTGAGGTCGAGCATGTGCCCGGAGCCGAGCTCCGCACCGAGCTCGAACGCGGGCAGAGGCGTTTCATCCACGGTGGCCAGCACATCGAACAGGGCGGTGCGGCTCATATCCTTGGCGGGGTTGAGCGCGCGGACCAACGAGTCGAAGGGCATTTCCTGATGCTCCAGAGCGTCGGACAAGGTGTGGGCGAATACGGTGAGGAAATCCGTCCAGGCGGGGTTGCCCGCCAACTGACTGCGGAGCACCACGAGGTTCGCGACGGGTCCCATCAATCCCGCCGTGCCGGGTGGGCGGCGATTGGGGGCGGAGGTGCCGATGACGATTTCATCCTGCCGGGCGTAACGGTGCAGCAGGACCGTGAACAAAGCCAACGCGACGGCGGACAACGTCGTTTGCCGGGAGGTTGCCATTGTGCGCAGGATGGCGGTCGTGGCGGCCGACCAAGTAAAGGTGTGCCGCGCTCCGGTGAAGGTGTGCACGGCCACGCGCGGTCGCGCGGTGGGCAACTCGAGCGGGGGGATGCGTCCGCGCAGTTGCCACTTCCAGTGAAACAACAACGGCTCCATGGCGTCGGGGGGGAGTTCCCGCTGCCATTCGACGTAGTCCGGGTAGTGAAAATCTGGAGACACCGGGGCGGCGCCGCCCAGCGCCCCCCCAATTTCCTCGGCCAAGAAGCGCAGCGTGGGGCGGTCGGCAATCACGTGATGCAAAGTGATCAGCCACCAATAATCAGGATTACAGTCACCACACCGCACGAACTCACTTCGCAGCAACGGTTGCCGGTCGAGCTGGAACGGCACGAGGTTGGCCGCGACCAAATGCGCGATCACGGACGCCTCAGAGGTATCGCGCTCCAACGTGGTCTCTTGCCAAGGAAAGGTGCTTTCCGGCGCGATGGTTTGGGTGGCGGGAACCGCCCGTTCGACGATGCGGGTGCGCAGCACCTCATGACGGCTGACAATTCGTTCCAGTGCGGCCCGAGCCATGGCTGCGGGAATGTTGCCTTTCCCCCGGATGACTAACGGAAGATTATGGTATACAGGAGGATGAGGATATACCTGTCCGCGTTCAAAGTGATCGATGAACCAGATTCTTTCCTGATGGGGGGATAACTTTAGCTCCATACCGATGAGGGGTTAAGAGTCTGTCGAACGAGAGCGCCGGCTGCCAAGTCCAGGCAGCACAAAAGATGCCTCCATTTTCAACGAACCGAGGGGGGCATCCGGCGTTTGGGTGGCGTGGGTGAGGAAAGTCACTAATCGGCGGGTGAGACGATCAACGGTGCCGACGTCAAACAGGTCGGTATTGTAGAGAAAATATCCGGACAGATGATCGTCCTGTTCCCACAAATACAGGTCCAGGTCGGAACGGGCGGGCCCGTTGGTCGGTTCCCAGGCTTCGATCGACCAACCGGCGGGAGCAGCTGGCATGGGCGTGCGGTTTTGAAACACCAACATGGCTTGAAACAGCGGGGAACGAGCAGGGTCACGGGGAGGGGCCACGGTTTCGACGATTTGGGAAAACGGCAGGTCCTGATGGGCGTAGGCCGCGAGCAAAGTCTCGCGCGTCTGTCGCATGAGCGCGCTGAAGCTGGCGGCGTGACCTGGGGCGAGGCGCAGCGGCAACGGATTTACAAAATAGCCGATCAACGGTTCCAGATCCGCCTGCTTGCGACCGGCGGTCGGGCTGCCAATCACCACTTCATCTTGCGCGGCGTGGCGGGCGAGCACCGCGGCGTAGCCTGCGAGCACCGTCATGAAGAGCGAGGCGTCATGGCGGCGACCCAGTTGGGAGATGGCGGCCGTGAGTTCGGCGTCGATGACGACTGCTTGCCGACGACCGGTGAACGTTTGGCGGGTCGGGCGAGGACGATCCGTGGATAGCGCAAGCGGTGCGGATAGCGGTGTCATTTGCTCGCGCCAGAAGGTTTCGAGCGTGGCGCGACGGGGACCGTCCATTGACCGTCGCTGCCAGTGAGCGAAGTCGGCATATTGCACCGCAAGGGCCGGCAGCTCCTGCTCGGCGTAGGCCGCCAGCATTTCCGCGAAGAAGTTGCGGGAAGACCAGCCGTCGAAAACAATGTGATGCACCACGATCATCAGACTGTGATCGGACTCTCCGTGTCGCACCAATCGGGCGCGCAGCAATGGCGGCTGGGCGAGATCGAACGGTGTGCCCACGAGCGTCGCGGCCAGGTCAGTCAGTGCATTGGCGCGGGTGGTGTCGGGTTGATCGGACCAGTCCAGCACAGGCAGTTTCCAATCCAGTTCTTCGACCGCCATGATGCGCTGCACCGGGTTGCCCGCTTGCTCAACGAAGGCCGTGCGCAACACTTCGTGACGCGATGCGACGTGACGAAGCGCGGCGGCGAGCCGTTCGGGTTGAAGCGGACCGCGAATGCGTTGCGCCCCAAATTCGTTGTAGTGGACACTGCCTCCGGCCATGCGGTCGAGCAACCACAGGGATTCTTGGGCAAATGACAGTGGCGCGGTGTGGTCGGGGTGCTTCCGGGGAGAGAGCGGGGGCGGGGCGCTTGATTCCACGGCGTTGCCGTCGATCAGTTCGGCCAAACCATGAATGGTGGGGTGTTCGAAAAAGGCCGCCAGCGTGACCGGGCTGGACGTGCGGTCGCGCAATCGGGCGATGACTTGGGTCGCCAGCAAGGAATGTCCGCCCAAATCGAAAAAGTTGTCCTGAACCCCCACCGGCTCGATGCCCAGCAACTCGCTCCAAATGGTCGCCAAACGTGTTTCGGTTGCGCTGGTGGGACTCGTGAATGCGGTGGGGAGGTTGGGACGGGGATGACGTGTGGGCGGCTTTCCAGTCACGGTGGCCGCGGGAGCGGAAGCCTCCAACGGCGTAACCTGGCGGCCCTCCAATGCATGAGTGGCGATCAATACATGGGGCTCGCGTTGAGCGATCGCGATGCGCAGCACGTTTACGCCGTCGACGGGCTTGATCATCCACGATCGACGCTCGGCATACCAGGTCGCCAAGGCCGGCTGTGTGCTGAGCCGCGCAGCCATGCCCACTTCGTCCCACGTATCCCACGCCAAGCTGATGATCGGCCGATCCTCGGTGTGATGGGCCACGGCGAAGGCATCGAGAAACGCGTTGGCCGCAGCGTAGTCGGCTTGTCCGAACTCACCGAGACGGGCGGAGAGCGACGACATCAAAACCAACCCATGGGAAAGGTCGCCCCCCCAGATTTTCCACAACGCGATCGTGCCTTGCACCTTGGGCGCCAGAACTGCTGCGGAGTTCGCAGCGGTGCTGCGCAGGAGGGTGCCGCTTGAGGGCTGTCCGGCGGCATGAATGAGGCGGGTGCATTTCACGCCTCGGGCGATGAGATCATCGTGAAGCGCCGCGAGAGCCGATGTCTCGGTGACGTCGATCGCGTGATACTCCACGGTTGCGCCCTGGGCGCGAAGGGTGGCGATTTTCGATCGGTTCGACTCGTTGAGGGGGGAGCGTCCCATCAGAACCAACGAGGCGTCGGCTTGCGCGGCCATTGATTGGGCCACGGCGAAGCCAAGGCCGCCCAGCCCCCCCGTGATCAAGGTGGGAGCTGCCGTCGGCGTGGAGATCGGCTCCGGTGCCGGCAGTGCATTGACGGCTTCGGTCCATCGTCGTCCGCCACGCCAGAGCACGACGGCACCGCCGTCGTCAGACCTCGCTTCATCGAGCAAGGCGACAACCATTGCCGGGGTGAGGGGCGTGGACGCGATCAGATCGACGATACGGGTATCACAACCGGAGACTTCACGTGGCAATACGCGGGCGGGTCCGAGTAACAGAGATTTTTCAGGTTGGATCGCCTGCTCCCCCGCCAAGGCCGCCAGTCCGGTCGTCACGATCAGCAAACGGCTAGCGGAAACGGGATCGCGCGCTGCGAGTTGGGCGGCCAGTGCGCGGAGATTTTCGAATCCCCCGGTGCCGCCAGCGTCGGACTCCGTGCCGCGCAAATCAATAATCCAGCGGGCGGAGCCGGGTTCTCCCACGGCCGCTCCTGCGGCCTGCAAATGGTCATGAAATGCGTCGCGCCACGATGCCGTGCCACCGACAATCGCCCATGCTCCGTCCGTGACGGCCGCGATGGGACGCGGTGCGCCGGTGCGTTGCCATGAGGGCAGGTGCAACCATTCTGCCGGAGCTCGGGGCGCAGTCGAATCGCCGGATGAGGCGATGGCCGCATCGATCCAATAGACGTCACCTCCAAATGGATACGTGGGCAACGGCACGCGGCGTCGGGTCTCTCCGGCATAAAACTGGTGCCAGTCGACCGCGCCACCGGTGCACCAGAGTTGACCCAGGGCGGGCAACAGGCTCGCCGCGGTGGCAGGCGGGGGCAGCGACGCCACGACCCGGTGCGAGTCATTCCAGTCAGCATGGCGACGGACGAGTCCCGTGGCGGTGCGCCCCGGACCTACTTCGAGGAAGACCGTGGGACCTTGGGCGAGCAACGTTTCTACTCCGTCGGAAAACCGCACGGGCTCCCGCAGTTGGCGCGCCCAATAACCGGGTGAGATGGCTTCGTCGTCGGTAATCCACGTGCCGGTGACATTGGATATCCACGGACGGGACGGACGGTGCAGCGTGATCCGCCGCAGAGCCGCTTCAAGGGCATCCGCCGCTGGCTGCATGGCGGCGGAATGGAAGGCGTGTGACGTGCGCAAACGCAAAGCCGTGACCCCTTGTGCTTGCAGCCGGGTCGCGTGGGCCTCGATTGAATCGGTTGGTCCGCTCAGCACGGTTTGATCGGGCGCGTTGACGGCGGCGATGGTGAGGCCGGCTGGTAGATTTTCCCGGATCGCCGTCTCAGCGAGATTGACCGCGAGCATGGCGCCGGCGGGCTGCGCCTCCATCGTGCGACCGCGTAGTGCGACCAGGGACAAGGCGTCTTCGACGCTGAACACTCCGGCCAGACAAGCGGCCACCCATTCGCCGATACTGTGCCCGAGCATGACCGTGGGCTCAACGCCCAGCGCCAACCAGCGTTGGGCCAGCGCGTGCGAAACCAGAAAGAGGGCGGGTTGCGTGATCGAAGTGCGGGTCAGGGTCGCGGCGGCTGCGGTATCGTCGGGTGAACCCAGCAACAGCGGGCGGATGTCCCGTCCGTTCAAATGGGGTTGCAATGTCATCGCGCCGCGATCGATGACGGCTCGGAACTCCGGGTCCTGATCGTAGAGTCCCGCTGCCATGCCCGGCGTCTGCGCCCCTTGACCGGGAAATAGAAATGCCACCGATCGAGGTCGGTCGGCGTGATCGCGGGAAATCTCCTGCGCGGAGGCCACGCAGGCCCCGACGAGCGCGGCGCGGGCCGAAAAGGCCTTGCGACCCGTGGCGAGCGTAAACGCCGCATCGCGGGCATGCCCATCCAGAGGAAACGCGGGCAACGCGGAGGCCAGTTCGTCGCGGCCTTCGGCGGTGCGGGCGGAGACGACAAATAATTGAGAGGAAACGGGCGTGTCGCGGTTGGTTGGCGAAGCGACCGACGGCGCCTCCTCCAGCACCATGTGCACGTTGGTCCCGCCGATCCCGAACGAACTCACTCCGGCGCGTCGTGTTTGGTGGGAAGGGGCGCTCCAGTCTGCCAGGTTGGTCGCGACCCGGAAAGGTGAGCGGGGGAAATCAATCTGGGGATTGGCGCGACGATAATGCAGGGTCGGAAAGAATGTGCGTTCGCGCAGTGTCAGCACGGTTTTGATGAATCCCGCGATCCCGGCCGCCGCGTCCAGATGCCCCACATTCGTCTTCACAGCTCCCAATGCGCAAAAGCCGGTGCGTTTGGTGCCACGTCGGAACGCTTTGGTCAAAGCCGCCACTTCCAGTGGGTCGCCCAGTTTGGTGCCAGTGCCATGGGTTTCGACGTAGCCGATGTCGTCGGGGTCAACCTCGGCCACGGCCAGCGCTTCGGCAATGACCGTGGCTTGGCCGTCCAGACCGGGTGCGGTGTAGCCTACCTTGGCGGCGCCATCGTTGTTGATCGCGGAACCGCGCACGATGGCGTGAATGCTGTCACCGTCGGCGATGGCATCGCTGGCGCGCTTCAGGAGCACCGCCCCGACGCCGTTGCCTCCCACCGTGCCGGATGCGTCGGCATCGAAAGCGCGGCAATGGCCGTCGGCCGACAGGATCATGCCTTCCTGATGCAGGTAGCCGGTGGTTTGAGGCACGCGGATTGAGACCCCGCCGGCGAGAGCCACTTCGCTTTCCCCGGAGAGTAGGCTTTGGCAAGCGAGGTGAACCGCGACGAGCGAGGTCGAACACGCGGTCTGCACAGTCAGGCCGGGACCGGTGAGGTTGAGTTTGTAGGCGACGCGGGTGGCGAGGTGATCCTTGTCATTCGCGATCATCACCTGGAATTCGCCGGCCGAAGCGATGGCGGCGGGATTGGCTGCGATTTGGTGCAGCAAGTAGGTGTTGAGTCCGGATCCGGCAAAGACTCCACACGGGCCGGTCAGCTGTGTCGGGTCATAACCGGCGTGCTCGACGGCGGTCCAAGCGGTCTCGAGAAAGGCGCGTTGTTGGATGTCCAACAGCTCTGCTTCACGCGGAGTGTAGCCAAAGAACGCGGCATCGAACCGGCCGGGTTCCGGCAGCACGGCGTTGGCGCGCACGTAGTCGGGACGGTTGACCAGCTTGGGGTCGAGGCCGGCCGCGATGAGTTCTTCGACGGTAAAATGCGTGATGCCTTCGCGGCCCGAGCGCAACAGGTCCAAAAACGCAGCGAGGTCCGGGGCACCCGGGAAACGGCATGCCATGCCGATGACGGCAATGTCCTGATCGCGAGGGGAGCGTGTGGTGTCGGCGGCGGAACTCATTCCAAAGCGCGGGCGGCGCGTCGACGCGCTCGTTGGTCTCGCAAGGGATCACGACGCGGCGCAGAAAGGCGTGAATTGGCGGGTTCAGGTGGGGAGGAATCGCCGGTCAACGCGTCGAGACGTTGGGCCAGTGAGCGGATGGTCGAGTATTGAAAAAGCTCCACGAGCTGAAGGTCGGGCGTGCCCTCCGACTGCAAGCGGGCATGCAGTCGACCGAGGTGCAGGGAGTGTCCGCCCAAATCGAAGAAATTGTCCTCCGGTCCGAAGCGGTCATGGCCCAGTAACTCGCGCCAGTGCGCGGCCAACCGTTGTTCGGAAGGTGATGCCGGACCGCCCTGGTCTCCGCGGCGTGAAATCGGTGCGGCGAATTCCGGGGTCGAGGCGGGCAACGCGCGGCGGTCGAGCTTGCCATTGGGCGAAAGCGGCAACCGCGGCAAAACCACGAAGGCAGCGGGAACCATGTAGTCGGGAAGTTTTTCCCGCAGCGCCCGCCGTAGTTCGTTGACTTCGGGTGGGTGGGCGGAATCGGTCGCGACCACGTAGGCGGTCAGGCGCGGATCGCCCGGTTGGTCTTCCCGGAGTATCACCGCCGCTTCGCGAATCGTGGTCTGGGCGGTCAGGACGGATTCGATCTCGCCGAGCTCGATGCGAAATCCCCGCAGCTTCACTTGGCCATCGATGCGTCCCAGGTAGTCGAGCGCACCGTCGGATCGCCACCGCACCAAATCGCCCGTGCGATAAAGTCGCGCCTGCGCAGAAGTCGAAAAGGGATTCGGTATGAGTTTTTCCGCATTCAAGTCCGGGCGATTGTGATACCCGCGCATCAGTTGCACTCCGCCGAGATGGAGTTCACCGGCTACGCCGATGGGCACCGGAGCTCCGCACGAATCCAGAACGTAAACTTGCGTGCGAGCGACCGGGCGTCCGATGGGCACCGGGCCGGGCACCGCATCACGATGGCACGCCCAATAGGTGACGTCGACGGCCGCCTCGGTGGGGCCGTAAAGATTGTGGAGTTCCGCCGAGGAGTGGCGCGCGAAGAAACGCGGCGGTAGATCGGCTGGCATGGCTTCCCCTGAACAAATGACGCGCCGAAGCGATGCACAGTCTTCGATGCCGGATGCTTCGGTGAACAGCTGCAGCATCGACGGCACGAAGTGCAGGGTGGTTACCCTTTCGCGCCGGATCAGGTCGACGAGATAGGCCGGGTCCTGGTGTCCTCCGGGGCGCGCTACGACCAGACGGGCGCCGGTGAGCAGGGGCCAAAAAAACTCCCACACCGAGACATCAAAACTGAAAGGGGTTTTTTGCATCACCACGTCGTCGTGGCCCAGCGGATACTCCGCCTGCATCCACCGCAGTCGATTCACGATGGCGCGATGAGTGTTGAGCGCTCCCTTGGGCCGACCGGTTGAGCCGGAGGTGTAAATCAAATACGCCGCCCGGTCCGGGGTGAGGTCGGAGGGAAGCGCAGGGCCCGACGATTTTGCGGCGGAATCGGCGGTGGATTGGTCCAATACCAATACCTGCGCGCCCCGGGCGGTCCACGCGTCGGCCAGCGCGTTGGTGGTGAGCACGAGTTGCACCCCGGAGTCCGCGTGCATGAACGCCAGGCGTTCCTCGGGATACGAGGGGTCGAGAGGGACGTAGGCTCCCCCGGCGAGGACGGTGCCGAGCAAGGCGACGACCAGTTCGACGGAACGCTCGGCACATACGCCGACCAACCCATCCGGGCGCACTCCGGCGGTCTGGAGGGCATGGGCGAGTCGGCCCGCTTGGGCATGCAGCTCGCGGTAGCTCAGCGTGGTGTCGCCAAACGTCAGGGCGGGGGCATTGGGGGTCCGTTCGGCTTGAGCCAACAGGAGCTCGGCCAAGGTATGTTCGCAGGAAAATTCCGGGGCGGTGTGGTTCCAAGTTTCGGTCACCAGCGTGCGCTCGGCGGCATCGAGCATCTCGAGTTGGTCGATGGTGGTTTCCGGACGAGTGACGATCGCTTCGAGCAAAGTGCGGAACCGAGTCGCGAACCGGGTGGCGGTTTCGGCGGTGAACAAGGCGGTGTTGTATTTGAGGCTGCCACCTCCACCGGCGAAAACTTCCAGCGTGAGCTCGAACTGTCCTTCCATCTGGGCCAACGGAAACTCCGCGATGGTGAGGTCGCCGCACGGGACCTCACCGGATGTCGTGATGTCGGCGCGTTCCTGGGGCTTTTGAAACACGAAGAGATTCTGAAACAGGGCGGGGCGACGGGGATCGCGGGACAGTTTCAATTTTTCGACCAGTAACGGCAAGGGGAAGTCCGCGTGCGCGAGCGCGGCCAAGCTGGTGCGGCGGGTGGCGGCCAGCAGATCAAGGAATGTCTGCTCAGGTCGGAGCGTGGTGCGAAAAGGCACCGGGTTGACGAAGTAGCCCGCGACGCGGGTGAATCCGGGCTGACTACGACCAGCGGTGGGAGAACCCACGATGATGTCGTCCTGTCCCGTGTGACGATGCAGCCACACTTGCCAGGCGGTGAGTAGCAGATTGAACGCGGTGGTGCCCTGAGATTGGGCGAGTGCTTGCAACCGGTCGAACAGCGACGTCGGCAGGGCGAGAGGCACCGATGCACCGCGCGGGGTGAGGACGGCGGGTCGCACATGGTCGGTGGGTAATGCGAGCACCGGCAAAGGTCCCGCGAGGGTGCGTTCCCAAAAAGCCCAGGCGGCCGCCCCCTCGGCGCCGTCGAGGTAGTCGTTTTGCCACGCGACGAAATCGCCGTAGGTGGTCGTCAACGGCGCGAGCTCCGCGGGCGTTCCGTGCGAAGCTTCGGCGTAAAGGCGGGTGAACTCATCAAGCAACAGCCAGTTGGTCCAGGCGTCGGTGACGATGTGGTGAATCGTGCACAACAGCACGGCCTCATTGTCGCCAGAGTTTAGATACACACTCACGCGCAGCAAGGTGTCCTGGGCGAGGTCGAACGGACGATTGTAGTCGCTGGCGACGGCCTGGGTGAGTTGATCGGCCGTCCAGCCGTCGGCATCGATCAACTCGAAGGCGGGCGTGGCGACGGGGGCAGACTCGACGGTGGGCACGCCCTCCCGCCGGGGGAACCGGGCGCGCAGCTGGGGGTGGCGTCGGAGAAGTTGAGTGAAGATTTGTTGCAGGCGCGGCGCTTGCACGGCACCCCGCAAACGCAGGGCAAAGGCCGTGTTGTAAGCCGCACTCGCCGGATCGGTCTGGTGCAAAAACCAAAGCGCGGACTGACCTTGCGAGAGGGCGGGGTGCTCCGGGACCCGGGCTGCATCGGTCGATGTAGCTTCGATCCGCTGCGCCAAGATTGCCGCGAGTTTGCCGAGAGGAGTGTCATCCAGAAAAACCACGGCGGCGACATCAATGCCGGTGCCCTGTTGCACGGCGTGACGCAGTTCCACCGCCATGAGGGAATCCAGCCCCTGCAAGGTAAGCGCACGATCATCCGCCAGTCGGTCGGGATCGACTCGCAGAATCCGGGCGACTTCACGGCGCAGTAACGTCGGCAACTGGGCGCGGATTTCGGCGGGATCGGTGAGTTTGGCGGACGTAGCAACCGGGACGTGGGCGGCGGCGCTCGCCGGTCGCAGGTTGTCGAGCAACGGTATGGCGGCGCCGGAGGGCAGTTGTCCGAAGAACCGGGTCCAGTTGATCGGCAAGACGGTGGCTGTCGACGTGTGCGAGGTGATGAGGCGTTCGAGCAGCGCGAACCCCTGCCGCGGCTCGATGTTGCAGATACCTCGCGCCGCGTAACGATCGCCGACGGCGGCGCCGAGCCCTACCGACCACGGTCCCCAGGCCACCACGAGGTGCCGCCGAGCCGGTGGTTTGAACGCATCGAGCCACGCGTTGGCCGCCGCATAGTTGGCTTGGCCGGGAGTGCCGAGCACGGCGGCGGAAGAAGAAAATGTAATCCAAAATTCCAGTTCCGCCGCGGACAACGCGGGGGCGAGCAACGACGCGGCCACGGTTTTGGCCGCAGCGACGGAGCGAAAGGATTCGGGGCTTTGGCTCGCGATGGATGCGTCCGCAATGGTCCCCGCCGCGTGGATCACGCCCCCGATCGTCGGCGTAATCGTGGCGAGTTGGGCGACGTCGTTCGGCAGGCATAAATCGAGTGAAGGGGTGAATACGGTGATCCCGTCTTTGCGCCATTGTTCGATTTCGGCGGCGGCATCGGCCGACGGGGACCGACGGCCCACGAGAGCGAGATGGCGTGCTCCGTGATGAATCAGCCAGGCGGCGGCGAGGCGTCCCAGTCCGCCCAATCCGCCCGTAATCAAATAGGTGCGGTCGGGGGATAAAGCGAAGGAGTCACCACCATTGCCGTTGTCCCGCCATGGTTGCAGGCGCGGAACGTAACGACCGGTGGCCCGGTGAAGAATCTGGTTCTCCCGACCGGCCGCACCCAGTTCGGCGATCAGCCGGGACGGACTGAATGCTTCGGCCCCAATCAAGCGCACGGGAAGGGGGGCAAGTTCGGATTGAGCGACGCGGGCCAGGCCCCACACCGCTGCTGCCGCGGGATGAACGGCGGGATCTCCCGTCAGAATCCACACCGGCGTCGTCGTGGTGCTGAGTGCTTGCAAGGTGGTGAGCGTGGGGCCGACCGTCTTGGCGGTATCGGGAGTGTCGGACGCTTCGGCTTGCACCACGACGCCAGCCCAGTTGCCCGGGGAGTAAGCGGTGGCGGCGGTAAGGTCGGCTCCCGCTTGTTCGAATGCGGCCACGAGTGCATCGGTGGAGACGGATTCCGGCGCCACGAGCAACCAGTTGCCCGATAATTTTGTGGTCGGGGTTTCAGCGTCGAGCGGTGCGGGAATGGCCTCGATGGTGTAAATCCAGTCAAGCGGCACGACCGGTTCACTTTGCTGGCGCAGCACTTGGGCGGAGGCCCGTTGTAAACGCATTCCCGTGAGTTTGGCGACCAGGCGATTGTGAGCGTCGTGCAGGGTGAAGGAAACGTTGGCACCATCAGCGTCGACTTGTGAGGACGCGTGCAGAGTGAGTTCAGCATGACCTTCGATGGCATCGCTGACGATCTGCCAGGATGCGATACTGACCGGGAGGTATACCTCCTCGCTGGAGTCTTCCTGACCGAACGATTTACCGGCGGCCTGAAAGCAGGCATCAATCAATGCCGGATGGAGCGAATCAGCCGCCGCAGCGCCGTGGTGTAATGCTCCGGGGAGTTGCACGACGGCAACCACTTCGCCGACGGCCGGCCACAGAGCTCGAACGCCTTGGAAGCAGGGACCGTAGTCCAACCCCCGCGCACGGTAGTCCGCATAAAAATCCGCGGAAAGATCCCCGGTGGCAGGCGGTCGCGCTGGCATCGGTTCGTCGCCCGTGGCGTCAGGTTCGTGCGTGACTCGGCCGGTGAAATGACTGGTCCATGGCCCGCGAGATCCGACGCGGGCAAAGATCTCCACGGCACCATCAGGCCGCAAGACACCTTGCAGAATCCAACGGGTTCGGGCCGGAATCATGAGCGCTCGACTCAAGTGGCCGTCGCGTAACCCGGGCTTTCCACTCGCGGCCCCGATGCGTCGGGCGAGCTCCAGCCACGCTGCGGCCGGGAAGACGACGTTCCCAAAAACCTTGTGATCCTGCAGCCACGCGGGTGATTGAGTCGTGAGCGCCAACTCCCAGTGCGCGTCGTCGGTGCCGGGCACCTCGATGCGACGGAGCGGGAAGTCCTCCGGCACCAGTTCTTCCGGTTCACAAGGGACGGGCAGGGGAAAGTATTGGCGTTGATAGCCGGGATCGCCGCCATGGAGGCCACGATCCGGGTCGGCGGGGGCCCGCGGGCCTTCCTCGATGACCACGTGCACATTGGTTCCACTGAAGCCAAACGCACTCAGTCCCGCCCGACGCGGACGATCATGACGGGGCCACGGCGTGAGTTTTGTCGGGACGACTATACGATCTCCCTGCCAATCGATCTGTGGTGAGGGGGTGTCGAAGTGAAGATGCGGCGGCAGTGCTTCGTGGTGGAGGGCGAGGATGGTTTTGATGAATCCGGCCATACCGGCGGCAGATTCGAGGTGACCCAGATTGGTTTTCACCGAACCCAATCGCAGAGGGCATGCGGTGGTGCGGCCGGAGGCAAATACGCGACCGAGCGCGCCGACTTCGATCGGATCACCCAATGACGTGCCGGTGCCATGGGCTTCAATGTAGTCGATGTCGGATGGCTGCAGTCCGGCTCGAGTAAGGGCGTCCCGGAGTAGTTGTTCCTGGGCGGGACCGTGCGGAACGGTGAGCCCACTGCTGGGGCCGTCCTGATTGATCGCTGATCCGCGCACGACGGCGAGGATGGCGTCACCGTCTCGTTCGGCGTCGCTCAGTCGTTTCAAGACGACGGCTCCGCAACCTTCGCCGCGGACCATGCCATCGGCGGCGGCATCGAACGTGCGAGCTCGGCCGGTGGGTGAAAGCACTTGCCCGCGCGACAGCGCGATATGACCCCAAGGTGAAAGCAAGGCGTTAACCCCGGCGGCGACCGCGCTATCGCATTCCCGGGTGCGCAGGCTGTGGCAGGCGAGATGAAGGGCGGTGAGGGATGACGAGCAAGCCGTGTCGACCGCGAGGGTGGGGCCGTGCAGGCCACAGACAAAGGCGATGCGTCCGGCGGCCGTGTTGAGGGCGTTGCCGGTAAGATGGTAGGTATCGAGCGCAGCATCGCCATCGGCGTTGTGCTGGAGTGAACCGTATTCCGTGCTGGTAATGCCGAGGAAGACACCGGTGTTGCGACGAGCTCTGCGGTCCGGGGACTGTCCCGCGGCGGTCAGTGCCTCGTGGGTGACCTCGAGCAACAGTCGATGTTGTGGATCCATTCGAGCGGCTTCGCGGGGGGAAATGCCGAAAAACACGGGATCAAATTGCTCCAGATCAGTCAGGAAGCCGCCATGGCGGGAAACGGAACGAGCCGGGATATCCGAGGATGCGGCGCGAAACGCCTCCGCATCCCAACGGTGGGTCGGAACTGTCGTGACCGCGTCACGTCCTTCGCGCAGCAGTTCCCAAAATGCGGCCGGAGAATCTGCCCCCCCGGGAAACCGACAGCCGATTCCCACTACGGCAATTGGTTCGTGGATCGACCGGCGCTGAGCTTCCAAACGCGCCTCCAAGGTCTCAATCGCCTGCAACGCACGGCGAAGCGGACTGGCGGAAGAGCTGGAGGATGAAGGGGGGGGCATCGAGGAAGCGGCTACCGTAATTGAGGCAAACGCCTAACATGCCATCGATCCGTCAAAGGCCTGCAAATGGTTTTTTACAACTATGTAACCATTACGCGACCAATAGAAACTCGAGCGATAGCGTTTTATATTAGCGTTTTATGCAGAGTTACCCTCATTGCTTTGGCGCGGGTAACCTCGGCGGACCAAGCCGCGTTGTAGCCGTCGGGAGCGACGATGGGATGGAGCTGAAATCTGTCGGGTGCGGTGGGGTCGAGTTCGTCTGCGATCAGTCCTCCTGCGCCCGCAGGGCTGAAATCGACGGAGTAGTTTTCGGAGGCGTGGCCGAGGCCTGCTCCACGTGCCTTGACGTAGGCTTCTTTGCGTGTCCACGCGCGGAAAAATGCGGTCGGAAATTCCGATGGTGCGAGTGCGGCCCATGCCTGTTTTTCGATTGTGGAAAAAAAACGGGAGACGATGTCGTTGTATTCGACGTCGCGACCGCTCCACTCGAGGTCGACGCCGATCGGGTAGTCCCGGCTCAGGCCGATCAACGCATACTCGTGCGCGTGCGAAAGGTTGAAGTGCAGCGGCGCGGGAGTGGCGCTCGCGATACTCGGTTTACCGGCTGGGCCTTTGGTGAATCGCAAGGACGGGGGGGCGACCTCCAGGACCCGCGCCAGCACACGTCTCAACGCGGCATGGGCGAAGATAAAACGAAAGCGATCGCGATCAAAATGAAAGCGCGCGGCCTGCGTCTGCTCTGCTTCGTCGAGCAAGGCATGGGCGATGGCGCGTTGCTCCGCCGAACCCTGCAGCGAAACGAACCACAAATGAACTTCGTCGGAGGCCAACACGATGCGGGGTGGGGTCACAGTCCGAGTTGCTCGAGCTTGCGTGCCAATTCCGCTTCCGCCGCAGTCTCGTCATCGGGGTCGGATTCGGTGGGAACCGCGTCCATGGTTGGCGCGGTTTGAGTTTGGTCGAAGCAGTCCACCAGGTGCCGTGCGAGTCGATCGCAGTCAGGATGGTCAAAGATGAGCGTGGCGGCCAGGTCGATGGCGAGATCCGCCGATAGTTGACGTCGCAGTTGCACGGCCATCAGCGAGTCCACGCCGAGGTCCGCGAATCCGGTGTGGGGCGGGGTGACTTCCTGGAGCGGCAACTTCAACACCCGCCCGACGAGGGCCTGCACATGAACCACCGCCGCCTCATGGCGTTTAGCAGGCTCGAGCCCGGCGAGCCGTTCGGCCAACGTGGCGCATTGGTCGGTGTGCGTGGGTGCTTTGGCGAGTGGGCTGCCGGGCAATTTCGCCAGCAAATGCGTGGCGCCGTGGAGTTCGTAGACCGGGCGAAAGCGTTCCCAATCGATGTCGGCTACGATGATTTGAGCGTGATCTGTTCGTAAGGCGGCACCAAGGGTCGCGAGGGCGACGGGAGCGCTCAACAATCGCACGCCGATCGATCCCAATTGCGCGGCCACGGCGGCAGTCGCCATCCCCCCTCCGCCCCAGGGACCCCAGTTGACCGCCAAGGCGGGTCGTCCGGTTTCACGTCTGCGCAGGGCCAGATCGTCGAGCGCTTGGTTGGCCGCCGCGTAATGGGCCTGACCTTGTGATCCCCAAACGGAGGCGATGGAAGAAAACAAAACGAACACATCGATCGGTTGCTCCCGGGTAAGCTCATCGAGGAGGCGAGCTCCCGTGACCTTGGCGTCGATGGTTTGCCGCCAGGTTGCCGGGTCAATGTCACCAAAGAGCTGATACGCGGGGACGCCGGCGACATGGAAAACCCCCCGCAGCGGTTTTTCGAGTCGGGCAAGGGCGGCGGTCAAAGCCGGACGATCGGTGACATCGGCGGCGAGAGTGAGCACATCGACGCCGACCGCTCGCCAGGCATCGAGTTGCGCTTCGATGGTTTTGGTCGGGGGGGTTCGCCCGAGTAACGCGAGGGATCGGGCCCCCCGATCAATCAACCAACCGGCGACCTGCTGACCCAAGGCGCCGAGCCCCCCGGTGATCAAATAAGTGTCCTCCGATCGAGCAGTCCACGTTGCGGGTGCCAGAGTTTCAATCTGCAGTTGCGGTGCCTTTAGGCCCGAGTCGACGAATCGACTTACCGGAGTGGTGGAGGGCTTCGTCCAGGTCGACCGCACATCGGAGAGTGATGTCGTCGAATCGATGATCACGAGTCCCCGCCATAATTCGCGAAACTCAAGGGCGAGGGCTTTGGCGGCTCCGACCCAAAGTGAAACCTGCGGAGTCGTTGAAACGACCACAACTTTGACCGGCGTGGCGTTCGTGGCCACCAGATGAGTCTGCAACACCAAAGGGGAAGCGGAGGCATCATGGCAGACGACAACGGCTTCACTGGTTTTCAACGACTTCACCAAAGCCGGTGCATCTCCGATGATGTGCCAGGTCACAGCCTCAGGGGGAGGTGTCGGGTCCACATCGATCGGGGTTTCTCGCAAGGTATACGCGGGAGCCAGCGGGGGAGCTTCCTCGCACCAGTAGCGTTGCCGCTCAAACGGGTAGGTGGGCAGCGCCAACCGCCGACGGATTCGTCCGCGCTGGACAGCGGTCCAATCGATCGCGCTTCCGTTGACCCACGCGTGGGCGGCGGAAGTGCGTAACGAGGCGGCTTCATTCTCCCCCGGCTTACCGCGGAGACTGGTCAGCCAAACGGGACCGTGGTCGCTCCACGTTTGTTGCCCAAGCGCGCTCAGCAGCCCGCGGGGACCGACCTCGATGATGATATCGGCCTTCTCCGTGCGCAGGGTTTCGATGGCACTGGTCCACCGGACCGGTCGACGAATTTGGTCGACCCAATATGCGGTGGTGCTGACCGCACCTTGGTCGGAGGCCCCCGTCACAGATGAGATAAACTGCCGATCGGCGGGTTGAAAAGCGATACGTTCCGCGGCGGCTTGAAACGCGGAAATCATGGGCTCCATTTCGGCGGAGTGATACCCTTGGCGCACGCCGAGCGGAACCGTGCGGTGACCGGCTTGGGCGAGAGAGGCGGCGCAGGCGGTCACAGCCTCGCGGGCGCCGGTGAGGACGACTTGCCGAGGGGCATTGAAGGCTCCGATTTCCACGCCCGCCGCTCGGGCCTCGGGTTCCACTTCGGAGGCGGCGGCGGAAACGGCGACCATGGCACCGGTCTCGCCCAATTCTCCCATGCCGGTGGCGCGGGCGATCAACAACTCCAGCGCGGCATCGAGGGAGAACACCCCGGCAACGCAGGCGGCGGCATACTCGCCAACGCTGTGTCCGAGCACCATGTCCGGTTCGACCCCCCACGCCTGCCAAGTGCGGGCGAGGGCGTAGCTCAGGCAGAACAGCGTGACTTGACCATATTCTGTGCGGCTCAGGCGGGAAGGGTCGGCCAAAACAGCTGCGACATCCCAACCGGCACGACGCTCCACGATACCCGCCGCCGCGGCGAAAGCTTCGGCAAACGCCGGCACGTGATTGCGCAGTGCTAACCCGATTTCGGGAGCGAGCGACCCTTGCCCGGAGAATAGAAACGCAATGCGCGGACGGGTTTCGACCGTGCGCACCGTTACGTCTGAAGCGGGCTCTCCTTGGGCCAGAGATCGCAGGTGATTCCTGGCCGCAGGGGCCGGCACGAGGGCACGATGAGACCAGGCCGCGCGCCCCACCGCGGCCGTGTGGCAAAGGTCGCTCCAGGTCGTGTCGTGAGATTCCAAATACGTGGCCCAATCGGCGGCGATTCGAGCGAGAGCGGCGGGGGTGCGGGCGGAAAGCGGCAGCAGGTCGGCGGGCTCGTTGGCCTCGGCCGGATGGGTGGACTCCGGCGATTCGCCGAGCACGATATGAGCATTCGTGCCGCCAAAACCGAACGAACTCACCCCGGCCAGGCGGGCTCGGGCAGCGGTGCGGGGCCACGGCCGGGGGGCTGAAACAATGCGCAGGGGCAGGGCGTTCCAATCGATGCGGGGTGACGCCGGGGCGGCATGCAGATGCGGCGGGACTTCTTCGTGCGCGAGAGCCAGCACGACCTTGATGATACCGGCGATGCCGGCGGCGGCTTCACTGTGACCGAAATTGGATTTAATCGAACCCACCCACAGCGGTTGGTCGGACGGGCGTTCGGAAAAAACGGCGCCCAAGGCGTGGGCCTCGATGGGGTCGCCGAGAGATGTGCCGGTGCCGTGCGCTTCCAAGTAGTCGATGTCATGAGGATTGACCCCCGCTTGTTTTTGGGCGGCACGAATCACCGCCTGCTGGGCCTGTCCGTTGGGCACGGTCAGTCCGCTCGTGCGTCCATCCTGATTGGTCGCGGAACCTCGAATGACGGCGAGAACCCGATCTCCGTCCCGGGTGGCGTCGGCCAGGCGTTTGAGCACGATCACCCCACAACCTTCGGCGCGACCGAATCCGTCCGCGGCGGCGCCAAATGCTTTGCAGCGCCCGTCCGGTGAAAGCATCTGAGCACGGGAATGATTAACCGAAATCGTGGGGCTCAGCAACAGGTTTGCCCCGCCCGTGAGGGCCAGTTCGCACTCGCCGGTGCGCAGACTTTGGCAGGCCAGATGGGTGGCGACGAGCGAGGAGGAACAGGCGGTGTCGATCGCGACCGCCGGACCATGCAAACCCAGGGTGTAGGCGATGCGCCCGGCGGCGACACTGTGCGCATTGCCTGAACCCACATAAGGATCGATGGATTCGAGTCCGCGCCCGAAGAGCCGCTGCGCGTAGTCGGAACTCGCAATGCCGATGAACACGCCCGCCGCGCGACCCGCCAGGCGATCGGGGGCGAGGCCGGCGTGCTCCAGCGCCTCCCATGCGGTTTCGAGCAGGAGACGATGTTGTGGGTCGAGGTGGGGAGCCTCGGTGGGGGCGAGTCCGAAGTGGCGCGGATCAAAGTGTTCAACGTCGTCGAGAAAACCACCTCGTCGGGAGACTATTTTACCAGGGGCGGCGGGATCTGGATCATAGAAGGCTTGGGCGTCCCAACGGTTGGCGGGGACGTCTCCGACCGCGTCGACGCCATCATGCAACATTTGCCAAAGTTTATCGGGGGTGGTCGCCCCGCCCGGAAAGCGCACCCCCAGACCAACGATCGCAACCGGGCAGGCCGCGTTCGCTTGCTCGGCGGCGGCGAGACGCGCCTTGAGTTGCCGTATCGCCTCGACGGCACGGCGCAGTTGATCCGAGGAGGAAGAGGAGGCAGCCATGTCGGGTTAGAGATCCTTCAATTCTTCGTCGAGCAGATCGGAAAGTTCGACATCCGAGAGTTCGTCGACGACGGGATTTGCCAGTGGAGTTGAGGTTGCATCCGGAGAAACGGTAGGCGCGGGTTGAAACAACCCGGCGAGGTGACGACTCAGTCCATCGGTTGTCGGGTGATCAAATATGACGGTCGATGGGATGCTGCGTTCCAATTGAGTTTGGAGACGATTGCGCAGTTCGACGGCGGTGAGTGAATCCATGCCTAGGGTGAAAAAGCCTTTCGCGGGATCGATGCGGGTTTCGGCCTCGAGCCCGAGCACCGCCGTGAGCTCCGTTTCCACTCGTTCACGCAACCGCGTGACGCGAGTGTGCAGGGGCAACGCGGTCCAGTCGGTAGGCGCGGAAGCGGGGGATTCAGTGTCGGTCGCCGCCGCCGGTGTGGCGGTTTCCGCCCGCACGCCATCGAAGAAAGGTGATCGGGTGAGGGAGGCTGGAACCTCAGACCACGTGATGGGCAATACGGCGACTTGGGCGAAATGTTCCCGCATGATCGCTCCCAGGGTATGCCAACCCTTGGCGGGCGAAATGGTCCCCAGTCCATGTCGTCGGGCGTGCTCGGCAACGTGCTGACGGGCCGCCGCACCGATATCGGACCATGGTCCCCAATTAATGGATACGGCGGGCAGACCGGCACGCCGACGGTGATGAGCCAGCGCATCGAGCCACGCGTTGGCCGCCGCATGGTTGGCTTGACCGGGGGTGCCCAGCAGGGCGGTGCTGGATGAGAAAAGGAGGAAGAAGTCGAGAGGCAGGTGGAGCGTCTGTTCGTGCAGGTGCCACGCACCGGTGATCTTGGGGTCGAGGACCGGCGGAAAACGTGACCAATCCAGCTGACGCAGGCTGCCGTCATCGAGCACACCGGCGGCGTGGACGATCCCGCGCAGGGGCGGACTATCCGCGGTTATCTGCTCGAGCACCCGCGTTACGTCTTGGGGCGAGGTCACGTCGATTTGGTGGATGTGAATGGTAAGGCCCCGGGCTCGAAGACCGGCGATCTCCGCGAGGGCGGATGCGTTTGGAGCCCGGCGTGATGCCAGCGTCAGATCACGGGCGCCTTGGTCCCCGAACCAACGAGCCAGAGAAAGACCCAATCCGCCCAATCCTCCCACGATGAGGATGGAACCGTCGGTCGTTGTCGGGAGCGGGTCAGGGCTCTGGGTGGAAGCGTGCCCGATGAGGCGGGCGGAGAAACGATCATGGCCTCGCAGGGCGAGTTGATCCTCCGCACTGGGCTGGAGCAATTCCAGGGCGAGGGCGGAGGCATCATCGAGGGTGGCATCGATATCCAGGTCGATGCGACGGACCTGCAATTCCGGATGTTCCTGGGCGACCGTGCGGGCAAACCCCCAGAGACCGGAGGAGCTCAAGTTGATTCCATCGGGGGGAGTGTCGTCGCCGGCATCGACCGCGCCCCGGGTGACAATCCACCACGGGGCGGGCGCTGCGATCAGAGCATGAGCGATAGCCAATGTCTCGCGCAACGGAGTCGGGTCGATGGGCGTGGCGGTGGAGGGCGCAAAACTGACAACGCCGCTCCATGGTTCAGTCTGGCGCAAAGGGGAAAGGTCCGAAGTTGGCGTGGTGGTCACTTCGGCGCCGCGTGACCGGAGGATCTCGGTCAGGGCATGCGGCGCGGGACCAATCAGCAGCCAGCGTCCGGTCGATTCAGGGAGAAAAGTGGTAGGACCTTTCGCCGGGGCGGTGATCAACGCTTGTTGGCGAAAAATCTCGCCGGCGGATTCCGGCAGAAGGTGGATTTGAGCCTCATTGAACCCCTGCTCGCACAACAATGCCTGCCATTGCGCGGGGGCGAGCAGCGGATGATTTGGGCGCAACTTCGTGTCGGTGAACCGCCACCAGCCATCGGTCAGACCGAAGATCAGATCAAGGAACCCGAGCGGTGAAGTGAGCTCCATCAGGGCGAGTTGGCCTCCGCCTGCCAGCAGTTGGCGACAGTGCGCCAGAGTGATGGCCAAGTCCTCCGTGGCGTGCACTACATTGGCCGCCACGATAAGATCGAATTCGCCCGGGGCGAAGCCCTGGTCGCGAGGATCACGTTCAATGTCGAGAGGGCGGCAAGTCACCGCCGAGTTGTCGGCGAACTGGGACTTGGCCTGGGCAATGAACAGCGGAGAAATGTCGGTAAAAACGTAGTCGATTTCGCGACCCTGCAACGCCGTCAATACGGTCTTGGTGGTAGCGCCCGTGCCGCCGCCAATTTCGAGCACGCGAAGCGGTCGATCCGTCGGAATCGCCGCATTGAGCCAAGTGGCGATGAGGTCGTTCAGGGCCCGGGAGACGGGGTTGCGACTGTAGAGATCCGCAGCGGTGGGGGTGACGTTCGACGGGAAAAGCAGCGCAAGAGGATCAACCTCCCCGCGGAGCACCGCGGGCAAAGCCTCACCGCACCGTTGTAACAGTTCGATCTCGATCGCGGCGTCGGGTTGGGCGGCGAGCAAAGCGGAGACTTGCTCGGCGGAGGCGGGCATGGCCGGTGCTAAAGTAGCGAGATACTGGATACGATGCCACAGGCGGACATGGCTCGGCTGCACCTCGGTCCTTCCCGGTAACGCGGCGACGGCCGCGGCCGCGTAGGCGGACGCGAGAGGTTCCAAGACGGAGAGCACATCACGATAGGCGGCCCCGGCGTATGTGTCGGCGGCATGCCGGCTCCAAGCGTCCACGGCGGTGGCGGCACCGGGGGCGGAGAAAACGATGGGAGTCGTGGCGCGTTCTTTTCGCGGGAGCAGTGGCCAGTCGACTCGGTGCAACCAAGCGTCGATGGTGGTGGTGGCCGGTCGGTTGACGGCCCAATGACGGGGACCGTCGCCAAAGAATTTACGGGGTGACGGTGGAGCGTGGCGCGCGGCCATTTCCAGGGGAGACTCTTCCAGGATGAGATGCACGTTGGTGCCACTGACCCCAAAGGAGCTGACTCCGGCGCGACGGGGATGTCCACGGTCGGGCCAAGCCTCGTGATGTTGCGTGATCTTTACCGGAATTTCCGCCCACGGGATGCGCGGGGAGGGCGTTTGGAAATGAAGATGGCGGGGCAGTTGACGATACCACAGCGACAGCACGACTTTGAGAAGCCCGGCGATGCCCGCGGCGGATTCAAGATGACCGATATTCGTTTTGACCGAACCGAGGAGTAACGGGTTGGCGGCGCTGCGTCCGACTCCCAGAACATCGACGAGCGCGTTCACTTCGATGGGATCGCCGAGCGAGGTGCCGGTGCCGTGGGCTTCGATGTAGTCAATATCCGTCGGCGTCAGTCGACTCGCGGTCAGCGCCTGTTGAAGCAAGGTGCGTTGGGCGGCACCATTGGGCACGGTGAAGCCGGAGGCCGGTCCGTCATGGTTGATCGCCCCGCCGCGAATAGTTGCCAGAATGGTATCGCCGTCACGACGTGCGTCCGAGAGTCGCTTGAGCACGACGAGTCCCCCGCCTTCGCCGCGGCCGTAGCCGTCAGCGGCGGCATCAAATGACTTACAGCGACCATCCGGCGCCAGCATATGCGCCCGGGAAAGGGCGGCGAAGCTGTCGGGCAGGATCAACAGATTCACACCTCCGGCCAGGGCAAGATGGCATTCGCGAGCGCGCAGGCTTTGACAGGCCGTATGAATCGTGGCGAGTGACGAGGAACAGGCGGTATCCAGCACCAGACTTGGTCCGCGCAAGCCGAGCTGATACGAGATGCGGCCCGCCGCGCTGTTGGGAGCATTGCCCGTGACAAAATACGCATCAAGCGGCCGCTCCGATTGATGTTCGCGCAGGAGGTGGGCGTAGTCGTTGTTGGTGACGCCGATGAACACGCCGGTCAGGTTTTCGGCCAGGCGATCGTTGAGCTGGCCGGCACTGTCGAGCGCCTCGTGGGCGACTTCCAGCAAGAGGCGGTGCTGGGGATCGAGCGTGGCGGCTTCGCGAGGGGCAATATTGAAATGCTCCGCGTCGAAACGATCGATCGTGGGAAGGAATGAGCCTCGCCGGGTGGAAATTTTGCCGGGGGTATCCGGGTTGGGGTCGAAAAGCGTGTCGATGTCCCACCGGTCCGCCGGCATTTCCCCGGTGGCATCGATGCCGTTTTCGAGCAGATGCCAATAGGTCTGCAGATCGCGGACTCCACCCGGAAATCGACAACCGCCGCCAATGATCGCGATGGGTTCGGTGCGAGCTTTCTCCAAAGCCTCAAGTTTGACCGCGGCTTCATCGAGCGCGCGCAGCATTCGCAGCTGTTTTTCGCGGGAAGGGTCGGCAGACGGCTGAGGCATGGCAGAGGCAGGATGGACGGGCGGGGCAGGTGGAATCAAATACGATGCCACGTGAGCGGTAGCTCGGTGAGGCGGGGAGCGCAGGTGAAACCGGTTACATTCCCGGAGTCGTCCCGTCTGAAAGTGAGTTCCATAGCGATGCCCTCGACCTCAAAACTTCCATCTGGTCGGGCCCACAGTCGAGCGGAGGGTGGGCCGGCGAGTGCCAAACCTTCCGGCGTGAGGATCAATTCGGATTCGGTGTCCGTGCCGTCCGCCCGATAGGTGCCGACGAAGTCGTTGCACGCAGCAGCGATTTCAGGCTCGGTCAAAGCGGGCAGACCGAGGAAATCGGTGAAAGCGGCGTTGCGGCGGGACCAGTCCCCCGCCGTGGGGTCCACTGAAAGCTTGGGGCCGGGAAAACGATCAAAGAGTTCGTCACAAACCGCCCGGTGTTGTGCGAGTAGTGCCACCGCCCCATCCCAAGTGGTCACGGCGTGACGTTGCCCCAAGGGCGTGGCTGCGAGTTGGCCAACCAAAAACTCAGGGAACCAATCGCCGCGTTTTTCGGCCGTGTGCTGGAGACTGGCAGCCACGTCCGGCGCACGGAGCTGAATCAACGCCGTCTGGTGGGGGGCGAGCGTGGCGAGCGTCCGGTCAAAAAAGGCATCAATGGTGGAGCGCGACTGATCCGTGAGCACCTGCGTGCCCACCGCGGTTTGGAACAGCGTGCCTTCCAAGAGCAGCGTGAGGCCGGGTCGGTCGGTGAGTTCGCGGGCCAAAGTGGCATAGCCGGTGAGTGCGCGAGTAAAGAGCGTCGGATCCGCATCGGCGGCTTGCGTGCGACAGGCGCGCACGGCGGGTTCGGGGAAAACGGGATGCGGATCTTCGTGCTCAAATATCCATCGGGCGGGGTGACCGTGGCGGTTGAGATGCAGGCAGAGGCGTTGCGCGGTGGTCGATTTACCCGAGCCGGGTAAACCATCGACGAAGATCACGCGCGGCAGGCTGGTCGCGGACGGAATGTCAGTCATCGCGGGTCAGGGATTCGAGCCGGGCGAGTCGGGCGTTCAGCGCTGCATCCAAGTCTTCGTCCGTGGCGCTCGGATCGATCTCGGGCGACGGGGCGATGCGGGTCATCGTTTGCGGTGCGGAAGACTCAGCTGCTACCTGTGGCCATAAAACGGATACGATGTGGGCGGCGAGAGCGACAATGTTGCTGTGGTCGAAGGCCAACGTGGCGCGGAACGGCCGTTGGAGAGCGCGCGACAGGCGATGGCGCATCTCCACGGCGAGCAGGGAGTCGAAGCCCAAATCGAAAAATCCCGTGCGCACATCGGGCAGTCGACCGGACTTCAGGCCGAGCACGGCGGCGAGTTCGACTTGCAACCAGGCGCGAACGGCGGAGTCGCGGGCATCGGGCTGCAGCAGCGTCCATTTTTGCACCCACGGGTTGGGCGTGGCCGGGTCGATGGTCACGTCGTTCGTATTCGGATCCTCGAGGTTTTCGAAAAGCGGTTTGGGGCGGTGGAGTTCGACCAGACTGCGAAACACCGGCCAGTCCACCCGGGCCACGATCACGCGGGCGCGGTCGGCGGCCAGTGTATCGTTCAACGCGGAGAAATTTATGGCGGCGGAGAGAGCGGTGATGCCCATCCGTTTGAGCAATTTTTGTTCCGCGGCGCCCGCCATGCCACCGCCGGACCATGGTCCCCAGTTGATGGATACGGCGGGCAGATCGAGGGCGCGACGATGTGTCGCCAGTGCGTCGAGATGGCCGTTCGCCGCGCTATAGGCCAGTTGCCAGCGGGAACCCCAGACGGAAGCAATGGAGGAGAAAAAGACGAGGAAATCGAGTGAACGCTTCCGGGTGGCCTGGTGGAGCACCTGCGCTCCAGTGACCTTGGGGGCGAGGACTTGGTCGATGTCTGTCGGGGTCACGTCTTCGATCGGTTGATTGCGCAACACGCCGGCGGCGTGAAGAATGCCCCGGACGGGGTGCGCGGTGTGGGCGGCCTCGTCGAGCAGGGCGTTGACCGCGTCCTCCGCGGTGACATCCATCGCGGCGATTTTAATGGTGGCGCCCGATGCGTCGGCCATGGCGGCGAGCGTCTCTCGCGTGGCGTCGCTGGGATCGCTGCGACTGGAGAGGATAATATGACGGGCTCCGGCATCGATCAACCAACGTGTTGCCTGCAAACCGATTCCCCCCAGACCGCCGGTCACCCAATAGGAGGCATGCGGGGATAGGGGGGGGGGCGAGGCCTGCGGTAGTTTGACCGGATTGAGTCGCGGCACGAGCCGGTGGGAACGCCAGGCCACCTGATCCTCCCCGGAGTCAGACTGCAACTCGGCGACGAGAGCGGGGATTTCGTCGGCGGAAGCCTGGGGCGGCAGATCAATCAGCCCGCCCCAGCGTTCCGGTTGTTCGAGACCAAAGGCCAGACCCATGCCCCACACGGCGGCGTGATGGAGTTGCAGGACGATACCATCGTCGGGTCCGACCGGCGCGGCGGCACGGGTCACGATTCGCAGTCGGGCTGACGTGGCGGACGAGAGCAGACCTCGTATGGTGGTGAGCAGGCGATGGCACTCGACATTGGCGGCGGCGGAACCGGCGACGTGAACCACGGTGTTCCAGGGACCCGGAACGAAACTCTCGGCGGAGGTGGCTTGAGGCAGGGCTTTGCCCAGTGTCGGGGCGTGCCCCACGATCAGCCAACCTTGATCGGCTGCGGTGAAGTTGGCGACGAGCGGGGCAGGGTGCCACTTGACCTCATGGGTGATCGCAGCGGCTTCATCGGTTTGGGCGCGGTGGGCGCGGTGGGTGCGATGGAGCGCCGCGAGGACCGCGGGAATGGCCGCTATCTCGGAAGGGGTTAAGGCGTCGTCGGCGGTGAGGCGATCAATCAAGCCTTGGTCCGGGAGCGGGGGGACGGTGTTTGATGTATCCGCAAACCAATAACGCTCGCGCTGAAAGGGATAAGTCGGCAGGGCGATGCGTCGGTGGGCAATGCCGGCATGGACCTGGTGCCAGTCCACGGGCGCCCCGCAGGACCAAGCCTGTGATGCCGCTTGGAGTAAGGTGGTGCGTCCCGTCGTGTCGCGTTGCAGGCTGGTCAGCCACGTGACGGGTTGATCCGGCCAGGATTGCGCGGATAACGCGGCCAACAGATTGCGGGGACCCACTTCGATGACGACATCGCAGGATTCCGCGGCCAAGGCGGCGGCGGCGGCGGCCCAACGGACCGGACGACGGATCTGCTGGATCCAATATTCGGAAGTGGCGAGTTCTCCGGTAGCCCGTTGTCCTGTGCTTGACGAAATGAAAACCCGCTCCGGCTCGCCGAGCGCAGCGCTTTTCGCGGCGGCGGTGAAATCCGGTAGCATGGGGTCCATTTCGACGGAATGGTAACCTTGGCGCACGGATAGCAGTGCGACGCGATGGCCGGCCGCTTCGGCCGCGACCATGGTGGATTTTACGGCGGCGGCCGAACCAGTGATGACGGTTTGTCGGGCACTGTTATAAGCACCGATTTCGGTCCCGTGCTGCGTCGCCAGCGGTGCGACGTTTTCCGCCGAGGCCATGATGGCGGCCATGGCGCCGGTTTCGCCGAGCGCGCCCATGAGTCGGGCGCGCGTGACCAGGAGTGACAGCGCCGGGCCCAGCTCCATGGCACCTGCGATCACGGCGGCCGCGTATTCGCCCACACTATGACCCGCCACCGCGACCGGCTTGATTCCCCAGGCCTGCCAGACACAGGCCAGGCTGTATTCCACCGTGAACAAGGCGACCTGCGCGAACTCGGTTTGAGCGAGTTTTTCCTCGGAGCCCAACGCTTCTTTGACGTCCCAACCCGCGATTTCGAGGATGTGCTTTTGACAACGCGAGAAAGCGGCGGCAAAGGCCGGACACGTATCGATGAGATCAATACCAGCACCGGGGAAGAGCGACCCTTGGCCGGAAAAGAGAAACGCTACCCGCGGAGGCTCGTCGGTGCGGAACGAAGCGGAGGCGGCGGCGAGAAGTTCAGCGGCTTCAACCGGTGAAGTCGCGACCACCGCCACGCGATGTGTCCAGCGGGCACGTCCGGTGGCGGCGGTAATGGCGGCATCGGGCCAGGTCGTCTCCGGCAGTGCGCGCAAATGGGTCGCATGAGCTTGAACCAGGGCCGCCAACGCGGCGGGGGAACGGGCGGAGAGAGGGTAGGGGGCGGGGGCGCGATGTTTCGGTGTCTCGCGCGGTGTTCGTTGCTGCGGAGCCTCTCCGAGTATGACATGAGCGTTGGTGCCGCCGAAGCCGAACGAGCTTACGCCGGCAAAGCGTTTTCCGGCATCCCAAGCAGTGGTCGTGGTGGCGAGTCGCAGGACCGGAGCGGCCTGATCGAGGTGACGACTCGGAGAGTTCAGGTGCAGGTTTCCCGGCAAGGTGCGATGCTCCAGCGCGAGCACGGTTTTGATCAAGCCGGCCATCCCGGCCGCGGCCTCGAGGTGACCGATCTGAGTCTTGACGGCACCAAGCGTGCAAGGAGCGGTCGGGTCGCGATCGACCGCGAGGACGGCGCGGGCGGCGTTGACTTCAATTGGATCACCGAGGGCAGTGCCGGTGCCGTGGGTCTCGAGGAAACTGATCTGATGAGGAGCGACATGGGCATCGCGCAGGGCGGCACGGATGACGGCCTGTTGGGCGGGGCCGTTGGGCGCGGTCAGGCCGTTGCTGCGGCCATCCTGGTTGAGGGCCGATCCATGGATAAGGGCGAAGATGTGGTCGCCGTCACGCTGAGCGGCGGACAGCGGTTTGAGGATCGCGACGCCGGCGCCTTCACCGCGGACGTAGCCGTCGGCATCGGCATCGAACGTCTTGCAATGACCGTCAGGCGCGAGCATCCCGGCGGCGGCGAAACTTTCACTCACATCGGGTGCCAGCAACAGATTGACGCCACCAACCAAAGCGACGGAAGTTTCGCCGCTGCGCAAACTGCGGACTGCATGGTGCAGGGCGACCAACGAGGAGGAGCACGCCGTGTCGAGCGCGAGACTCGGTCCCCGCAGATCGAGCCAATAGGAGAGTCGATTGGCGGCGATACTGAGGGCGTTGCCGGTGCCGGTATGGGCGGCGGTGCCTTGGTCGGAGCGGGCGAGGAGCAGTCGGTAATCGTGGGTGCTGATCCCCATGAAAACGCCGGTCGGGGTTCCGGCGAGTGAAGTGGGATCTATTCCGGCGTGTTCCAACGCCTCCCAGGAGGTTTCGAGCAAAAGCCGTTGTTGTGGGTCGAGGAGGTTGGCCTCGCGCGCGGACAGACCGAAAAACTCGGCGTCGAACTGATCGACTTGCGCAAGGAAACCACCGAAGGCGGGAGCAGTGTGGTCGGCGGCATTCCACCGATCCGCCGGAACTGGAGTAATGGCGTCACGGCCTTCCGTGAGCAGAGACCAGAAGGCATCGATATCGGGTGCCCCGGGGAATCGGCAACTCATGCCGACGACCGCAATGGGTTCACGGTGGACGGTTTCGTTTGGGGCCGCCGGGGGAGTGGTGGACGGGTGGCTCCCCGTCTCGCTCAGATGCTTCGCCAGTGCGCGGAGATGGGGAAAATCGTAGGCGAGCGTCGGGGGTAATCGACGGCCCAAGTGTTGTTCCAGCAGACCGGACAATTCGACTGCAGCCAAGGAATCGACGCCCTGCTCGGCGAACGGAGCCGTCGGGTCGAGGTGAGCGGCATCGACCTTGAGCAGGGTGGCCAGGGCCTCACGAATGAAGGTTTCCAACTGGTCGCCGGAAGCTGTGTTCGGGGCCGGAGGTGTCGCTGTCGTTTGCACCCACTCCGCGATGATTTTGAGTTCTCCCTCCTGCAGCAGGCGGCGGCACAGGGCGCGTTGGATTTTCCCGGAAGAGGTTTTGGGAATACTGGCCGGTTTGAGAAACACCAGCCGGTGCACGGGCAGTTCGTGGTGGGAGGCGACCGCGGAGCGCAGCGAAGAAACCACGGCGTCGTGGTCGAATTTGCGCAAATGGGTGCGCTCAACTTCGGCGACGATGGCGAGCGCTTCGCCGGCGGGGGTGTCGATGGAAAACGCAGCCGTGCAGCTGGCGCGAATGGCGTCGCTGGCGCGCTCCACCGTGAGCTCGATATCCTGTGGATAATGATTCAGCCCGCGCAGAATGATGAGGTCTTTGACGCGGCCGGTGACAAAGATTTCCCGGCCTTTCGCGAAGCCCAGATCACCGGTGCGCATGAAAGGGCCGGTGCCGTCGGCCAACCGGGCCTGAAATGTTTCCCGCGAGGCTTCATCGCGTTGCCAATACCCCTGAGCGGCGGAGGGGCCGCGAAACCAAATCTCGCCCACCCGATCGGGCGAACAGGGTTCAAAGGTGTCGGGGTCCACGATGAGAGAACTGTTGTCCACCTGACCCCAACCGCACCCGACGATGGCGGTCGCTCCGGCTTGGTCGGGAGATACTTCACGCATCTCGTGCCGGGCCAGAGCGTCGCTGTCGAGATGCACGATCGTAACCCGCTCGGCACGCGGCAGCGCCGTGACCTTCAAGGTCGCTTCAGCCAAGCCGAAGCCCGGTTTGACCGTCAGGGGGTCGAGCCCGGCGGGGGCAAACGCGTTATTAAATGCCGCCAAGGTATGAGCGCGCACGGGTTCGGCGGCGTTGAGCGACATGTGCCATGAGGAGAGGTCGAGAGCGGACCGCTGTTCCGGTGTGGTGCTCGCGACACACAGGTCATAAGCAAAATTCGGAGCGGCGCTGTGGGTGCCTCGGTAGCGGTTGATCGCTTCGAGCCACCGCACCGGACGTTGCAGGAACGACGCCGGAGGCAGCATGACACAAAGAAAACCCCGATACAGCGGCATGAGTGCACCATAGATCAGACCCATGTCGTGAAAAATGGGCAGCCATGTGATCATGACACTGTGGGCATCGTGTTCCCAGCCGCGGTCGAGGTCGTCGAGATTGTGCAGCAGGTTGGAGTGGGAAACCATCACGCCCTTGGGCGTGGCGGTGGACCCCGACGTGTATTGGAGGAATGCCAGATTGTCGGGCCGGGGGTCGGGCAACGATGGGGCAGGCGTGTCTGTCTCCGGGGCGGATTCGGCATCGGTGGCAAGCCAAGTCAGGGCGCGCAGTGAGGGCGTATTCTGTAATCGAGGTTCGATCTCCGCGAGCACCGTGACATCGGTAAGGACGAGGTGGGCATCGGCGTCTTCCGAAATGATCTGCAGGCGGGGATCGGGGCGATTGCGTTTCGGGGGATAGCTAGGCACCGCGATGACACCGGCGTAGAGGCAGCCGAAAAACGCTGCCATAAATTCCAAGCCCGGAGGGTAGAGCAACAAGGCTCGATCACCCGGGGTGGTGATGCGTGCCAGTCGGTGAGCGATCAGCAGGGCGCGGTCGTGCAGGGCGGCGTTGGTAAAACTGGCTGTTTCGTTTTCGCCGTCGGCGAGGTGCACGTAGGCGCGTCGATCCGGGGCTCCGGCCGCGCGATAGCTCAAGAGCGCGGTCAAGGTGGCAAAGCGGGGTTCCGGGGCGTTGGCGGGCACAGCGTGGAAAGGACCTTAGGGGGGCGAGGGCGAGAGGGGAGTCAGGGAGCAAAGAGGGAGGGGCTGCAACAGGCTTTTTTAACCAACCCGTTCAGCTTTTTGCGACTTGCGCGTCCGGCCGATCACCGGAGCATCTTCTGTCGCATGTCTGCCATAGCCCGATCGCGTTTGTATTTGATTCCAAGTCCTTTAGCTTCCCCCCGGGTGCGATTGGTATGTTTTGCCCATGCCGGAGCTGGGGCCTCTACCTACCAGCCGTGGGCGGCACCTTTAGCAGCTCACGGGGTGGAAGTGCGAGCAGCGCAATATCCGGGGCGCGAGAGTCGTTGGGGCGAGCCGTTGATCGACTCGGTGGATGTCATGGCGGAGCGCTGGGCGGAGCAATGGGATGAACTAGCCGGAGCCGACGGCGTGCCGGTCATGATTTACGGACACAGCATGGGCGTGTTGGTGGCTTACGAGGTGACCAGGCGCTTGCAGAAGGCGGGCAGTAGTCGGATGCCGACATTGGTCGTGCTGGGGGCGAGGAACCCACCCCATGCGCCTCGCCGTTTTCCACCTTTGCACCATTTATCGAACGACGCGTTCCTGCAGGCGGTGGCGGAACGCTACGGAAATCTCCCGACGGCGCTTTTGGAGGATGCCGAGATGCGAGAGTTGATCGCGCCGGTGCTGAAGGCTGATTTCAAACTGGTGGACGACTATGCAGCGGAATCTTCGTTCGATCCATTGACGGTGCCTCTGAAGGTGCTGGTGGGGGTGGACGATTCGTTCACTACGGAGGCGGCGGCCGGCGAGTGGGCGAAATACACCGTGGCGGGATGCACCGTCGACCGGGTCGAAGGTGGACATTTTTTCCATCAGGAACAAAAAGTCGAAATGGTGGCGCGCATGGCGAAGTGGGCGGAGGAAGTCGCGCCACGCTGACACGCGTCCGCAATTGATCCGGTGCGGAGCTTGCAAAGCGAATCGGGCGGATGACAAAATAGACGTCTCATATGGCCCAAGCCACCTCCGCCCCCGCTCAATTGTCTGCGTCCGATTCCGCCCGGATGATGGATCGCTGGTCGCGCCGAGATTGGCTTAGGGGGACGGGGGCGATGGTCGCGGGCCTGGGTTTGGCCGGGTGCGAACGACTCCGGAACATCCATACGAAAGCTGTGGGATTGCGCGGCACGCTGAACATCCTCGTGTGGGACGGTTATTTTCCCAAAGAACTCTTCAAGCAGTTCGAAAGTGAATCCGGTTATCGGGTAAATTATCAAACGTTCGAATCAAACGAGGACTTGCGATCCATCCTGCAGGCCGGCGCGGTGAAAGCCGATTTGGTCATGCCGTCGGCTTTTGCGGCCAAAGCCTTGGCGACGGAAGAGCTGATCAAGCCTTTCAGCGTGGAAAAATTTGTGGGGTTTGAATCTTCGAATCCGTATATTGTCCCCTACATTTGGGGCTCCACCGGCATCGGCTACGACTGTGATCGCGTAGTGGGATTACCCAAAAGTTGGGGGGCGCTGTTTTCGCTGCAACCGGCGCCTCGCATACCCGATGCGTTGCGCGATTTTCGACCGATCGAAAAGGTAGCCATGTTGGACGACGCTCGTTTCACCTTGGGATCGGCGTTGATCTATCTCGGTTACGATCCGAACAGCCTGAACGAAAAGGAAATCGACGCGGCGGCGCGGGTGTTGTCCGACGCACGTGATCGGATCCGCTATGATTCGGCCGATGTGCCGGAGAACCTGCGCACGGGGGCTTATGGCATGGCCATGGCGTGGACGGGGGATGTCACCAAGGCGCTCAGCGGTTATCCTGCAAGCGCGCCCACGGTCTTGAATCCGCAGCCTAAAATGTTGCCCGGTAACAAGGCGTTGCGCATCGCGTTACCGCGGGAAGGGTCGATTGTGTTCATGGACTCGTTTGCATTGCCCACCTCGTGCGAAGAGATCGACGCGGCCCATGCTTTTGTGAGCTTTTTCATGCGTCCGCACATCGCGGCGGCGGTCACCAATTATTCCTTTTACGCCACCACGGTGGACGGGGCGACGCCTTACATTGATCGCTATCTGATCAATGGCCCTTCGTTCTTCATTCATCCGTCAGGTAAAAATTTCAACCTGAAGGACGTGGGCGAAATGGATGATTACTACCGCGGGGTTTGGAGTCAGCTGACCGGGAAACCGGGCCCCGTGGCAGAACCACCGCAAAGTCCTCCCATCCCAGAGCTGGAGATCGAGGACGTTGATCTTACCACCTAGCCCAGCGGTCTTTACGGAGCCGGAGCTGCTTCCGCCGGAACCGGGAGGGGCGGTGTTGCGAGGGTGTCGTTGCGACCGTCGAGGATGAGTGGGAGGCCATCCTTACCACCTCCGATCACGATGATTTTGGAGTTGGGGGATTTAGCCAGTTCCAAGGTGGCTTGGATGCCCCGAAAACGAAGGTAGGAATCAGAGATGCCGCCGGATGAGATGATGTCTTGGAAGGTGCGAATACCCTCGGCCTCGATCCGCTTGCGCTCCTTTTCCTTGGCCTCGGTTTCGATCCGATAGTTGAACTCGAGCGCAAGTTGTTGAGCTTTGAGTTTCGACTCGATGGCGGCGGCGACGGGCGGAGGCAGGGTGACTGACTTCAGCAACAAATCATCCAGCAGAATGAAGCGATCAGCCATTTCCGCGAGGGAGCCCTGTTTGGCGGTCTGGACGATGAACCCTTGCGAGGTGTAGATTTCTTCGGGTTTGTATTGGCCCAATACGAAACGGAATTGAGATTGGGCCACGGGTTTGACCACTTTTTCGACGTATTCCGGGCCGATGTCTTTGTGGAGCCGGCCAAGGTCTTCACGTTGAGGACGGAACCGGATTGAAATATTTATCTTCACTTCCAGACCGTCCGAGGAAAGCACCGTGAATTCATCCGCGACCTGCTGCACCCGCACATCGTAAATATACATGCGGTTCCATGGGGCCAGGATCTGCAGACCTTCATTGTAGGTGTTCTCGATGTCGGTGCCCTGACTGAAGGGCCGATAGATCACTGCGCGTTCACCGGGCCGGACGAGCACGAAGATGTCGTTCCAGAAGAATGCGACCAGGAAGGTGAAAACGAAGAACGAACAGACCAGGAGTATCTTGTTGTCGGTCCAAATCTCACCGAGGTTGTAGCGCATGCGTGCGAACAGACCGCGGCGTCGACGGGGGCGGGGAGACCGATCATCTGAACCGCTTGCGCCGCTGCCGCGGGACGGCGGGGGCGGGGGCTTTGGCGGAGGCGGCATGGAGGGCGGAGGAGATGCCACCTCTGAGGCCAAAGGTTCATCGTTCTGTGCCGGCCGGGAGGGCGCTGGCGGCATGACGGGAATTTTTGGTCCGGCCGAAACGTTTGCGCCTGAGGCGGCCTCGGGTGGTGAGGTGTCGGCGTTGCCCGGGGATGCCTTCGAACGCAATGCGTCGCCGCCAGCAGGCGAAGAAGGGGGAGGCGGATTGGCGGGCGAGTCGGACATGACGGGGTGGAGGCGATGAGTTAGGCCAAGCAAGCAGCTGACGAAAGCCCTAATTGTTGCTTTCGTCGGCCACGAATCGGCCGAAATCCATCCCTAACACGCGATCGGCGGTATCAAAGTAGTGATCGTCATGAGTGGCGGCGATGATGGTTTTCCCTTCTTTTTTCAGCGCGGGCAAAATTTCATGATAGAAGTGGCGTCGGAAGGTGGGATCCTGGTCGGCGGCCCATTCATCGAAGATCAGAATGGGTTTGTTTTCCAACAGCACAGTGATCAATGCGAGGCGCTTCCTTTGTCCCGTGGAAAGTTCGATGTTGGTGAATCGGCCCTCTTGAAATGCGGTTTTATCGGTCAGCTCCATGTCATCGATGAGCTGGGCGAGGGCTTCATCGTCGATGGCGTGGAGGCCGTAGAGCCGATCGAACAAGTGAAAGTCGGTGAAGATAATCGAGAAGAGTTCCCGGTATCGTTGCAGTTGAGGGCCGAGCACCGCCTTTTCATTGACGGTGATGCAGCCGGCCCGCGGAGGGTATAGACCGGTGAAAAGCTTGAGGAAGGTCGACTTGCCACTGCCGTTGCCGCCTTTGATGAAGACGGTTTCGCCTCGTTTGAACGTAAGATTGATAGGACCGAGGGCATATCCCGGACTGCCGTCGGCATTTTCGTATTGAAACCGCAGGTCCCGCACGCCGACGGATTCAAAGTCCCAAGACCGGGGTGGGTTTTCAAGGTCGACCGGGGGGTGACTCCCCACTTCCCGGTCGAGACTTTGCTCCATTTTTTCAATGGCGTCGATCGCCACGGAAGCTTTGGCCAGAAAAGGCAGCACGCCCACGACCTCGGCCAAAGGACCAAAAATGAAGAGCACCACCGCACTGATTTTCACGATGACGCTGGGCTCAACCTGGGAAAGTCGGGGAAGCAGAAAAATCACCACTGCCAGCAAAACATAAAATGCGGAGTGCGTGATGATCGTGGTATTCACGAAACGGTGACCGGTATCGACCTTGAGGTCGCGCAAGGTCGCGGCGGCCGGCTGCAAGTGCTGGCCGAACAGATCGTGATTTTTGCGCACGTTCATTTTGATTTCGGGGAAGCCCTTGAGCAGATGGCCGAGGAGGGCGAAAAAGCGATTTTCCTGCTCCACGGTTTGTCGCAACAACGGGTCGACTGAACGCAGACTCAAACGGTAGGCGATGATCGTGACCGATATAGCCGTCAGCGACAGCACGAAGGCGGGAATGGACAAAAACGCGATATAGCCGAATGCGACGACCAGCATGACGGCGGAGGCCGAGGCATTGATCGCCATCGTGGCGGTGTTGGAGATGACCTGAGTTTCGGTGGTGAGCAGTGTGTGAAATCGTTCGGCCCCGATTTTCTCAAAATAAAACAATTCGGCCCGGCGGATTTTATCGGCCAACCGCAGACGCAGCTTTTCCACGATGCCTTCGGTCAAAACCGTCGCGCGTCGCAGACTGAAGCGCTTGGCCGTCATCATCCCGGTCAGGGCCACGGCGAACATGAGCAAGTTGGAGAAGCTTTTGGTATTGTCTGTCGCGGTTGATGCCGCCCCGAGGATAATGGTGACCAGAAATCCACTGATGGCGCCGCTGCAAAACGTCGCGAAGCTGATTTGGCGGCCCATGGCCCCTGATTCGTGCCAAAGAAAACGAAGAAAATTCATGCGATGTTCACCAAGGGTAATTCCGGCAATACGGGGCTGAGTCAGCGAAAGAGGTTAGATGAAGGACGGGCAAATGGGGAGAGTCACCTATTTCTATGGATCAATGGCATTTAAACAAATCTTGACCCACTGAAACTAAAGGATGTCATTAAGCGAGCTAAGGTCTAAAGCCAACAGCAGATGAAGCGGAAAACGAAAAATGAAGAGCTGAAAAGCAAGCTGGCCGCCTCGCTTGACAGTTCCGCTCGTCCCCGGACTCGAAAGCCTCGCCGCGTCGCAAAAAAGAAACCGTCATCTAAAATCACTGTTCCAGAAACCATGAGCGCATCCACTGACTCAGTTACCTTGTCCCCCAGCGCGACGTCCGCGCAGTCCGTTGTCACCACCAGCGCGCTGCTGGCGGCGGGAGCCGGCGCCATTCCGGTTGCGGGATGGGACATCGCCACGATCGCCGGCATCCAACTCAAGATGCTGGCCGATATTTCCAAAATCTACGGCAAGCCTTTCACGGAGAATGTGGGTAAATCGACGTTGACCGCACTCATCGGCACGTTGGCCCCCGGTATTCTCGCCAAAAGCTCTTTCGGCTCCGCCCTGAAGACCCTGCCAGGGGTCGGTCAGTTTTTTGGTATGATTTCGGTGCCGTTGTATTCCGGCGCTATCACCTATGCGGTTGGCCGCGTGTTCATCGCTCACTACGAGTCCGATGGCACGTTGCTGACTTTCAGTCCTAAAGATTTTTCATCCCGCTTGGCTCAAGAAGTTCAGTCGGGATTGAAGAAGGTAGTATCCGTAAAAGTCTAACCCCCTCCCTCTGTCATGGTTGTAATGTGGATTCTCTATGTCGCGCTCTGCGCGTTGGTCGCTTATCTTGGTCGCGAACGTAAGTTCGGTTTTTGGCTCTACCTCTTGGCGAGCTTCCTTCTCTCCCCGCTCGTTGGCATGATCATCGTGCTGGCCTCGGAAAAGAAGGCGGCTCCTCCGATGGAAGAAGCCACGGCGGAGGCCTGATTTCCAGTCCTTACCCACCATTGATTCTCACCCGAAGGCGCCGGTCGCCTTCGGGTTTTTTTTTGACCTTCGGCGGCCGGTAAAAACGGTGGGGAGAAAGCGTTGCATGTATTGGTCCACAAGGCTCTGATCCCAACTGCTTTCCGAAAATCATGACGATTGTATTCTGCAACGGTAAAGGCGGTGCGGGGAAGACCACCCTTTCGATACTGCTGGGATGTGCGCTCGCGGATGCGGGGCGACGGGTGGGATTGATAGATCGTGATTCCCAGAAAACCGCGACGCGTTGGTTGCAGGAAACGGAGTCGGGGGTCGAGCTCGCGGTCGCTGGCGAAACCTACGACGCCACCATTATCGACACGCCGCCACGATTGGAGTCTGACGCGGTGCACCAGAGTTTGCGTGAGGCGGACCGGGTGGTGCTGGTGTCATCGCCTTCGCCGGCCGATCTGTGGACATCGCAGGAGACCAGCAAAGTGATTCAAAACCACTATCGAGGGAAGAAGGCCGCGTTGCTGTTTAATCAGGTGCAGCGCAATACCACGCTGGCCAGAGAGATGCCCCGGCTCGGCGAACGCATTGGCCTTGCTCCGCTCAAGTGCCAGGTCGGTCGTCGCCAATCCTATCAGCACGCGATGTTGCTGGGATGGAAAGCTCTGGATGCACCGGCTCGCGAAGAGATTTTGCAAGTCTCGTTGGAGATCATCACCTTCTGAGTTCATGTCGGCCGTGGTCGCCATTGCATCTCCGGCCCATGCGGCCCGCCAGCGGCGGTGGGAAGCGCTCGAACAGCAACGACGAGGCAAAGCGATGGACATTGTTCACGCGCATGTGCTGGGCAGTGTGGGAGCGAATTTGATTCCGATTCCCGTCGTCAACAGCGCAGCCATTGCCGGATTGCAGGTCACGATGTTGCGTGAATTGGCGCGATACTACGGCAAACCCTTCGATGCGAGTTCTGCGCGAGTGCTCGTCTCTTCGTTAACCATCGGAGTCGTCGATTTCGCGGTCACTCACACCGCGATTGCGATGCAGTTCAAAACCCTGGTGGCATCGATACCCGTGGTGGGCGGACTACTTCGTCATGGTGCGTGGCCCGGGGTATTGGCGGGTTACACCTACGTGTTGGGACGTTCGTGTGTGGAGCATTATGAAGCTGGCGGAGATTTCACCAAATTCTCCCAGACCACTTGGGCTCGGATGCCGTTGAACCCGATGGTCGGATTGTGAACCGACCTGACCGCAGAGGAGCGCCCCATCCATGGGCCATGGTGTGCTTGTGGATCTGGAGTGGCGCGGGCCATGTTGCCGGTGCTCCTCCCGTGGCACTTACCGCAGATACTCTGCCGGTATGGACGGTGCCGACCACGGTGGGGGAGTTCGGAGCCAGTTACGCGGGAAATTGGCAGCACCTCACATCGATCGAGAACCCCGTCGCGATGGCGGAACCGTGGTCCGGACACGGTGCGTTGCGGTTGAAACTGGATACGTCCCAACTCGTGACATCGGAGATTTTGTTCCTCCAAGTGAGTCAAGCTGGCGGCACAGAGATCCGCTTGAACGGCGAGTTGCTGGGTTGGGCTGGCCGCCCGGGTGGTTCTCCGCGCGATGAGATCGCGGTATTACGCAACGCGGAACCGCTGCCGTTGCGTTTGCAGCCGGGCGAGGATGGGATTCTCGAACTACGCCACTCCAACCACGAAGCGGTAAATTGGTCCGGAGTGCCCAACCTGAACCTCGACCTTCACATCAGGTTGATTTCTCCGAGCCAATGGGAGGAAGAAACGCGGGGGTGGAATGACACGATTCGAGCGCCGCTGTTATTTTTTATCGCGGTGCCGGGAATGTTGGCGCTGCTCCATTTGGCTTTGGCGATCTTGAAGATCGAACCACGACCGAATCTGGCGGCCGGCTGCTTCATGTTGTCGCTGGCGGTGCTGAGTGCGACGAGGTTGGCCCTGGCCAGTGCGGTCGATCTCGGTAGCTATGGGCTCGCGCACCACCTTTTCCTGGCGGTGATTCCGCTGTTCTCGGTTCTCGGCCTTCAGACCGTCTACGGTTTGCTTCGCCAGCCGCAGGGAACGCTCTACCGCGTGCTGCAAGTTTGCGGTTGGTTGGTCATCCCGGTGGTCGGATGGTGGGGTGATGCCATGGCCTTCAAGCTGGCCGCGGGCTACGGTATTGTTTGCAGCATCGAACTCCTGCGCGTTGCCACCCATGCCGTTCGGGCACGTCGGCAAGGCGCAATCCTGTTGTTCTCTGGCATGGCCTGTTTTGCCGTGGTCATCGTCTACAATGCCTTGCGCGTGCTCGAGGTTGTTCCCCCCGAGGTCTGGTCGACGCACTCCATGAACTTCGGAGTGCTGGTGTTGGCCTTCATGTTGTCACTGCACGTGGCGCGCGACTACGCTTTGACCAGTCGTCGACTTGCCGTGAAGGTCGTCGAAGTTGAGAAGCTCGGGAAAGCCAATGTGCAGCGGGAACGAGAAAAACAATTTTTATTGCCGAACAAAACGTGCGCTTGGAGACCGAGGTATCTGAGCGCACCCAGGAACTGCGGGATGAGAAAGGGAAATCCGATCGTTTGCTCGCCAATATACTCCCGCAGGAAGTCGCTCACGAACTGAAAGAATCCGGCAGCAGTAAATCGCGACGGTATGAAGAAGTGACGATTCTTTTCAGTGATTTTCGCGGCTTCACCTCCACCGTTTCCTCTATTCCAGCCCAGCGTCTGATTGCGGAACTTAATGAGCTGTTCAGTGGCTTCGATGACTTGGCCGCGCAACATGGACTGGAGAAAATCAAAACCATTGGCGATGCCTACATGGCGGCCTGTGGCTTGCCGGAGCCATGCGAAGACCACGCGGTGCGGGCGGCGTCACTGGCGTTTGCGATGCTGGGTTACACCCGGAAACGTAATGAGACCTCTGCGATCAAATGGCACATGGGGGTAGGGCTACACTCCGGGCCGGTGGTGGCGGGGGTGGTCGGTAAGTGGAAGTTCACCTAAGAGGTCTTTGGCGACACTGTGAATCTGGCCAGTCGCATGGAAACTCAGGCCGATGCAGACGGCGTTTGTGTCTCCGCCTACACCTACGATTTCGTGCGCGAAAAGTTTGACGCTGATTACCGCGGAAAAATCGAAATCAAGGCAAAGGGGGAACTGGATGTCTATTCCCTCAAGCCGCAGTCCGTCGGCTAGGCGTCGAATTTCAGGCCGAGGGTGGTGCGGGCGGGGCGGGCGATCTCGGCGTAGCGAGCGGCGGCGGCGGGGGCCTGGAGATCGATGCCGTAGGAGGGAATCAACTTTTGGATCCGGGCGAGTCCGTCTGCTCCGGCGAGCAAATGCGGGAAACTCTTTTCCACGACTTTGGTGATAATGTGCACGGAGGTCGATGCGCCGGGCGACGCCCCCAGGAGGGCGGACATGCTGCGGTCGGCGCTGGTGAGCACCTCCGTGCCGTAGTGCACGATGCCGGCTTCGCCGTCGGTTTTCTTGATCGCCTGCACGCGGATGCCGGCGTCGATGAGTTTCCAATCGGTTTCCTTCGCGTCGGGATAAAACTCGTGCAGCACTTTCATGCGGTCGGCCATGCTTTGCGTGCCCTGTTGCATGAGGTATCTGACGAGATCGAGGTTGTTCCACCCGATCTTGAGCAAGGTCGCGAGATTGTGCGGCTTGATCGAACGAGGGAGGTCCGTCCATTTCCCATGTTGGTGGAGAAACTTCGTGGTCCAGGAGGCGAAGGGTCCGAAGAGCAGGCTCTTTTTGCCGTCCAGTATCCGGGTGTCGAGATGCGGCACGGCCATGGTGGGCGCGGCACCGAGCGCTTGGCCGTATACTTTGGCATCGTGGCGTTCGACGATGGCGGGATCGTCGCAGACGAGCCATTGGCCACCGATGGGGAAACCGCCGAGACCGCGGGCTTCGGGTAGTCCGGCTTTCTGAAGGAGCAGGATGCTGCCGCCGCCGGCACCGACGAAGACGAACTTCGCGGAGGAAGTCTTGGTTGCCCCGGTGGCGAGCTCGCGCGCTTCGACTTGCCAACCGCCCCCAGGGTGGCGGGTGAGATCGGTAACGCGATGGCCCGGCATGACGGCGCAGCCTTCCTGCTGGCCGAGCCAGTTGAGCAACTTGGTTGCGATGACCCCAAAGTTGACGTCGCTGCCGCCAACCATGCGCGTGGCGGCGATGGGTTCGTCGATGCGTCCCTCGGTCAGCAACGGGGACCACGTTGCGATCTGCGCCTTGTCCGTGGTGAATTCCATCGGAGCAAAGAAATGGTGGGCGGCCAGCCCGGCGTGGCGGGCGCGCAGGTAGTCGACCTGTTCCTGCGTGCGCACGAAACTGATGTGATCCACCGGATTGATGAAACTGCGGGGATCATCGATGACCCCGGTATCCACCGCGTGGGCCCAGAACTGGAGCGATTGTTCGAATTCCTCGAAAATACCGATCGCCTTGGCAACATTGACCGTGCCGTCGGGTTCGCGGTGCGGCGTGTAGCTGAGTTCGCAAATACCCGCGTGGCCCGTGCCCGCATTGTTCCAGCCGTGCGAACTCTCGGGCGAAAGCTGATCCGCCACTTCGTAAACGTGAATGCTCAGGTTCGGGTCGAGTTGCTTGAGCAACACACCGAGGTTGGCGGACATGATGCCGCTGCCGATCAGAACAACGTCAGGAGTGGAAGAGGGCATGGCGAGGGATATTAATTTTCTTACAGAAGGTAACGAAGGAAACTAAGCAGACCAGAATAAGAGGCGGAGTGAAAGATGCCGTGGCTGGCTTTGTTCTCTTTGTTACCTTCTGTAAAAACAACAGTAGGGTATTAAGTGCGGTGACTTAGGACTTTGCTTTCGTAGGTGGCGACATCCTGGAGCCAGTCGGCGCCGACGGGGACATTGGCGCGACGGCACAGCTCATCCCAGACGACGCCCCATGGTAGGGCGCGGGTGTGTTCCATGAGCGCGAGGCGTTCGTGTCCGCTGCCCGCTTTCTCAGCGGCCTTGAGACGAGAGGTTGGATCGAGCAGTCCGCACAACATCGCCTGACGCGTGGCGCGGGTGCCGATGACGTAGGCGGCGAGGCGGTTGATCGACGCGTCGAAGAAATCGAGCGCGACGAAGATCTTGTTCCACGCCTTGCCGCGACCGATCTCGAGGAAGAGGTTGCGCACCGCATCATCAAGGATGACGACGTGGTCGCTATCCCAACGAATGGGGCGGCTGGTGTGGAGGAGCAGTTTTTGGTGGAACTGCAGGTGAGTGGAAACCTTGTCGGCGACGGATTCGGTGGGATGGAAATGACCGAGGTCGAGGCAGAGCACGAGGTCGCGGCTCAGCGCGTAGTTGGAGTAAAACTCTTGCGAGCCGACGACGTATTCCTCACTGCCGAGGCCGAAGAGTTTTCCTTCGACCGCATCGACGCACTTGGTGCGGTCGATCGAATCATCGCCGAAGATCGCGTCGTAGGAATCGCGAAGGCGCTGGCGCGGAGCGAAACGATCCGCCGGGGCGTCCTTCGCTCCGTCGGGCACCCAGTGATTGTGGACGCAGGGCGACTTGAGTTTGGTGGCAAAGTCCTGAGCGATGCGCCGGCAGGCCTGAGCGTGGTCGATCCAGAATTGGCGCACCGATTTGTCGGCGTGCGAGAGGGTGTAGCCGTCGTTGGCGAGCGGATGCGCGAAATAAGTCGGGTTGAAATCGAGCCCGATTTTTTCGCTTTTGGCCCAGTCGGTCCAGCCGGTGAAGTGACGCGGTTCGATGGCATCACGTTCGACTACGGTGTCGCCGGTCTCGGCGTAGAAGGCGTGAAGGTTGAGACGGTGTTTGCCGGGCAGCAGATCGAGCACCTTGGACAAGTCGGCGCGCATCTCGTCGCCGTTGCGGGCGCGTCCGGGATAGCCGCCCGTGGCCATGATGCCGCCACCAGCGAGACCTTCGCGAGGCGTTTCGAGACCCCGCACATCGTCAGCCTGCCAGCAATGCAGAGAGACCGGAATGGAGAGGGCTTTCTTGATGGCTTTCTCGGTATCAACGCCGAGTTCAGCGTAGGCGTCGCGGGCAAAATCGTAGGGCTTCATGAGATAGGGAAAAGGGTTAACGGGGTTGGTAGATTTTGGGCTTAAGTTGTGTCGCGAGGGCCGCGCGGAAGGTGGCGAGATTCTTCACGGCCTTTAGCGCGATGAGTTGGTTGGCGAAGTTGCCGACGGCGGAGCCTTCGAGATTGAAGGAGAGCACGGGCAGTCCGGAGGCATTGGCGGTGGCCTGGCAAAGGAGGGCGTTTTTAGAACCGCCGCCGACCATGAGAATGCGTTTGAAGGTCCGGTTCGCCAAGTGCTCGAAACGGCGGATGACATCGGCGTGACCCTGGCCGAGTGAATCACAGATGAGGCGCACATACTCGACGAGCTCCTGCGGTGGTTTGGTGCGGTGGCGGCGCAACTGCGCGTCGATGGCGGCCTTCATGGACGGAGGGTTAGCGAAGGCCGGATCGGTGACATCGAGCAGTCGGGCGGGCGCGGGTAGGGCGGCGGCGTTTTTGAGCAGCGCCTTCCATGATCGATCGTTGGCGGGACGGGAATCGAAGGCTTTTAGCGTGCCTTCCAGTAACCACAAACCAATGACGTTGACGAGCGGGCGGTATTCGCCGCGACCGGTGCGATCATTGGCCACGCGGGTGGCGAGCGCTTCCTCACCGAGCAGTGGTTGCGTGCTTTCGAAACCGACCAGTGACCACGTGCCGGAGCTCAGGAAAATGTCATCGCCATCGGGCGCCGCCGGCATGGCGTCGTAGGCGCAGGTGGTGTCGTGGCCGGGCACCGCTACGACGGTGGTTTTGCCCAAATCGGGCATGCCGCGCACGCGGCCGAGTTTGGTGCCGGACTTGATGGGTGAGCCGAGCCACCGCGGCGGCACGCCGAAATGTTTGAGGGCCGTTTTCGACCAGTCGTTGCTACCGACGTCGAGCAATTGGGTCGTGCTCGCGATGGAGAGGCCGTGGGCCATGCGGCCGGAGAGCAGGTAGTTGAAATAGTCCGGTAGAAATAGGCAGCGGGTGGCCAGTTTTTTGATGGCCGGACACGAGGCGACCGTTTCGGCCAACTGCAGTGAACTGTTGTAGAAAACGGCCGGGATGCCGGTGGCGGCGTAAATTCGGCCGAGATCGGCGGGTGAATCGAGCAACGCTTGCAGGCCGGGTTGGGTGCGGGCGTCGCGGTAGGCGTGCGTCGGGAAAACCATGCGACCGGCGTCGTCGACCAACACGTGATCGACGCCCCAGGTATCGACTCCGACCGAGGCGAGACTCGCCCCGGACGGCAAGCTGGCGGCGGCTAGCGCGAGGCCCGTTTGAACCTCGTTCCACAAGCCAGCGACGTCCCAGTAGTCGTGGCCGTTGACCGAACGCAGGGCGTTGGGGAAGCGGTGAACCTCCGTAGTGGAAAGTTCATTACCGTGCCACGTGCCGACCATGACACGACCGGAGGTCGCGCCCAGATCAATGGCGGCGCAGTGGAGAGGAAGGGGAGGAGCAGGCACGGGGTTAGGTTGTTTTTTACAGGAGGGAACGGAGGAAAACAGAGCTGGGAGGCAGGCTCGTTCTTACGGGAGACAATCAAGAGAGTGGAATTCGTAATGTATAAATGAATACATATTGTCTTCTCCGTTTCGCTCTGTTTTCTCCTGTGAAGATTTGGTGTCCTGCTGGGTTCTGTTTTCTTCCGGTGGGATAAGCCAGTTCCTTAGCGCAGGAACGCTTCGTGCAGGCCGCCGTCGACGGTCACGATTTGACCGGTGGTCTTGCTGAGGCGTTCGCTCACGAGGAGGAAGTAGGCCTCGGCTTGATCGGCCGGCGTGATGGGCGATTTGGTGAGCGTGCGGTCGGCGTAGAACTGGGCGAGTTTGGTGACCAGGGACTCGGTCTCCTCATCGTCGGTGTAGGCGATGTCGTATTTCGCGAGCGAACCGATAACCCGGTCGCGGGGGAACATGGCCGAGCCCTTGACGACGGTCGCGGGAGCGACGCCGTTGACGCGCACGAGCGGAGACAACTCGATGGCGAGTTCGCGAACCAAATGGTTCGCCGCGGCTTTGGACGTGTCGTAGGCGAGCGAGCCTTTTTTGGCCACGGCGGCGTTGGCGGATGTCGTGAGCACGAGGTTGCCGCGCAGACCCTGAGCCCGCCAGGACTTGGCGGCTTCGTCGGCGACGAGGTAGCCGCCGGTGACGTTGATACCGAAGGTGAGCGCCCACTTGTCGTCGGGAATGTGTCCGGTGGTGTCGGCAGGGACGAAGATGCCGGCGGTGACGCAGATGTGATCGAAACCGCCGTAAGCGAGCGCGACCTGATCGAGCATGGCGCGGATGCTGGCGCGATCGGTGACGTTGGCGGCGAGGCCGATGGCCGGACCGCAGCCGGAGATGCCCGAGCCCGCGACCCCGATGCCTTGACCGTATTGGTCGGTGATCTCTTTGGCGGTGGCTTCGGCGGCGGCGAGATTGAGGTCAACGCAGACGACGTGCGCACCGTCCTTGACGAGGCGCAGAGCTGTTTCCTTGCCGATACCGGAACCGGCGCCGACAACGATGATGACTTGGCGGGCGAGCTCCTGCTCGGCGGGCATGCGCTTGAGTTTGGCCTCTTCGAGCAACCAGTATTCGATGTCGAAAGCTTCCTGTTGCGGCAGCGCGATGTAGGTGTCGATGGCCTCGGCACCGCGCATGACTTCGACGGCGCAGTTGTAGAATTCGGCGGTGACGCGGCTCTCGGATTTGCTCTTGCCCCAGGCGATCATGCCGATGCCGGGAATGAGCACGACGGTCGGGTTGGCGTCGCGCATGGCGGGCGAATTGTCGTGGCGGCAGGCCTGGTAGTAGGCGGCGTAGTCGAGGCGATATTGTGCGAGGCCGTCGGTGAGTTTGGTTTTGAGAGCGTCGAGGTCCTCGGTCTGCGGATTCCAATCCACGTAGAGCGGTTTGATCTTGGTGCGCAGGAAGTGGTCGGGGCAGGACGTGCCGAGCTCGGCGAGACGCGGAGCGTCGGCGGAGTTGACGAAGCGTAGGATCTTGGCGTCGTCCTGGACGGTGCCGATGAGGCGCTTTTGTTGTGAAACTTGTCCGCGTAGCCATGGCAGGATGGCGGCGAGGGTGGCGTGACGATCGGCTTCGGGCAGCGTCTCGAACTTCTGGCCACCAAAGGCGGCGGCGTCACCGCCCTTGGCCTCGTATCTTTCCTCGATGAAAGCGGCGGCTTGTTCGATGAGATCGAGGGTGCGGGTGTAGCAGGCCTTCTCGTCGTCGTCCCACGAGATGAAACCGTGCTGGCCCATCATGATGGCCTTCACGTCGGGTTGTTTTTCCGAAATCTCCTGCATGGCGAGACCGAGTTCGAAGCCGGGACGCATCCACGGCACGTAAGCCATGGCGCCACCGAAAATTTCCTGCGTGAGCTCCTCGCAACGCGCGCTCGCCGCGACGGCGATGACGGCATTGGGGTGCATGTGGTCGATGTGTTTGCCGGGCAGAAAACTGTGCAACGGCGTATCGATGGAGGACGGACGCGGGTTCAGGTTGAACGTCGTGTGCGCCTGCATGGCGACCATGGCGTCCTCGCCGGGATTTTTGAGACCTTTGTCGGGACGAGCGGCGTAGACGCGCTGCAACTCGATCATGCGTGATTGGTAAAGGGAGGAGAAGTTGGCGCGCTTCGACGTGCGCAGATCGCCGCCGGAGCCCTTGACCCACAGGACCTCGACCTCTTCGCCGGAGATGGGATCGGTTTCGATCAACTTGGACGACGTGTTGCCGCCGCCGGTGTTGGTGATGCGCTGGTCGTCGCCGAGGATGTTGGAGCGGTAGACGAGGCGGTCGACAGGATCGAGCGACGCGGCTTTGGCGTCGTCCCAAGAGAAGGTAACGTGCTGGTAGGTGGACATGGGAAAAAGGAGGTTTTGAACCGTGGGTAGAGCGAAAGGGAGCGGTGAGTATAGCGGAAACGGACGTTGATCTGAATGCGTAGTCTGATCAAAAACATACAGATTATGTCCGAATCGCCCGACTTTGCCCGGTATCTGCCTTCATCACCGATGACGCAGGCATGGGGCGTGGCGGTGACGGGCGGCGGCATACAGGTCGTGGCCCCGGGGGAAACCTATCCGCCAGCGGGGCATCCGTCGGATCACGTGTTTCGGTGGGAAAGCGGTCGGGTGCTGGGATCGTTGCAACTCGTGTTGGTGCGCACCGGACGAGGCAGCTTTGAATCGAGGCGCACGGGCGTGCAAACGGTGCGGCCCGGAGACGTGTTGATTCTGCCGCCGCACGCGTGGCATCGCTACAGTCCCGAACCGACGACGGGCTGGGAAGAATGGTGGATCGAGTTGGAAGGTCCGGTGGTGACCCAACTCGAGGAGACGGGAGTGCTCGGTCGTGATGCGCGGATGGTGCGACCGTCCCGAGCCGCCGATTTGGAGGTGGTGTGGCGACAGATTCACCGACGGTTGGCGAGTGAGCAGGCGTCGTCGCATGACCCGGAACGCGGAGCGCTCGGCTTGCAGGCGCTCACCCTGGTGATGGAGCGCGATGCGTTCGAAACGGCGGACGAGCAACGCGTCGGTTGGGTGGGTCAAGCCGAGCACGAACTGGCGGCGGATTTGCGGAATCCGCCCGGGGCGGAGGAACTCGCGCGTCGGCTCGGGGTTTCTTACACGCATTTCCGGCGGGAGTTTAAACGGGCGACCGGCATGGCCCCGCACCGTTATTTGTCGCGACTGCGGCTGACGCAGGCGCGACGCATGTTGGGATCGGGGCGGGTGACGCTGGACCACGTGGCCGACCGGCTGGGTTACAGCTCGGCGTTTCATTTGTCGGCGGCGTTCAAGCGCGAGTTTGGGATGTCGCCGCGCGACTGGCGCACGCGCGCCACGAACGCCTAAGCCGGGGGCAGTCGCGTGGCGGATTCGGACGATCCGAACAGGTTTGTGGCGTGATTTCCGGCGCGATGAAGATTGAAGGTGTCTGGCCGGTTGTCACCGCGATGGTTTTTTGCATGGCTGATGGCTTCACCCCTTCGCCGGGAAAATGACCGGCCCACGTTTTACCCCGTCCCTTCATTGAGTTCCCCTCCGCTTTCGCTTCATGGTATCAGCAAGTCCTTCGGGGCGGTGCGGGCTTTGTCGGGTTTGGACTTCGAGTTGGCGGAAGGGGAAGTGCATGCGGTGCTGGGCGAAAACGGGGCGGGCAAAAGCACGTTGATCAAACTGATTACCGGAGCCTTGGAGCCGAGCGCGGGAACGATTGAAATTTTTGGCGACGCGGAGTCGCGACTGACGCCGCAAGCCGCGCGGGCGAAGGGCGTGGCGTGCATTTATCAGCAACCCGCGCTGTTTCCGGATCTGTCGGTGGCCGAGAACATCGGCTTGCGGCTGGAGGAAACGCGCGGAGGCGCACGCGTGGCCTGGCGAGCGCGGGAGGAACGGGCGGCGGTGTTGTTGGCCAAGTGTGGGGCGCGGATCGATCCGCGAACGGAAGTCCGCGAACTCTCGATGCCGGAGCAACAGTTGGTCGAGATCGCCTGTGCGATCGGAGCGGAGGCGCGGATTGTGATCATGGATGAACCGACGGCGTCGCTGACGCGGTCGGAGCAAGAGCGATTGTTTGCCATCGTGCGGGAGTTCAAAGCGAGCGGGCGCAGTGTGATTTATATCTCCCACCGGTTGGAGGAAGTGTTTGCACTCGCTGATCGGGTGACGGTGTTGCGAGACGGCACGAGCGTCGGCACCCATGCCATCACGGATCTCGATGAAGCGTCGGCGATCGCGTTGATGGTCGGTCGCGAAGTGGAACTGACGGTGCCGCGGGGCGCGGTCGACGGCGATGGGCCCGATCACACGGTGTTGGCGTTGACCGGAGTCGGTTGCACGGCGTCGGGCGTGCGCGAGGTTACCCTGGATGTGGGGGCGGGTGAGGTGATGGGCTTGGCGGGACTGGTGGGAGCGGGGCGCACGGAGCTGGCCCGGATATTGTTTGGGCTCACTCCGGCGGACGCGGGTCGCATTTGCTTGGACGGAGCGGAGATTCTGCCGCGCAGTCCGGCCGAAGCGATGGCCCATGGGATCGCTTACGTGCCGGAGGACCGGCGGCAGCACGGCGTGGTGCTGGAGTTGCCGATCGCGCAGAACGTTTCGTTGGCATCGTTTGGGCGGCTCTTTCGCGGGGGCTGGCTCAATGCGACTAGGGAACGCCAGTTGGGCCGTGACTACATTGACCGGTTGGCGGTGAAAACGACCGGACCGGATGCGTTGGCGGGGAGCTTGAGCGGGGGCAATCAGCAGAAGGTGGCGCTGGCGCGATGGCTGGCCACGGCGCCGCGGTTATTGATTTTGGATGAACCGACTCAAGGCGTGGATGTGGGCGCGAAGGGCGAGATTCATCGGTTGATTCGAGAGCAGGCCGACGCGGGCATGGCGGTGCTCATGATTTCGAGTGACCTACCGGAAGTGTTGGCGGTGAGCGATCGCATCGGCGTGATGCGGGGCGGGCGCTTGGCGGGCATATTGCCCGGTGGCAGCAGTGCCGAGCATGTGATGGGTATGGCGTTGGGCCGCGACAAAAACGGGGAGACGGCGGCATGAAGCAGTGGGGACGAACCGGATGGCTGCTCGCCGTGGTGGGTGTGGTGTTGCTGGCGATGGCGATTATGGCGCCGGGCTTTTACGAGCCGCAGCCGCTGTTGTCGTTGTTCACGCGTAAGGCGCCGTTGTTGGTGATGGTGACGGGCATGACGCTGGTGATCCTGACCCGGCAGATCGATATTTCGGTGGGATCGGTGTTCTCAGTGGCGGGGGTGGTGGCGGCGATCGCGGCGGCGGCGGGTTGGCCGTTGCCACTGGTATTCGCGGCGGCGATGGCGAGCGGGGCGTTGCTCGGCGCGTGCAACGCGGTGTTGGTGGCGGGGCTCGGGCTGCCGTCGATCGTGGTGACGTTGGCCATGATGGTCGCGGTGCGCCAGGGATTGAACCTCGGCCGGCAAGGACGGTTCGTGGAATTACCCGAAGGCGTGCAGTGGTTTGGCTGGGGCCAATTGACCGGACAGGTGGTGGTATTGGCGATCGCGGTGGTGGTGACGGTGACCGTAGCGTGGGGGCTGCGGCATCTGGCGGTGGGGCGCTGGGTTTATGCGGTGGGATCGGACGCGGAGGCGGCCCGACTCGCGGGGATTCGGCCGCGACGCGTGACGTTTGGCGCGTTGGTGGCGATGGGCATGTTCGCGGGATTGGCGGCGGCGTTGAACATGGTGCAATCGCCGCAGCTGCAGCCGTCGTCGGGCACGGGGTTTGAGTTGGAAGTAATCGCGGCGGTGGTCGTGGGCGGGGTGGCTATTTCGGGCGGGCGGGGTCGACTCAGCGGGGCGTGTGTCGGTTTGGTTTTGCTCATGTTGGTGGCGCCGGCGCTGACGCATCTGCGCGTGCCGGCCTATTGGGAAAAAGCGATTCAGGGCGCGGTGATTTTGGCGGCGGCGTGGTCGGAGCGGGAGCGTAAAAAAGTCGCCGCGGTGGCGGTTGCGGAAGGGCCCGCCGCATGAGCGAAGTGAAATCAAATTGGCGGGCCTGGCTGGCCCGGCCGGAAACGATATTGGCGATTCTATTGGTGGTGGAGTGGCTGTTGTTTTGGCACTTTGGCACCACGACCAACCGGCGTGGTGTGGTGGTCGGTTTTGGCACGATGGATCGCCAGTTCGACCTGTTGCGGCATTCGTGCGAAATCGGTCTGTTGGCGTTGGCGCTGACGCCGGTGATTTTGACGGGAGGAATCGATTTATCGGTGGGGTCGCTGTTGGGGCTATGTGCGGTGGTGTTTGGTGGGTTGTGGCAGAGCTTTGGCTTGCCGGTGGGCGTGGCCGCACTGGCGACCGTGGCGGTGGGCGGGGTGGCGGGCGGCATCAATGCGGGGCTGGTGGCGAAGGTGAGGTTGCCGCCGCTGATTGTGACGTTGGGCACCTATTCGTTGTTTCGAGGGGTGGCTGAGGGCATGACGCAGGGCTCGGCCACCTACACGGGGTTTCCGGCGGGATTTCTGGCACTGGGGCAGGGACGTTGGCTGGGCGTGCCCACGCAATTGTGGTTGTTCGCAGTAGTGGCGCTATTGGTCTGGCTGCAGGTGCATCGCACTACGTTGGGGCGGGTTTGGCGCGCGGTGGGATTTGCGCCCGAAGGCGCACGCTACGCGGGGCTGCGCGTGGGGCGGGTGACGGCCTGGGCCTATGTGATGGCAGGCATGATCGCGGGGCTTGCGGCGGTGATTTACACGGCACGGCTCGGGCAGGCGCGGGCGGATGCGGGCACGGGCTACGAACTCTTTGCGATCACGGCGGTCGTGTTGGGCGGCACGAGTATCTTTGGCGGGCGGGGTGGCGTGGTGGGCACCTTGCTGGGCGTGGCGGCGATCGCAGTGTTGAAGAGTGGACTCGCGACGCTGCCGATTGTGGTCAAAATGAACGCGGCTGAAGAAATTTCCGGCCTCCTCACCGGTGCGTTGTTGATCGCGGCCTTGGCGGCCGGAGCAGTGCCGCGCTGGTGGAAATCCCGCGTGACCTCCTGAATTTATTTAATGATGAAAACTCCCCGAATTCCCCTGTTTCGATTTCTGATGGTATGGCTGCTGGGCGCGACGATCGCTTCGGCGGCGGACCAGCAACTGTTGGTCGCCATGTTGCCGAAGGCGAAAGGCAACGCCTACTTCCTGTCTTGCAAAGAAGGGGCGGATCGCGCGGCGGCGGAGCTCGGGGTCGAGCTGCTCTTTGATGGGCCGACCGAGACGAACGCGGCCAAGCAAAATGAGATTGTGGAGAACTGGATCACTTACGGCGTCGACGTGATTGCGGTGGCGGCGGAGAACAAGGAAGGCCTTTCCACGGCACTGCGACGGGCGCAGCGCGATGGCATTCCGGTGGTGACCTACGATGCGGACGCGTTGCCGGATGCGCGGTCGTTTTTTGTGAACCAGGCCACGCCGCAGGGGATCGGTTACAAGTTGATGGACGAAGCGGCGCGGATTTGTGGTGAGGAAGGGGAGTTCGCCATCATCACGGCGACGTTGACGGCGGCGAACCAACGCGAATGGCAGCGGCACGTGGAGGCGCGGCTGGCGGAACGTTATCCCAAGATGAAACTGGTGGCGGTGCGACCGAGCGACGATTTGAAGGATCGTGCGCAAAGCGAGGCGACGGCGTTGATGAGCGCGCATCCAAATTTGAAGCTGTTGATGGCGCTGTGCTCACCGGCGGTGCCGGGAGCGGCGGAAGCAGTGAAACAGTCGGGCAAGACCGGAAAAGTGAAGGTCATCGGGCTCGGACTCCCCAGTGAGAATCGACGCTATGTCCATGAAGGTGTCACGGAGGGCGTGGTGTTGTGGAACACGGTGGATCTCGGATACCTCGCGATTCAGACGGCTGTCGGCGTGGCGCGCGGCACGCTGAAGCCCGGGGCGACGACCTTTGACGCGGGTGACTTGGGGCAGGTCGAAGTCGCGGGTGACAACGTGTTGCTCGGGGAACCGTTCCTGTTTACGGCCGACAACATCGACGACTTCGATTTCTGAGCGGTCCCGATAGAGTGGTGCCCTGGGCCGGACTCGAACCGGCACGGCCTTACGGCCAGGAGATTTTAAGTCTCCGGTGTCTACCATTCCACCACCAGGGCGTTGTTGGAGCGGAACGTTCTCGAACGGTTTCGCCGTCGTCAACGTCATGGTGGGCTTAAAACCAACCTTGCGGCGCGTCATCGCCGGGCACAGGAACGGCGCGTGAAAATAGGACTCATGGGTGGAAGCTTCGATCCGGTGCACTTCGGGCATTTGGTCGCGGCGCAAGATGCGATGGAGCAACACCGGCTCGATCGCGTGATCCTGTTGCCGGCGGCGCAAGCGCCGCTCAAAGCCCACGAGGTTTTCACGTCGGGGGAGCACCGGGTGGCGATGTTGCGGGCGGCGGTGGACTGGGACCACCGGTTCGAGGTGTCCGATTTCGAGGTGAGCCAGGGCGGGGTGAGCTATACGATCGAAACGGTGCGGCACTTCCGGAAGCAATTTCCGGCGGACGAGCTCTATTGGATCATGGGCGGCGATCAATTGCCCAAACTCGACCAATGGCGTGACATCGCGGAGTTGGCGGAACTGACCGAATTCATCTTCCTCGAACGTCCGGGACATCCGGCCAAAACGGCACCGGCCATCCCCGGTTTGCGGCTGCATCGCTGCGACGGCCACTTGATTGAAATCAGCTCCACGGAGCTGCGGGAGCGGATTTTGCGCGGGTTGTCCCTCGACTATTTCGTGCCGCATAACGCGATTGTGTATATCCACGAGCATGCGTTGTATGGGCGGAAAGACTAAATGCCTGCTCGTTCCACTTCCCCTTCCACCGCCGTTTCTTCGGCGAAGACTTCACCCGACTCACTGTCGCTCGTCGCCCAGCTCGTCAAAGCGCTGGACGATAAAAAGGCGGGCGATCTGCGTGTGCTCTCCGTGGGGGAGCATTCCAGTATCACCGACTATTTGATTCTGGCCTCCGGGCAGGCGAACACCCACCTGCGCGCTCTCCGCATCGAAGCCGAGCGCACCCTCGATGCCGCCGGTGCCCCGATCGCGGGCATCGAGTCCGGTGATGAGAGCGGCTGGATCGTTTTCGACGCGTATCAGATCATGATCCATCTGTTCATGCCCGAGCAACGTGAGGTCTACCAATTGGAGCAATTATGGCGGGACGCCGATGAGATCGACGTGGAGAAGCTCCTGAATCCGCCAAAACCCAAGGCACCGGCCAAACGGAAGACCGCGACTAAAAAGACCGCGGCTAAGAAGACGGCAGCCAAGAAGACGGCCGTGAAGAAGAAGGCACCGGCCAAAAAGGCGGTGGCGGTGAAAAAAGTGGCCAAGAAGGCCGCCGCCAAAAAGACGACGGTCAAAAAGAAATCGGCTTGAGCCTGGCGGTCTGGTCTCGGCCGGGCAATGAAAGGGCCGGGCGGAGGTGGTCAGCAATGCTGACGCATCCCGCGGGGTTCAGAAACCGTAGCCGATCGAACTGGTGATGCGCTGGTCCGTTTTGGCGTCGCTGGTGGAGACCGCGTTGTCGAACTCGTATTCGTAGCGCAGGTTGATCTGGATGCGTTCGGTGATTTGGCCCTGCAGCGCGGTGTTGAAACGCACTTTGTAGTTGGGCAGATCTTCGGTGGTGGGCGTCGGCTGGTTGGCGACGGTGACGAAGCGGGAGCGGCCATCGGGGGAGTATTGCGCCACGGCATCCTGCACGAACTTGATGCGTTTGCTGATCTGGTAGGAATAGTCCTGAAAGAGTTCGATCAGGGTATAGAAATTGCCGTCGAGGGATTCTTCGTTGCGATATTGGGCGGTCAAACCACCGCCGATGTTCACGGCGTGGTCGTCGGATTTGAAGAGGCGGTAGCCGGCACCGATGTTTTGTTCCCAGTTGTCGGTAATGTTCTTCAGATCGTCGCGGTAGTAACTGCTCAAGGACTGTGCGAATGTGCGCTCCCCGAGTTCACGGCGCCAACGGAAGCTGCCGTCGTAGCGACTCTTGTTGACCACATTGTCCTGTTCGCCGCGCAGGATGCGGGTGTTGGCCTTGAAGGTATTGACGCCGTAGGTTCGCTCGGCGGTGGCTCGCAGGTCGATATTGATGGAGTCCTTGCGACCCTGTTCCTGGCGAAAACCCAGTTCGACGCTGCCGGACCAGGGGGTGATCTTGGCCGCCACCTTTGCTTTTGGGGAGGCATCGGGTGCTTGGGGCGGAACCGCGGGAGCGGCTTGTTCTGCGGTTGCCGCTTCCTGTGCATCTGATTCGACGACGACAGGAGCGATGGCGGCGAGTTCGGGCACGGGAATGGAGCTTCCTAATTTTACGTCGGCGGTGGAAACCTCGATCCGACCAACCATGGGGGCGTCGAAAACGATGATTTCGTCGGTTTGGCTCACGACCTCACCGCTCAGTCGGTCGCCATTGTGGAAAATCAATTCTTCGGCGTGGAGTGGGCCTGTGCATGCGGAAGCCACCAGAAGAAGCAGGAAAGTGAAATGCGAATTGAGCGGTGCGGATACCATTTTGCTTAAACGAGCACGTAAATGCGGACTTTCCTGACGAACAACAGATGAATCCGTTTTGGGATGTAAAAAGCCCCTGAATTGTTCCGCCGGGGGTGTCGTTTCGCAATGGATTGGCATTGGTGGATCCCACCTATGGCCCTGAAACTAAATGAGATGCCGAAGACAAATTGTGCGGTTAGCGCTTAAATTGGTTGCGTAATAATACCCACAAGTCGTTTGCAAGATTGCACTTGCGATAAATAAATCGACCCGGCTTGCTGGAAGAACGCTCATTTCCGGGCGCATATCATAATCATAATCCAGACCACACATATGAAGAACAACAATTCCTCCAAGGGCTTTACGCTCGTTGAAATCATGATCGTTGTCGTCATCATCGGCCTCTTGGCTGCGATGGCCATTCCGGCGTTCCAAAAGGTCCGCGCCAGCTCGCAGGACAAGGCGGTTCTCAACAACCTCCGTCAACTCGGTTCCGCCGCTGACCAATACTTCCTCGAGAACGGTGTCAGTGAAGTCACGTCTTCCTCCCTCGTGGGCACGAACTCCAGCAACTACATCAAGTCCGTGCAGACCGTTGCGGGTGAGACCTACGTCACGACCCTCGAGCAGGGTGCTGCCGTTACCGCGTTCGACGTCGCCGGTGCTCGCACGATCACCTACAATAACTGATTCGTTCTTGCCGAACTTTCGAGCCGCCCAATTCATTGGGCGGCTTTTTTTATGCTTACACAGATCGCTAAGAACCGCCGGCTTTGGTTGTTACTGCTCATGGCCGGTTTGGTGTTGGTCACCACGCGGTGGGCCCTCACGCCAAGTCAGTCCTTCAACTTTGTCGCCCAGTTCGGATATTGGTGCATGTTGGCGTTGGTGATCCTGCTCGGTCGTGCGGTGGCAAAGGCCGGGGCCGGGAAATGGGTCAGGGATAATTTTGGCCGATTCGATGCGATGGTGCTCGTATTGGTGGTGGTCTGCACCTCGGTGTGGTGGTCGCACGAAAAGCCGGGTTTCAAGATTCTGGCCGATGAACTACTTTTGCTGGGCACGTCGGTGGGGATGCACCACGAACGTTACGCCACTTATCCCAGCCGGGCGACCGATGTGCAGGGGCCGTTTCAGATCATCGAGCGGGTGCTCGACAAGCGTCCGTTGCTTTTCCCTTTTCTGGTTTCGACCGTGCATGACCTCACCGGCTACCGGGTGGAAAACGGTTTCTATTTCAATCGCGGACTGGGGATCGCTTTTCTTTTGCTGGTATACGTTTTGGGTTGGCAAATGGGAGGCCGTCGCTGGGCGGGGGTATTGGCGTTGTTATTGTTTGCCGGTCTGCCTCTGGCCGCGCAGCAGAGTGCGGGCTGCGGTTTCGAATTACTTAACCTGTTTTTCATGGCCGCGTTCATGTTGGGCATGTTGGCCTACCTGCGGCGGCCGGATGCGCTCCGACTCGAGGTCATGGTGTATACCGCTTTGGCACTGGCGGCCTGTCGCTATGAGTCGATCCTGTTCATGGGTCCGATGGCGCTGGCGGCTTTGATTGGGTGGTGGCGTCGCCAACGCATTGATGTTTCGTGGCCGGTGTTGATTTCTCCGGTGTTTTTGGCGATGTGGCTCACCCAGAATCGCATTTTTTCCGGTGATTCCACGGCGTGGCAGATGGCGAGCAAGGAGGGCACGAGTTCGCCGTTTGGGTTGGAATACCTCGTGCCGAATTTTGGTCATGCGTTGGCGTTCTTTTTTGATTTTGACGGCTACCAACCGAGCTCGGCGATCTTTGCGGCCCTGGGGTTATTGGCTTTGCCGTTTCTCCTGTTGTGGGTGGTGCGCAAACTTCGCACGGCTGCTGAAACAACCGCCGACGAACTCACCTGGATTCTCTCCGGGGCCGGTTTGTTCGGCATTACCGCCATCATGTTGCTCTATTTCTGGGGGCAATTTGATGACCGCATCATCAATCGGCTGAGTTTACCGACCCATCTGTTCATGATGCTTGCGATTGTGGTGGTGGTGCGCTCGATCGCGAAAACCGACCGGGTATGGAAATGGCTGACCGGAGTGGTGGCGTTTGCGGCGATTGCGCAGAGTTTGCCCGTGATGGCCAAACTCGCCTACGAGGTGGATTATTCACCCGGATTGGAAATGAAATTGCGGGAGAAGTTTCTTAAGGAACAGCCCGAGAAGGACTTTCTGGTGCTCGATAACGACGCGGTCTTTTGGATTGTTCATGGATTGCCGTCGGCCGGCGTAATTGGGGCCC